>JBGSNA010000247.1:0-23512 GCA_041739875.1 Pirellulaceae bacterium
CACTGGCCCAGGTAGTTTTACAGGAAATCGAATGTTTAAGAATTTTGCCCCCCAAGCGTTGGGGATCAACGGTCGCCAAAGCGAACTGATCGAACTGGCTCTGACCTACGGTTTCCGTGGCATGGACGTCGACATGGTCGATATGTATCGCCGCTCGCTCCGTACAGATGCCGACGACGCGTCCAAGTACCTCAAGGCAGCGGAAGTCAAGGTCGGCGCGTTCGATCTCGACATCAATCTCGAAGCCGACAACGACACGTTCGCAAGCCAACTCGCCACGCTTCACCCACTCGCCGAATTGGCACACTATCTGGGTGCCGCACGAGCAAGCATTCGCATTCCATCGTCCACTGACCGCGAATCGTATCCAGAATTCTTTCAAACCGTTCAAACTCGCTTGACGCAAATTGCTGAAGTTTTAGGCGCCAAGAACATCAAGCTTGGAGTCGGTTTCCGAGCTGCGAAAGAACTGACGGACAGTAAGCAATTCCCATTCGTGCATGACGTTGAAGGCTTCATTGCATTGGTACGCGGTGTCGCGTCGAAAAACATCGGGTTCATCATCGACACCTGTGATTGGGTGATCGGCAACGGCACGATGGAACAACTCAAAGCCATCAAAGGCGAGGAAATCGTCACTGTACGACTGGGCTCCATCGCCTCGGATGTCGACGCTGCGGAAGCGACATCCAATGATCGAGTGCTGCCTGTGAAGACAGGCGCATTGAACTTGGGTGATCTCGTCAAGCACCTTTCGACCACGGGTTTCAAAGGCCCCATCAGCCCTTCGGCATCACCCAAGCGATACAAGGGCCAAACTCGCGAAAGCATCGTCAATCAAGCACAGGAAGCGATCGACGAACTATTCAAGGACGCTGGTTTGCAAGTCGCTCCTCGCCCCATGGATCTGATCGAAGACATCCCCTACGAACCGAGCATGCGTGATTAGTAGCGAGTGGCCAGTCTTAAATTATGAGTGGCCGGTGAAGAGTTGGGACCAGTCAAGAGTTTAGAAATTGAAGCGGACAGAGAACCAATCCAAGGATTGGTTTTTCTGTCTGCTGATTTCTGAGTTCTGACGGTCTACTCAAAGCCTCCGGTCGTCCACCAAAACGCCGCCAGCATGCAGAGCCAGACGATGTCGAGAAAATGCCAATATTGGGCGGCAAAGTCGACTGGCCAGTGGCGCTCATGGTCGTAGTAAGCGAAAAGCGATTTCACGGAGACAATTGCGAGCGCGATGATGCCACCGGCGACGTGAGCCGCATGCAAAATGGCAAGCACCACAACCATTCCTGCAACTCCTTTGCCCGTGCCAGCACTTAGAGATGGACCGGATAACATCGTCTCCATCGAAATCGACTGGACCACGACAAAGACAACAGCCAGCAGAGCACTTACCAGAAGCAGCGCGCTGGTGAGTTCCCGTTTTTCTCGACGGATCGTCCTTGTTGCAAAGTGAACCAGAACGCTGACAAGCAGCAGACACCCGGTGCTAGCTAAAAAGCTCAGCGGAAGCGGTGCCTGTGACTGTGGGTCATCGCGACGCCAGTAAGCGTAGATCGCATAGAGCAAAATCGAACTCAAAAAGAACATCACCAACGAAGCGAGGAACAAATTCCCGCCTTGACGTTGACGACGATCGGGCTCAAGTACTGCAGAACTTCTAAGCATTTTTGGTTATTCTTGGAATGGAGCGTCCGGTGGTTAACCTGCCAGTTAACCTCGTTGCGGTTGTCCGACGTCTTTTATCAGACACCAGGATATGCCATGATGCCAACCGTCCGTGACGGCACATAATCACCGACTTCGGAATCGGAATACGCTGGTGGATCAAATCCGACCCTTCCAAAACGCCGATCTGCCCGACATCGCCGACATTTGGATTCGTCACTGGGCCGCCGTGACCACTCCGCCCGAGGTCAGCGTCGCGATGATCGAGCAGGCGATCCTAGCGAGAACCTTTTTTCATGCTGCTGATTTGCTCGTTGCCCGTCGAGACAATGTGGCTGTCGGCTGGTGCCAAATTGTTCCCGATGTCAACGACTGTAAAGCGATCATTCCTGGGATCTGTTTCAGCCCCGAAGGGCTGCCGCTTTGCGATGCATTGCTTCGAGAGGCGGAAGCTCGAATCGGAGCAGCCGGATTCGTGTCGATCGAAGTTGGTCCGCATCGCGACATGCGATGCGGTTACGCGGGACTTGATCCGGTGGGGCATGGAATCGGAATCCCGACAACGGATACGCGGACCTCGTCCTTGCTTTCTCGTCGCGGGTATTCAACGGGAACGACCGTGAGTCGGCTGGGAGTATCGACCAGCACTTATCGGCCCGCCGTGAATCGAGATTGGATGCAACTGCGACGGACCACACGGATCGATCGCCGGTCAAAGATGCCGACGGAGGCTCGTGAGGCTTCAGCCATGGCACACTTCGACATCGAACACCACCGACTCGTCGATCACCGAAGTACGAACAGGCTCGCCGAGATCGACATTTGGACAAGTGACCCAGAAGCGCAAGTCATGAGTTGCTCCGAGGCAATCCTGGACCTTGGCGAGATCCACGAGCGAGGTGAGATCACGACCGAAGAAGGCTTCTTGATCTCAAGTTTGATTCAATCGCTCGCCAATCGGCGCGTATTTTCTGTGGAAACGGCGGTCGACAGTAACCAAACAAAGTTGATCGATCAACTCCTGGCACTCGGGCTCGTTGACATGGAGCGCGGACACGTTTGGGTCAAGCCGCTCGATTGATCGGCCAGATACACCACTTGGGCCGATTATGTCGGCTCTCGAACTCGCAAGATTTCGAGTCGGTTCATGCAAGATTCGTTGATGCAAAAAAATCGTCGCAGTGGTTCTTGCTGCCCCAACAACAACCACTGCGACGCACTGTTCATTGTTGAAACTTATGTCACCCCGGCCCAAGGTCAAATTCTTTTTCCATGAATTCTTTTTCCATGAATTCAGGCGAATTCCCACTGAACGCAAGACCGCAAGTCCATTCGATAACGTTTACAGATTCCCAGCACCCACCCTTTCCCAGCACCCACCCTCGGCGATTAACTATCGCCCGTATTATTTGCCCGTTGCATCTCTCTCGCAGCACCGAGAACTCTTGAACGGAAGCTCAAGCATTTTCCTTTGCGGTCTGGCACCCCAACCGGTTAGAATATGGCTCCGCTGAATTTCCCGCTCCACTCTCGCTCGAGAATTCTGGCATTCAGACCCCTCGAGCTCCTGCCGGCAATCCTTGGCCAATGAGATCCAATTCGCCTTTCGCACGTGTTCGACACGAGACGTTGGTCTTGAGTGCATTGCTCGGCCTTCTCGTGCTGAGCGTCGCCACCGCAAACGCTGGCGAATCCGCAGGATCTGTCGACTTCTTTGAGAATCGAATCCGGCCAGTTTTGGTCGAGCACTGTTATGAGTGCCATTCGTCGGAGGCTAAAGAAGTTCGCGGGTCGTTGTGGCTGGATTCGTCCGAAGCTATGCGGGAGGGTGGAGACAGTGGGCCTGCGATTGATCCAGGCAATGTGGATGCGAGCTTGCTGATCTCAGCAATCCGATACGAGTCGTCCGAGATGCCACCCAATGGCAAGTTACCGGCGCAAACGATCGCGGACTTCGAAGCATGGATCGCGGCCGGAGCAATCGATCCGAGAGAGTCGCAAACGTCCAAAGAAGTTACTCAAAAGGAATCGATGCCAAACAACATCGATCTGGAAGCTGGACGTGAGTTTTGGGCGTTCCAGCCTCTGCGGTCTGGTTCGACACCGATACTCGATAACGGATCTGAACACGGAGCCATTGACGCTTATTTACTAGATCAGCTCAAGCAAAAGAATCTTTCGCCAAACTTAGCGGCCGATCCCCAAACTCGCTTGCGTCGACTTGTATTCGACTTAACCGGTTTACCGCCGACGATCGAATTGCAAGATCGGTGGATGAGTGACCCGTCGCCAGCAAAATGGCGCAAGATTGTGGATTCGTTGCTGGCGTCACCTCAGTTCGGTGAGCATTGGGGCCGACATTGGTTGGACGTTGCACGTTACGCCGACAGCAACGGAAGCGACTTCAACGCGACGTTCCACGACGCATGGCGTTATCGTGACTATGTGATCGACTCCTTTAATCGTGATCGCCCATTCGATGAGTTCGTCTCGCAACAAGTCGCTGGTGATTTGATGGCGGCCGACAATGACGAGGATCGCTATGACCAAGTCGTCGCGACCACTTTCTTGATGCTCGGCACAAAGATGCTCAGTGAGCGTGACAAGACGAAACTCGAAATGGATGTTGTCGACGAACAGATCGATACAGTCGGACGCGCGTTCTTGGGTCTGACGCTCGGCTGTGCCCGCTGCCACGATCACAAGTTTGACCCGATTCCGACAACCGACTACTACGCGTTGGCGGGAATCTTTCGCAGCACAAGATCCCTCGAGGGCGAAAGCCAAAAATACGTGAGCACGTGGCCGCGAACTCCGTTACCTGCGAACGACGAACTGATTGCCTTGCACGACCAGCACCGCCAAACAATACGACAACTCAAAGACAAGCTCAAAGAAGCGGAAACGTCACTGATCACGCACAAGAAGGCTGTGCAAGCAAGTCTTGGAGGTGTCATTGTCGACGACACGGATGCAATCAAAGTCGGCAAATGGACGAACTCAACAAACTACAAGCACTTCATTGGCACCGGTTACGTGCATGACGACAATGCCAATCGCGGCGAGTCTTCGATTCAATACAAAACGCGATTGGAGGCGGACGGACAATACGAAATTCGCATTTCGCACTCGCCCGGCGAGAACCGCTCGTCGCGTGTTGCCGTGGTCGTCACGTCGGCTGAGGGCGAAACAGAACTCTTGCTTGACGAACGAAAGAACACCCTTGAGCCCATGTGGTCGACAATCGGAACATTCGATTTTCTCAAGTCACGCGATGCGGTTGTTACCATTTACAACCGCGACAGCGATGGCTATGTGGTCGCCGACGCGATTCAATTCATCCCGATGGCGGCATCCGCGGTCAACGAAGAAACGCCATCGCAACATCTCGTGGAACAGCTTGCTGCTCAAGTCAGCGAATTGACAGCGAAGGTGAAGGAGACTGAAACGAATGCTCCGCCAACGCTACCGACGGCAATGGGCGTTTCCGACCGTTCCAGCGACGCAATGGGTGATTGCCACGTCTGTATTCGCGGCGAAGTCAAGAACGTCGGCCCCGTGGTTCCGCGAGGCTTCTTGCAAGTTTGCAGTGGTGGCACCGCCACGATTGCGCAACCAAGCGGTAGCGGACGCCTTGAACTGGCTGCTTGGCTAACGGATCCCGATCACCCGCTTGTTTCACGCGTCATCGTGAATCGAGTTTGGATGCACTTGATGGGCGAGGGCATTGTTCGAACCGTCGATAATTTTGGTGTACGCGGTGAGATGCCATCGCACCCAGAGCTACTGGACGCGATCTCGCTCAAGTTCGTGCGAAACGGTTGGCATCTCAAACCGCTAATCCGCGAAATCGTTTGTAGCGATGCGTACTCGCGATCGACAGCTTATTCATCGGAATCTGTGGCCGTGGATCCTGAGAATCGGCTGTGGTGGCGGATGCCCCGTCGGCGAATTCCTGCTGAAGCGATCCGCGACGCAATGCTGTATGCGGCTGGCGAACTCGATGGCCGACCGACTACCGAGCCTGTGAAAGCATTCGGTGTACTCGTTTCAGGCAACAGCGCTAACGATGCTGCGAACGACAAAGCGGCTTCCAGCTACCGCCGTTCCGTCTATGAGAGTTTGGTCCGTGGCTACGTCCCGCCCCTCATGACGATGCTCGACGCTGCGGACCCAGACTTGATCGTGGGCCGTCGCCCCACAACCAATGTACCTTCGCAGGCGCTCGTCCTCGTCAACAGCCCGAACGTTCACCGCTGGGCAGAAGCGACAGCCAAGCAGACGTTGAGCCACACCATGGCGTTCGACGAGCGATTGAGTTGGCTTTATCGAACGACGTTGCAGCGTTTGCCCAATGACAAGGACATCGAACTAGCCCACCAATTCGGTCTCGACCAATGGAATAGCGATGATCTTTGGCCTGAATATGTCACCGCTTTATTCGCCAGTACGGAATTCCGGCTTTTGGATTAAGACTCATGCAATACGCCTTACCACAACTCGACAATTCACGCCGCTCGTTTGTCAAACAGATCAGTGCCATGACGCTCGGGTCGCTTGCGATAAGTGCCAGCGGCCCGATGCGAACGGCATCCGCGATCGCACCGGCAATCGCTTCGCCGCATGTTCGACCACGGGCCAAGCGAGTGATCTTTTTGTTCATGCACGGTGGGCCTAGCCACGTCGATACATTCGATTACAAACCGCTCCTTGCTCGGGATGATGGCAAGGAATTGCCGTTTGCTTTGCCACCCAATTTGGACGCGATACCGACGCTTCTCAACGGCCCGTGGAAGTTTTCCCAGCGTGGTCATTCTGGGTTGTGGGTCAGCGACTTGATTCCGAACATGGCAAATATCGCGGATGACTTGTGTGTCATTCGATCCATGTACACCAAAGGCCAATCACATGGCCAAGCGGTCGGCATGGTCAACACAGGTAGCGACAACCTTGTTCGTCCAAGCGTGGGTGCCTGGATCAGCTATGCACTTGGAAGCGGACATGCCGACTTGCCAGCACATATTGCCATCTCGCCGGCGACCGCACACGGCGGCCCACGAAATTATGGCTCCGCGTTTTTGCCAGCGGCGCATCAAGCAACAGTGATCGGCCAGAACGGGAAATTTGGTGATGGCAAAATTCCGTACCTCTCGTCGGCAAGCAGTCTGTCGTCGCCCGTTAGTGACGAGCGCACACAGCGACGCTTTGATCTTGTTCGCATGATGAACGAACGACATTTGGCGGCAACAGGCCCAGATCCAGAAATTGAAGGGGCCATCGACGCAGTTGAGCTTGCATCGCGAATGCGACGTGCCGCACCCGAAGTATTCGACTTGGAACGAGAAACCGACGCAACACATGTGGCGTACGGTATCAACGGTGGTGTCACCGACTCGTATGGTCGAGGTTGCTTGCTTGCCCGTCGACTAGCCGAAAACGGCGTGCGTTTCATCACCGTCAGCAGTGGCCAAGTTTGGGACCAACACGGTGGCCTCCAAGCCGGGCACCAAAAGAACGCGAATGCAACCGACCAGCCTGTCGCGGCACTGATCCGTGACTTGAAACAGCGAGGTTTGTGGGACGATACGCTCGTGATCTGGGGCGGCGAGTTTGGCCGCACGCCAGTCGTCCAGGGTAAAGACGGTCGTGACCACAATCCGCAAGGCTTCTCGATGGTACTCTCGGGCGGCGGAGTGAAAGGCGGATTCGCTTACGGAGCTACCGACGAATATGGTTACTACTCCGTCGAAAACCGAGTTCACATGCACGACCTGCATGCCACCGTGCTGCATCTACTCGGTATCGATCATACGCGACTCACGTTTCCGTACGCAGGCCGCGAATTCCGACTCACCGACGTTCAAGGCCGAGTTGTGAACGAACTATTTTCTTGACCATCCAATTTCAAATCACGTTGGCTACTTGTTCAAGTAGAGTCGACGCGATGACCAATGAACGTTGTAAGAACACTGGCAATACCCGCGATTCACTTTGCGTCATCCATGCCATAGGCGCGCAACCGGTCGCGTAAGGTACCGCGATGAATCCCAAGCAATTCAGCAGCCTTTGCTCGATTCCCGCCCGTTGACTCCATGACGACCTGGAGAAGCGCCGGTTCGGCGGCCGTTAAAAACTGTGAATGCAAAGGCTCAGAATTGACCTCGCCTTTTTCAACGGCTTCCGTCGCCCATGCTCGCACCGAACGCTCCAGCGAAGCGGTTGTTGAAGCGGGTTGTGAAATTCGCCCTGGTTTGGCATCCGGAAAATCCTCGATTCGAAGCTGCCGACCGCGGGCAACCACGGCGGCGTGTTCAATCGCATTTTTCAGTTCGCGAATGTTCCCATTCCAAGGCCGTTCGCCAAGCGTCGCAAGCAGCTTTGCATCGATCGCCGAGTCCCTGGATTGGTAGTCCATCGCACCCAGAAAGTGTTGACAAAGCGTAGCGATATCGTCAATGCGATTTCTAAGCGGCGGCAGATGGATCTGGACGCCACTCAACCGGTGAAACAAATCTTCGCGGAATTCGCCCAGCGCAACGGCCTCATGCAAATCACGATGCGTGGCTGCAAGCACTCGCACATCCGACGTCTGAACTCGCACATCGCCAACTGGACAATACTGGCCTTGTTCGAGCACTCTCAACAATTTTACTTGCGTCGATAGCGGTAAGTCTCCGATCTCGTCCAAGAAGACTGTACCGCCAGCGGCACGTTCGAACAGCCCAGGACGATCGTCGCTGGCGCCCGTGAAAGCACCTTTGACATGGCCGAACAATTCGCTTTCGATTAACTCGGGATGGAGCGCAACCGGAGCAATCGGAATGTAGGTTTGGTTCGCCCGGCGACTGTGCCGATGAATTGCTGCCGCGACGAGTTCTTTACCAGTGCCTGTTTCTCCTGTGATGAGAACCGAAAGATCACTATCCGCCACCAGCGCGATTTGGCGAAAGACTTGCTGCATCCCTGCCGACTGGCCCACCAGCGTCTCGTTGCCGCGTGACATCACGTTCGTCGCAACGGGAGCGGTCCGCGTGACGGACTTGTGCAATGCTTGTCGACACATGCGAATCGCATCTTCGAGCCGAAATGGCTTCGTGAGATAGTCACTTGCGCCATGCTTGACTGCGGCTACCGCTGTTTCCAAGTCGCCAAACGCAGTCATCACGATGACGGGGGCATTCCCCGTGACTTGAAGGAACTCCGGCAGCGCCGAAATGCCATCTTGTTTCGGCAATCGCACATCCAGCATCACCAAGGAAGGTTGCAACTCAGCAGCCAACGTCAATCCCGCTTCGGCCGATGAGGCGATCGCCACGCGATGACCTTCTTGGGTCAACATTCGCTCCAGGGCCCAACAGATCGACGGCTCATCGTCGACAACAAGCACGAGCGACGTAGGATCGCCCTCATCGTTCTCAACTGCGGGTGTCTGCATCGTCATTCCTCTGTACTTCGGCTGAAAAATCAAACACCGTACGTTCGTCCAAACGATGCCACTGGATGTCTCCACCGAGCGTCTCGGCAGCACGTCGAACGACAGCCAATCCCAATCCCATGCCCTCGGGTTTCGATGTCACGAATGGCTCAAACAAATCACCAGCCACCGACGCCGCGACACCTGGTCCGTTATCCGACACCACCACACGGACCTGGCGTTCCTCTACCAAAGTCACTTCGATGCGAACGGCATCACCAGCTTGCATCGCATTGTGAATCAAATTCGTAACCGCCGCGACCCAAGACGGTCCGTCCTTCACCTTGTACCCTCGGAGCATCTCATCAAACGACCATTCATTCTCGATTCGCAAATGTTTCGCGACCGGCGACAGACTGATTCGGACATCGTGACAACACTCCAACACGTCCATCGGCCGGTCTTGGTCCTGGCGCCCCGATGCGACATGCAATAAACGGCGAACGTAGTCCTCAGACAATTCGATTTGATGAATTGCAATTCGAATCCCTTCATCGTCCGACTCACATTCACCGGCATGCAACTCGATTGCCAATCTCGCGCCGGTAAGACTGTTCCGAAGCTGATGTGCCATTCCACCAGCAACCTGGTGCAGTAGCTTATTCCCTTGTTGCCGGTTCACTGTTTTCCAAAGCTGGCTCAATTGCCGTGCCATCGAATCGACCGAATTGCCAAGGCGCCCCACTTCATCCGCCACATCGTCTGAAACCGTCGATTCAAAATCGCCACCGGCAACAGCATCCACGCTTTTCTGTAACCGAGCCAATCGCCCAACCAAGCTCGATGTCAGCACGAGGGTGATCGTCGTCAACGCGATGATCGTCGATATTCCCGTTAGTAACGGCAAGATCGCTGCGCGTCGGCGACTCGCGTCGAGCAAACGTTCATCGAATAGTACGGACACCTGAAGCACGCGATCAGAACGCTTCGAAACGTCGTTCATAGCGAACGAGTGAACCCGAAATCGCTGGCTTCCGACTGGTACAATCGTCGTCGATCGCGCAGCCATCGGTTGCAAACTCACCGCGAGACTTTGCGTCAAGGCTCGCTGGTCCTCATCGTTGAGATCGACCGTACTTTGCTGGAGCTCGGCGGACTCGTCCCACGTCACCAACTCCGTTCGAGTGAGTTTCGCTAGCGATTGAAGCACGACTTTGGTCAGCGGAAATGACGAGTTCTGCAGAGTCCCACGAAGACTGAGGAAGCGTTCTTCTTGTTCGTCCGTGACCCAGCGAGTGCCCAACCAGGACGAACCGATAGCAACCGCCACAGCCGCCAGAAGAGCGGACGTGACCAAGGGCCCGAGTAAACGGCGGCGCAATGAGCGAAAGACAGGAGCTGCACGCAAGGGAGCGGTCTGTATGTACGGACGGAAGGACTGACGAACCTCCTTCTATCCTATTCCAAATTCGCTGGCGGTTTTCTCACCACGAGCGATGAAACCGCCGCCACAGCAGATACGCAATCTGCGACGCACGCTTCAAACGTGAAACCGATGTTGCAATTGTCGCGAAACTACAGGTTTGAACCCGCAACGCTTGTCCCAGTCACGATGCAAGAGGCTGAACGATTGCCGGGTAAGTCCGTCACAATGCGTACCTGTTGGGAAATGTCGCCGCTTCCACCGTCACCGGTGAATGTCAGCGTCACAAAATGCAGTTTCTTTTTGCCCTCAGGAATGTCGAAGGCAAATCGCTTATCCGAGCAAATAACTTCGCGAACTTCGAAGGGTTCTTCGCCCTTGACCACGAGCCGTTTCTCAACCGTCGTCAGTGGTGAGGTCGTCCCCAGATTTACCGCAGCGGGAGAGACCGACAAAGTCTCTCGAACGCGTCCCTCGATCGCCATCTCTGTCGTGGGGAAATCACGATCGTTGCTAACCAGAGTCAATCGCTCGCGAAGATCTCCCTCAGGAATCGAAGGCTTCGTCTTCACGAGCATACGATAACGTACCGAACCCGGCAATTTTTGTGGCGGATCGAGTCGTACCGTCAGGTGCTCACAAAGACTCCGCACGTCCGTGATCGCCCACTGGCTATTACCTGTGTGAGTAATGAACACTTCCTGCTCACGCACTTCGCTCGCCGCAAACTCGCCAAACGCTACCTCCGGCGGATCAAAGGTCACATCCGTGCGAATGTAGCCGGATACTTTCAGCTGGACTTCCGCATAAAACGGCTTATCGATGACCACCGTGATCGTGGCAGCTTTCTTGCCAATGAATGTACTTGTATTGAACGTGGCAACCACCGCTCCGGTCTCAAACGTTTTGAGCGTGTCTTTGGTTAAAGATGGCGACGTACATCCACAACTTGTTCTCACGGCTGAGATATGCACATCTTCCTTGAACGGATTTCGCATCTCAAAGTGGTGCTCGCTCTTGGCCCCACGACCTACCGTGCGAAAGTCAAAGGACTTTTCCGTAAACAATTTGTCAGCCCATTGCTCCGCATACACGTTCTCAGGGACCAACCCGAGAACTCCGGTCGCTAGCGTTCCGAGCAATAGAGCGCGTCGAGAGCAATCCTTCATAGCTACAAATACCGAGGTCAGAGTGGAAAGGGGGGAACCTGGGTAACTCTAGCAAATATAGCAAGAGCACTAAAGTCGCGAGGGTTAATCGCTAACTACGGTTTCGGCAATTTGGCTGAATTGTTCCAACAATTCTGCGAACCGTTCCATAGGAAGCCCCACAACGTTAGTTTCACTACCGTCCCCTTCAACACTTAGCCAGTCATTACCGTCTTGATAGCCAAACGCTCCCGCCTTGCCTTCCCAAAGCATCGACTCCAGGTACTCCGCTAGCATGTTGTCGCTAAGCGGTTTCATTGACAGCTCGGTACGGACAACGTCTACGACACAGCGATGTTGTCGAACTGACCACAGACATATGCCGGTATAGACGTCGTGTCGACGACCACTGAGCAATCGCAGTGTCACTTCTGCGTGCTCACGATCGCGGGGCTTACCGAGAATTTGCCCGACACAGGAGGCTACCGTATCGGCGGCAACAATGAACCCATTGGCTTGCCCCTCAGCCTGCGAAGCCTGTATCGTTTTCGCGACATCGGCAGCCTTGCGAAAGGCCAGCCGAGCAACGAGTTGCGGGGCAGTTTCACGACTGCACATCCCACACTCCGCTTCGTCGCTGGCCGGTTGGACACGAAATTCGTATCCGGCAGCCCTCAGTAATTGGGACCGACGCGGCGAACTACTGGCCAAAATCAGTTCTTCGTCGGTCGGCAGCAACGCTTTTCGCAAGCCTCGCATGAGCGGTAAGTTGTCTGAGCACTTCATCGCGATATAAGTGACTTCATGAATTGACCTCGAAAAGCTGGGCGGAACTCAGTGCCTCGGTCAGTGAACACCGAGGCGCCAGCGAATGATGACACCCGCGAATTGGGACGCCAGCGAACTGGGGGGGAACAACCGTATTATTCTGCCGCTGGTTTACCATCGCCTGGCTCTTGCGGTGGCGTGGGAGGCGGACCTTGGCGCCGCTGTTCCAATTGACGCATCGCACCTTGCAACGACTCGAGCAATCGCGGGACTTGCCCCGAGGCGACAAACACTCGCGAGCTAACCGCCGATTGAGGAAAGAAGCTGGTGAGGAAATCCAGCCCAAACTCGGTTGCACCGTGGCCGATCATCACGCCATTGGCGTATACGCCGCTGAGCACGTCGTCGGGAAGCTTCAAGTCATCATAGATCTCCTGCGGTGTCGGACGACGTGCATTCGGATCTTGGGGCTGTGGCTGAGGCGCGGCCGGCTCACCAAACCGATTTCGGTACAAACCTAAGTTCGTCTGCAACGCTTCGATAAACTGCGGCATCACCGGGTGCGGGATCACAACTCGCGCGGCCACTCGGTGAGGACGGCCGATCGTTTGCAAGAAATCGATAATGAATTCGCTCGGGCCGGTCATTACGATCGCTCCCGTACTGAAACAGCCCTCTGCGACGCGATCTGGAACCCGCGCTCGCAACGCAGGATTCGGGTCTTTAGGATCAGGACGGTCGGCCGAGGGTGTTTCATCTGACATAGGTGAAGCCGAAAAAGGCAATGAATAAAAAAGACAATGAGTTTTGTTAACTTGTGCGGAAGTGCCCATGGGACTGGGCCATTCTAAGGCGGCGAGGGGGATACTGAATACCGGCTAGCTGCGTGCCAATTCCTGTTTCACCTTATCCGGAGTCGCGATTCGTCCTGGCAAGACATGATGCCCCGCCGCCAGCACACTTCCAAGCACCCCAATGCCAACGAATCCCGCGATCAAAAACACCATCAACCCGGACAGATTTCCGTCCACCGCTTGATGCGTTGTCCACACCCAATTGGTTATCTGCCAAGTCGAATAGGGATACGCTCGATAGTCATTCAAATGCATGCCGACCGAGTACGGTACGAGCGCGCCAAGCACTGACACCGCAACCATCGCGGCGATTCCAATTTCAACGCGCGGGTGGTTATTGATCCGGACAACCGCCATCACACCGCGAACGAAAACCAAATAGCCCATCAAATAGGCACACACAAGCACGATGATCTGGCGAAGCACGCCAGGCGATCGCGGCCCCAGCGGCACCACCCCGTACTGGCGACGAAACTCAGTCGCTAAAAAGTCAAACGTCACACCGAGTACGACCACATTGATCGATGCGAACACGATCCCGGTTGTGGGCCCCGGGGTCAGCCAGGTGAGAAACATGCGAGCCAAGAAACTACTGGGCAACTCTCGGCGAATTCGAGGCGTCATCGCATTGGACTCAGCCGCCATCATGCTGCCCGCGAGTGTCCAAAGCATTAACAGTGAAACTCCCGCCATTGCCAACACAACCTGCGAGTCGTTGCCCAGTGACCAAACCGCAACCGCCGCCAGACCCAATAATGTCGCCGACAAACCGGTGCATGCCACTCGCAGCGTCGTCGACCGATTCTCACTCTCAGGTGTCAACTGGGCGGCCGCAGCACTCGTCAGGAGATAACCAAAGGCTATCGCAATTAACAATGTTGCCACCACCAAGAACGACACCCACTGGGTCGTTAATGGGTTGCCATACAATATCAACGAGATCGATAGACCAGCCACAGCGTACTCAGCAATCACCAAGATCAACAACACCGCCAACAGCGTCGCGATTCGTCCCGTACGACTCACCGCCAACGGTGCAAAGAAAAGAGCAATCGTCGTGAGCAATAATCCCGCAACCAATAAACACGCCATCAAGAGCATGACCGTAGGTAAATCGACACCACGAAGCGTGTAGGCGTACGCAACACAGGGAAACAAGGCGATGAAATACAACAACATCTGAAGCGACGCACTCGCCAACTTCCCGAGCACAATTTGCTTGGGCGAAAGAAATGTAATCGACAGCAACTCCAACGTCCCGTCGTCAATTTCACCCTCGAGCGAGCGATACGCCGCCAGCGGTACGACAAGAAGCATCGGGATCGCCAGCACGATGTAATATCCCACCAACATCCGCTGAGCCGACGGCGTGGTATAGATCTGAGGCATCATCGACAAACTGCCCGCGATCGTCCAAGCCAACGCCGCAAATAACAGCAACGAAAACGTGACAACGAATTGGCGACTCTTGAGCGCTTGACGTGTTTCTTTTACTAAGATTGGATTGACGCGATCACCAAATCCCTCACAGGCATCGTCGAGCCACAGCCAAAATTCGGTCGCTTTGTCCGTTCCAGACGTCGGACGATTCACTCCAGTTGCTTCACTCATCGCACAAACGCCCGGCTTCGCACCAACGCCACTCATTGCACTAACCCCTCAGTGACCTGCAAGAAGACATCTTCGAGACTTTTCTTGTGGCTGGTAACTTCAGCAATCGCAAACCCTTCGCCAACCAATTGGGCCACGAGCGACGCTTGATCACGCAGTTCACCGGCGAACGCAAATCGCACGAGTTCGCCATCAAGAATCACGTTCGAAACGGACTCAATCGCCTCCAATCGCGTCGCAGCATCCGCTGCAGCATCCAAGATTCGCAGCGTCAATTCACGCTGGTTGGACTGTTGCCGTTGAATATCATCAACACTTCCGGTTGCCAACAAATGCCCCTGCTCGATGATGCCGACGGAGTCACACATCTCGGCTAATTCAGTCAAAATGTGGCTACTGATCAACACCGTTTTGCCACGATCGGCCAGTTCGCGAATCATCCGCCGCAACTCAATCCGCGCTCTCGGGTCCAAGCCAGCTGCCGGTTCGTCGAGAATCATGACGGCCGGATCATGAATAAGTGCACGCCCCAAACAGAGCCGCTGTTTCATCCCTTTGCTCAATCCGCGGATCGGCTTTTCAGCCATTCCACGGGTGCCTGTGAAACCGAGCACCCAATCCAATTGAGCCGTTCGCTCGCGTCCGACCAAACCATAAGCACGTGCAAAAAAGTCAAGATATTCAACACAATTCACGTCGCGATAGGTACCGAATGAGTCTGGCATGTACCCCAGTCGCTTGCGGACTAATTCAGGGTCATTGACGACGGAAAGCCCATCCACGAACGCGTCACCGTAGCTGGGAAGATCCAAAGTTGCCAAGATCCGCATCGACGTCGTTTTCCCAGCCCCGTTGGGACCGATGTAGCCGAATACATGCCCACGAGGGACCGCGAACGAGACATCATGGACAGCTTTCGTATCCCCAAAAAAACGATGCAACCGACGCAGCTCGATACAGTCATCATCGCCACTGTGATACCCGATCGGTTGCGGAACTATCGCTGCGCTCACGGCATCGTCCCGATTACAAAATGAACACTGTCAACAAGCTCGGTATCTTCCGTTGCTACAAAACGCGGATCGATCGGTGCCAGCCCAACGTACATGCCAGGCGTCAACGAGCCACCAAGCTGTAAACGCTCTCGCAACCAATTCTCAAGCACCCCATCGCTGACTTCACGACCACCGGATTCAAAGAACTGGTTGAGCGTCAAAATCAAATCAAACGCTTCTGTCCTTTGCCGAGAACGTGAAGCACCGGAATTCTCCTCCATCATTCGTTGCACGTTGTACAAGTCACCGAGCAACTTGGAGCGGTCCTTCGCCACCACCTGCGACTCCACCGTCACGACCGAACGCGGCGCAATCGAATCTACACTCCAAAAGTCTCCCTTCAAATCACAAATCACCACCTGGCTCAATCCCATCGCCAACCCATTGCTAACTTCGAGCGAAACACGAGGCACTTCGTTCGCACCTGTAACGACGGTCTCAATGCGTTTAGCACTCAAAATCCCAGCATTCGGAATCGCCTGGTGAACCACGAATTGTCGCTGTTGCCGCGAGGGTAAAAAACTTGGGCTGAATCGTTGATCAGCTCGGTCAATCGTGACCGTACCCAACACAGGCGACTCCATCCGAATCACGTCGTTCACGGGCATTTCAAGCGGATCCGGATACCACATCACTTCCGCTTCCGCGTCAAAACGCAAGCCTTCGGCTGGCCGAATTCCAGCAAAATAGGTTCCGCGATTTCGCGTCACCGCGTCCCCCGTCGAACCATCTACCCACGTGATTTGCCGCATGCGTGCAACCGTCCCAAACCCGTCGGCGACGATTCCATACGCGAACATCGATAACGTGGTCAAGACAGCAAGAATCGGTGCGATCGCAAACATCAAATACCCACGACCGCGACGCGTTGTGAACCGATAAGCAACCGGTCCAACCAAAATCACGAACATCGTCAACAATCCCATGAACGTATAGACCGGCGGTTGCGCAACGCCTGGAATCAACCAACGTCGAAATCTGGAATCCCCAAACAACGGATCAACACCACGCCGAAGCGCTGGCGAAGTGGCCGTAGCCAGCACGTCCTTTGCGACCACCCAATGCCGCTCTTGGTATGGAAATTCCTTTGACAGGGCAACCACTTGACCGCCACCAAAAACTTGACGCTGGATTCCAATATCCTTGAGCGTTCCCAACACAGGTGCGACCTCGATCGTGGAACCTGATTCATCTCCCAACTCAAATTCGCTGACCGACGCTTGCATCATGCGAGGCATTTCGCCCGTCGATAACGGCACATCGGGCTCGAACCCCACGATCACCAATGTGCCACCAAGTAAAACCCACCGGTGCAACGCCAGGTACGGCGTCAATTGGTTAACACGAAGCGTTTCATAGGTCGATGCGTCGATCACGACCGATTCATAAGATTGATACGCTCGCCAGTCCATTGGCAATTCACTCTCGGCAATACTCGAAATCAATCCAAAACTTTGCGACGAGCCTTGCGATAGTTGAACCCTTCGATTGCCTGTGTATCGTCCCGCGTTTTGAATCGCTTGCGCACCCGCAACGGAACCCGCTTCCAACCACATGCGAATCTCGCCAATCACGGCCTCGTACTTCCCGTCGCCGACGGCAACAGGCTCAACAAACAGCCAAGAACTGGTAATTTCCTGTTCCAAAACTTGTTCCACGATCCTACGACCAGACTGACTCTCACCCAACTCTAGTAAGTATCCATCAAGTGATCGCCCTCCCTCAAACAACTCGACGGAGTAGCTATTGCCGAATGTCCATTTGGGAATGAATCGGCGGACTTCAATGCGAGTGGCGCCTTGCTCGATGACCAACGGCAACTCAACTGCGATCTCGTTTCGCCGCGGCAGCATCCCCAATGAACGCGGACGAACCCGAGCCACAAGCGATCGCTCGGATGTGGCAGCAACCGGCAACGTGAAGAGAAACTCTAGGGCGACGTATCCAGGTCGCAAGCTGCTTTCCAGTTCAACGGAGCACTCAAAACCAACGCTCTTGGATCGATCGTCCGGCATCAACCCCACTTCGGAAGTTGCGGCGATTCGCGGCGGTGGCAACGCGACCTGCGCCAAAGCAATCGCCGCTTCGCCCGTCACAATCCATGCGACAAATATCCATCCCCCGAGATGCTTCACGTCGATTGATCCCGAGGCGGAAGGGCTTGAGGCGGCAATTGGCCTTCCGCGAAAGGACTGGGCCGCTTCTCAGGTTCGTTTGCAACAAGAGCAAACGTCGCCACAACCCAGGAAAACAAGAAGAAAAAAGCACCAACGAGCATCACTGCCACAATCACTCCGAACGCTAGCAAAACCGCTCGAGCAATTGCCCCACCGTCACCCGCAAATCGCCCCAAAGTGGACAAAACTGCCACCAAAGCCGTGATCCCCAACAGAAGCCGAAACGACACCTGAGGCAACATCCGACTCCGAAGAATCGGTTCATAGGAAGGAGATTTCACGGACAACGAACTCCAATACGAGATTTAAGCAAGAAGCCGAAAACCCCAGCCGACAAGAGTCACTGCGACAATTGCAAGCAAACTAACCGCAAGCCATTTTTGGGCCGCGTCAGACGGCACACGCCCCTGGATCGCGAACATGACGCAAAAAAAAGCAAAGATAAGACTGTAAATTGCAAGCAAAAAACCGCCGAGATTGACCGCAGCACTCTCCATTAGCTGCCCACGTGCAAAATACGCCCAAGAGGTCGTCATTCCGCAACTTGGACAGCGAACTCCGAACACCACGAGCATTGTACAGGGCGGCAAACCCAATTGCTGGTGCGTCCCCAAGCCGGCCGAACTGGGCTGCAACTGACCCGCCACCACAAGCAAACCGATCGGCAAAACGCCGAGCAGCCATCCAATTAAACGATAAATCCAAGCCGCTGAATCGACTCGGCTTACCGGAATTTCCTGGGCTTCACTCTCCAGGGCAACCATGAGCGACTCCTGCAATAGACCGAACTCGCAATCAATAGACCGAACCAACTCAAAATCCGGCAAGCACCCCACGGTGAACCCTAGCAACAATCCCCTGGCGATGGGCATGCTACCCCAAATTTCAACGACCCAGCAAAACAGCGGACCTCGATACCGTCCACCACGCGACACACATAAAAACCAGAAAAGCCTGGCAAACCAGGCAATTCACGAAGCTTACAATCACGTCCTGAACAACATTTCGCAGAGTATTCTCATCAAACTACAAAAGAATTTTCGCGAAACGCTCAAAAGCCGTTGACGGTATTCATAACTCACCGTAAATTCTCGCCTCCCTGAGAGGGAAACCTCGCTGAAGGTTCCGAGTCAATTCGCTGTACGCTTTGAGCGTCCGCAAAAAACACCTGATCAATCAATGATCGAGTGGATGACACGTGAGCTCCTTCAGCACCCCGAGACACTCTGTCTCACCGAAGCGAGCTCCTGAAAAGCTCTCTCGCGGCTGTAGTAAGTTCACCTGTTTTGACGGATTACCCATCGTGTCTGCCGGCGCTAACGAAGTCATTCGAATTCGTATGGAAGCATACGACCACTCGGTGCTCGACATCAGTGCGCAGGAGATTGTCGACACTGTCAAACGAACGCACAGCGAAGTTCACGGGCCGATTCCGCTCCCAACGCGAATCGAACGTTACACCGTCCTGTCGGGACCGTGCATCGACAAGAAAGCTCGTCAGCAGTACGAAATCCGAACGCACAAGCGTCTCATTGATATTGTCCAGGCAACCGCCAAGACGATCGAAGCACTCAACAAGCTCAGCCTACCTGCTGGTGTCGATGTCAAGATCAAGGCGTCAGCACGCTAGATCGAGTTTCGCAAGTGGCGCGGTGGAGCGTTTAAACTCCAAATTGGTTTATTGCCGGTTTCCGAATGAATGGAAGCTTGGCCGATAACCCCAGTCAAAGTTTGACTGACGGTTCGGCCTGGTAGTCCTCACAAATCCAACACGATTGACGGGCGTCTTGCTTAAGAGGCAAGGCGAGATGAAATATGTCACCATCAATTCTCGGCCGCAAAGTCGGGATGACTCAGGTTTACCTAGAAGACGGCACGGCTGTACCCGTGACCGTTGTTCAGGCAGGTCCGTGTCAAGTCCTCCAGGTTCGAAGCCTGGATCGAGATGGCTATGAAGCAGTCCAGTTGGGTTTTGCGGACAAGCCGCGTCGTTTGGCGAATCGATCTGAACGAGGCCACGTAGCAAAGATCGAAAGCAAACGCAGCAAGAAGCGAATCGCTGGTGGGGTCGAGCTGTCCCCAAAAGCAGATTGCGAGCCTCAGCGGTTTGTGCGTGAGTTCCGCGGCAAGAGCGACCTGTCGGTTGGCACCACTGTCACAGTGGAAATGTTTGCTGAAATCAAGAAGGTCGACGTCACTGGCACCAGTAAGGGGCGTGGCTACTCTGGTGTTATGAAGCGTCACAACTTCGCTGGTCAGCGTGCAACGCACGGCGTTAAGAAGTGTCACCGTCACCCCGGCAGTACTGGTATGAGTGCCTATCCAAGTCGCGTGATGCCAGGAATGAAAATGGCCGGCCAATACGGCAACGCTCAAATCACCACTCGTAACCTTGAGTTGGTTCGCGTGGACGCTGAGAACAATCTGTTGCTGATCCGTGGTGCAGTCCCCGGCCCAAACGGTGGATACATCACCATTCGTCAAACCAACAAAGTCGGTTAAAGGAAAGTCAGCATGGTCTCATTGACTGTCTACAGCATGACCGGCGGCGAAGTCGGCACATACGAAATCGATACCGAGCAAATCGCTGGTCGAGTAAATAAGCAATTGATGCACGATGCCGTGGTTATGTACCAGGCAAACTTGCGTCAGGGCTCGCACAACACCCGAACACGTTCGGAGGTCAGCGGCCACAAGAAGAAAATGTACCGACAAAAAGGCACGGGCAATGCACGTGCTGGTCACAAGAGAACGTGTATTCGCCGAGGTGGTGGTGTCGCAAAGACAGTCAAGCCTCGCGATTACAGCTATCGTATGAACAAGAAAGCGATCAAGCTTGCGACTCGCATGGCGATTCGGTCCAAGATTGATGACGGAGAAGTGGTCGTCATTGATACACTGACATTTGATGGGCCGAAAACCAAGGCAATGGCTGCGGTGCTCAAGGCTCTCGGGCTTGATGGTGTCACGACCCTGGTGGCAACAGCCGACTTGGACATTTCAACTTACAAGAGCGGACGCAATATCGAAGGCGTGGCTGTACAACCGGTTCGCGAATTGAATGCACTTTCGGTGCTCAAGCCAAAGCGGATGTTGGTGACGCGTGCAGCATTGGACAAGATCAAAGACGGCAGCTTCACTGTGATGGAAGTTGCTGCGTCAGCGTAATTTGCTGGCGACGAGACGATCGTAGACAAAATAAATTGATTACTGCGACGAGACGATAATTATGGCCCACATTAAACCACCCACCGACGTCGAGCGAACGATCAAGCTCGAATCGCACCAGGTGTTGCTGCGACCGCTGGTCACCGAAAAAGGTGTTCACCGTGCTACGCGTAACAACCAGTACGCATTCGAAATACATCGCGAAGCAACCAAGCTCGATGTCAAACGAGCCGTTGAAGAATTGTTCGACGTCAAGGTGGAGAAGGTTCGTACGCAAACCCGCAAGGGTAAGAGTCGTCGCTATCGCTTCCGCATTGGACGCACTAGCGATTGGAAGAAGGCAATTGTTCAACTTGGTCCTGACCACCGAATCGATTTCTTCTAAGCCAACGTCCGGCTGACACTGTCGTTAATTACTGAATACTGTTTTTACTGCCAACTGAAAATTTGCTATGGGCATTCGAGTCTACAAGCCGACCAGCGCCGGACGCAGAAACGCGTCGGTTAGCGACTTTGCTGAGCTGACACCAGGTTATACGCCTGAGCGGAATCTGTTGACTCCCAATCGAAAGACTGGTGGTCGTAATAACCAAGGCAAAATCACCGTCCGTCACCGTGGTGGTGGGCACAAGCAGATGTACCGTTTGATTGACTTCAAACGAAACAAAGACGGCATCGTCGCACGAATTGACTCGATTCAGTATGACCCGAATCGATCTGCGCGTATTGCGTTGTTGAAGTATGAAGACGGCAGCAAGAGCTATGTCATTGCAACCGTCGGGTTGAAGGCTGGCGATGTACTGCAGAATGGGCCGAGTGCAACGCCGACTTTAGGTAATTGCCTTCCACTCAGCAGCATTCCCTTGGGAACAACAATTTGTTGCATCGAGATGCGACCAGGTGCGGGGGCTGAGCTTTGTCGGTCGGCCGGTTCACAAGCGACGTTGATGGCACGCGAAGCCGGTTGGGCACAGCTATCATTGCCAAGCGGTGAAATTCGTCGTGTGCCAAGCGGTTGTCGGGCAACCATTGGACAAGTTGGAAATAGCGATCACAACAAAGTGGTCATTGGAAAAGCAGGACGGAGCCGTTGGTTGGGGCGCCGTCCGCACGTTCGCGGAACCTGTATGAACCCGATCGATCACCCGCACGGTGGTGGTGAAGGTAGGACAAAGGGTGGACGTCACCCAGTTAGCCCGCAAGGCAAGAGTGCCAAGGGTGGATCGACTCGCAAGCGGCGCAAGGCAAGTAATTCGGCGATTGTTCGTCGACGCAAGAGCCGTCGTTACGGCCAGTTGAAGTTGAAGTAATCGATTGAAGTAATGAGCAGGGGCGACCAGCTTGGTCGCTCGCAGTAGAAATCACATTGGTCCTTTGATCCAAACAGAATTTAGATGAGCCGTAGCAGTAAAAAAGGCCCACACGTCGATCCGAAGCTGTACTTTAAGGTACAGAAGCAGGCCGAGGGTGGTACAAGCGAACCGATCAAGACGTGGGCACGAGCGTGCACCATCGTTCCTGAGTTCGTCAACGTCACTTTCATGGTTCACGATGGCCGCAAGCACGTGAAAGTTCACGTCACTGAAGATATGGTCGGCCACAAGCTCGGCGAGTTTGCACCGACACGGACATTCAAAGGTCACGGCGGTAAAGGCGGCAAGAAGTAATCATGTCTAAGTTCAAAGCCCATCACTTAAATGCTCGGATTAGTGCCCAAAAGATTCGTTTGGTCGCTGACTTGGTACGTGGTCTCTACGCAGACGAAGCGCTTGACGCTTTAAAGTACCACCCACAACGTGGTGCTCGGATGATTGAGCAAGTGATCAAGAGTGCGGTAGGGAACGCTCAAGACCCGGACCAGAACAAGGGAAAGAGTCATCGAGTCGAAGAACTCGTGATCACCGAAATCAGAATCGACGGTGGTCCGATGTTTAAGCGGATTCAGCCGCATGCACGCGGTATGGCATTCATGATCAAGAAACGAACTAGCCACATCCATGTGGGTCTGACTCCGATTGACGAGATTTAGTTCATGGCCGATAGGCATGGGCAAGTGTAGCGAAGACAGAAGTACTCACCGAACCAACGTTCACAAAAACAACCCAGTAACGAGTCCTCCCAGATGGGCCAAAAAGTCAACCCAATCGCATTTCGACTCGGCGTCACCCGCGGGTGGATCAGCCGTTGGTATGCGTCAAAGCAGGATTTCGCGGACTTGCT
>JBGSNA010000256.1:0-6898 GCA_041739875.1 Pirellulaceae bacterium
GCAACATCAGTGTGACGCAGGGCGTCCTCTTCTTGAAATATCAATCTGAAGTCACGCCAAACCGCAAATCAATCAACCCTCAATCACACGACAACTTGCGCCCTGGCGAGACGACACCCCAGACTGCTGCGACTTCAAGGCGCCTATATCTAACTTGATGCGACCAGCTTGCGCGGCCGTAATTTCGTGTTCAAAAGTACTATGGATCTCGCTGTCGGCAGCGGCCGAGAATGAGTAGCAAGCAAAACTAATTGTAGTAGAGAGAAGCAGCTCAGTGATGACGCATGCGATTTTTCGAATCACAACATCACCATCTTGTAGAGGGTAAGCGAAGCGCAGTGCAAAACCAAAATATGGGGTAATGCGAGGACATCGACGTTGATTTTATGGTTCCATAAAATGGAGTCAAGATAAATTTCGCGATTATTTTTCCCAGTCGTAGCGTATCCGTTCACGGCCAAAGGCCGTAAACGGTTACTGTCTACGGGGGAAGAAACGTGACGGGGGTAGTTTCACGCGAGTGAGGGAGAAAACCCCCGTCACGTTTTCTTCCTCGAAATGCGAAACGTGACATCGGACTTGGTGTGAGCTATCGAACGTCAACGCTTCCGTATTTCGTGATGTGGAAGAACACGGCCGCGATAGAAGATGGATACGTCGTCGGCCTTGAACCGTCCACCAATTTGCCCAATGGAGCAGAAAGGGACAGGCACGGATTGCAGCCTCACACCGAAAGGATCGCGAACATGTGCAGTGACGAACCCACCGCGATCCCGCGTCAACCCAAATCCGGTTGGACCCCAGGCGTCTGAAGGTAGGACTCTTTCATTCCCAATTCCAAACCGGTTTATCGAGGCGCTTTCGCTGACACCCTTTGTTCTGCGATCGATCGGGTGGAAAAAGCTTAAATTAGCTTGAACGGCGGCTACTTCAATCACCAGTGACCAAATGGAAGTGCTGATGGTCGACGTAGACGACGCATGGTGCAATTTGCCGTTGATGCGAAGTACCACTCGCTGATTCAACGTGGACAGTGCACTTGTAGTGTGAATGATGCAACTGAGCGTCGCCAAGCAAAGGCACAAACCGCGGCGGGTCGAGATAGTCGGCTATTTTCTCTTTGACGATTTCGAATCTTTGTTTCGGACCGTCCTGAACCTGCTTTGCCAGCGATTTTCCGCTTGGGATTTTTTGTAACGCTAGAATAATTTCATCGTCACTCGGCGGATCCATTGCAATCGCTCGCCCCTTAGCAGTCACGGGACCGATTATCGGTATGCGACTTGTCTCGTGATACGACCGCTCTCTTGCGGTTGCAAGCGATTCGACATTCTTGAAAGCGTTCTCAATCGCTGAGGTCTCGTCGGATGTCGATTCAATCTTTCTCGGCGTCACCACAACGATCACGACCTCACTCATCATCCCGGGCCTCGGTGTGGCAATAACGAAGCTCCCGTTGCCCGACATGTTTTCCGATTGGCACCGAATGCTCGTTGCCGCAACTCGCGGCAGTTGGAGCGTTATGCTTTCACCCGCTGCTTGACCGGTACGGCGGTAACTGAACGTTCCCACGTCTTCGATTTGCGACAGATCGATGGTGCAGTGCAGATTTAGGGTGTTGTCCTGAAATTCGAGTCGCAAATGAAGGGATTTACCCGAAGGGATGAGGCGGACCACGGGCTGCTGAACCTCTTTATCGCCACTGTGCACCTCGTGCATGCCAACGACAAAGGGGCGTGTGATTGAGTCACGTATCGAGACTTCCATGCCATTGAACATGGTCACCCGGGGGCACATCATGACGTTGGATTTCGGATTCCGCTGTATCGAGAAGAGCAATGCCTCGAGAGTTTGGGGAGACAATTGTGCCGTCAATACTGGAAATTGGTAATTCGAAACGTCATCAGCGGAAGCGGCTATCACAGAGTCTCTGCCGTCTGCGGAATTGTCGCTGGTGACCGAAGTAACGACTGAGTTATCGCGCAGCAATTCCCAGTCGACTTCCAGTTCTTTGAGCGACTCGGCGGGGATGCTGATGAATCGCGTCTCAATCGACAGTTTGTCGATGCCAAACTGCTTCAAGCGATCCAACTCGTTGCGAACACTCTCATGCAGTTCAGATCCACCGCGGGCGATCAAGCGGCCCTCCGCATTGATCTCGACACTATCATCGGAAAGCAACACCGCGAAATCGCTTTGGATACCTAGCCCTGGTGTGCGAGCCGTTGATGAAGCCATTAGGCTTGTTTCGACCGCCGAGCGAATGAAATGCTTGATTTCGAGAAGTGCCTCTTCACGAGATCGTCCCTGCTGAATTTTCCCGAGCGTTTCACTCAGGTCGTACTGCCGTTCAATTACCGCATCCGAAGGCACATCCGGCCTGAGCTCTGGCAGCCGAAGCTCGGCGAGCGGTTTCGATTCGAATACGTTGTCCTGTGCCACGACCCAAGCTGCGCCAGGTAGTGTGACAGCGGCTCCGAGCAACAAGACGCCGCTACACCACCAAGGGCTGCGTGCATGACTTCCATTTCCTATTCGCATAATTCGATCCATCCTTTCCCGAGTGATATCCACCGGTCGCACTCCCGGCAACGCCGGAGCAATTTGCAACTGGTGCTTTCTTTCCAATACCGACAGTAGACTTCGAGCATACTTCACCGGTTGGCAAGCTAAGCTCGTGATCGTCTCCTCGTCGCAGCTTCGTTCCGCCTCTCGATCAAACCAACGTGCACAGCAGAACACGAGCGGATGAAACCACCACAAACTGGTCGCCAGCGTCTGCAGTGCCGCCCAGGCCAAGTCGCCACGTCGAATGTGAATCAACTCGTGAGCCAGCAATAACTCTAACTCCTCAGGCGAGCTCTCATCGACGATTACTTTCGGCAACAATACGGTCGGACGAAGCAAACCTACCACTGCTGGGCCAATATTCGCATCAACCACTCGAACGCGAACCCGTGCAGCATACGAGTCTCGTAAGCCAACGCGTTTTGCAATGCTTCGCATCTGGCATTCGAGCTGTTTAACGCTGGCTTCTTCAGAATGGAGTGAGGAACGACGCACCTGGGCCAGAAAGCGACGAAGCCGAAAGGCGACACACAGCAAACTGACAACGGAACCAACCAACCATGAAACGAGCAATCCGCCACGCCAAGACTCGACCCAGCCAAGCGACACCCTGGCTTTCGCGTTTGGATCTTCATTCACTGGTTCAAGCGGACGGAAAATCCCGCCACCCAACTCGACTAAGACCGAAGCGGACGATCGGCTCTCAAAGGTTTCATTAGTATTGGAGCGACCTTCCCTACGAGCGGCGTCCCTATTTGCAACTCGCAGTGTCCGCACCGTCGTATCCGTCTCAGCAGTTGCAATCGTGTTCTGCCCAAGCCAACTGAAGGGACTGGTGGGTAGTGCGATCACCGGCGGCGTGATGCACTTCAGCAGTACCAAGGCCCACAAGGAGTGAGCCAAATGCGGTCGATCCCGAGCGAATAGCTTGACGAGAAGTAACACGACGAGTGCGACAACGGTGACCTGCATGGCTTGTTGCGTGACCAAGGTCCAAAGCGTTGGATCCATCACTCGATTCATGTTTTGCCGCCCTTCTTCGATGCGTTTCCGGTCTGTGCTTTCTCCATGCTATCGATCAATTGCCGCAACTCGCTTAGCTCAGTCGCACCGATACCGCGTTCTTCGATGAGATGCCGTACGAGAGGCATCGAGTCTCCACCGAACAAGCAGTTGACCAGTTCATCCACGGTTTCGCGAATGACCGTTCGGGGCTTGGTTTTGGCAGAATAGATGCGAGCGCCGCCTTGAAGCTTGCTGATCGCATAGCCTTTCGCCTCAAGGCGTCGGAGGTATGTCTGCACGGTCGCAAAGTCCATCTCCCGCTCTTCAATCAGTTTTCCATGCACCTCGCGAACTCCAGCAGGACCGATCTCCCACAGGATCCTCGCCACTTCCATCTCGCCCTTCGACAATGCCGGCCTTGCTACCACGCTTGTCTCGCTTTCATTTTCAATGCCAGTGCTGCGGAAGACCCAATCCCATCAGTACAACTGTACTGCAGATTTCTAAAGTACATCTGTACTTGAGTCAACAGCAGCGTGTTTCGATTTTTCGACGAGCATGAAAAAGCCAGCGGATGGCGGGCCTTGGAAGCTTGGTTGTTTGGCTTAACGTGAAACCGCTGGGGCGGACAAATCGTTGTTGCGGACTTCGACGAGTTTTTGAGTGAGTTTCGATCGAAGTCTTTTGACCTCGTTGGCGTGCTCAATTGATTCCGCCAAGTTCGTAAACTGGTTGGGATCGGCATGCATGTCAAACAGCTCTTGGCCGCGTGAGGCATCTTCGCCGTATTGCAAGTATGCCCAGCGATCTTCGCGGAGTAGAAATCCTTTGCTCGATGGTGCGACACTGAATGCGGCGTCACGCACTTCGTATGACGGATCATCGAGCATTCGCGAAATGTCTTTGCCTTGCAAGTGATTGGGAGCGGACAGCCCGCACAGAGTGGCGATTGTCGGGTACAAGTCCAGTAGTTCCACAAAACTGTCGCATACGACCGCTGGTTTCCCAGGGACGCTAATGATCAATGGCACCATCGCTGACTCGTCACGCAGCGATACCTTGGCCCAAAAATCATGCTCGCCAAGATGGTAGCCGTGGTCGCTGGTGAAGATCACGATCGTGTTGTCTTCCAGCCCACGGTCGCGTAACGTTTGGAGCACTTTGCCAACTTGCGCGTCCATGTAGGCGACGGACGCGTAGTAGCCGCCGATAGCTTTCTTTTGACGACGAAGATCCATCTTCATGTTGACGCTCGTCTTGTAATTGATACCGGCTTTTGGGATATCGTCCCAATCGCCTTCGATTCGATTCGGTAGCAACAACTTGTCATACGGCTTGAACGGTTCGAAGTAGTTTCGTGGTGCTACGAACGGCACGTGCGGTCGCACGAAACCCACGCCCAACCAGAACGGTTCGTCTCCGTGCTCGCGCAGGATCTGGCACGCTTTCGCAGCAGACTTTCCATCCGAGTGAACCATGTCGTCACCGTCAGCTTCGACGACGACAAACGTGTTGCCACCGACGACGGGCTTCGAGCCATCCGGATTGTTCTCGAGTGTCTCGCCGTCGCCAGTCGCTTTCCATTCGGGTCCGGGGCTGTTGAAACGCTCAGTCCAAGACCGCTGGTCATCCGCTCCGTCAGTACCATCTTCGATCCCGCCAGGCACTCCCATGTGGAAGATTTTGCTGACTCGTGCAGCATAGTAGCCATTGTTCTTGAAGTGTTCAGACCAAGTGGGGCGATCACCCATTTGAGGTCGCGGATTAGCGTAGCCAAGGACGCCAGTCGCGTGCGGGTAGTAACCCGACATGAAGGAAGCTCGCGAGGGACCGCAATACGTGCCCTGGCAATAGGCACGCGTGAAGCGAGTACCACGCTTGGCGAGCGAATCAATATGGGGCGTCTGGCAAACTGTGTTGCCATAACACGAGAGCGCCGTCGATGTCAGATCATCGGAAATGATGAACAAGACATTGAATCGGTCCGCTGCGTTGATATTACAGGAGCCGAATGCAACGACTACCGCCAAAACAATCGATCGCATCGATGGGACCTCAAGAAAATGGAATCAGCTGGGAGAGCGGAACGGTGCATTCTAGCTTCAACGAGCACTCGTCGCAGCTCGCGGCGCATGGGTCCCCGAATCACACCTTGCGATCTGGATGAGGTTACAATGCGAGTCGGATCGGATTCACCGTGAATGCCGCTCGCAACAATTGCATTTCGATAACGATTCTCACCAGGTGCCTCATGCTTCACAAACGAATGGTTGGCAAACGACAACCAAGCCGACGCGAGTTCATTGCGACGTGCTCAGCCTTGACTGCGGGAACTTTGGTCAACTCACGGCCAGCTCGTGCGGCCGCGAACGATCGCATGCGAGTTGCCTTTATCGGTGTGGGCGGCCGTGGCGGAGCCAACTTGGGCGAAGTGACCAAGACGGGATTGGTCGACGTGGTTGCGGTGTGCGACATTGACACTCGATTCACGGATCATGCGGCTGAACAACATCCGGGCGCGAAAAAGTTTCAAGACTTTCGCAAGTTGTACGATGCTGTCGGCAAGGACATCGATGCTGTCGTCGTCAGCACCACGGAGCACACGCACGCGTTCGCGACGATGCCAGCGCTGCAACTCGGCAAGCATGTCTACTGTGAAAAACCGTTGGCGTACAACATCGACGAAACTCGACGCATCACTAAGGCTGCGGCAAAGGCCGGTGTCGTGACCCAGATGGGCACGCAAATGCACTCAACGGCCAACTACCATCGCGTCGTCGAGCTGGTCCAAAGCGGCGCCATCGGCAGCGTTCACGAAGCTCACGTGTGGGTCGGACGTGCATGGGGTTTGCAAAGCGAAGCGGAATCGGTCGCGCACAAAGACCGTCTGTATGTCGACAATCGACCGACCGAGACGATGACACCACCAGAGCACATTGATTGGGACTTGTGGTTGGGACCAGCGCCCGAGCGGCCTTATCACAGCGTCTATTTCCCAGGCCCCAATTGGTATCGCTGGTGGGATTTTGCTAACGGCACCATGTCGGATCTTGGAAGTCATTGGAACGATCTACCGTACTGGGCTTTGGAACTTGACGCCCCGAAAACGATTGAGGCGTTTGGTGATCCGGCGCATCCCGAGATAGCTCCGGCATCCATGTCCGCCACGTATGAGTATGGACCTCGAGGGAATCGTCCTGCGGTCACGCTCACGTGGTACCAGGGAACTCACAAACCGGAGATCTGGAAACGAGGCGAGATTCCGCAATTGGACAGTGGTGTGTTGTTTATCGGCACCCGAGGCATGTTGCTGGCCGACTACAGA
>JBGSNA010000326.1:0-19225 GCA_041739875.1 Pirellulaceae bacterium
TGGTGAAGTGTGCAAAGGTACGAGTTGATAAGCCGTAGCGTTGGCGATGAGTCGTAACCAACCTAGCTCCGCCGGGCGGCAACAATACCGTCTCGTACCCGGATACCTGGCGAGCGAAAGTCACTCTCGCGGTGTCAGGTCGGGAGATTCTAGGTTTGCTATCAATCAAGTCAAACACCTTCTCCACGAAGGGCACTTCCATCGAAACGACATTGAGCGAATTGCCGCCCAGAACGCTCGAAACTGTCTTTGCCAGGACCAGAAATTAGACTTTAACGACTTTTACGAGCGGTGGAAAAGCTGTCACTTCTCAAAAACCAACGCAAACTTCATCAACACCTCATGAGTGTAACCATATTCAGCGCAAGAGGTTAGGTCGATTCGTTTTTGCTAGCCTCAATTTTGACCCCCGCAAGACCTTCCCCACACCTCCTCCAACAAGACGGGAACAAAGCCTGCGGCCTCATAAGAAGCCCGCGCGGGTGAGTTCTTCGAGTCGACAGCCAAAATAACGCTCTCGCAACCTGCTTCGCGAGCAAGTTCAATCGTGTGCCTCACCAATTGGGCTCCAAATCCGCGTCCACGGTGTTCTGGCACAACCCCCATATAGACAACTTCCAGCACCCTGCATGACGCGGCGACCTGCACTGACTCGCTCGCGGTCTCACAAGCAGAACTCTCGCGATCATCTAAATAGCGTTTGCCGTGACGAGCTAGAACAAGACATCCGACGGTCGTTGCGGGGACCAATTCGGCTTCAAACCAGAGATCTGGCGAGAAAACGGGGCTAGCGCGGTACCCATCCAACGTCGCAGCCGTCGTTTGGAACTGGGAAAGCAAAGGACAATCGAGCGTGTGGACGTACGTTCGCTCGACGAGCGACTCAAAACGCGGCCTTTCCGTCATCGCGTGACTGACGGGGACCATTTGAAGGCAATCTTGCGGATGGCGGACCTGCCCCCCACCACTCGCCTCCTTCAAATCACATCGCATGTAACACAGCGTCGCAAGGCTCTGGAAACCAAGAAGTTCTGGCCAGCTGTCGCGTCCGACCGAGGACAAATCACCTCTTTTTTCAACAAAACTCAATGAATCGCAATCCAAATCGTTCCTCAGGACATTTTCAGCTGTTTCGATTCGCATGGGAGTCGCGTTCGACGGGTCCCGGGGCCACTGAACGAACTGAACACCGCGAACGGAGAGTTCTGTGTCGAGTGTCGACGAAAGCAGCGACGTCGCCTGACACAGTTCTTCTAGGTCTGGATCGCCTACACCGCGGCGGGGAGCACGCCCAGCATACAACACTGTCGCAGTTCGGTGCCGCATCTCGCCCGCATTGCTGTTTGCCAAAGAAGGGTTGATTTGGGCGATGGCCGCTTGGAGGATGACGAAATGGGGGCTCGACGACCCGTTGGCAACGGCTTTTTCAACGATCACGATCAGTAAATTGTTCCAATCGTTGGATTGGACCGTTTTCGTGACTTGATCGACGAGCATTTGGCCTCGAGCGATGGAAAGCGACTCAACGACCCACGGCAGTAGTCCAGCGAGGGCTTGCGGATCTGCGAGTCTGGCACGCAATGGGTCGGCTGGATTTGAGAACATTGGCAATGGGTCCATTTGCTTGACAGGCCACGAGTCCTATCATGAAGACCACTGAAGAATAAAGAGCGAGATGAACCGGCAAGGCATGGACCTTGTGCGTGAAACTTCGGCATCGTGATTCGTCGTGCGGCACTCGTGCTGTTCAGAGATTCGTGGTGCAGTGTATTGCCGAGATTGATTGCAGGAACGTTTGATGAGTCATTTTTTGCTAGGTCGTATCGGCCATTTCGCAATGGTGTCGACACTGGTCGTCACCGGGTTCACCCTAGGCGACCTAGATTCGTCGCAAGCGCAAGGTCCGCTGCGTCGGATCGGTGACCGCATTCGTGCTCGAGTCGACACGCTGGTCCAGCCGCCACCACCTGCGGTTCCAGCACCAGCACCTACAAACGTGCCTCCACAAGCGTCCGCTGGACTGCGACCAGTGGCGCCTTACGCGTCTTCCGAAACGCGAAATAACGGTCTGGCTCAGCCTACGATTCCGACAGGAACACCAAACCTTGCTCAGCCGCCAATCCCCAGCAACGGTGAAGTTTCCAGTGCACCATCGATCGGGATTGAAGTCGACGAATTCGACAACGGGTTCCGTGGCGTACGAGTGGTCAGCTTCCGACCGAACTCGCAAGCGAGTGCGGCGGGGCTTCGAATAGGTGACGTCATTGTCGGCGTCGAAGGTCTGACGACGGCCACAATCGCTGACGTCGCCCAGTCAATGTCAGCACTCAACGTCGGCGAATCGGCTCAGTTGCGAGTTGTTCGTGCGGAGTCACTTGCCGATACCAGTATCGCTCAAAGTCAAAAGCAGATCCCAACACAATTTCTAAGCGTCCCACTGGTTGATCGACGGGCATCCACAAGCCAAATCGCAACTCCTAGGAAGCTCGAACCAAACCAGCAAGCTACGTATAACCAACAAACTAGCGACGCGACGCTTGGCGTCGTCCTGAATAATGTCGCTGGTCGACAAGGCGCCGTGATTGCAAGCGTGGCACCTCGCTCGCCAGGCGAAGTTGCACGGATGCAAGCGGGCGACCGCATTGTTTCGATTAATGGTCGAATGGTGCAAAATTCTGACAGCGTTTCCCAGGCACTGAATCGTGCCAAACCCGGTGACCAACTTCGAGTTCAATGGGTGCGAGAGGATCAGCTTCGCGAGGCGAATGTCGTACTTGCTGGAAAAGACGGTATCTCACCGAATGCTCTGGCAAATCGTGGCCCATCGACCTCGGACAACATCGATAGCGCGCCTCAACCTCCCGCTGGATCTTTACTCAATGGCATTGGTTCGACATTGGGAAATTGGTTCGGCAATGGGAATAAGTCTGGCGTCAAATCAGAGACCCCGGCGTTGACCCAGCAGCCTGCGTTAGGAGAGCCCGCCGATGAGCTACCTGGCCCCAAGTCCGAAACTTCTGATGCACTTAAGGATCTAGCGGGACCAAGCGTTCTGATGGGCACTCAGGACAATTCTGCGGAGTCAAGCAGTATTGATTTTGATGTGACGCGTGAGTTACCTGAGCCTGGGAATGCTGTTGGTTCGGAAGAATTGCCGATGCCCAAAGCGGTTCGCGATCCATTGGAATTCGGTGATGAAGAGTTGGTCCAGCCAGCTACGTTTGGCGAAACCGAGACGAAGAACGGAGCGAACGTTTTACCTATTCCGTCAGTCGTCGAGCCGGGAGATTCACTTCAAGCGCCAGAGTCATTGCCCGCACCGGACGCATCAACCAACAAGTCTCTCAAGCCGGCGCTGACTCCATTCGATGGCGCGACGGATCCTCCTTCCTTGGGCGGAGTCACGCCGCCAGCAAAGCAACCGCCAGGCCTCATGTCGAAAGACGATCAAACGATCTTGCTTCTGAGGTCGGAAATTGAGCGACTGAGAAACCGAATTCAACAACTCGAAAAGTAACGTTCATCTAACCGTTCCTCTTATCGCGTTTTGACCCAGCAGCTCGCTTTGACGCAGTGAGCGTCGAGGGCATCCGATTGGCGCAAAACATCGATTGACGGAGAGTCCGTTTCGTCCAGTTCATTCTTGAGCTGTTCCGCGTTTGCTTGAAAAATCGCTGCGATCGCCACAACCGGCACCAAATAGCCAAGCTGGGCGAACTTCTCCGTGTTGTGAATCTGCATCATGTGTAGCGTCGAATAGACAACCCAGGAAAAATGGTGAGTTTTGCAGGTGGGCACCTCGGCAAAAGGGCCGTTTTTTGGCGGATTTTCCTACATTTTTCTAAAGACTTGCCTAGGCTTGAGTTACTGAAGCAACACACTCGTGCGGGACTTTTCATGTCGACGTACCGCGTAATGATTGTCACCACGAGCCCCAGAGGTCACGGATGACATCGGCTGAGGTGTGTTGCCTCAATTAGGATTGATGTTCGCTCGTCGACGTGGATTGATTGATTCGATCCTTGTCATGGAAACTTTCCCAAGTGACTCCTGAAATGTATTGTCGTTTGATTCACCGCGCTTTTTGTCTGACTCTCGCAGCCTCCGTTGCTGGTGCTCCATCCCTTTCGATGGCCCAGGAGCAATGTTGTTTTGAGCCCGCCTATCGCCTTCAGTGCGAAACAGTGATGCAACCGCAAGTGGTTGAGAGCTTACGTCTGTCGTATGAAACGGAATACGTCGAAGAGAACGTGACGAGCTATCGTCCAGTTGTCAAAACTCGAACCGAAGAGCGTGAGTATCGCGTTGCCAAACCCGTCACCGAGACGAGTTATCGCGAAGAACGCTACATGGTGCAAAAGCCTGTTGTCGAAACATCGTATCGTGACGAAACCGTCACACAGACTCGTTACGTTACCGAAACGTCTGAACGCGAAGAGCAATACACGACTTACAAACCGGTTACCGAAACTCAGGTTTATCAACAACAGTATTCGGTTCAACGACCGGTAACGGAAACCCAGTACTACCAACAACAGTACTCGGTCCAACGGCCCGTTGTGGAAACTCAATTCCAAACCCAACAGTACACCAGTTATCGGCCCGTCACGACCGTCCAAAATCAAACTGTGGACGCTGGCGGTTATGTCGCTCAACAAGTCGTGACGCCTGGCCAAGTCCAGTACGGACTGCAGTGGGTTCCTCAGGCGTACGCAACGCCAGGCCCATTCGGTGTCTTTGCTCGCGTTCGCAGCGGAGCGTATTGGACACCCCAAGTCACTCCGCCAACCGTCCAAACGCAACTTGCGTATCGCCCGAACTACATCAACCAGCAAGTCGCTCAGACATCTTACGTCCCAGAGATGCAACAAGTCCAAGTGCCAGTTCAAGTCCAGAAATTTCAAACAGAAGTTATCAACCAGAATGTTCCGGTCCAAGTGACCCGGATGCAAAGTGAAGTGGTAACTCAGAATGTTCCTGTGCAAACAACTCGCATGGTTCCAACAACGGAAGTGCGCAAGATACCTGTTGTTGTTCAACGCCCCATCACGGAAACATTGACACGTAAAGTTCCCGTCCAACAACAACGCTGGGTTACCGAGGAGCAAGTCCGCAAGGTTCCTGTGCAATCAACGCGAATGGTTTACGAAACTCGACGCGAACCAATTCAAGTCCAGTACACCGAGTATGAACAAGTGGTCCAGACCGTTCGCAAACCGGTGACTCGACAAGTCTACAAACCATACACAACGACCCAGATGGTTCCGACCCAAGTCGTTCAACGTATGCCGCTCTCCTACATCGATCCGTTCAGCCCAGCGATTGTGAACGGCTACTCATCGTTCTCAGCACCGACGTATTCGTCACCCGTGATCTCACAATCATCGCTGATGGGTCCCTCCGTTCTTTCGCCATCCGACAACACAACTGAGGCCGCGACAACTGAAGCCGAGACCCGACTTGAAAAGGTTGAGATTACACCGCCAGCGAATGCAAATTCTGATTCAATGGACAACTTGTTCGACAGCTACAAAGATGCCCCAGATACAAAAGCCGATGATCCTGCCGATGAGCAAGAGTTGCCCGAACCTCAGCTAAACGCCAGCGAAGCGGGGTGGCGAACGATTTGGATGCCAAAGTTCGCTCGAGAAATTTAGTCGCTTGATGGCGAATGATCGGAAACAAACGTAACGCGGTAGAATCCGCTAAAGCCTAAACCGTGTTGGACTTCCCATCGAGAAAGTCCAACACGGTTTTTTTGTTGTCACCGCAAAAACCCACAGGTCTTTCACCCAAAGGCCGCTAGAATGCTGTCGCAAGCGACTAAAACTCGATGTGACGCACTCCCGCGATCTCGTCAAAGTGACCAATATTCATCAGCACACCTGGCGAATCAGGAAACTCGGCGACAAACACAGGATCGCAAACGGCAAGCGGCGGACCAATCGTCAGACTGATCGTGGTAAGGTAAGAAAAGCCCATGGCGATGCCGGTCGATAACCCCATCGCGAGCGCAAACCACGGAAGTTGGCCTCGGAGCAATTCGTCTTGCCGCGCGCGGGAAAGTTGCTTCTCGAAACCGTACTGTTCGATCACAGCGTCTCGGCGAAGCGGATTGGTTAACTCAAGCATCTCGTTGAACGTGCAACCAATCGTGTGACACTCTTTGAATGTCTTCGTTGCACGCAACGCAAGTTTCCTGCGCTCGAACTCCAACTTAGCTTGATAGGCATTGAGTGCCTTATTTCGACGTTCCATAACATAGCCAGCGACGGCGAGAGGAACCGACAAGCTTCGATCGACAGCGACCCGAGCAAGTTCCTGACAGCGACGCGGCAAATAAGAACGATGATATTCGTCAAAAACTTCTTGCTGGATTTTGTCGATCGCTTGGTCGATTGTCTCCCGCGTCGTAAAGATCAGATCATCACCAACCTCAACGCAAAGTGGCTTGAGATACGTCACCTTCACGCCTCGTTTCCGCCCTGGACCCGCCAGAAACTCTTCAAGGCGTGTATTGACACAATCCGGCACATCATCCGTAATCCTGTCAAAATGCTTTTGCTCGGTTACGCTGACGAACAGCCGTCCCTTGGGTAAACGTATTGACGCTTTAATCAGCTCGATCTCCCGCACCTGCGTAAAGCTGTCGCGGTGCTCGTCGACAATCGCGTTCCAACGTTTCTGCTTCGAAGTCCAAAGTCGTGACTGTCGAAGCATCGATTCCGCCATCTCTTTGCTTGAGTCTTTAGGCGGCACCCAAATCGGAGCATTGATCCAAGTCCCAAATGGCTTGAGTTCTTGTTCCAATGTAAATGGCGCAGACCGAGTGGGATCGACCTTCGATGGCCTCACGCGAGGTGTCGATTGAGTTTTGCGATCCAAGTCTTGAAACGTTGTGGTCATACTTACGCTCCTGTGGAATAGTCGTAGCAATAGCGTGTGCCGCACCTACATTCACACCAGTCAACGATTCGCATCCGTCAGCGTGCTCATCACACGGATCTTGGTACTCAACGTCGAATGGCATCTAAAGTTGAATGGCATCCAACGTCGACATTCAAGGCGCGGAATCTTCAGCATCGCAAGCAGTTTCAGCACATCCCTTATTGGACGGCGACCGCCAGCACCGTAAAAGGGTCTTTCCCCAGAAATTATGATTTTTTTGCTTTGGTGCCCCCTTAGACCATGCTGGCTTGCGTGAGAAGTGCGGAGCCTGGGGCAAGATACGCAAATCCCCATCTCCGCCATGGCCAAATCAAAGGCTCATGACCGGTTTCAAAGGCTGCAAATCACGACACGATCGACGCTTAGCCGACCGGCTGGCGGACAGTTCGCGATATTGCACGAATTTCGGCTGGGTGAATTCCCTTGCCTAGTTCGGTGTTCACATGGATTGCTTCGTACGTGCGATGAATTCCGAACAACACCGCTTCGCGAATGTCCGATTCGCCAAGAGCAATCTTAGCAGCAATTGCAGCGGACAGGATGCAACCCGTGCCATGCGTATTGGTCGCTGCAAGCCGTGGCACAAGAATACCCACGTTTTCATCTTCAAGGCTCAGCACGTGTTGAGATTGCCCATCAATTTCACCCAGCTTAATCAAGACGTGTTTGCAACCAAACTCTTGCAGCCGATGGATTGCCTGAGCCACAGCATCTTCATCGATTAACTTTAAACCCGTCAACCGTTCAGCCTCAAAACGATTGGGGGTCACCAAAAACGCCTGCGGTAACAAATGGTCCTTATAGGCTTGTACGACATCGTCAGTCACAAGCGAATCACCCGTTTTGCTCACCATGACCGGATCCACGATCAACGGACACGACATCTCGTCGAGGCACTCGCCGATCATCCGCACGAGCGACGCACTCCCCATCGCCCCCGTTTTAATGACCCGAGGTGGAATATCGTTAACGACAGCGTCAAACTGAGCCTTGACTAACTTTGTCGAAAGGACTTCGACATGCTGCACACCTTGAGTGTTTTGCGCCGTCACCAGCGTGACCACGGACATCCCGTAAACACCAAGCTGTTGGAACGTCTTTAAGTCCGCTTGGAGCCCTGCACCACCACTCGGATCCGAACCCGCAATCGTCAGGACGGTTGCGCGCGGCGAAAGTGTAAGCGTCTTGGGCTTGTTTTTCTGAGCTCGTTTCGGAGCCATGCTCACCACCTTGAGGGTGCAACAGAGTCAATTGCACAAAACATCTTCGACACAAAGCTACATCTTCGACACAAAGCTCTGTTATTGAAAAACTCTGTCACTGAAAACCAATTCCAAACACTGCACCGCCAGGATCAGCTATCAACACTGTCCGGCCTTTCAGCAACAGCCGCCAGCGACGCGAAGGCTCCAACTTAAGCAGCAAACCTAATTGGGCTGAACCGCAACAATTTCGTCTTGGACCGGTTCAAACGAATCGCTTGTCATCCGGCTGTCGCTGAGCGTGAAAATCACAAACAGCCCAACGAACACAAATGAGCTGAAAAAGATGATCAAGTTGAACGGCTTGTCGAATGCCAAGTGCATAAAGAACAGAGCCACCAACAACGCCTTCACGGTGGCAATGATCATCACAATCGCGACATCGTAACTGCCGAAATCAAAATTTGACTGCCAAACCGTCACCAACGTCAGAACAACTAACGCACCAAAGACAGCGAAGAGGATCCACAACGGAATGGGGTGTGCAAAGTCATAGCCTTCGCGGTGGTCGCCATGAGCGGACGAATGACTCGAACCCGCGGCAACCGCGTGCGTGTCAGTGTGACTGTGTGATGACATGATGGGAGCGTATTGAGTAATGCGAAGGGTGCGGTTATCGGATCAAGTACAACAACGGGAACAAGTAAATCCAAATCAAGTCCACGATGTGCCAGTAAAGCCCGACATAATCAACTGGACCAAAGTACTGGCGATTGAAGTCTTGACGAACGCTACGAATCAGCAGCCAAACAAGAACACCGATGCCTCCGAGAATGTGGATCGCGTGAACTCCGGTCATGCAGTAGTAAATACCAAAAAATACGCCTGCACGGCTGGGTGTCATCACTTCCTGTGGCACAGAAGAAATTGCTTCAACAACTTCGCCACGCTGAGCGACGACGGTACCTGCCGACAAATCCATCTGAGCCCGACGCGCCGACAATTCGTTTTGAAGTCCGGTATTGGTCGCATCTTTGGCAAGTCGCTCTCGAAGTGTGGTTCCAGACGAAGATAACTCGGCACCGCCGACGTGGGCCGCACTCAAAACTGCGTCTGTGCTGGCATGCTCCGCACTGGCAAGATCACCACTGGCATGAACCGCGCCCGCTCCATGAACATCGCTAGCGTGACCGACATCGCCCATCGCATGAGCTGTAGACGCATGCACAGCATGGTCGGCACCCGGGGTCTCGCCGCTTTCAAGAATGGTCCCTAGTCCAACACCGGCAAAGAAGCTCAAGCAAACCACGGTCAGTGGCATCGCACACGCAGTTTGGAACTTGTCGCCTTTGACGACCGAAACCACTAACCAAGCAACAACACCTACGAGCAAGAGAGCGAAAGGCAAACACAGGTACAGCAACCAATTTGTGCCGCCTTCGGGATGCGGGTTCGCGGGGTTGTAGGTGAAGTAACCCGCCGGCAGCAAACCCATGCCCCACTTGTGTGAGTATTCAATCGTCTTAACGCCCAAAAACACCATCGCACACGATAACGTGCAAGCTAGCAACGCAGTCAATTTCTTATGCTCTTCCGTTTGAGCACAACGAACTGCCCAAGCCATCGTTAGCGAGCTAAAGAGCAAAACCCCGGTATTGATGGCGCCGAGCTTGGTGTTCAGAAACTGGCTGCAACCTTCAAAGACGTCCGGACGCTGCATACGGAAGATTGCGTACGCGCAAAACATTCCACTGAAGAACAGAACTTCCGTCACAAGGAACAACCAAATCCCCAGCTTACCGCTGTCGAACTGTTGTTCCGGAGTGTCAAAGTGGTGGGCCAAGAACGACGGATGATCGTGATCGCCATGACCATGACCATCGTGGCCGTGATCATCATGACCATGCGTGCCGTGCCCGGCTGCCTCGATTGTTGACATGTGGTTTAAACGGAGAGCTTGGAGGTGAAGGATGCTGAATGGATGATATTTTTTCTGCCAATTCACTCAGGGACCATCTCGTCCAGACCCTTTCGTCGAGACCATCCGGTCGTGTGAACCGACACTGCGTTCGTACTAGTGCTTCGCGTGGACTGGAACCGGCTGTTCTTCCGGTGCCAACTTACGTTCCGGCTCGGCCGTTACATACCGCTCATTCTCTGAGTCCCACTCGATAAATTGGAAATCATAGGGATCACCAACGATTGGAGCACGATCGAAATTATAAAACGGTGGAGGGCTCGTGCACATCCACTCCAATGTTGCTCCACCCCAAGGGTTCGCGGGAGCTTGCTTCCCGTTCCAAAACGACATCAGCAACACAATCAACGCGACGAACAACCCAATCCCAAGTAACAGCGCACCATAGGTGCTCATTTGATGCAAGAACGCGAACTCTGGGTCGTAAGTGGCGTAACGACGCGGCATGCCGCGGCTACCCAACACGAACTGTGGCAAAAACGTCAGGTTAAATCCAATGAATACCAACAACGCAGAAACGCGTCCGCCAAGTTCATTGTACATCTTGCCGAACATCTTCGGCCACCAATGAAACACACCACCCAAGAAGGCAACCAAAGTCCCACCCACCATCACGTAATGGAAGTGGGCGACAATGAAGTACGTATCATGTAAATGGAGATCCGTTGAAAGTGTCCCCAAAAACAGACCCGTTAATCCGCCGATGGTGAACAAGAAAATAAACGAAATCGCATAGCACATCGGCGTCGTCAAGCTGATCGAGCCCTTGTACATCGTCGCCAACCAATTGAACACCTTGATCGCGGACGGTATCGAAACCGTAAACGTCAACGCACTGAATACGATCGTCGTGAGCGAGCTCATCCCAGCGGTGAACATGTGGTGTCCCCAAACCAAGAAACCGAGCAACGCAATCGCGATCGACGAATAGGCAATGAACCGATAACCAAAGATACTTTTGTGGCTATGGACACTCATCAGTTCGCTGATGATGCCGAACGCTGGCAAAATCATGATATATACAGCTGGATGGCTGTAGAACCAAAAGAAGTGCTGGTACGTTACCGGGTCACCATTGAACTCAGGATCAAAAATCCCGATGTGCATTGTTCGTTCCGCAATCAGAAGCAAAAGCGTAATTCCAAGCACAGGCGTTGCCAAAACTTGGATGATGCTCGTCGAGTACGTCGCCCACAAGAACAAAGGCATCTTGAACCAAGTCATCCCTGGTGGACGCATCGTGTTGATCGTGACGATGAAATTCAAACCCGTGAAAATGGAGCTGAAGCCAAGGATAAATGCTCCCAAGGTCGCCAGAATCACTGACGAGTCCGTCGTCGTGCTGTACGGCGTATAGAACGTCCATCCCGTATCAAGTCCGCTGGCAAACAAAGCACTGATGAAAAACAACGCTCCGAAAACCCAAAGATAAAAACTCGACAGATTCAAACGTGGGAACGCAACGTCTTTCGCACCTAGCATCACTGGAACAAGAAAGTTCCCTAATGCAGCAGGGATACTCGGAATAATGAACACGAACACCATGATCGCGCCGTGAAGCGTGAACACTTGGTTATAGATGTCATTCGGGTCCTTTCCCGTCAACGACGTAAACAACGGACGGTTAAACAACCATCCGCCTGGAGCCATCAGGTGCAAACGAATGGCGAGAGCGAGTAACCCGGCTACGAGAAACGCCGAGCTGACACCGACCAAATACATGATCCCGATACGCTTGTGATCGAGCGTGAACATCCAGCTGAAAGCACCCTTGGATGTCGTCAGGTAGTTTTCCCGTTCAGTCGGAAATCCTGGGTCGCGAACGACCCTGCCAGCGGGTATTGATCCGGCGGACATAAGTTTCGTGTCCTTGAGTTAATACAATTGATTTTTAATTTAAGTTGAATCAGTCACAGCAAAACGCGGAAGCGTGATGCGGTTCAGTTCGTGGAAGTGGTTTCAGCGGGTGCACTTTCGGAACTAGTCTTATTGGTCGAGAGCGTTTCCAAGTAGGCAATGATCGATGCGATGTCGTCGTCGCTCAATTGCCCTTTATAGCTTGGCATGACGGGAGCATAACCGGCTACGATTTTTGCCTTGGGCACCAGAATCGACTCACGAATATAATTCGCATCCGCATCGGATGAAGTGCCGTCTGCGAACTCATGCTTGCGATCATAAATCCCTTGGAACGATGGCCCCACTCGCTTGCTTCCATCGAGCGAGTGACACGATGCACAACCTCTGCGGTTGTACAACTTCTCGCCATAAACTGACGGAGCTTCACTTGCATCGCGAGCACTGTACTGCTTAATCCAAGCGTCAAGCTCAGCCTGTGTTTCATGAACGACGACCACCGTTTGCATTCTCGAGTGGTCTTTGCCGCAATACTCGGCACAGTACAAATCGTAGAAACGGAAACCGTCGGGTGTGAACTGGTTTGTTTCGTAGTCCCATTTCCCACCACCCTGTTTCTCAAATGCAGCTTTCGCGGCGGTCAGTTCCGTTTCGCCGACTTTTTCGCTAGGGACTGACGGTTGGAACCACAAGAAATTGTACCGACCGGGCACAACGTCCTTTTTGGCTCGAAAAGCTGGCACATAGAGGCTGTGGATTACGTCCGAACTTCGCATCGAGATCTTGGTCGGCTCACCATTAACGACGTGCAATTCAGGATGGAACGTGCCGTTGCCATAATCGAATGTCCAACCCCACTTGAACGCTTGAACGCCAATGTCATAGGCGCCGTCCGGCGGCGTTCGAATGTCAAGGAACGACCATGTTCCTTGCAGGAACATCCAAACCAGCAAGAACGACGGCAATATCGACCACGCCAATTCGAGCGGAGTATTGTGCGAGACGTTGCTTTCCGCTTTCTGGCCCTTGGGCTTGAGGTACTTCCACGGGAAGTAAACCATGCAAAACACCATCGGCACAAAAAACAAAACGCAAATCCACATGATCATCATGTAGACCCAGTCTGCATCCGCAGCGAAAGACGACGCTTGCTTCGGAAACCAAAATCCATCGTTCACGTCGGCAAGGAACGAGAACTGAGTCGGAACGGCTGGCAACATGGATTCGTAAAAATTGGGGTTCATAATCTTTCCACCTGGGTTTGCATCGAAACCCGTCTAACTAATGTCCGCTATCTGCTGGCAATGTCAACGCAAACTAAGTGCGTCATTTCTCCACACCTGGAGCAGTTTCCAAATCCGCCACCGTGTTCGGCGCTCGTTTGCGTCCAATCCAATACGGTGCCAATACCGCCAACATCAAACCTATCGTCGCTGCACCCCCAAATCGCATCAGTCGCCATGCTCCAAGCACGTAGCTGTTTCGATCTGGATCGTAGCTAAAACATCGCAAAATGAACAAATCAACAGGCGATCCAACTTTTCCTTCACCCGACTCAAGGATCGACAATCGCATTTGGTCCGGAGGGAACGCCACATCGAGCGAATACCGCGTGATCACGCCATCAGGCGAAACAAACGCCAACATCGCGGGGTGGTAGTACTGGCCGGTTAACTTATCCAACGTGTATTTAAAGCCGAGCGTTTCGGCGAGTGTATTAATCGTCGACTGGGGTGCCGTACAAAACGCCCACCCCTCTTCGCCACGAAATGCGGTTTCTAGCTGGCCCACGTACTTCTCTCGTGTTTCGCGGACTCGCTCAGTCGACTCCTTCGCATTGATACTCACTGTCAGGATCCGAAAATCCTTACCCAATTCCAAATCCAACGCCCTCAGCGACTCCGTCAACTGATTCAATTGGACACTGCAAAGCACCGGGCAATCGCTGTAGTTCAGCGTAACGATTGTCGGTTTTTTTCCATCGAAATAGCGTGCTGTTTTGACGTCACGTCCCATCCAATCCTTGAGTGGCAAATTCAGAGGTATCTTCCCCCCGAGGTTCTGTACCACGGTGACGTCTTCGACTTCCTTCGGCGACTCGTCATTCAACTCAACATCGGCGCCATCTTGCAATCCTTGCGCTTGCAACGAACCAACGAACGCACCTCCGCTCGGGAACAAGCTGATTTGGAAAAGTCCGATCGCTAACCCAGCAACCAGTCGGAGGACGACTGAATGGCCTGGACTAAGTCTCGTCGTGCTTCGCTTGGTCTGTGGCATCCGTCTTCTTGTTTTGGTTTTCGTTTACAAACATTTCCATCGCTTCTTGAATCGGAATGGTGATATTTCCGGTCAGCGGGTCAACGCCATAGGCAGAGATCTGCTCTTTCTGCTCCATCAACGCCATATTCTCCCGGCGATAATCGCTCTGCGCACTCTTGGCGGTATCTTGCCAATCAGCCAACGCATAGAAAATCACTTGCACCGCTAGAGCAGTGACCGCTACGACCACGACCGAAATAACTCCGACCGTGCTGATTTTCGTCGAATTAAGGTCGTCGTACTGGGCCATCGAGTCAAATTCCGGAAATGGTCGTCGTTTTAAAATCGTGTCAATTTCTTCGTTTTTTGTCTGAATCCGATCAATTGGATCAAATCAGACCAACTAACTATCTCAACAGATCCACTAGATCTGGTGGAACCGCAATGATTCGAGAAGTCGCGGGTCACGAGCAGCAACAACGCCGGTTTGGCTCGCTTTACTCAAGACCAACCCGAGCATCAAACAGCTCATTCCAATAACGCACAATAGACTCGCAATCACGCCAGTCACACCGCCCATGCCCTGCTCGGCCTCAGGCATGATGATCCAATAAATGTCAACAAAGTGCATCACAAGCAAATAGCAACCCCACAGCGCCACAAGCATGGGCCGACGTCGAACGTGCCGACTCATCGTACCGGCGAACGGCAACATCCAGTGGAAAAACACTAGCGATAAAGAGACCCACATCCAAACACCTTCCTGGCGATGGAAGAACCACTCAGTTTCTTCTGGCATGTTCGCGTACCAAATCAGCATGAACTGACTGAACGCGATGTATGTCCAAAAGAAAGTAAATCCGAAAATGAACTTTCCAAGGTCGTGATAATGCTCAACCGTGATTTCGTCACGCAACGCACCACGACTCTGGAGCACGTAACTGCCAACTGCGATCGCACAATGCGTCGACAGCATTCCACCAGCGAACAGGTACACCCCGAACATCGTCGAGAACCAAGTCGGAGCCAAGCTCATCACCCAGTCAAACATTGCAAACGAAGTTGTCAACGAGAGCAGGATCAACGCCGGTCCCGAACGAGCTTGCAAACGCTCGGTAATCGAGATCTCGCCGGTCTCATCTTGAAGGCTGCTTCCTTTGAAGTAGTACAGCGCCAAACCAACCCAAACAGCTAAATAAAAGATGGCTCGCAGCGTAAAGAATCCTGGGTTCAGATATCCAAGCTTGTTCGCCCAAGCCTTGGCACTATACCCAGTCTCCTCCACAAAATTATCGTTCGTCCACTCATAGAGAGTACCGCCACCTACCCAAACAGCAACTAAGATTGGCAGGAACAGCACAGCGAGAGGCAACACCATCATCATCAATAGCTCGCCAATCCGGCGAACGACAACACTCCATCCGGCTCGAACCAAGTGCTGGATGATGACAAAAAACATTGACCCCAATGCGATCGTCAAGCAATAAGTGAATGCCGTTAGGTACGCGGACATGCCGAAACGGGCGTCGACGGCGAACCAACCAAGCATCCAGCCGATCACGAGCGCCGCGATCCCACCAATGCAAAGTGGAACACTCAGCGCACCCAATGATTCAGGAAGCTTGAAAGCCGGGTCGTCAGCCGGTTTGATCTTGGGTGAGTGGTCGGACATGTTTTAATTTGGCAGTTAAGCAGTTAACAGTTTTAAGTATTTCTAATCGCGATTCAAACGAACCGGAATCATGGGGTCGACGCTGATTTATTCGCCTCAGCCGCGCGCTGCTTCTCAGCTTCCGCTTGCTCAGCTAGCACTTTGTCGACGTCCTTCTTGAGCAATTCAATTCGCTGACGCTGGTCTTCGGGGACTAAGTCAATGGACGCTTTCTGGCTTTGTTGCAACGCACGCACGTACGCCACAATCGCCCAGCGGTCTTGAACCTTAATTTGCGATCCATAACCAGGCATCTTGCGGATACCGTTGGTAATCGTGCTGAACAACTTGCCTTCGGGATATTTCCCGCTTGAGATGGCTTCGTCGTGCAGCGAGGACGGCGGGTTCCATGTCGTTGCCAGAATCTTCTGGGCTCGTTGGTTCACCAAACCATTCCCAGCACCATTGGCACCATGGCAAACAGCACAGTAAATATCGAACTGCTCTTGCCCCTTCGACAGAACCTCAGCCGAAATCGCAAGTGGATTCTCCGTCAACCAAGGCGTTGTATCCACTGCGACACCAGCATCAGCTGGTGCTGGGGCAACCGCAGCGGAATCACCATGCTCAACTGCCGTCGCAGATTCTTCCGCAGGCTTGGAAGCCTCCGTCATCTTCTCTGCAGGTGCTGGCTCGGCCGGTTTCTCATCAACAACTGGATCTTCTTTCTTGGGCTCACTGGGCTTATCTTCAGCGACAGGCTGATCCTCAGCAGTCTTTTTCTTGCCCTTCTTTCCTGCCTTAGCGGGCTTCTCCGCAATTGGTTCGTCTGCTGGCTTCGCAGGCACCTCAGCAGCAGGCACGTCTGCGACCGGATCATCCATCGCCAAAGCCGACGGTGAATACGCACGTGCTAAACGCTGTGCTCGCGGCATGTCCATTCGCGAAAGGGCTTCAACATCGATTCCAGTCATGAAATCCAGGTCTTGGTTCATTTGCCCTCGCGCCACGGTACCAATCACATCCGGACGCATGGCACGTCCATCAGCGAACAACGTCGTGGTTTGTTGCATGTCCTTCGCTGGCGAGAAGTCCATGTCATAGAATATGTGAAAGCGGGGGGAACTGCTCTTGGTCACCCGCATCTTGGCAACAACCAGCGCCGGGATGATCGACAAAGCCATCAACACGCCAAGCCCGATCACGATAAACTTTGGAATCTTTGTCGGCGTGTCGTCCTCGTAAACCGAGTTGATGTACTCCGTGCCTGTTTCACCGAGTAATTTCTGGACACCCGCAGAATCAAATCGATCGTCTTTGGCATCGATGTACAAAAAGAACCGGTCGTCTGTCACGCGGTCAAAACGTGGGTCGGTAAACATTGGATTGCTGAAACGAGGCAACCCGTTGAGCGCCCACATTCCGAAGAACGCGCCAAACGACGCAAACAAAACCGTTAACTCAAACGCAACCGGCATGAATGCTGGTAACGAGATGAATGGCTTGCCCGAGATGATGTATGGATAATCGATCGAGTTCATCCAGATCTGCATCACCAGTGCAGTGCAAGTTCCGATGAGCCCACCGGCAAGCGCGATCCACGGCAATACCGTCGGCTTAATACCCAGCGCCTCGTCGATCCCGTGTACGGGAAACGGCGTGAATGCGTCTATCTTTTTGTAACCGGCATCGCGGATTCGTCGCGATGCCTTCAGCAGCGAGTCCACTGAGGTGTACTCAGCAACGATTCCGTGCACTCGATTGTTTGTCTTTTCTTCGGTCATCGTATCTGCGTTTTTGTCAAAACCGATGCAAGTCGTTCATCTTGCTGACGGCGTCAGCAAGTTTTGTTCTGTGTCACTGACCGCGTCAGCGACGTTTCCATCTTTAGTGGTGGTCGTCTTGATGCGACATGTGAATTTCTTGTGCTAACGTTGCCTTGACTTCCGCCATGTTGATGACTGGCATCAGACGACAGAACAACAAGAACAACGTAAAGAACAATCCGAATGAACCAATCAGCATGGACCAGTCAACCCAAGTTGGCTCGAAATAACCCCAAGCACTCGGCAAATAGTCACGAGACAAACTCGTAATCACGATCACAAACCGCTCGAACCACATACCGATATTCACGAAAATCGAGATCACCACGATGATCCAAGGCGTCGTGCGGAATTTCTTGACCCAGAACAACTGCGGGCTGATGACGTTGCATGTCACCATCGTCCAATAAGCCCACCAATACGGACCAAACGCGCGATTCGTAAATGCGAACTGCTCCTCTGGCACCTGGCCATACCAAGCAATAAAGAACTCCGTTCCGTAAGCAAGACCCACGATCGAACCGGTCGCAAGAATCACCTTACACATATTTTCCAAGTGCCGAATCGTGATCAACTTCTCGAGTGAAAAAATCGTTCGAGCCGGAATCATCAACGTCAACACCATCGCAAAACCGCTGAAAATCGCCCCCGCAACAAAGTACGGCGGGAAGATCGTCGTGTGCCAACCGGGCACTTGCGAGACGGCAAAGTCGAACGAAACGATCGTGTGCACCGACAAAACCAGCGGTGCAGCGAACGCCGCGAGCAACGCGTAAGCCTTTTCGTAACGCATCCAGTGCCGCGCCGAACCACTCCATCCAAGCGCGAGAATGCCGTAAGCCATCCGACGCCACTTGTTCTTGCTGCGGTCACGGAATGTTGCCAAGTCAGGCACCATACCCATGTACCAGAACAGTAATGAAACCGTTCCGTATGTGCTCACGGCGAACACGTCCCACAACAGCGGCGAACGGAATTGAGGCCACATCCAAAGATTTAAACTCGGATACGGCGCCAACCAGAACGCCAACCAGGCGCGTCCCACGTGAATACCAGGGAACGTGCCTGCACAAACAACGGCGAAAATTGTCATCGCCTCCGCCGCACGGTTGATACTGGTTCGCCAGTCTTGACGAAACAGATACAAAATCGCGCTGATGAGCGTACCGGCGTGACCAATACCAACCCAGAACACGAAGTTTACAATCGGCCAACCCCAGAACACTGGCGAACGATTACCCCAAACACCGACCCCGGTATAGAACAACCAACCAATACAAATCCCAAGCCAACTGGCCAACGTCACTGAGATCAAGAACCCAATGATCCAGGCACGGCTGGGTGGCTGCTCAGCAATCCGACATACCGCTTCGGTAACCGAGCTGTACGTTGAACCACCAAGGACCAGCGAGGCTCGCTCGCCGGGGCGTTCGACGGTGTTGTCCAGTCCGTTGGAAATGGCGAGGGACATAGGTGAGGAATCAGGTTTCAGGTTTCGGGA
>JBGSNA010000324.1:0-21680 GCA_041739875.1 Pirellulaceae bacterium
CACCGTTTGCTCAATCGGTGTCGCGTGCGTTCGGTGGAATTCACGTAGCTTGTACAAGATCGATTCGCTGTCAATCGACTTGCCTCGCCAGACCTGACGACCACTGACGATTTGAAATACCATCCGGTTCGCTCGATTCGCGATGCGACAACTGCGGTCCACGCCGACGACGCCTCGCTTCTCCCAAACCGCTGACAAGCCGCGATAATAGGGGTGACACTGATGAGTTCAGTGTGCGGCATTTGCGTTGGGGAATCACTGACGTTTCAGAAAAATGAGGAGAGCTGTGATGATTGTTGGCTGAATCAAGTGCAAGCTCACCTGTGCGTCCCTGAATCGCTGCCACGGATGATCGATGGTCGTGCGTGGTCTGCGGACGCGGATCGAATGTCACTCCGACCACCATCAAGGATGGCGTCCGAATCCTTGCGACCGAAAGAGCTGGCTTACAGATTTTGCCAGGCAATCTTCAAAGCACCGATCGCTGGATCATCAACACAATCAATCTCGCGAGGCAAAACGTTCTGGCGTTTAAGCTCTGCTTCCATCAGTCCAAGATAGAGCGGTTGTTTCAATAGCAAGCTGCCTGCGCAGACAAGCGTGAAGTCTTGCTTTGAAAAATTCAATTCCCGTGCGACTGCGGCGACCAGTCCACCGAGTGCGATGGCACCGGAGTTCACGATCTCTTGCGACATTGGGTCGCGAGCGTATTGCTCGAACACGATTGGAGCAAGCGAGGCAATTTGGCTCTTTGGATCGGTCGCCTCATAACACCATCCGATGAGCTCTTGGGGAGAGGAGAGTCGGACGTGATCCAGCACGGCGGAAACGAGAGTGGTCGACGTTCTTCGAGCATCTGCGGAGCTGCAAACAAGTCGCAATGCTTTTGCCGCAATCCAAAATCCACTGCCTTCGTCGTCAAACAAATAACCACAACCGCCAGCCCGCGCGGATTCGCCAGCAACGTTTCTTCCCCATGCCATGGAGCCGGTGCCAGCAATCAGTGCGATTCCACTCGCATCATGTGCTACGGCGGCCAACAAGCACTCGGCATCGCCGACAATCGCGGCCTTTGTCGCTATCCCATTTTGGACGCACCAAGAGAGGATGCGTTGGCATTCGTCGGGTCTCCCCACGCCAGCCACACTCAAGCATGCAGATTCAGCCGTTTCGAATTCAACACCCGCGATTGCGTAAGCGTGTCGAATCGTGTCGCGGATCGTTTGGAGTGCGACGTCGAAGCCGACGGAGCGTGGGTTACCGGGAGCTCCCAAAGCCTCCCCGACTGTGCGGAGCGTCCCATCGACGACTTCGCCGAGGATGACCTTTGTCTTAGTGCCACCTGCGTCGACACCGAATACGAATTGTCTATGCATTGCTCAGTGCCTCACGCAGTCGTCCATCGGCACGGCATAAACGTTCGCGAGCTGCTTCGGCGTCGATGGAACAAAGATAGGACACAATTGCGGTTTTCACTTCGCCATCGCATTGGGCGAGAATCAGTTCCGAAGCTTCGTCGGCGAGCCCAGTCACTTCACCGACAATGCGGATGCTGCGACGACGCAGCTTCGTGTTGGATGCTCGAAGGTCGACCATGAGATTACCGTAGGTCTTCCCGATTCGAACCATGGCACCGGTGGTCAACATATTCAGCACCATTTTGGTTGCGGTACCCGCCTTGAGTCGAGTCGAGCCACTCAGCACTTCGGGACCAACGACAGGTGCAATGACGATATCCGCGTGGCTGTGCAGCGTCGAATTCGCATTGCAGGTCACACCCACCGTGACGGCTCGACACTGGCGAGCGTAATCCAGTCCACCGAGGACGTACGGTGTGCCACCGCTCGATGCGATCCCCACGAGCGTATCAGTGGAAGAAAAGTCGTGTTTCGCGAGATCTTCAGCGGCCTGGGTCCACGAATCCTCAGCACCCTCGATCGCGCGGCGTAACGCACCGTCGCCGCCAGCGATGATCCCGACGACCATTTCGGCAGGCGTATTGAACGTCGGTGGACACTCCGATGCGTCCAGCACGCCCAACCGCCCTGAAGTGCCAGCACCGATGTAAAACAGTCTTGCGTCAGCTCGAAAGCTCGCGACGATCGCGTCAATCGCCGTTGCGATCGAAAGCTTTTGCGTACCAATCGCCGCGGCAAGCAATTCGTCTTCGGCGTTCATCAGCTCGACAATTTCGAGTGCCGTGAGCGAATCCAGGTGCGTCGATTTCTGATTGCGAGTTTCCGTCGTAAGTTCGCCCATCAAGTTCACACAGTCCTAAAAGTTTAAGCGGCCGGGATCACGAACCAGAACAGCTCGAGAGTATGTTATAGTCCCTGGTTCTACGACAACACTTCAAATGACGTTATGACGATCCGGAATTCCTATGCCGCTATCCATTGGTGCAATCGATGCCATCGTTTTGGTGCTTTCGGTTGCGGCATCGATCGCCATCGGATTGCGGCTGAGCGGTAAAAACGATTCGGTGGAAGCGTTCCTGGTGGGTAACCGAAATCTACCTTGGTGGGCGATCCTCGGTTCGATTGTCGCGACGGAGACCAGTACTGCGACGGTGCTCAGCGTCCCTGGGACTGGCTACGGCCCAGTCGGCATGCGGTTTTTGCAAATCGCGCTGGGGTACTTGGTCGGGCGAGCGATTGTCGTCCGATTGTTGCTGCCACTTTTTTTCCAAGGCAAGTTATTCAGTGCCTATGAAGTGCTCGACAAACGGTTCAGCGGCTCAGTGAAGATGGCGGCTTCGTTGATGTTCCTGGTCACTCGTAATCTTGGTGACGGACTGCGGCTTTTCCTCGCGGCGGTCGTACTCCAAAAACTCGTGGGCTGGGACTTTGCCGTCAGCGCTGTGGCGATCGGGGCGCTGACGATGCTCTACACTTACTTTGGCGGGATGAAGAGTGTTGTTTGGAATGACTGTATCCAATTCGTGATTTATATGCTCGGCGGTGTCGCAACCGTGTTCGTGATTGCGAACCAAATCCCAGGCGGATGGTCGACGTTTTGGGAGTTCGCGAATCAGCACGACAAGTTGACCGTGTTGCAGTTTGCTCCGCCAAGCGGTGACTCGCGTTCACTCGGCCTGTGGCTTGTCACGGAACCGTACAGCTTCTATGCCGGTTTGGTAGGCGGCGCGGTGTTAACGCTTGGTACGCACGGCACGGACCAAATGATGGTGCAGCGTTATCTGAGTGCGCGCAGCCAACGGGATGCCGGGCGCGCGATCATCCTCAGTGCGGTGGTTGTGCTGATCCAATTCGTACTGTTTCTGTTCATCGGTGTGCAGCTCGATTGTTTTTATTCGCAAGATCCAACAGTCGCATTCGAAAAGACCGACGAGGTGTACGCGTACTTCATTGTGAACTCGTTCCCGCAAAACACAGGTCTGGTGGGCTTGATGCTCGCCGCCATACTTGCAGCGGCAATGTCGACGCTTTCCAGTTCTCTCAATGCGTCAGCTTCGGCGGTCTTGAACGATTTCTATTTGCCCCTCAAGACGACGGAGCCGTCGCCAGCGAAACTGTTGTCGTTCACGCGGCGGCTATCGTTGGCGTTCGGTAGTGTGCAAGTCGCAATTGGTATCTGGGCCGTGTCGTTTGACGCGTCCGTGGTCAGCAACGCGCTAACGATCGCTGGGTATTCAGCAGGATTGTTGCTGGGGCTGTTTCTGCTTGGCGTGCTGACGAAGAACGTGAGAAGCACGCATGCATTGGGTGGAGCAGCATGTGGTTTGGGCGTACTCTTGTTTGTGCATTTCGTGCTACCTGGGCTCACACAATCACCTGGCCTGGAGTCCGGCGTGCGTGTTGCGTGGCCATGGTTTGCATTGATCGGTTCGAGTGTCACGTGGATGGCGGGCTGTGCGTTCGCTGCCGCATCAAGTTCATTGGCTTCTGGAGAGACAACATGATGAAGAGAATGGGCTTCAATGCCTTGGCTGGTGCGTTTGCATTGCACGTCGTGCTGGTGTTGCAAGTCATGTTAGTGTTGCAAACGAATTTGTCTGCAGAGCGACTTCCGATCGGCACGCCCGATTCCGCAGGCATGGACACGGAGCGACTCAAGGGGATCGAGCAACTTGTGCTTGACGGAATTCAAGACGGCAAAATGCCCGGAGCTGTGGTCTGTGTCGGCCATCGCGGCAAGATTGTGTATCTCGAAGCGTTTGGCAATCGGCAAGTTGGTGATGACCCGCAACCGATGACGACGGAAACTGTTTTTGACATGGCATCCATCACCAAACCCGTTGCAACGGCGACAAGCGTGATGAAGCTCGTCGAAGACGGACACCTTCAGTTGGGGAGCAAAGTGATTGATTTTTTTCCCGAGTTCGCGCCGTATGGGAAAGATGAAATCACCATTCAAGACATGCTCGTTCACCAGAGCGGATTGATTCCCGACAACGCGTTGGCGGACTATCTCGATGGACCTGAGTTGGCATGGAAACGCATTTGTGACTTGAAGTTGGTCGCACCGGTTGGCCAAGAGTTCAAGTACTCGGACGTGAATTTCATTGTCCTCGCCAAAGTCATCGAAAAAGTTTCTGGAAAGAACGTTGACGAGTACTCACAAGAGAACATCTTTACCCCGCTTGGCATGAGCGAGTCGGGCTACAACCCTCGCGAGGAACTCAAACAACGCACCGCACCAACAGAGAAACGAGGTGAGCAATGGATGCGCGGAGAAGTGCACGACCCGCGAGCGTTTGAGCTCGGCGGGGTCGCCGGTCACGCAGGGCTGTTTTCGACGGCGCAAGACCTAGCGATCTATGCCCAAATGATGCTAGAAGAGGGCGAAAGTCAACATCGCGAAATTCAACGTGGCGAAATTCAGGGTGACAAAGTCAAGCAAGGCGACCAGCGGGTTCGAATTCTTTCGCCAGCAACCGTGCGAAAAATGACGTCTGCCTATCGCGTCTCGCGAGGCTCACGCGGACTAGGTTGGGACAAACAAAGTCCCTATTCAAGCAACCGCGGCGACTTGCTTTCCCCGAGTGCGTTCGGACACGGCGGGTTCACTGGGACGGTGCTCTGGATCGATCCGGAACTCGACTTGTTCTTTATCTTCTTGAGCAATCGCGTGCATCCAAGCGGCAAAGGTAGTGTCAATCAACTGGCCGGACAAATCCTTAACGTCGTTGCGAGTTCCATCGTTGGCGACACTCTGTCGGTTGCCCGCGAAGTCCAAGCAGGCATCGACGTTCTCGAATCCCAAAACTTTCGGTCACTCGCCAATCAACGTGTGGGTTTGATTACGAATCACACTGGTCGCAGCATGGACGGTCGATCGACGGCCGAGATCCTCAAGTCCGCTCCCGCCGTGACCTTGGCGGCGCTCTTCAGTCCGGAACATGGTTTTGAAGGAAAGCTCGACGTGTCCAAAATTGGTGACTCAGAGGACGCGAAGACTGGGATCCAAGTGTTCAGCCTCTATGGCGAGACCCGCCGACCAACACCAGAAATGTTGGCGGAAGTCGATACGCTTGTGTTTGATATTCAAGACATCGGTGCGCGGTTTTACACTTATATTTCAACGATGGGCGAAGCGATGGAGGCCGCAGCAGCAGCCAAGAAGCGTTTCGTGGTGCTGGATCGTCCGAACCCGCTTGGTGGGCTTGTTGTCACCGGCCCCATGCTCGATCCAGGAAAGGAGTCGTTCGTCGGATATCACCGTTTACCCGTTCGACACGGCATGACGATCGGGGAAATCGCACAGCTTCTCAAGTCCGAACGCAAACTCGACATTGACCTCGACGTCGTCTGTTGCGAAGGCTGGCGACGTCAAGATGTTTGGGACGCGACGGGACTAACTTGGATCAATCCGTCGCCCAACATGCGATGCTTGACGCAAGCGTTTCTGTACCCCGGCGTGGGTTTGCTCGAAACGACCAATGTTTCTGTTGGTCGAGGAACGGATACTCCGTTTGAAGTTCTCGGTGCGCCTTGGATCAACGGCCAAGACTTGTCGCGGATGTTGAATGCGAGACACATCCCAGGCGTCCGCTTTGTGCCGATCGAGTTCACTCCGAACGCGAGCCAATTCAAGGACAAAGCGTGCGGTGGCATCAACATCGTGCTGACCGATCGATCGGCGCTCGAGCCCGTTCGCGTGGGACTCGAGATCGCAACGTGTCTTCGTCACCTTTATCCTGATGACTGGGAAACAAAAAACCTCGATCGCTTACTTTGCAACAGTGCTGTTTACGAGAGTATCGTGAGCGGAGCAAGCATCGAGTCCACGTTGGCAAGATCGATGGACGATGTGTCCGAGTTTCGATCGAAGCGTCAACCCTACCTGCTTTACGAATAGTACGAGCCAATGCAACTAATAACCAATTTAACTAACTGGACAAAGCCAACTTCGTTTAACCGTCAGCCGAAGGCGTACGAGCGCATCGTTACGAGTACGCCTTCGGCTGACTGTTAAACGAAAAGTCGAACTTGGCGCTGTCCAACTAACGACCATTGCAATTAATAACCAGTGCAACCAATGATTCGCTTGGGACTTGAGAACTGTATCGGCAAACCTCCGGCTGCGTTTCGTGGCGCCCGTTTGGGATTGTTGATGAACCAAGCGTCGGTGGACAGCGACCTCGTCTTGGCGTGCGACCGTATCGCAACGGCGTTCCCTCAACAATTGAAGGCGGTGTTCTCGCCTCAACATGGTATTTGGGGCGAACAGCAAGCGAATATGATCGAGTCGACCCATGCATGCTTGGATCACCTCGATGTTCCGGTCTTCAGCCTCTATTGCGAAACGCGTCAGCCGACGACGGAGATGATGGAGCTTGTGGATTGTCTCGTCGTCGATCTGCAGGACGTTGGAACTCGCGTTTACACGTTTGCTTGGACGCTACTCGAATGTCTTCGCGCCTGTGCGGCGCATAGCAAGCCGCTCGTTGTGCTTGATCGGCCCAACCCGCTCGGTGGCGAGGTGTTCGAAAGTCCAATGCTGGATCCCGAATACCTCAGCTTTGTCGGAGGTGCCGAGATTCCGCTTCGCCATGGATTAACGATGGCAGAGCTAGCTCGACTGTTCGTTCGAGAACTGGCGATCGACGTTGACTTGCAATGCGTCCCCATGACGGGTTGGTCGCGAGCCATGCGATTTGATGCGACCGGACGCCACTGGCTTTGGCCATCACCGAACATGCCGACGTTGTCGACGGTGGACCTGTATCCCGGACAAGTGCTGCTCGAGGGTTGTAACTTGTCCGAAGGACGCGGCACGACGCGTCCATTCGAAATTGTCGGTGCTCCGTTCATCGATGGGGAGCGGTGGGCAAAAGACCTCGAGCGGGCCAACCTCAAGCACGTGCGTTTTTTGCCGACTCGGTTCAAACCGACATTCGACAAGTTCGTCGGTGAGAGTTGCAGCGGATTGGACATCCAGGTCACGGACGCCAAGCAAGTCCGCTCTGTCGAAATCACAGTGGCGTTGATCGCCTCCGCAGCTTCGCTCTACCCGCAAGAGTTTCGTTGGCTTGATCCGCCATACGAGTACGAGTACATCAAGCCACCGATCGATATTCTGTTCGGGAGCTCTCGATTGCGAAGCGAAGTCGACAGTTGCCGAGGCACATCATCCTGGCCAGACGCTTTGAGATCACTCGATTGGGATCAAGCCGGTTGGCGCCAGCGGATCGAGCCGATACGTCTGTACTGAGCTTTTCTAGAAATACAGACTGCACAAACAGGAAGTCTCGGATTCGGACCACTGGTGCACCCAGATCGATTATACTGGGACATCCCACCTACGCGATCGAATCGGTGTGCTCTCCGTGAACCATCCCTGCCCCATGTCGTGCTTCTTGCTCACTCGTTTACGACGTGAGATTGGGATGAGTATCGCAACGATGGTAATTCTCACGACGCTGTTGGTAACCTCGCTGTTTGTGGTGTCGGGCCAGGCTGCGGAAATCAATTTTGATCGACACGTTGCGCCGATTTTCGTGTCGTACTGTATCGAGTGCCACTCTGGCGACGAACCCGAAGGCGAATTGTCGCTCGTCAGTGCTGGGCTCGACGAGTTGGTCACAAGTCGAATGTGGGAGCGCGTCCGTGATGATGAAATGCCGCCCAAGCATCCATTGGCTGATTCAGATAAAAATATTTTGAAGCAATGGATCGACGATGGTGCGGTCTGGGGGACCTCTCCGATTGATCCATTTGCGTTCACGACGTCGACTCGAGCTGGTCGGGATTGGTGGTCGCTTCAACCGCTTCGCGAAACGCGTCCGCCAATGAGTGTCGGGGATTCGCGAAATCCAATTGACGCCTTTGTGACCGAGCGTCTGGCCGAGACGGGGTTAACGGCGTCGCCCCAAGCGGATCCAAGAACCCTCATCCGTCGACTGTATTTCGATTTGGTTGGTTTGCCACCCTCGCCAGCAACCATTGATGCCTTTACGGCCGACCCCTCAGACATTGTGTATGAACAGGTCGTCGATGACTTGCTCGCGTCCAAGCATTACGGCGAGCGTTGGGCGCGGCATTGGTTGGACGTGGTTCGATTCGGCGAGAGCGATGGGTTTGAACGCAACTTTCCTCGCGAGAGTGCATGGCCATATCGCGACTGGGTCATCAACGCGTTCAATGCGGATATGCCATACGATGAATTCGTTCGAATGCAGTTGATCGGTGACATCATCGTGGGTGGTATCGACGGCGCCGCTGCGACGGGTTTCTGGGTTTCGGGTGTTCACAACACCGTCGTCGGCGGAAGCAAGCGAATGAAGGATCTCGCGCGCCAGGATGAATTGGAAGACGTGCTCGCCATCGTCGGCCAATCGTTGCTGGGGATGACCGTCAACTGTGCTCGCTGTCATAACCATAAATTCGATCCGATCACGCAAAAGGAATACTACACGCTCGCCTCCGCCATCTCCGGCCTCGGATTCGGCGAACGCAATGAGCGATCCGAAAGCGACTCCGCAAGATTGATTGATTTTGAATCAACACTTGCGACGTTGCGTAGCACACTCGCGGATTTGAACCACCAGGCTCGAAGCAGGGTTCTCGTGGCACGTTCGAGCGGTCATGCCGAATGGTCGGAACCGCCTCAGCCGTTTGCGAGATGGGAGTTCGAGGGTGATCTGAGCGACAGCATCGGCCACTTGCACGCAACCGCCACTGATGGCGCTCAAGTAAAACACGGTGCGCTCGTTCTCGACGGAAAAGGGTTCGCTTCAACTCCGGTGATAACCAAAAACGTGCAAGCGAAAACGCTCGAAGTGCTTGTACAACTCGATTCACTCGATCAGACCGGTGGCGGAGCGATATCGATTGAGCAAGTGGGCGGAGACGCATTTGACGCGATCGTGTTTGGCGAACGTGACCCGAAGCACTGGATGTCCGGCAGCAGCAGTTTCGCTCGCTACGAACCGTTCGGAGGCACACCGGAAACCGAAGCCGTGGACCGAGCGGTTCATCTCGTCGTCGTTTACTCAGAAGACGGAAACATCACAGCCTATCGGGATGGAGTGATCTACGGCAAAACCGTTCGCAAGTCACCGATTCAATCTTATGCGGCCGGAGAGACGGAGATTCTGTTTGGGCTTCGCCATCAACCTCCAGGCGGAAATCGTTTCTTGTCAGGCAAGATTCACCAAGCCGCATTTTTTGACCGAGCGTTATCGGCAAGCGAGGTCGAGACGCTCGCATCAGGGGCCACAAACTTTGTCTCTGAGTCCGACATGAACGAGGCACTGAGTCCGGTCGAACGTGATCGTCGAGCGAAGTTGCAAGCCGAAGTTGCTGAGACGGCGAAGTTGCGTGACGAGCATGTTGCAAGTTCGACGCGCAAAGTCTACACGCTCTCGGCCGTACAAGGCGCGACAACGAATGTGCTGTTGCGTGGCGATCCCGAGAACGTCGGCGACCTGGTTACGCCTGCCGCAATCGCCTCCGTCTCCGGCTTGCCGAGTGATTTCGAGCTCAATGCCGATGCGCCCGAGTCACTTCGCCGGCGCAAGTTGGCGGAGTGGATCACGAGCCGCGAAAATCCGCTGTTTACTCGAGTGATGGTCAATCGACTTTGGCATCATCACTTCGGCGCCGGAATCGTGGATACGCCCAACGACCTCGGGTTCAACGGAGGACGTCCAACGCATCCAGAGCTTCTCGAATTTCTTGCGTGGCAATTCCGCGAGAACGGCTATCACTTGAAGCCGTTGCATCGTTTGATGGTGACGTCAAACGTCTATCGCCAAGCGTCGTTTGCGTTGCCACCAGCCCAGGAAGCGTCGAATGAAGCGATCGATGTTGAGAATCGTTTGCTTTGGCGTGGAAATTCGCGGCGGTTGGATGCGGAGTCGCTTCGTGATGCGATGTTGAGCATGAGTGGCAAACTCGGCGTCGACACAGGCGGCCCGGGCTTTAAAGATGTCTCGATTGTTTCCAATAGCGGGACGACTTATTACGAACCCATTGACGTGGACGGCGAAGCGTTCTGGAGACGAACTGTGTATCGATTCAGCCCACGGGGAGGACGCAGCTCGTTGTTGGATACATTCGATTGCCCAGATCCTGCGTCGAGTGCCCCCAATCGCGCGGTGACGACAACGCCGCTGCAAGCGTTGAGTTTGTTAAACAACGCGTTTGTATTGAGAATGGCAGAGCATTTCGCAGCTCGTTTGATGACACAGTGTGGTGATGAGTTGAACGACCAGATCACACAGGCATGGCGAATCGCGATCGGACGTGAACCGACACCAGCCGAGCGAGAGCTTTCGCAAAAGCTTGTCGAGAAACACGGACTTTCGTCGCTGTGTCGAGGTTTATTTAATTTCAACGAATTTGTGACGGCCCAATAATGTTCAGACAAAAAGCATTGTTCACAAACGACGCGTTGCTCAGAAAAGAAACATTATTCACTCGTCGTGGACTATTCGATTGGGGACTCAGCGGTCTCGGTGCCACCGCGATCGCGTCGCTGTTGTCGAGCGAGGCCTCAGGCCAAACACCGACAAGAACTTCGCTCGCCAGTGACGCGGCCACTCGAATCGTTCCGAGAGCCAAGCGGGCAATCCATATTTGTTTGATCGGCGGGCTCAGCCACGTGGATTCGCTGGATTACAAACCAGAACTGAAACGGTTCCATGGAAAATCGCTTCAAACCGACGAAAAGCCAGACTTGTTTTTTGGAAAGGTGGGACAACTTCGACAAGAGGACTGGGTGTTCAAGCCTCGCGGGAAGTCAGGCTTGAAGATGTCGGAGATGTTCCCACGCATCGCGGAACTTGCCGACGATTTGACGGTGTTGCGTTCAATGGAGTCAAAATCGGCGAACCACACTCCGGCGTTGTTTCTCGCGAATAGTGGTTTCGAGTTTACAGGTTTTCCATCCATGGGAAGTTGGGTCTCTTACGGCTTGGGGTTGGAGAACGAGTCATTGCCCGCTTACGTGGTGATGAATGACGAGCGAGGTGCGCCCAACACGGGGACGGCGACGTGGAGCAGTTCGTTTCTTCCATCGAATCACGAGGGCGTCGTGCTCAGTGGTGGCGAGCAAGCCGTTCGTGATCTGTTTCCAGCCCGAGAATTGAATCACGACGCGGACGTGGCAACGCGAGAGTTCATCAATGCGATCAATCGCGAGCACGTGGATCAAACAGGCCATGACACTGCGCTTCTGGCGAGACTGAAAAGCTATGAGCTTGCGGCCAAGATGCAGGTCTCGATTCCAAGCGTTGCCAGTTTTGCGGACGAGTCCGCTGCAACGTTGGCTGAGTACGGTGTCGATGATGCAACCACAGGCGATATGGGACGACGTTGCTTGCTCGGTCGTCGGCTATTGGAACAAGGCGTGCGATTTGTACAGCTGTTTTCCGGTGGCCCGGTTGCTGGAAGCCCACGAGCGAGTTGGGATGCGCACGAGAACGTGAAGGAGAATCACACAATCGAAGCAGGCCGAATTGACCAGCCAGTTGCTGCACTGCTTCGAGACTTGAAACAACGTGGAATGCTGGACGACACGTTGGTACTGTTCACGACCGAGTTTGGACGCACACCGTTTGCCCAGTCAGCGGAAAACGAGGTTGGCCCAGGTCGAGATCACAATCGCTATGGCTTCAGTTGCTGGATGGCGGGTGCGGGACTCAAGCCAGGCTTTGCGTTTGGCAATACCGACGAGATCGGTTGGAAGGCCGTGGAGCGACCTATCCCGTGGCACGACTTCCACGCCACGGTGCTACATCTCTTTGGAATCGATCACACCGAGTTGACCTATTATCACAACGGCATCCAACGTCGGCTCACCAACGTTCACGGCGAGGTCGTGCATGAGATCCTCTCTTAAATTGCCGCACCGACAACGGATATCTCGGCACGCTCGGACGACTATCGTCAATCTTGCGTGGTTAGGTGTCGTGACTTGCGGTGTACTCATCCACAACCAAGGCTTCGCGGACTCGATTGAGTTTGTGCAAGACGTGCAACCCATTTTCGAGAAGCACTGTGTCTCGTGTCACGGTGAAACGAAACAGAAAAGCGGATTGCGATTGGACGTGAAGTCGGAGGCGTTCAAAGGAGGCGATGGTTACGGTCCCAGCATTATCGCAGGCAATGCCAGTGACAGCCCGCTATTCGAACTGATCACGAGCACGGACGATGACACTCGCATGCCGCCCGGTGGGAAACGTCTATCGGACTCAGAAATAGAGATTCTGGAGCAGTGGATTGCACGGGGTGCAGCATGGCCCAATGGTGTCGACAAGGCCAAAATAGAAGATCGCACGGACCACTGGTCATTCAAACCTCCCGCGAGCGGTCCGCACTCGTCCATTGACGAATACGTGCTCGAGAAACTGGTTGAGTTGGGACTTGGATTCGCCAATGACGCCGATTCTCGCACGTGGCTACGTCGTGTCTATCTTGACTTGATCGGATTGCCACCAACGCCAGAAGACGTGAATGCGTTTCTCGCGGACCAACGGCCTGGTGCTCGCGAACGTGTCGTCGATGAATTGCTTGGCTCTCCACGTTACGGCGAACGATGGGCTCAACATTGGTTAGATGTTGTCCGATACGCCGACACGCATGGTTTCGAAGTCAACACGCCGCGAGCGAACGCTTGGCCATACCGCGACTACGTGATTGACGCGTTCAACAGTGATTTGCCGTACGACGAATTCGTTCGACAACAGTTGGCCGGTGATGCATTCGGACGCGATGCGGCGACAGGCTTCCTCGTGACGGCCGCAGCATTACTACCAGGCCAAATTGGAAAAGACGACGAGTCCAAGCGACTCGCTCGCCAAGACTCGTTGGCGGAGATCATCATCAACACGGGCGAAGCCTTCTTGGGGCTAAGTATCGGTTGTGCACGGTGTCATGATCACAAGTTTGATGCGATAACCCAGCGTGATTATTATTCGCTCCAAGCCTTCTTTAGCGGTGTCCACTACGGTGAACGCAATCGACGTTCCAAACGGACACCATCCGAACAAGCAAAACTCGATCGGCTTGCGAACGAACGAGAGAAGCTCGAGCAATCATTGACGGCGTTGTTTGGAAATACGAAGCGCCGTGATACGGATCCAAAGTTGAATGAGGAATCGTTCGACCCAATCGAGGCAAAATGGATTCGATTTGCAATCCATGATGCGAATCTGCATCCGTCACTTGGGCTGATCGAACCTTGTATTGACGAGTTCGAGATATTCTCAGCCATCGACTCAACACGCAACGTTGCTCTCGCATCCAATGGTACAAAAGTGACTGCGTCGGGAAGCCGCACGTCCTCGGCACACAAGTTGGAGCACATCAACGACGGCGTCGTCGGCAACAGCCAAAGTTGGATGTCGGATGAGAACGGGCGAGGGTGGGTCTTACTCGAACTTTCCGAACCGACGTTGATCAACAAAGTTGTGTGGAGTCGTGATCGCGAAGGCAAGTTTAGCGATCGGTTGCCGACCCTCTACACGCTCCAAGCCGGTGGGACGCTGGAGTCGATGCAGCATCTCCGTGGCGTCAAGTCGGAGAATTTGGCGGAGGTAAAGGAACAGCTTGAAAAGAAGCGCGAATTTGAGAAGCGATTCGTGAAGGCATCCGAGACAGCGAAGGTGTTCGGCGGTGTGTTCATGAACCCCGAATCGACGTTTTTGTTGTCACGTGGCGATCCTGAACAACCACTCGATGAAGTCGCGCCAGCGGTCCCCGCAGCACTCGGAAAGGTGTCGCTTGCAATGGATGCTCCGGAGCAAGAACGTCGGAAAACGCTTGCCGATTGGATCGCGAGTGCGGACAATCCATTGACAGCACGAGTGATGGTCAATCGTATCTGGCAAGGGCATTTCGGTGTCGGACTCGTCGAAACCTCAAGCGATTTTGGTCGAAGCGGAGCACGGCCAACGCATCCCGAATTGCTCGACTGGCTTGCGGAGGAGTTCATCCGCTCGGGTTGGTCGTTGAAGCACATGCACCGCTTGATTGTGCTGTCGAAAACGTACGGCCAGTCGAATCAAGTCAATTCAGTCGCGAAGGCTATGGACGCGGATGCGAGAACTCTATGGCGATTCACGTCGCGCCGTTTGGAGGCGGAGACGATTCGGGATGCCATGATCGCTGTGAGTGGTCGTTTGAGTTTCGTAGTGGGTGGCCCAGGCTTTGACTTGTTCGACTCACGCGGTGGTTTAAGTGGTTTCCCGCCAGTCGAATCGTTCACGGGCGACGGACTCCGGCGAATGATCTACTCGCACAAGATTCGCATGGAGCGTGACGCCGTATTCGGGGCGTTCGATTGTCCAGACGCTGGTCAGAGTACCGCTCGACGACGCCAATCGACCACACCGATCCAAGCATTGAACCTCTTCAACAGTCGCTTCACGTTCGAAGAGTCCGAGGCGTTGGCGAATCGCGTGCGAGAGCGAGTCGGCAATGATGTGTCGGAGCAAGTGGCGACAGCGTTTCGCATGGCGCTCGGACGCGATGCGGATGCAGTCGAGTTCGACGATGCACTGAACATCGCACGCGTGCATGGTTTAGAAACAGTTTGTCGGGTGTTGTTCAATTCGAATGAGTTCCTGTTTTTGCCATGAGAAATCCGATAACACTGAACCCGTTCTCGCCGAATCGACGTCGTTTCCTCAGTGATACGACGACGGGGATCGGCTCCATGGCACTCGCCAGTTTGTTGGGTGCGGATCAGTTGCTGGCCACCCAGCCCGTGATTGATGCATCGCAGCCGTATGCGCCTCGGCCATCGCATTTCGCCGCCAAAGCGAAACGCGTGTTGGTGATTTTTTGTGCTGGAGCGGTGAGCCAGCTTGAAACGTGGGACTACAAACCGCAATTGATCAAGTACGATGGACAACCGCTCGAAGGTGGACCAGCGGTCACGTTCCAAGGACCTGCGGGAGAGCTTGCCCGACCCCAATACACGTTTCGGCCGCGCGGTCAAACCGGCAAGATGGTGTCGGACATGATTCCACATCTGGCTGAATTAACAGACGAGTTTGCCTTTGTGCATTCGTTGACAAGCAAGTCGAATACGCACGGTCCGGCGGAGAATTTCTTGTCGACTGGTTTCGTGGAAGATGGATTTCCGAGTGTTGGCGGTTGGGTGACCTATGCATTGGGAAGCGAGAACCAAGAACTACCGGCATTCGTTGCGATCCCGGACCCACGCGGCGTTCCCCAAGCGAGCGTCAACAATTGGGGCTCTGCGTTCTTGCCCGCAGAATTCCAAGGGACGCCGATCAGTTCCAAGAATCCTATTCGCAATTTGACTCCGCCCGAAAGCATCTCGATCGGCCGCGATCGTGCTGCGCGAGACTTGCTAAAACGAATGAACGAACGGCATCAAGCGTTGCACCCGGGCGACGGAAAGCTCGCGGCACGAATCGCAAGCTATGAGTTGGCTGCGCGAATGCAGTTGAGCGTTCCAGAGATAAGTGATTTGAGCAGTGAGTCGGCGCACACGATGCGGGCTTATGGTGCGGACGATGAGACGAACCCGACCAAGGCCGCGTATGCACGGAACTGTATCCTTGCTCGTCGCTTCATTGAACGCGGTGTTCGGTTTGTCACGTTGTTCAATGGGGCTTACGCCAGCGGTGGAGAGCTGAATTGGGACGGCCACAGCAAGCTCAAGGAACAGTACGATAAACACGCGGAGATTCTCGACCAACCCACTGCGGCGATGATTCGTGACATGAAAGCTCGGGGTTTACTCGATGATACACTCGTTGTGTGGAGCACGGAGTTTGGTCGCATGCCCATGTTCCAAAAGGGCGCCCAAGGCCGTGACCACAATCCAGATGGGTTCACCTGCTGGTTAACGGGAGCCGGTGTAAAACGAGGCATCAGCCATGGGGTAACCGACGAACTTGGTCGCAAGGCGGTTGAGGACATCCATCCGCTGTACGATTTAAACGCAACGATCCTGCATCTACTTGGCTTGGATCATGAACGTTTGACCTTCGAGCATAACGGCGTCCAAAGGCGACTCACTAACGTCGAAGGCCACGTCATCCAACAAATTCTCGCGTAGCGAATTCACCGCAAAAGTATAACATTATGTTTCATATTGTATTCCGTGTTTCAGTCACCGTTTTGTTTTGCGTGACGCTTGCATTTCTGGAAAGTCCGACGGTCCTCGGAGCGGATCCTGCCGCTGCTGTGTTCAAGGATGGCGAAGCCCAGATCGTGAAAGCGTTTGAAGACGCTGACTACTGGATCCGCCATGACTTGTGGGTCGAGACGGAGTTTGATTCGGATGGTGATAGCAAGCCAGACCGAATGCACGTCAGTGTCACACGTCCTCAACAAACAGAAACCGAAGGATTGAAACTGCCCGTTGTGTATGTCTCGAGCCCTTACTTTGCGGGAACCGGCGCAAAGGGGCATGAGTACTTCTGGGATCCTCGACACGAGCTTGGTGAAACGCCACCCGAACGGAAGCACTTTCCTGCGGTGGAACTGACGGGCACGCGCCCAATCATCTCGAAATCGCATACGAGCGAATGGGTCCCGCGTGGTTACATTGTCGTTCATTCATCGTCGCCTGGAACAGGTCTCTCACAAGGCTGTCCAACGGTCGGAGGTGACAATGAATCGCTTGCTCCCAAAGCTGTGATCGACTGGCTCTGTGGTCGCGGAAAAGGCTTCACCACGCCTGATGGAAATGAGCCTGTCTCCGCAAATTGGTGCTCCGGCAAAGTCGGCATGACAGGGACCTCGTACAACGGAACCATTCCCTTGGCAGCCGCAACGACAGGTGTAGAAGGCTTGGAGGCAATCATTCCCATCGCTCCCAATACTTCTTACTACCACTACTATCGCTCGAACGGCCTAATCCGGCATCCATTCGGCTTTCTCGGCGAAGACATCGACTATCTGTATGACTTCATCCACAGCGGAAACGAAGCGAGACGCGAGTTCTGTGATTGCGAAGTCCGCGACAAGGAGATGGCGGAAGGCTTTGACCGTGTCACCGGTGATTACAACGAATTTTGGGTGGGACGCGATTACTTGAACGATCTCGAGCCGCTCAAAGCCGCCGTCCTCATGGCTCATGCCTTCAACGATTGGAACGTTGTTCCCGAACACAGTGTTCGCATTTATGAGGCACTCAAGAAGAAAGGCGTCCCAGTCCAAGCGTTCTTTCATCAAGGAGGACACGGAGGGCCGCCACCGATGAAAATGATGAACCGTTGGTTCACACGCTACTTGCATGGAATCGAAAACGATGTGGAAAAAGACCCGCGGGCTTGGATCGTTCGCGAAAAGGACAATCTTGACAATCCGACGTCCTACGACGATTACCCGAATCCAGCCGCCTCGCCGGTGACACTCCATCTCCATGCCGGCGCACCCGAGCATGGCTCCCTTTCAATCGCACGCGTTCCGAACCAGGGTACCGAAACACTCGTCGACAACTTCTCCTTTGGCGGAGAAGTACTCGCACAGGCAGAGTGGACGCAGCATCGGTTGATGTACGTCACAGCACCACTCACTAAGCCAGTCCACGTGTCGGGAACCCCAAACATCACTATCAAACTGTCTAGCAACAAACCCGCAGCCAATCTGTCGGTTTGGCTTGTCTCGTTGCCTTGGAAAAGTGGCGAAAAATCCAAGATCACTGATAATATCATCACTCGAGGTTGGGCTGATCCCCAAAATTATCGATCAATGACTGAAAGCGAGCCGCTTCAACCCGGCAAGTTCTATGAGCTGACGTTCAGTCTCCAACCCGATGACCAGATCATTGCTGAGGGACAGCAGATAGGTTTGATGATCTTTTCGAGTGATCGCGATTTTACATTGCATCCAACGCCTGGAACTGAATTGACGGTCGATGTTGACAACACGTCGATCTCTTTGCCGATAGTGGGTGGTGCATCGCATCTTGAAGAAGCGATCTCGCCAAAATGAATTGCGAAATCACACGGTAATGAACGAACTGGTGTCACTCGCGTTTGAACTCGCCATTGCCGCTGAGAAACAGCTGCGTGCAGTTGCCTGTTTGCACCACAGCTTCGGTACTCAGACGAGAAAACATATTGCCCGTGACAACAACACCTTGGCAGTCCTCGAGCAGAATCCCAGCGGCTTCGTTCGGGTTGGATTCCGCGTTGCTTGGCTGATTCTCGCGACGTTGCAGTGGCTTGCCATTCGCGTCATTTCCGATCCAAGTGTCGCTGAAGTTATTCGCACTGATGGTGATACTTGCAGATTCCTTGCGAACGGCGACGCCCACTTTCTTGACGATGGTGAACGTGTTGGCTGAGATTGTGCAACCATGCGCGTCGCGCAAGTCGATTCCGCCGGTGAATTCGTGCGCGATCACATTGGCGGACATGGTGATCCCGTAGCAATCACGATCCAAGATAATCGCCCAACCTTGGCACTCTTCGATCATGTTGCTCGCAACCACTGATCCGTACGTATTCTCGATCACCACTCCGTCGCCAAGATGATCGTCGAGATTGTTACCGCTCATCGCCAAGTTGAACGAATCAATGCACTTCAACCCGTCTTGATTCTCTTCGAATTGATTCGCCGAGACAATGATGTCGTGACAGCCTTCGATCGACACACCGCACTTCTTGTTGTAAGTGAATAAATTGTTGCTGATGCGAGGATCCTCATAGCAAAAGTACAATCGCAATCCGTCACCGCCATGATAGCTGCTTGTCACACCTTGAATCATGATTTCTTCGATGTAGCGGGCTTCGATGCCTGGCCCACTCTTCTCGTTGCCGGTAACCCGCAAGTCTGCGACGCTGACACGCCACAAACGATTCTTGGTCGGAGTTGCTTTACCAGCGAACGCGGGATTCTCAATCAAGATCGCTGGCATGCCCTCCGTGTTCTTGTTAACGAGGTGAGACGCGTTACCGAAACCGACAATGCGAGTATCGCCCGTCTTGATGCGGAGCGGCTCGCTGAGCTCGTGGGTACCCGGTGGGATCCGCAGCACGCCACCGGATGCTGGGATTGCATCGGCGGCCTGTTGCAGCGACCCAAATTGACTCGCGTCAATGATGGCTTCGTTTGCATGCACGCTATCGTGGTTCGCTGGAATCCACGCCCACACAAGCAAACCCAGTATTCGACAAGAATGAATTGCAACCGATGAGAATCGCCAAGATACACACCACGGTAAGTGCTGACACATTTTCACGCCTTTGCATACAGGTTAAAAAACACTCGATTTCGCTCGTTCTTGTGATCGTTCGTTCGAGCAGGCAACGAGTATAGTGTTTGCAAGGTGCCCAAACAGAAACGTAACAGTTTAGACCCCGGGAAGCCTAGACGTGAGAAAATCGGTCTTGGTGGAATTCGACCAGTGCGGATAAATTGCGGAAATCACGGACGCAATTCGCATGGCTTACACTTTCTACCCCCGCAAAGATGACCCCTGCCCCAATGTCGGACATTGTCCACATGCTGGCGGTGCGGCGATCGCTTCGTTGGTGCTCCAAAGTAACGATCACGAAAACTTTCATCGCTACCTGCACGGCACGATCGATCGCCTGCGGGAAGACAACACCAAACTTCTTCAAGAGAACGAGAAACTCTCTCAAGAACTGAAGCAGGTCAAGCTAGAACTGAAACTCGAGCGGCAAAACAGATTCGCCACCAACAAGCAAAAACAGACTGAAGCAGAAACTGAAACGACGCCTCAGTCGCCCACCAAGCCGTCGGAAAGGAAACGCGGCGCACCGGTCGGCCACCCTGGTTGGTTTCGCCCCACACCAACCCACTACGACTGGGCAATTGATGTGCCTGCTCCCCGTCGATGCCCCGATTGTTCTGGACCAGTGGACCCGTTGCCCAAACTCGATCCGGCCGAGCATCTCCAAGAAGACATCATCGATGGAGTCTATCGTGTCGTCCTCTATCGTCACGCCGCGTGCCACTGCCAGCAGTGTGATCGCCACGTCGAACAAGCGGGCAAGGACGAGATTCTACTCAGCCGCATTGGTCCGTATCTGCGGAGCAAAGCCCTCTATCTGCGACACGTCATCGGGATCAGTTATCGCAAAGTCCCGCAAGCGATTCATGAACTCTTCGGAATCAGTTTCTCGCCGGCGGCACTATTGGGTTTTGAAGAGAAGTTGGCGAAGAAATCCGAGGCGATCGTTGATGACATTGCGAGCAAACTTGGCAGCAGTGACGGGGCTGTTCACGCCGACGAAACCTACTGGACGCTCAATGGAGACCGAGCGTATTTTTGGGTTCATGCCGATGAGTCGTATGTGCATTTTCAGTTCGATACGACTCGGGCTGGTAAAGTCTCACGCGATGTATTGGGGCCGCATTTTACGGGGACTTTGGTCACCGACTGCTACAGCGGTTACGCCGCACATCAGACGGATCGGAAACAAAAGTGCTTGGCGCATCTGGCTCGCACGGCGAGGGACTGGCAAAAGTTAACGAAAGAAGGAACACTCGACTTTGGGTTCTTCAAGGATGTCCGCGAGTTTGTTAAACGCGGCTGTGCTTTTCACCGAGATCGGGCGGCGGGCTTACTGAGCGAAGAGCAAGAGCGAGCCGGTGAGTTTTGGCTGCGTGAGCGGTTAAAGTACCTTAGCACCATCCAGGTGTCACACGAGAAATCGATCACGCTGCAAGGTAGAATCAATCGTCATTACACCGAGTGGTTGATCTTCATTGACGACCGCCGCGTGCCCCCCACGAACAATCTTGCTGAGCGTGCTCTGCGTCCGTTGGTTATCCTCCGCAAGATCACCTTTGGTCATCGCAGCGAAGCAGGTGCCCATCGGATGGCGAAATTGATGAGCGTTGCTGAAACGGCCCGACGTCACGGACACCGCCCCAGTGACATTTACTTTGAATTGCTAACACGGCCTCCCGATGCGGTTTTGAAGCGACTCTACGCAGGGCCGCGTTCCTAGCCTCGCCGGTGAATCCACTCTGGGGTTATCATCGACGATCTAGTTCGATACGAACCGGCTTACAGTCGTAGTAAGCCGAAGGAGCGTTAAACAATTCAAAGTGATTGAATTGGGTTTGCTGCTGCGCGGATACAGTGTCACCCCCTGGCAGCCTCATCAATCGCTCACTTAATGCGGAGCGAAGCTGATCTTGATACGTGACGAGGCGATAGCGGATCGCCAAACCTCCGAAGCCAAGATTTGAGACGCGCAACCGAAATCGTTGCCGCAAGCAAATTAAGGTGCATGGCGACTAAACTGTTAC
>JBGSNA010000337.1:0-3304 GCA_041739875.1 Pirellulaceae bacterium
GGCGACACGATCGAGGTAGAAGATCGGGCGAACTGGCGTTTAGCCGCTCCCAAGGTGGAAGGATCGACGTTCGTGCTCACTGCCCAGAACCAACTTGGCGGCGGCGAGACGATCGAAGTCGCTGGTGATCGTCCTTTTCAAAACTTCTTGCAAGTGGGAGATGTCAACAACAGTGGCACCGTGACAGCGGGTGACGCACTCGAAGTCATCTTCGAACTGAATCGGCGACTCGTCTCGAATGCGACTGGCGATTTAGTGCTTCCGGCAACTCTCGCGCCTTGGCCGGGCATCTACCAAGATGTCAACGGTGACGAGCGTGTGACGGCGGCCGATGCACTGTCCGTGATCAACATCCTGTTCCTCCAATCACTCGCTGGCGGAGAAGGCGAATTACTAGCCCAGTCAGCAACTCAGCCCCCCACCCAGCCCACGCTGCTTTCGTTCGACCTCAAAGAGCAGACAAGACCGGCAGACGATGTCGCTGGAATCCCCGAGACACTGACACAAAGCAAAAAGCCCTCCGTGTCGACCTCCTCCGAATCGTTCACAGTACCGCATCACATCGTCATCGACGACATCATGAGTGACTGGGACGATGAAGACGCATCCGAGACTCCATCCGCTTTTACGCTGGCTTTTCATGACAATGGAGACTCGTTGCTGTAAGATATCCGCCTACGTGCTCCGATCGTCAACAAGCATTCGTTCACAACAAAATTACAGCATGATTCGAAACATTTGCTTGTTCGTCGGTCTTCTATCGATCCTTTTCACTTCACTGCATGCTGACTCGCCTGCGGCGGACTTCACCAAGAATCTTGACGGAAGGAAATGCTTCGCATGGGGGGAAATGCTTCGCCTGGGGTCAGCGACGGTCTTACTTTTGGTCAATACGGATTCGGAAAATCGATGATGACAAACCGTGGCGGTGCTTCATGGATGCACTGGTTGTGTTCATGCTGTACCGCCTTGCTTGACATCTTTCCAGAGGGAATCAGTTCGTACCATCGTGTTCATGATGCTTAGAAGCTTTCGCATGCAGGCAACGATCGCAACTTTCGACTCTTTGCCTTTGCTCTTCAAGTTCGTGTAGTACGCCTTCAGGACCGCGCCCAGGCGCATGCCTACCACCGCCGCCATGTAGAGCACTCGGCAAACGTTGCCGCGTCACCGATTCAATCTCGTCGAATAACGCGGTTTTTGTCCTCCGAATGGAAACCAATTGGCAAAAAGCTTGACGCGGGGGGTGCGATGGTGGTATGTTGGGTTGTGGCGAATGGCCACAGGCTCAGAGCATCACTCAAATTTTCGCGGATGAACTAAAATGAAGATCGTCATGTTTGTCGTGTCGTTTGTCACTCTTGGCGTTGTCGCTCCTCAATTGACAGCTCAGTATTACCCGTTCGCGACCTTGGAGGGCGGCTCGAACGGTTACTCCTGTGAGAACTCGCTCGGGACGCGTTGCATTTTCCCTACAAACAACTCGGCCTATGAGGCGGGTATGCCGTGCAACACGGTCGGACAGCACGGAACGTTCTGCACTGAAGACGTGGACCCGACTTCGTGTACCGTTGCCTTTTGGAGCAACTGTTACACGGCAACGCCTTCGACCTGTCCGTCCATCGACGTCATTTGCGCACAGGACCCGTACTCCGGGGACAAGAGTTATGAGTCCAGCGGAGCCGGTTCTCCGGGGTGTGGCACGGTCACACGTTGTGAGTGATGAGTACAAAGAATGACTTGTAAAGGCCTTGGTACGTACAATGCCGCACCGCTAGACAATCCGATTCTTTGGTCGGCTAGCGGAAAGGTGTAGACGTATTTCAGTCGGTTGCAGTCCGTTGTTTCGAATCAAGCGAATAGCGTTTTTCTGGAGTTGGGACGCGACATGGATTTGCATAAAAGGTTCATTCGCACTGTAGCTGCAACTGCGGTGCTTTTATGGTACGGGCTAACGATGATTGACTCCGTCTCCGCGCAGGAGATCAGCTTTGAGGATGGTAGGAAGCTGACGATGGAAGAAAAAGAGGAACGTTGGAAGGCGATGACCGGACAGAATTGGTTTGTTGGCAAACGATACCGGTATCGGATTGATTGTATTCCTCATAATGGCAGCAGCCCGCCTCCAAATCTATTCGGCCCACGCCCTCAACTGCTTATCGATGCGGAGCGGGAGTTGATCATCGGAAATGCCTATTCACCTAGTAAGATCCTGCCAACAAGATTAACACTATTGATTGAGAATCCGGGCATTCCAATTTATAAAACGGAAAGAATTGCGTTAAATTGGTACGCGTATAATGGCCAAGAATCGAGAAACTGGAAAAGTAATTTATTTGACAAGTTCAGCAATACGAAAACACATTCAGGGCAGATCCACTCGCAACAGGATGGATATGTTCTCGCCATTGATCCGTTTCTAAAGTGTTTGGCAGGAGCAAGTAAGTACCGGACCACATCACAAGCTGCTCGCAAGCCGTCCATGGGCTGGCCACTGGAAAAAAACGATTCTCGGGAAATTGAACTTCAACCATTTGGCCGTTGCATCGAGTCACGCATTGTTGACGTAGACGAAAATGGGCAAGAAGTGCAGGTGCGCAACATTACCACGAATGGCCCTGAGTACTTAATTCTTTACGGTGGTTCGAATGACCAAGAGAAAGGTTCAGTTTCTGAGCTCATGACAGTCAATGGCGTTCGATATCCCAAAAAGGGCAGGCAACGCGATGTTCACTCATGGTGGGAGTTTGAGCTGATTGAGGTTGAAGATTTCGAAACGCCGCTTCGCGCTGCGGATTGGTTTCCGACCTGGCCGCATGGCACGGACGTTTATGATGATATTCAAGGGAAAATCACCCGCATCCCCTTTACCTCTGAAGAACGCGACTCGCTTAACGACTACGTTTTTACAACCCAAAAGTTAGCACTGCCGGCGATTGGATGGTCGCTTTGGACGTGGGTGAATTCATTTTTGTTGGTGTCGCTGGTAAGTCTAATTGGGTACAAGGTTTACAAGAATATTCGAGCAACATAATGTGCCGATTAAGTGTCTTCGTGAGTTTAATTGCAGTGTTAGCAACAGTTAGAGTCGCTCATTCAGATGAGAACTTCGCAACTCAGGATGCTTTCTGCGGCTCCATCGCAGCGCGGGCATGTGTTGAACAGTAGCTGTCCATTCTGTGAATCTGGATTTGCATTGAGATGAACAGGTTTGGTAAGTGCTTTTCATGAGTACTGCCAATCCGAACTTTGACGACTGTTCGCGCGATGAGCTGATCAAGCTCGTCAAGATGCAAGCGGCTAC
>JBGSNA010000352.1:0-20008 GCA_041739875.1 Pirellulaceae bacterium
CGACCACTGCAAGTTCCTTGACGTCAGCAAGCGATGGATCTGGGGCACAACGTCGTGCAAGTACTCCGCACTACTTGGCCAGCGGTTTCCGGTTGAAGCAAAGACGAGCCCCGCCGCCAAGCTGCCACCAGAGACACTGGAGATGATCTTTACACGTCCCAGCAAGTCTTCGCGTGCCAATCTCGCAAGCACACCGAGATGAAATACTGTCGCTCGAACTCCGCCGCCGGAAAAAGCCAGTGCAATTTTCATGATGAGGAGCTAGCGAACAGATGGCGACAGCTTGCAAGATAGAACGTGGTCAACGGCGCTAAAGTAATCGCACGCCATTCCTCGAATCCATGCCAAATCTTTCAATGCCAGATCAAAAAAGCTAGCATTCCCCGCGTGTCGACGTCACTGTGCGACTGCTGCTGCTCGAGTGACCGTTGTATCACCGTTGATAGCGTGGGGGATGAAGTATAGTGCGTCCAGGTACTTCACCATCCAGGGATCCCAGTTTGTCGCGGGTATTGCTAGGCAGAATCCAGCTAGGGCGGCGATCGGTCCGCTGTGGCTGATCGCGACGATGGTCTCATTGTCTCCCGCCCGTGAGACCGCGTGGAACCAGTTCACGACACGTGTTTGCATTTCTGTTGTCGTTTCACCAGCGGGAGGGCGATAGTCGTCGGGATGGTGGATCAAATTATGAAAATTTGGGTCAGCCTCGTAAACTTCGTCCCAAGTTTTCCCCTGCCATTGACCGTAATTGCGTTCACGAAGTCGCTCGTCGCTGATGATCGGCACGGATGGAAAATGGCGACCGATCATCCGAGCGAGTGTCTCGGTTCGCTGCAGTCCGCTGTGATAGATTCGGTACGGATGAGGTCGCTTCGACCACTGCTCGGCGACACTTCGGCAGGATTCGTGCCCCGCTTCGCTCAATTCAACGTCCATTGCGCCGTAGCAGATCGATTTCCAACGGGCCGCGACTTCAGCGTGACGAATCAGGATCACTCGAGCCATCATGGGGCCGCCCAGGAGGAACCGACGAGGATCACTAATTGAGCGATGTAGCCACTGCAACCAAGCAAGTCACCCGTCGTCCCGCCGACACTCGCTAGGACCTTTCGCCGAAACCAGATTAGAACCAAAACCGTGGCAACGATCGAACTCATCGACACGATCGGTGACAGGCAAACCCACGCCGCCCACATCGGAATCGTCGTGATCAAGGCAGCAAAAAACGTATTCCAAGTCTGTGTCCCCGAGACGTCCCTGGCTTGGGAGTCACGCGTGGTGATTGGCAATGTGGCAATCATCATGGCAAGGATCGCCAGCCGAGCCAGCGTGGATGCGGCCACGATACTCGCCACGGTCCAGGCCAAACTCATTGACAACAAAGACGTAATCGTAGCGACACGTAAACCCACGCCGATCACCAAACCGAGAGTCCCATAGGTTCCTAAGCGACTGTCTCTCATGATCTCGAGCACCTGCTCGCGTGTCCAACCGCCCCCGAGCCCGTCGCAGGTATCGGCGAACGCGTCCTCATGAAACGCCCCAGTTATCATGGCTTCCATACCAATTGCTAGGAACGCACAAACAAGCGGTGAAAAGCCATTCGAAGCAACAAGAACAACCGACGAGGTCAGCACACCAATCAATCCACCCACCAACGGAAAATACAAGACCGATGCTCGCAGCGCCTCGCGATAATGTTCAGCGCTTTCGCTCCTGGCAAAGGGCACCGGAATTCGCGTCAGAAACCGAATCGCGGTCGTGAAGCTTTCTAGCGTCGAGACAGTTTCCTGGTTGGCTGGACGATCATGTTTCATTCCGGCGCTAACTCGCTCAACGTCGCCATGCCATTCATCATCGCGGCAGCCAAGTCGATCAGAGGGAGTGCCGCAAGCGCTCCGGTCGCTTCGCCGAGACGAAAATTCAAGTTTAGCACCGGCGCAAGCCCTAGAGACGACAGCGCCGCCATGTGACCTGGCTCCGTCGAACGATGTCCGGCGATCATTTGTCGGGATGTGTCTGGACAGATGGCATTCGCCAAAAGCGCCGCCGCGGTCGCAATGAAACCATCGAGAACGATTGTCAATCGAAGTTCCGCCGCACGCGCATAAAAACCTGCGAGGGCCACAATCTCGAGGCCGCCCAGTTCATAGCCAACCTGCTTCGCGCTGACGTCACCCAAACACTTGACTCGCTCGATCGCATCACGCACGACCGTTCGCTTACGTGCCAATCCAGCATCATCGAGTCCCGCTCCATGCCCCACCGCCTCCTCGACGGTGACACCAGACAGCCAAGACACGAGGCAACTAGCCGAGGTCGTGTTGCCAATTCCCATTTCACCACCGATGACCAATCGGCAACCGACCTCAACCGCGGCGTTGGCTCGAGTCTGACCGACTCCCCAAGCATGATCAAAGTCGCTCTCCGACATTGCGGCGCCAATCCTCAGATTGTCTGTCCCAAATCGCCTTGCTTCTTGCAGAAGACACGTCGCTTCATTCGCGGGCTCGACGTTTCTTCGCAAGCCGATATCGACGACTTCGTACTCGCATTGCAATTGAATGGCAAACACGCCGCTGGCAGTTCGACGCTTCTGCATCACTTCGACGACCAACGCCGTCACTTCGCTTGACCAAGCCGATACGCCTTCGCATGTAACTCCATGATCGGCGGCGAAGATCACTGTGCGGCGGGGGCTCGTGACGGGCATTAGAGTTTGCTGGGTCAAGCAAAGTGCACGAGCGAGCGACTCCAGATCACCCAGGCTGCCTGGCGGTTTACAGAGTCGATCGAGGTGATCGGTAATTGCCTGATCGAGCGTTGTTGTCATCGTCGACACCACGTGTTTTTCCAATCCATCCGTTTCTCCCATCCCTCTCGTTCCAACTCAGGCACCTCGTCATGTTCTGTTTCCGGGAACCCCAAACACAGATAGGCGAGCAGTCGCCAGCTCGATGGAACCTGGAGCAATTTAGGAATCACCTCGGGACGCATAATGGAAACCCAACCGATGCCCACGCCCTCAGCACGTGCAGCCAACCAAATATTTTGGATCGCAGCGACGACGCTGTATTCGAGCGTCTCCGGCATCGTTGAACATCCGAGACCGCGTCCGATTTTCGTTTGATCGTCGATGAATACCGCGAGTTGTTCCGGAGCTTCGCGTAGCCCGGCAAGCTTCAGTTGCCGATAGTGCTTTGCCGTCTCATCATCGTACTGGCGCGAGGCCAACTCATTTTGGAATTCGAATTCACGGATCACCGCTGCTCGGATATCCGGCGAGTCGACAGAGACGAATCGCCATGGCTGCGATAACCCCACCGACGGCGCCAAACAAGCGGACTGGATCCATCGCTCCATCGCGCCACTAGGGATAGGCTCATTTCGAAATCGGCGTACGTCCCGCCGACTGCGAAAGAGTCGCGCCAGTTGATCACGGAACTCATCGTCCCAGCCCGTACTCTGGCCAATCAATCGTTGATCAAATGACGACGCCTGGACCGACGATGGAAGATGCGAGTCGCATTTCGGGTTGGTCAAACGGGCCAGTGCACTGGACAATTGCTGATTGCTTGCTTGATCAAGAACCGCAATTCTCAAATAGCCTGTGAGCCCAAACGACTGGCAATCGCGGACAACCATGCCTTCCTCGAGCAGCGATTCCCGAACACGAATGGCGTCGTCGACATGCAGCAGGAAAAACCCAGTGTCACTCGGCGTCAGCCTCATCGACAGAGCCGTTAGCGTGGACATGAGTTCTCGCTTTGCCACATGCAGCCGGGACATTGCACATTCGTAATGTCCAGGATCACGAAGCACGGCGATCCCAGCCGCTTGCGCAACGCTACTGACGGTCCACGGAACTCGTCGCTCGACAACAGTTTGAAGTAAAGTTGACGATAACCATGCGAACCCGAGTCGAACTCCCGCCAAACTGTAGGCCTTGGTCATCGACCGCAATACCACCAGGTTCTCCGCGTCTCGCCCGATCAAAGAATTCGTTTGCTCCGCAAATTCGATGTACGACTCGTCAATAATGAACATCGTTTGCGGATACTGCATCATCCAATCTTCAATGCGACTCGATGCGATGCTTTGCCCCGTCGGATTGTTCGGATTGCAAATCCACACAGCGGCGTACTCGTGATAGTCGAGTGCTTCCTCGATCTTGTCCACGGGAACGGCGAACTCTGACTCGGGATCCGAATCGACGTGCACGATCGCGCCCCCGGCAATGCGACTCGCACGTTCGTATTCAGCGAACGTGGGTCCAACGATCAAGACGCTGTCACCGGCGGATAGAAGCGCGGTCGCAATCAAGTGAATCAATTCGCTGCAGCCATTGCCGATCAGTAAACGCTGGGCATCGACGTTGTAGCGGCGAGCCAACTCATTACGGAGCAGCCGACATTCTCGATCGGGATATCGATCCAACGATGCTGACTGGACAGCGATTCGAACGCTTTCGGACGGACCCGACGGCAACACGTTGCTGCTGAAATCGATTGCCTCGCTCGCATCGATCCCATGCTGCGCCAACTCATCGGCATCTAGCCCACCGTGGAATGCCTCAAGTACCGGTTCGCTGATGAGTTTGTTTTGCATCATGGACTCGATTGGAATGAGGAGATGGCGAACAAACTCGCAACAGTAATGACCAGAGTGGCTGTGCAGGTCACCCACAATAAATACACGGATTGTTTGATGGCTGCTTGATCGGGAAGTGGTTGTCCCTGGCCCAGGACATAATGGTCTTGTTTGGACAACATGACGCCGAGAACGCCTGCCGCCGCACTCATTGGATGCCCAGCATTGGGGCTGGCGGTTAAGCGATGGTCGCGCAACCAAATCGTGGTTGCGCTGCGTATTCGGCGTGCAAACAATCCGTAAACAAAAATCATCACGACCGCTGTCATTCGTGCGGGAATGAGGTTCAGCAGATCATCGATTCTGGCGGCCGGTTTACCGAGCCACTGGAGTTCTCGCGTTCGGTAACCCAGCATTGCGTCACAGGTGTTGACGAATCGGTAGACCAACGCCCCAGGAAGCCCTGCGATCGCATAAAAGAACAACGGAGCGACGCAAGAATCACTAGTGTTTTCGGCTACAGACTCGATCGCGGCGGCAGCCACTTGGCTTTCGTTGAGTAATGACACGTCGCGGCTGACGAGGTGATATGCAAGCTGACGGCGTGCGGCGACTAGATCGTCTTGAGCAAGCGCAACGGTTACCGACTCGGCAGCGTTTGCTAACGTCCGGACACTAAACGCCGACTTCAAAACACAGACTTGGATCACGATTGCTACCCACCAAGGAAACTCGCGACAGACTCGTTCGACACCAAGTCCGACCGTCGCGACGAACACCGTACCGGCGAATACAATTCCAGCACCATACACAAAACGGACAAGATTCCCAAAGTCGGGTGCGTATTGCCGGGCCCAACCGATGAAGTTTCCCATCCAGGCGACAGGATGCAACGCATTGGGCGGATCACCGCACAAGGCGTCGAGAAGAAAGGCAAGCAGCAGCACAGCCACACAGGTGAGATCATTCATGCGGTCTCTCCCTGACGTTCATTTCCTCGAGCGACTTCGAGGTACTGGATGCGCCAAGTGTGACGACGAGTGGCGTGCCGTGAATCGGATGATCGATCACCGTGGAACGTACTCCAAAAACCTGTTCGATCAAACTCGGTGTCAGCACCTCACGTGGTTCACCCATGGCTACTATACGATGATCGCTCAAGAGAGCCAAACGATCGCCAAAGATTGAAGCTAAGTTCAAATCGTGCAACGTCATGACGATGATTAGGTCACGTTGCTTTGCCATCCGCCGCACGCGATCCAAGACATCGAATTGGAACTTTAGATCGAGGCCAGCTGTAGGTTCGTCCAACAATAAAATTGGTGACGCTTGGGCCAACGCGCGCGCCAAAATCATTCGCCGCCATTCGCCGCCGGACAGCTGTGTCACGATCCGATTGCTCAATCGCGTCATCCCCGCAGCATCCAGCGACTCGGCGACGACGCTCGCATCCTCCGACGAGTGCGGTCGCCACCATCCGCAATGCGGTGTACGTCCCATGCGCACGACATCGATTACTCGAAGCGGTGTCTCGCGATTCTCGTGCTGGGGCATCAACGCAATCAGTCTCGCAATCGAACGACGCGAGAGATTCGCAAGATCTTGATTGTCAACCATGACAGCCCCTCCCGTCGGAAAGAGCTGGCGGCTGAGTGCATGCAATAGCGTTGTCTTGCCCGCGCCGTTCGCACCCAAGAGAACAAGCACCTCTCCGGATCGTAGGTCGACGCTGACCTCGTCGAGGACCAAGCGACTCGCATAGGAAAACGACAGCTTGTCGGTTCGCATTTGCGTCATACACACATGCCTTGGACGCTCGAACGCGACTTCAGCAAGTAAAGAAAAAATGGTCCACCCAACAGCGCCGTAATAATCCCAACAGGAAGTTCCGCTGGGGCCACGAGCGTCCGGGCGAGTCCGTCGGCGACAAGTAAGATTGCCGAACCCACAATCCCGCTCATTGGAATCAGTATCACATGACGCGGACCCACCAGCGCTCGTGAAACGTGTGGCGCGATGAGCCCTACGAAGCCAATGATCCCCGCAGCGGCTACGGCGGCGGCGGTCGCGATACTCGATCCAAGTACGATCAGAACGCGAAAACGCACTGGATCGAGCCCCAAGGATTGTGAAGCAATGTCACCGAGCGAATAGACATCTAAACCGCGTGAAAGACTCCAAATGATCGCGAAACCCAAGGCTGACAAACAACACGTCACACGAACGACTGTCCAATCGTTGTCGGCTAGGCTTCCCATTAACCAAGCTAAGATCACGACTACCTTTTCCTCGTTCAAGTACATGAGCAACGAGACGAGCGCATTGATCATGCTGCTCAGCGCCACACCAGCCAACAACAGTGAGAGCACCGATGAATCGCGACCGCACGAACCGATCACAAACACCACAAAGACCGACAAAATGGCGCCAAGCATGGCAGCCAAGGCGGTCGCACCGAGACCAACCAAGGCGATCTCAAGACCAGCGACGAATGCTAGGGTGACTCCGAGCGCCGCGCCGCTGGATGCACCGATCACGAACGGGTCGGCCAGTGGATTGCGAAACAACGATTGGAAACCGACACCCGACACGCCCAGCGAACCGCCCACCAGAACGGCCGTTATGATTCGAGGTAAGCGAAGGTCCCAAACAATGGCGCGTTCTGTGTCCGTTATCCCCCGCACGATTCCACCGCTTTCCCAATCTATGATTGAGATCGAGATGGGCCCGACCAAGAGGCTGACGCAGGCCAATGCGATGAGCACCAGACCCGAAATCACGATCACGACGAGGCTACGGTTCAAGGAGTTGATTCCCTTCAATCGTCCAGCGATCAGGATAAACCGTGCGAATCATTTGCTCGAGCGCATCGAGTAAACGCGGTCCACAGCGAGAAACTTGATCGCCATCAATCAAGAACACCTTTTGTTCATGAACGGCCCTGATATCACCCCAGCCTTGACGAGCCAAGACCGCTTCGATGTTGACTTGGGTCGCGTGGGTCGAGGGTGCCAAAATCACATCGGGGTTGCGATACACGACCACTTCAGCACTCACTTTTGGATAGCGCTCGGTTGTATCGTCAAAGATGTTCCGCATTCCAGCAAGCTTCAACAACTCGCCGATAAAGGAACTCGGCCCCGCCGACATCAGTGGGTCGTTCCAGACTTCGTAAAATACGCTCACTTGTTCATCCTCGGGGATCAAATCCGCAACGGATTTCAAACGTTCCAGTCGGTTTTGCATCGACTCGGTGAGCGCATTGGCTTCTGTCCGTTGCCCCATCACCAAGCCCAGCAGCGTGATTTCATCAAACAGTTGCTCAAGCGAATCAGCACCTACGGCTACAACGGGAACGCCAAGTCGCTCCAACGATTCGACCAACGGTGCGTGTACATCCCACTTGCATAGCACCAAGTCGGGATTGAGACTGAGTATGGTTTCGCGACTGATACTCTCAAGTGTTCCAGCGCCAACACGAGCTATTTCAGTCGCTTCGGGCGGATAATTGCAGTGCTTGGTCGCACCCACAAGTTGAGGCCCTGCTCCGATCGCAAAGAGCAATTCGGTTATCGCCGGTGAAAGTGAGATGACGCGTTTCGGAGGCGTCGCGAGCTGCACCCTGCGATCGAGTCGATCAGAGATCGAGACAGACCCGTCGACGGTATGAACGTTTTCGGTCGATGTTGCAGGATTGCTTGGCTGCGATGAAGGATGTTGCTTGCCACAGGCAACGAACATCATCACAAAGACACAGCCAACGCCGCATAGGGGAGCCGGGAGGAACATGCACACGCGCTTGATCGTCATGATCGAGTTTCCCTGCCAGTCGCGGCATGATGCGAGAGGTCGAGCGCAGCGGTGGATACATCCGTCGCAATCGCTGCGACGTTGACGGCGCGGCCTGCGATCATCAAATACGTCGCATCAGCCCGGGCCGCAAACGATTGGTTTGCCCATCCCAGCAGATCTCGAAACACACGCCCCATTTTGCTTTCAGGGACTACGCCCATGCCCACCTCGCCCGAAACAACAATTAAATGACCGTTTCGCTGATCAGAGAGACTGCATAACGAGTCCACTTCCATCCGCAATCGGCTCTCGGTGAGTTTCGGATCCGCCAATTCGTCACAACTGTCCAGAAGTACGTTGCTGACCAACAAAGTTAAACAATCTAAAAGCACAACGGTTGGCAAGTCAGATATCGCCGTCAGCGCATCGCCGATGTTTGTCGTTTGCTCCAATGTTCGCCACGACGCAGGACGCGATTGCTGATGCAGCTCAATCCGCCTCGCCATCTCGGAATCACGAGCCTCCGCCGTCGCGACGAATAGAACATCGTCTCCACCAAGCGCCTGAGCGAGTGATTGCCCAAAATGGCTTTTTCCGCTGCGGACACCACCGAGGATCAACGTAAGCGTTCCAGTTCGCAGCGGGTTGAGCTGTGCAGTCAAAACTCGACTCCCCGTTGCGGCTTGACACCATGACCGTAAGGATGCTTCACAACTTTCATCTCAGATACCAAGTCCGCGATCTCGATCAGTTCCTCACTCGCGTTGCGTCCCGTGATCACGACGTGCAGCATCGATCGCTTGGTTCGCAACTCCTCGAGAACCTTCGGTAGCGACACGTACTCATACTTCAAAGCGATATTGAGTTCATCCAAGATCACCATGTCGAATGACGGATCTCGTATCAACTCGATCGCCTTCTCCCAGCCTTTCTCTGCCGTTGCAATGTCTCGTTCGCGATCTTGGGTCTTCCAAGTAAATCCCTCGCCGAGTGTGTGCATCTCGATTGGCAGATTCAGTTGGGAAAAAAAAGCGGCTTCGCCTGTCGCAATGGCACCCTTGATGAATTGAACGATACCGACTTTCATGCCCTGGCCCAACGCCCGAATCGCCATTCCAAACGCGGCTGTCGACTTACCTTTCCCAGCTCCTGTGTGGACGATGATTAAGCCTTTTTCGATCGTCGCCTTGGCCAGTTTTCGATCCGCAGCGTCGTTGATCCGTACCATCCGCTCCTTGTGTTTTTCGTTGATGTCATCCGACTGTGGCATGTTCCGGCTCCGTATTCCAAATGAGTTGTTCGAGTTGAGTCATATCGATGTGGGTTTCGAACGCATCGGCCAACCGATCAAGCGAGTTGAGAATGGACGCATTCGCGTCAGACGGCTCTGCCGAGTGCAACTCCACACCAAGTGTCTTTAGCCAAGCACTGCGAAAGTGATCATTGTGAAACAGTCCATGCAGATAACATCCCCACACGCTTCCGCTGTCGGATACCGCGCCGTCGCACAGGTCATTCGCAGAATCTTGTCGCAACCAGGTCGACGTCGACGTCGTCCGGCCAACGTGGATCTCGTATCCCGTCAACCATGCGCCCTGGGTTCCTGGAACGATCCGATCGTCAATCACCTGGGTACGGACCTGGAGCGTTTGCTTTTTGTGAGCGAATGTGGTCTCAATGTCCAGCAGTCCCAGCCCTTCCGCAAACTCATCGGCGTGCTCGATGCGACCGGCATTATCAAGTCGACGTCCAAGCATTTGGTAACCACCACAGATGCCAACGACGCGAACGCCTTGTTTCGCAAATGCAATGATGGCTTCCGCTAGTCCCGTTCTTTTCAACCAATTCAAATCGGCGATGGTGTTCTTCGTGCCCGGCAAGATGATCACGTCTGGATTTCCCAATTGCTCGAATGTCTGGGAGTAGCGCAGGCCAATGCCGGGCTCGCTCGACAGTGGATCAAAATCATCAAAGTTCGCGATATGAGGCAAATGAATGACAACGATATCAATCGTTGTGTCGGCTTTCGGTTTTGTTTGAAAATCAATGAGTGCGACGGCATCTTCTTCGGGCAAACGTAGCGAATCGATCCAAGGCAACACACCGAGAACCGGTACGCCGCCTCGCTCGCGTAATATTTCAACGCCACGATCAAATAGCCGAAGGTCCCCGCGAAACTTGTTGACAATCAGGCCACGAACCAGATGACGTTCCTCAGGCGTTAGCAACCACAGTGTCCCGAGCAACTGGGCAAATACCCCTCCGCGCTCGATGTCGCCGACCAAGACGACGGGGGATTGGCAGTAGCGAGCGACCGACATGTTCACCATCTCGACATCGGCCAAGTTCAATTCCGCTGGGCTTCCAGCGCCCTCGATCACGACAAGTTCAAACTCTCCCCGCAGCCGATCCAGCGCACTGGTGACAACACCCCAATATCGATGGCGACGACGAAAGTATTCCGCCGCATCAAGTGATTCCAAGGGACGACCGTTGACGATGACCTGTGAGTGTGTATCGCCTTCGGGCTTGAGCAAGATTGGATTCATATCGGACGTCGGCGCGACACCAGCCGCCAGCGCTTGCAACGCCTGCGACCGACCGATTTCGGAACCGTCCGCGCACACAGCGGCATTGTTGGACATGTTCTGGGCCTTGAACGGAGCCACCCGAATTCCTCGACGAGCAAAACAACGACAAACCGCCGTCGTCAGCAAGCTCTTGCCTGCTGACGAACTGGTCCCTTGAATCATGATCGTTTTTCCGCTCGCCGGCTTACGCAATGTGACTCAATCCAAGTTGCTCACTTCGTGACCGTTGCGACTCACCAGTGCCGCAAGCAATTCGATCGGCAAAGAGCTCGTGAGAAACCGTACGGAACCGTCTGCGAGAAGCGTGTGGGCACCACCGACGTGAAAAGAGTACACCTCGTTGTCGTTGCTGCAATTGATCGAACATGTCCCAGGACGAATGGCCGTATTACCGTCTGGTTGCGAACCATCGACAACAAACCCTTTGTTGTGGCTGGCCCAGACGCCTCCCGTCGGGAAGGGGCGCGTCACGCTCGACGATCCGCTCCAGGTTTTCGGTGTCGCGCCGTCGGCCACGAGTCGTCCGTTTTGGTACATCTCAGGCCGCGCCGCACACTCAGTCACCAAGATCGTGTTGGAGAGTCCGTCGGGAACGTCGGAAAGCTTGACGGCGGTACTCTTGAGGATGCCACAATTGAGCGGGTCATGGTGACGTTGGGCCGGTGGCAATACCGCATTGAGCTGGTTCCCGATACCGCCGACGTTGGCATAGTCGGTCGTCGCACCGTCATAGAAGTCTCTTGGTGTTAGCGTCGCACTTGTTGTTGTGGCGTTGGCATAATCGACAAGCACCGTCCACTCGAAACCTCGACGATCGGGCACAGACGGACATTTCAGCATCGGAACCTCCGTGTCGACTGCGACCTTGTTGGCTGAATCGTGCCAATGACGGCCATCGTCAAACGAACTATACAGTCCATTTTGCTCCATAAACGGAAGGATTGCTGTGAACCAGCTGCCCCGTTTCGCAATGAAATTGCGGCCTTGACTTGGTCCAGAAGACTGTGCTGGCCAAACTTGGTATACGGACTCGTAATTGTGAAGTGCCAAACCGACTTGTTTCAAATTGTTTCCGCACTGCATCCGACGCGCCGCCTCACGCGCCGCCTGTACCGCAGGCAACAACAAGCCGACCAAAACGCCGATGATCGCGATCACAACCAACAACTCAATCACTGTGAATCCACGATAATTTTTTCGGTCTCGGATCATCTTTCGCTCTTTCATCTTCTATCTTGGTATTTGATTTGGCGTTACTTACTGCTGTCCCATCAAAATTAGCTTTCCGGTTTCTTGGTCTCGGTAGACCGTGCCTACCGATTCCATACCGGCACCACTACCGGCACTGTCTTTGGTAGCATCGGAAACTCGCAACCACGTCGGTTTTTTCGACGCGAGGCTTTGACGTTGGCTCGATCAAGCCACTGCTGACCGTGCATGCGGCGATGAGACCGCAGACGAATACCCGCGTCGGTCAAATCTTCGAACTGGCCCGGTGTACGAAGCGTGAGCTCAAATTGGGGACAGACCTCTAAAAAAGCATGTGCCCCGGCGACGGACTCTCGAGCCGAGCACTCCGAGACAACTGCAAACATGCGAGGCGTGGTGCTCTCACTCGCCGCCGCACAAGCGCGCGACGCCCCAGAGAGAGACCAGATGCCAATGGCGCAGCTGTGCGCAAGGGTAGTACGTTGATACAAGTCACGAAACTTCGACAAGGAGTAGGTGCCTCCAGCTATTGCCGCACCAAAGCATCATTAGCTGCAACGATCACCCCAATCCGAGAGGGCACAAAATCGTCTATTTCGTGGTAGGTCTTCTGACTCACTGCCGTAACGATCTTCACGGCCTTCTCACTTGGTTTCCCAAGCAATGGCACTTCTTAAGAGAAGGAAAATCGAACCCGACGCTTTCGCATCGGAAGCAGTTCACAGCGGCTGGACCGTCCCGGATTCTCACCGGAGTTCCCTGTTCACTCACACCAAAGAAGCGGTGCGAGTCACCACGAACACACGCGATAATATCGAAGGAATGGATCGTGTCAACCCAATAAAATTTTCATCCGCCGCGAGCATGGACACAAATACCCGGAGCCAACAAGCCACACGCACGCTCCCCATTGGTGTCCATGGCTGCGCGAGCTCCCGACTCACGACGCCCGGTCTACGCTTGCGTCGCTACGGTGCGGACTGCTTTCGCAAAGCCTCACTGCGCCTTCCCTGCGCTAGCGGCGCTACGATCCGCCGCCGGGCGACTTGCTCCCAGAACCTTGCTTCGTGTCGCCCGTCGGCCGACGGCATCGTGCCGCCGGGCTTTGATCGCTCCCTGGTGAATTTCGCGATCCAGCGACTTGGCTCAATCAAACGAACGAAGCCATGATGGTTTTGACGGACATGGCGGCTGCGGTGCTGATGTTTATACTGGTCACGGTGTTTCGACGCGTTAGCATGACCGTTGTTCATACACCGGCCCGCAATCAACTTGAAAAGTTTGTCCCGATCAAGAAATCGATCGCCGTGCTGCTGTGCATTGTGTTGCTGATTCTCGCTGCATTCAATCTCGCGCAATGGTTAGAGGGTGTGGCAGGCTTTACCGAGTTGCTGGCCGGGCAAGGTAAAGACCTGGACTTCTTTTTCTTTCCTGCATTCTTTGAGTTTATGATTTTCACGGACGTTTTTCTTCTCATCGTCTCCATTCCGTTTTTCGAGCGATACGAGTACGTGATTCGAAACGCAGGCTTTGTGATCTCAACCGTCTTGCTTCGATTTTCATTGTCAACGCCACAACCGTACGATTTAGCGATCAGTGTTACCGCGATGTTCTATGGTGTTTGCATACTCGATGTTTTTTCGTACTTCACTCAAGTCGAAACGGCCCAGCTCGAAGACGAGTAGATCGCGGTTTGCATCGAATGCCTTCTGGATTTAACTTTTTTGCGTGGGGCAGCGGAAGCGTCCGACTTCAAATCCGCGCAAGGCGACATGCTTGGTCTTTCGTCCAGCCGTTCGTTCTCGCCACAGTCGAAATGAGCTTGGTTTGAGTGTTGCTCGCATCAACTGAATCACTTGACCCGGTGACAAGCCGAATTGATCGCGAATCGCGTCGAAACTGGTTCGATCTTCCCAGGCCATTTGCACGACACGGTCAAGCTGTTCCAGAGTCAAGTTCCTAGGCATCACTTTGAGTTATTGCTTTGTTGAAAGTCGGAATGGAGGTTAAACGAGATGGCTCAAGCTGAGCCGCCGCCGCGATATTGCTCAGCATGCCACGAAACACCGGTGCGTGAACCTTAAAGATCTCTTACCAGTGGGCAAGTCCGAAGAATCCAACGCGGTCGAAGATCGCTGTTTGCCGAATGGTTGAGCCTTCTTTGCACGGTTCAACCGTAAACTCCAACCATGCTGTTCCGGGAACCTTCATCTCCGCCGATAACCGCAATCGGCGATTTGCTTGATATTCTTCGACTCGCCACCAGTCCAACACTTCGCCCACTTGCACTTGCTCAGGGTCACGACTCGATCACTCAAGTTCTCGGGGTGTCGGGCCAATCAACGGACCGCCGATCCGCGTCGTTGCAACAGTCCGAGCAACCGCCCGCCCAGTAGCCCGTGGCTGCTGTAAGCAATATCGTTGAGCGCAGATTTAACATGTCAGATTCGTTTAGTGAATGATAAACGCCGCCCCCTCAGCAACGTGCGTAAAGCTGCCAACGGACGCACCCGTACGCCATTGAAGCTGAGCAGGCGACTGACCTTTGACTTATAATCAACAACAGACGACGCAACGCAGATCCCACCCACACGAAACTCCAAGGTGCTATCTAGCGTAACAAGCCATTCGCTCAATTGGTTTGCGTTGGCCCGCATGTTTCCATGACCGGCCAATTCGCGCAGCAAGCGAATTCCTGACATTAGATCTGACACTTCGACAGCAATCACTTTGTCGATCGCTCTAATTGTGAATGCATGACCCTCAAATTCGCAATTCAAATCTGCCTGTATCTGAAGCCCCGAAGCGATCGATCTCACTTTTGATCCTGGATCGTATCACGATTCCGTGTCGAAATTCGAACTGCCCCATTCATCTTCCACTTTGCATGTGTCGCGTCTGGCGAGGTGGAGCTGGGGATGTAGAGCTCAAAGTCATCAAAAGCGTAAGTAATTTCGGCATCCCGACCGGTGAGCTTGTCGTAGAGATCAATCGCTAAATCGGGCCAGGTTTGTGTGTTTTGTGGTGTTGACATTAAAGTTTTGACTTTTCTAGGAACTACGGAAGGTCGAAAGCTTTGCACCTATCCATAGGTGCGAGGCGAGTGATCGTAGCGCTATGCCAAGTGGAGGTGATGCTCCTTGACCTCGATACTGGGCGTCCTTGTTGGCCTCTGCCGCTTCGGCCGTATCCACACTTGGAAAGGTTTCTTTACACGAATCACTGACGGCTTCACGTTGGAATCGCTTCCCATTGACGAGGCCTCACAATTGAGACAAACCAATAATTCAACGCAGTGGAGAATGAAGCGATGTTCGGATCGGGAAATAGCAAAGAGAAATTGCAAGAGAAGTACAACAAGTTAATGCAGGAATCGTTCGACCTGTCGACGGTCAACCGAAAAAAGAGCGACTTGAAACGGGCCGAAGCGGAGGAAATCGGCAAGCAACTTGACGAGCTTGAAAAGAAGGCGTAGCACCGCCTGCTGACATCGTCGCGGTTCGGATTCTCAACGTCTCATTGGAGTGTTAACCATTACCTACGCACGCTCTCGGTTGTGGCTTGGCATCTCTGGCGTCGGGTCGATTGTGGTGATCAGCGGGTACTTGTTCATGTTCGAGTTGCCGCTGGACTTGCTGCCCAATTCGCATTACTGGAGCGCCGTGGATCTCGGTGCGGGATTGGCGTACAGAGGTTTTCAATTCGAGTGATTCGAGCGTCTGTCTTCGCATTATCGTGCCTCGCACGTTTTGCGTGTCGCGGAATACCAAAGGCTCCAGGAGTTGTTTACAAACGTCCAATCACGGAACTCCATAACAAACAACAGAGCTGCGATTGAGTAGAGTTTTTTGATAGGGCGTCCGATGGCGGGGTCGAAATGCTCTGCCAATCGCACCACCGGCATCAGCCGCAAGATTTCCGTGCGAATGAGATGCTGCCAACCGCTGGTCAATCGACGGTAGGCGGTAGTTGAAAGGATCTGTTCGTAGAAGTCGAACAGCGCGTTTTGTGATGGATCTTGCTGATATCGCACAAATGACCTCTGGTAAACGAATGCCCCAAATCCTAGCGCAAGACCTAAGCAAACCAATCCCAAAATCGTCGAAAACTCGCCCGACTTTTGTCGCACGCGTCTATCGAGAGTTCGGCATGACGAGTGGAAGTGAACTAGGCGGCATCGTTTTTGGATAGGACGATGCCGCCTGTAGCTTGATTCAACCGTTGACACGATCCCTAACCGTGTTGTTCTCTCACTTTGTCGTTACTACGCTCCAGCGGTCGCGGCAATTGCCTCGGCGACAGTTTTGGTGCCGATCGCTTGCTTGTCGTTGAACGGACCATCCGAGCCGCCCTTAGGCCAAGTCGCTGGATCGGCGTACTGTCCATCGTCCTTGAACTCTTTTTGAAGCCGGACGAGTTCCGCCTTCAATTCATTGAACTTGGCAACGTTTTCTGGAAGCTCTGCATCGGACAAGGAATACAGCAAATTGTGCTGTTCCGCTGGATCCTTGACGAGATCGAACATCTCATAAGCGTCTTTTTTCCAGTAGTAAACCAGCTTATGAGTTGCCGTCCGCACCCCGTAATGTGCTGCGGTGTTGTGATGGCCCGGGTCATGATAGTAGCGGTAGTAAATCGTCTTACGCCAGTCCGACGGTGACTCGCCCCGTAGCAGCGGCGCCAGCGATCGGCCTTGCATGAACTCTGGAACCGGAAGCCCGGCGAGATCAAGAAACGTAGGAGCGAGATCGATATTCGCAACGAACTCCGACGGCGTACTGCTTTCTTTGATCCCTGGTCCACGTGCGAGGAGCGGCACGCGAAGTCCGGGTTCGTACATAAATCGCTTGTCATAAAGACCAAGGTCACCGAGGTACCATCCATTGTCGGCGGAGTACATCACGATGGTCTCTTTGGCCAAGTCGGATTCGTCAAGGAAGTCGAGCAACTTGCCAACGCCGTCGTCCACGCCTTGAACGCAAGCGAGATAGTCTTGCATGTATCGTTGATACTTCCACTTTACGAGTTCCTTTCCAGTCAACTCCGTACCGTCAACGGTCAACGTCATCGGCTTCACGTTGAACCACTGAGCCAAATCGCGGCCTTTGAGATCCACTGGTGGCTCGAGCTTGAGATCACGGCGAGTCAAATCGCGGGCCACTGTTTGCTGGTTCTCGGGAAGTGCTGCTGGGCGTGTTGCGTAATCATCAAACAACGTTTCCGGCTCTGGGATCACCATATCCTTGAACCGAGCCATATTCCGTTCGTCGGGTTCCCAAGCTCGGTGAGGAGCTTTCTGGTGAAGCATCAAAAAGAACGGCTTATCTGTTGGTCGCGTTTTCAAAAACTCGATACCAAGATCAGTCGTGATGTCGGTGCAGTGTCCTTCGATCGTCAATTTGCTGCCTTGAACAAGGAACATCGGATTCCAGTACGCACCTTGGCCTGGCAACACAATCCAGCGATCGAAACCTTGCGGATCGGAACCCAAGTGCCACTTGCCAATCATCCCCGTGTGATAACCGCCCGCTTGCAATTGCTTTGCCACGGTATCTCGATTCTCGTCAAATCGATTGAACACAGGCACACCGTTGAGGTGCGAATATTGCCCAGTCAGCAAAGTCGCGCGGCTCGGTGTACAGATTGAGTTTGTGACGAACGAGTTTGTGAAGCGAGCACCACCGTGCGCCAAACGATCCAAGTGCGGCGTCTGGTTCACTTTCGATCCGTACGCCGAAATCGCGTGCTGGGCGTGGTCGTCGGAGAAAATGAAGATGATGTTCGGTGGCCCAGCTTTCGCGGCATGGGCCAGCACGATCGCCACGGAAAGCGAAAAGACAAGGGAGTTAAATATTCGTTTCATGCTTGAACAAGGTGGGTTGGGGGAGGGAACACGGGGAAGCACATTGTTTCGCAACAGTCTACACAACTCGGTAGCGTTGTGAGCAATTTGTTGATGTTAGATGCACGCACTTCCATGTAGGCAAATTGTCTCGATTCGGTACCCCACATCAAACAAACACGATCGTGCTAAATGAGAGCATCACGCGAGCGAGGGATTCGCGAGCAAACTATTCGCACTGGAGCGTCGATAAGCATGCGACACGGTCCTCCCAACGTCCTCCCAATTTTCACAGATCGGAATCGTCTATGCCATTCCTTGCCGGTAGTCTCGCGTTCGAGCGTTTCAGTGTCGAGGGTTTCGCATCCAAATCGTTCGGTGACGAGCATATCGAATTGCTCGCCCAGAACGCGGCGGGAAACGTCCAAACTGAATCTGAAGAGAATATCCACATCGGATTCCTTGGTGGAACTCACCTTTTCGATCAAGACTTCGATCTCAGCAAGAACCTCATCAACGACGCCGTCCACTGCAGCGTCCGAATTGATACAAACCAAATTCCTTCCGCAATCCGCAAGGCGTGGCTTCAAATGGAGCTTGCCGCGTTTGCAAAAGACAGCCCGAGCGGCGTGGCATCCAAGTCACAACGTAAGGAAGCCAAGGAAGCTGTTGAACAACGCTGTGAAGTCGAAGCGGCAACGGGTAAGTATCGTCGCATGTCACAATTCCCATTCTTATGGGATCAACGACAAAGTCTGCTTTACTTCGGCGGTTCGGCTGGTTCCGCGAGCGGCCATTGTGCTGATCTAATCGAACGAGTCTTCGAAGTCGAAATGCGTCACATCAGTGCTGGAACGATTGCACAGGCTTGGGCGATCGAAGCGGATCGTTACGCCGAGATGGATGACTTGACTCCCGCAAACTTCGTTAGCAACCAAAGTTTCGGCCAAGTCGCATGGGCCAACGAACATTCACCTGCACCAGACTTTCTCGGTAATGAGTTCTTGATGTGGTTGTGGTGGATGCTCGAGACCGAGACCGACACGATCAAGCTTGCTGATGACAGCGAAGTCACAGCAATGTTGACGAAGACTCTTGCGCTGGAGTGCCCGTGCGGCGAAAACGGCAAAGAAACGATCTCCGCCGAGAGCCCAGTCAAACTGACGGAGGCCATGCAGGCAATTCGAACGGGCAAGTTGCCTCGCAAAACTGGCATGACTCTCGTCCGCAATAGCCAGCAGTTCGATCTGGTCCTGCAAGCGGAATCGTTCGCCATCAGCGGCGCCAAAATTCACCTCGACGAGGATGCCGATTTTGATGTTGACGATCGTATCGACGCTATCCGCACGCTCAGCGAAACGGTGGATATGATGTTCCACGTCTTCTGTGACCGACGAACAGGCAAGTCGTGGTCGAAAGACCTGAGCAACATTGGAAAATGGCTCGAGTCAGCTGACAAACGCGACAAGAAAGCTGCGGCCTAAGCCGCATCGTGCCGACTTCCACGCACCAACAACCTCTTAAGTCGCCTTGCGAACGCAACTTCTCTCACAACCGCGAGAGAAGTTTCCCACTCCACACGCCCAATGCGTGCAGACGTGCATCAAGGTTCAGTTCGCAGTGACGGGAAACACGAACTCACTAACTTGTTCACCCGTCACTTTGTGATGGCGCATCGTGAGCTGTGGTAGGTTCGTGTCGTCTGTGTGTTTCAGCTCTCCGGAGAGGAAGCCGCCTTTGACTCGAAGAAATCGGTGCGTGGGACGCTCGTCGCCTTCTTTCCATCCGAGTTCGTGTTCATCACTCCCAGGGCCACAACCGAACTCCCAGAGCTTGGTTTCTTCGTCGACCGACGCATACTGCCAGTGCCGGTCGCCACAAAGCACGATCACGTTCTCAATCGACGAGAAGTGCTTGCGTATTTCGTCGCCTTCGTGCACAAAGACATCGTTCGCGTGATTGTCGCTCTTGTTCTCACGATCTG
>JBGSNA010000367.1:0-97729 GCA_041739875.1 Pirellulaceae bacterium
GATGAAGTGAAGTGGTATCTATGGCGGAAAGGCAACTTGTTGCTTTCATGCGGCAGGGCCGAAGAGGCCAAGCAATTCTTTGCTCGCGTTATCGATATCGATCCCAAAGATGATGCAAGTAATACAGGGCTTGCCCAGGCACAACACGCTTGTGGAGAAACGGAAGCCGCGATCAAGACGATCCAAGTTGTTGTTGATGAGTTTGACGCTCCGCCAGCCATGGCACTGCTCGGCGACTACCACTCAGCGATGGGCAACCATGAGATTGCTGAACAGTGGTACCAAAAAACTGAAGCAAAAATGCGAGAGGAGTTAATCGTCGCTGGAGACGCACACGCTCGTGAAGTCGCTTTGTTTTTCGCGGACCATAATCGCAACATCAGTGAAGCTTTATCGTTGGCAACCTCAGACTTCGATCAGCGTCAAGATCTGTATGCGCACGATACGCTTGCTTGGTGCCAGTATCGCGCCGGAAACTTTGAGGCTGCCTATGTGAACATCCAAATAGCACTCAAAACAGGCGCCAACGACGCCAATCTCTTTTATCACGCCGCGCTGATTTGCGAGAAGACTGGACGTCAAGCCGATGCGGAACGATGGAGAAAGCGGATGAAGGAAGCGAATCCGCTGTTTGCGCCTCCACTTGAGACCTTAGCGAACACAGATCAGAAATAGCCCCCACGGGCCTTGGTTGAACGTTCAAGTCGCACTTGATTTCATAGATGAGTGGGGCACGCTTGGTGACAACGACTAGAGTCATCCGACCGCTCGATTTGAATCGTCGTGTGCGTGATATGGAATTGATCGTGCAACTCGTGATTTAATGTCGCGAGGAGATCGTCATCGTCTTCAAGCTCGGGCTTGATGAGGTGTACGGTCAGTGCGGTTTCACTTGTTCCGATGGCCCAGATGTGCAAGTCATGGACGGCTTTTACACCAGGAACGCTCTCCAAATAGACGAGCACTGCCGCCGGGTCGATCCCCTTGGGCACCGCCTGAATCGCAAGATTGAATGACTCTTTGAGCAAACCCCATGTGCTGGCAAGAATAATCACTGCAATCAGTAGGCTAGTGACTGGGTCAATCCACGTGAGATGCGTCCAGTAGATCGCCAGACCAGCGATCACCACGCCCAAGGAAACACCAGCATCCGCCGCCATGTGCAGGAACGCACCACGCAGATTGAGGTCGTGTTTACAACCGCTAACGAAAAGCAGTGCCGTTACTGTGTTGATGACAACACCAGCCGCTGCGACAGCCACGATCGCCATTCCAGCGGGCTCAAAAGTATTTGCCAATCGGTGAAATGCTTCCCAAGCGATGGCCCCGACGGCGGCAATTAATAACAGTGCATTAAACAGTGCAGCGAGAATGGTGGTTCCATGCCAACCGTACGTGCGCCGAGGCGTGGGATGCAACCGTGCGAGCGAATGCCCAGCCCAGGCAAGAAGCAGCCCAAAGACGTCGCTGAGGTTATGCCCGGCATCCGTCAGCAATGCTAGCGATTCGAACCAAAATCCACACGCTGCCTCGATAACGACGTAAACGATGTTTAACCCGACACCGAGCGCAAACATTGATCCGAAGTTTTTAACGGCGTGGTCATGCGACATGAGAAGCCTGCTTAAGTTTGACGATTAAAACGAGTTTGTCGATTTTTCTGATTTTCCGGGCAATTGTCCAAAGTTCGGTCACGAACCCGACGATACCACTCATGGAACGACCTTGCATTTCCGAGTGCGCTCGGTTTTTGAGTCGTCGCCAAGTCCGGGGGGACAAACAGTTTCGGTCAATCGAACAACCAGCGACAGCCACCTAGGCTCGTTCAACACACGATTCCCTCATGCTAACAAGAAACCCATTGGTGAAACCCGTGCGATTTTTAACCTGCACTCTCTGTTTCACGCTGCTTGCGGCAACAGGACTTACATCCAACGCAATGGCCCAAGAGTCATCTGCTCGCTCTAGCCTCCGCAATACCGCGGCGACTGCACGTGCGAATTGGCAGCCTGTGCGTCAAGCGTCCACCAAACCAACCTCGACTCAGCCAACGTCCGCTCAGCCTGTCTCGGCACAAACACGGAGCACGGCCAAGCCCAAAAACTCCGACCCAAGTTTGCCGCCAGCCCCCGTGCGGTCCAACTCGCGAATGAAACTCGTCGACCACTCGGTCTACGACGGGGCACCCCTGTCGGCGGCCCCAGTCGAAATGCCGATGGACGGTCAAGTCACTTTCGAACCACTCCATGACACGGGCTACTCGTGTGACGCGATGCCTTCGGGACTCGGTTGCAGCTGTGGTGGTGGCGGATGCGACGGCGGCTGTGATGCTGGCCCAAGTTGCTCGACCGGTAGCTGTGGTGGTTGCAACAGTTGCTGTGGGGAACTTTGTGGCAACGACCCGTGGCGTCCTTGCTTAACGCTTTGCCTTCCTCAAGATGGCTGGGTCTCATTTGAGTACCTAGCTTGGTGGCAAGACGGTATGAATTTGCCGCCGCTCATTACAACCAGCCCGTCCAATGTGACGCAAGCACAAGCCGGTGTTCTCGGTTCAGGCAATGCGACATCGGTTCTCTACGGTGGCAATAAAGTATTGACCGATCCGATCAGTGGCGGCCGTTTGCGATTCGGATTCTGGCTGGATAAATGCCATCAATGGGGCATTGGGGCTGAGTACTTCCAAATTGGTCAAGACACCGAATCGTTCCGAGCAACGAGTGGTGGATCACCCATCCTTGCACGACCATTCTTCAACACTCAGTTAAATCGTGAGGACTCCGAATTAATCGCGTTTCCCAACGTCGTGTCAGGCACCGGTGGCGTGGACGTTTCGACTGAATTGATTGGTTGGGGCGTGCATCTTCGTCACCTCCGCCAGTGCAATGAGGGTTGTAACGCCGGTCTGTTCTGTGGTTGCCCCGAACACTTCTGCAGCCGCACAGAACTGATGGTCGGCTACCGCAATCTGCAACTTACGGAAGGGGTTGGTATCTCCGAAGACCTCGTGGGAATCAATCCAGCAAACAACTTCGCAATTCGAGACCAGTTCGATACACGGAATCAGTTCAGCGGTTTGGATCTTGGATGGATGTATCGTCGAACCCGCGGATTTTGGACCTTCGATGCTTTGATGCGGTTGGCAATCGGCAATACTCGCCAAAGCGTGAATATCAACGGCACCACTCGGATCGACAACGGTGCAGTACAACAAGGCGGTTTGCTCGCTCAAACGTCCAACATTGGCTCGTACAAGCGAGATGAATTCTCCGTCGTGCCGGAATTTGACTTCAATGTCGGATACCAACTCACAGATCACCTTCGACTGATTGGTGGCTACACGTTCATCTACTGGTCGAATGTGGTTCGTCCCGGCGACCAGATCTCGCGAGATCTCAATACCGACTTGCTCCCCCCACCCGTTGACCCGATCTCGGGAGCTGCTCGACCAGAATTCGCATTCCGGATGACCGACTACTGGGTTCAAGGTCTGAACTTTGGCGCGGAATATCGCTGGTAACGCTGGAATCGATTCCACCGTTCGACCGATAAAGAATAAATACTTTGTGAGACGATCGATCGTTTCACACGTCAAACTCAGCGTCACAGCACCCCAATATCTATGCCGAGATCGTCGTTCACCGCACCGGTGGTGAATGGACTTTGACAGCAACTAGATCACGAGAGCCCACAGGATTGTCACTATGGTTTGGCAACAAATCTTCGATCGCTTCGCAAAGACGAACCGCTCGCTACGTCGTAAAGACCAAAAGCGCCGTTTGATTTTAGAGCGACTCGACTCGCGAGCCTTAATGGCGGCCGACATTGGGATTATCCAAGGCGTTGCGTTCACCGACAATTCTGGTGACGGCCTAACCGCCGACGACGCCCGGTTGGCTGGCGTTACCGTTCAGCTATACCGCGACAATAACAACAACGGCACGCTTGAAACGACCGGGGTCGGCGCAGACACCCTCCTCGGCACAACCACGACTGACTCACTCGCTAGCGCAACTCCGGGCCGCTACCGTTTTGGCACTGGCGGACTCAATTTGGGTGCCGGACAGTATCTCGTTGTGCAAACCGCCACAGGCACATTGACGCCACCGGCGGCGCCTTCGGTTGTCCAAATCGTCGATGGTTTTGAGAGCATCGTCATCGACAGTTTCAACCAGACCGGTTTGTCAACCATCCTGGCAAATTCCACCACCCCCAATCAAACAGCGATTTCGGTAGCTCCGACCTCCGAAGTGATTGGCGGCGAGCGTGATATCACAATTGACCTCACCACGGCTGTCGGCAATGTGACCCTTGATATTGAACAAACTCAAGGCGTTCTTACGTTTGGAAGCTCCAACGGTGCCGGCACGGCGATCATCCAATACGACGGAACGGACGGATCAACCACGCTTTCTCCAACGGGTCTTGGCAGTGTAAGCCTGAGTGCAAACGAGGCCAAGTCAGGCATCGTGACACGTGTGAGCAGCAATCCGGTTGCTGGTACGTTCGAAGTCCGAATCTACACCAGCGCGACCAATTTTTCTTCGGTAACTATCACCTATCCGGCCGGGTCAGATGTCAACCCCGTCGATATCTTCACACCCTTTTCCAGCTTCTCGACAGCAACCAGTGCTGGTGCGACTGGTCCAGCGGACTTTAATAACGTAGGTGCGATCGAACAGCGACTCGTACTGGTAACCGACCAAGACGTGAAAGTTTCGCTAGTTGAAGCCAACACGCCTGAGATCGTGACTGCGAATCTTGCGAATACGCAATTCCTCTCACTTGGCGGTCAGGTTTATCTCGACAACGCTAGCGCCACGAGCAACCAGAACAACGGGACCCGTGACACCGGCGAAGCAGGTCGCGATCTTGTAACCGTAGAACTCTATCAAGTCGCTGGCCCCAACGGCACCGTCGACGTTAATACAGCGACTCCGCTGGCGACGACAACCACGGGCACTAATGGAGCGTATAACTTCACCAATCTGCTGCCTGGCCATTATATCGTTGCCATTCCATCAAGCCAGTTCGGCGCAGGTCAAAGACTGTTTGGCTTTGGCACGAGCACGCTCGGCACCAACGCGCCAAACGACAACGCTCCAGACCCAGATAACAATGTGGTCGGTGACGACAACGGTATTCGCGACGCAAACGGAAATGTCGTTAGTTTGCCAATCACACTGGCGGCAGGTGCTGAACCTGACACAGCCGTCGATGGCAATGATACCAACATGAACAATACGGTGGGTTTCGGCTTTATTCCACTGATCGATCTTGCGATCACGAAGACGCTTAATGTCGATAACTCAACGGTTTCCGCAGGCGGAACCGCCGTCTTTGATATTTTGGTTACGAACGCCGGACCCTCCGATGCCACCGGTGTCCGAGTCAGTGACGCAATTCCGGCGGGGTTGACGTTCCAGTCGATCAGTAATGCTTCGGGGTCGTTCACAACCAACGGCGGAACGGCTGGCAATCCATTAGTTGTCACCATTGGCAGCGTACCATCGGGCACAACCCAAAGCTTCCGAATCATCACGAGCATTGGCGCGACACAAACGACGGACATTACCAATGTGTCCACGGTGACTGGCAACGAAGTGGAAACGAATGCGACGAACAATACCGATGATGCGTTAGTCGATTTGCCAAGTTCCGACCTGCGTATTTCCAAAACTGACTCGCCAGACCCCGTTTCGGCAGGTGGTACATTAACTTATACGATCACCGTTACAAACGATGGCCCGGACGCGGCTCAGGGCGTTCAGGTTACCGATCCGTTGCCTACTGGCGTCACTTTTGTCAGCGGTAATGTTGGCGGCGATGCGACAAGAGTTGCGTTCAATGCGACGACTCGCACCGTTACCGCAAACATCGGAACCTTGGCAAATGGTGCAGTTTCAACCATTACCGTGGTAGTCACGGTGGGCTCCGCTACAACTGGTCCGCTGAGCAATGTTGCTACCGTCACTGCTACGCCAAACACAGACTCCAACCCAAATAACAACACGTCAACTGCTCCAACAGATATCAATCGCATCGTTGATGTTGCAGTCACAAAAACGGCGTCGACGTCACCCATTGCTGGTGGCCAAGTCACGTACACTGTCGTCGTGACCAATAACAATCCTGCGGCTCCTGGCGATGCTCGTGGTGTCGTGGTAACCGACACTCTGAATTCGTCACTCACATTCGCATCGTTCAACCCACAAACTTCTGGCGTGGTACAAACCACTGGCGCGACCGCTCGTGACCTTGTGTTTACCGTTGGCGATCTGCCCTTTGGTGCCACACGAACATTCAGCTTCGTAGCAAACGTTGCATCTTCAGCCACTGGAACGATTCCGAATACAGCCGTCGTCACCACCACGGATACGGACACTGTTCCAACGAACAATACCGAAGATGAACCGATTACTCTCGGTCGCACCTTTGATTTGATCATCACGAAGACGGTCGACAGGGCAACCGCAGTGCCTGGCCAAGACACGCTGCTTTATACAATTACGGTTAGCCACGATACCGACAGTCTCTCGGATGCCCCAGCATTCTTTGTTCAAGATGTTTTGCCTGCCGGTTTGAGCGGTCAAGTCATCACGGCAACAACTGCGTCGGCGGCACCCACATTCGACACGACGACTCGGACGGCGCGCGTTGACTTCTCGGGCCTTCCGATTGGCGCGACCCGCTCGTTTACGATAGCGGTAACGGTTGACGCCAGTGCCACTGGGAATACGTCGGGGGCCATCGTCAATCCAGCGACTGTCAACGCTGGAGCAACCGAACTTGATACAACGAACAATACCGCCAACGCGACGACGACGCTCGCACCAAACTTTGACGTGACGGTCACCAAGACAACCACTTCAACAAATGTTGGTCCTGGCGACACAGTCGTCTATACCGTCGGCGTTACGAAGTCTGGACCAAGCCAAGCACGCGGAGTGACGTTCACCGATGCGGTACCAACGGGATTAACATTCGTGAGCGGTACGCTCAATGGTGTAGCCGCCAGTGTCAGTAGTGGCTCGATCTCCGTCCCAGCCTTCAATCTCGATAACAACACGCCGATTACGGGTACCCTCACGTTCACCGTCAATAACACGGCTCCAGCGGGAGCGGTTACTAACACTGCCGTTATCGCCGCAACGGGCGAGACGAACACCAATAACAATTCGGCCAGTGCTCAAGTCACAGTCACTCCGAGAGCTGATGTGGCGGTACAGAAAACGGTTTCGGCAACCAGTGCAAATACGGGCAGTCCGCTCGTTTATACGATTACGGTAAGCAACACGGGACCTTCGACTGCGGCTGGCATTCAAGTGGTGGATACCTTACCCGTCGGCGTGACGTTCGTAAGTGGCACAGGTTTGAATGGTGCAGCCGTTTCCGCGCCCAATGCGAGTCGTCAGATCACCATTCCTGGCGGGGACTTGGCTGCAAACGGAAGTTTCACGATCACTATCAATGCGACAGTGAATGCTACGGCAACCGGCCAACTTGTTAACTCAGCTGCTGTGACAACCACAACGCCGGAAACAAACACGGCCAACAATTCGGCAAATGCGACAACAACCATTGCAGCCAGAACATCATCGCTTTCGGGCGTCGTGTTCGTCGACAACAATCGCGATGGTCTCTTCAACACGGGTGACACCGGACAGTCGGGCGTTACAGTTCAACTCACGGGTACGGATTCGCTTGGAGCACCTGTGACGGCAACACAAGTTACTGCGACGGGTGGCACCTATTCGTTCACGAACCTACCTGCAGGATCCTACACGGTCCAGCGAACCGACAAGCCAGCGAACTTACTCAGCGGCGCGGAGCAACTTGGTAACAACGCGACGGCAAACGTGAACGCCGTTGACAACGCGTTCACTCAACTTGGGCTTGGAGACAACATCCAAGCGACAAACTTCAACTTCGGGCTTCTTGACGAACCCGTTTCGAAACGACGTTTCTTGGCATCCACAAGCGGCAATTGATCCTAGACGACTGATGACGATCCGATGAGGGAGCCGGTGATTGCTAAGTACCGGATCGTTAAACGACTCAGTCTCTAAGATCGCCGCAAACGCGATACCTTGAAATGTGAACGCTCGGCCTTCGGGGGGAGGCCGAGCGTTTTTCGTTTTCATCGCGACCATTTCCGGACACCGGCAACTTGGTTGAGCGCCCGTTTGAATCTAGGTCTAGCGGTGATGCTTACAATCGCTCGAACCGTCAATGTCACGCGCCGCATACTTTCCCTAAATGGGATTGAACCCGCCGTCGATAGATAACGCACAGCTCCCCAGGTCGAGCTTTGAAATTTTCTCGTATGAAAACCGGTGTTATCGATACAGAGCTCAGACGTGTTGCGTTCATCCCAGTAAAGTGACGTTCGCTAGCAAATGTCCCAGGATGAGCGATTCTTTTCGTGGTATCTCGACGATAGCTACTTGTGAACACCTAGCGTGTTTGCACCAAAGACCACAGCACTTAACTTGATTGATGACTTACGAATTCAATCACTCGACGGATCCCGACATCTCCCCAAAAGTAGTCGGTTCCATTGGATGTGCTAGGGAACTTGGCAAGAACCTTCCCCCTTTACTGAATCTATGGAGATCCAGACGATGCAAAAAGTATTCGTCCCTGTAATGTTGGCACTCGCTTTTGTTGCCAGCACTTCATCCAACGCAAGCGCTTTCGGCCACTTGGCCAAGTTGCTCGGACACGGCGGATGTGATAGCGGTTGTGACACTGGCTGTTATGCTGAACCTGCTTGTGGTTGCGAAGTCGCTGCACCAACTTGTGGTTGCGAAGTTGTTGACCCATGCTGCGGAGCACCAAAGCTCGGTCTGCTGAAGAAGTTGTTCCACAAGCACCACGGCTGTGACAGTGGTTGCGACATGGGCTGTGCAGCTCCTGCACCATGCTACGTCGAACCAGCTTGCGGTTGCGAAGCTCCTGCTCCAAGCTGTGGCTGTGAAGCTGCTCCTTGCTGCGGACCAAAGCACAAGATTGGTGGTTTCCTCAAGAAGCTTTTCCATCACAAGAGCTGCGGTTGCGGATGTGAAGTCATCGAACCAGCTTGCGGTTGCGAACCGGCTTGCGGTTTCGAAGCTGCACCAAGCTGCGGATGTGGCGGCTAATCCCCACCTGAAAGGTTACGATACGCACGGTCCGATCGACTGACCCACCGAATCAACCGACTAACCGTCCCCGGCAATGTCTTTACCAGACGCTGCCGGGGATTTTTCGTTGGCTCGCACAGTTATACCAATCTGGGCGTAGCGTGAATTGAACTCGTCAACAAAGCGGTCCGCATCTTCAAGTGGCAGCCGTACTGGGCCAGAAACCTTGTCGTTCTGAACAAGAACGGCGCTAAAGTCGTCTATGCCGCGATTGCTACTGCTGACCGGCTTCTTCACGCCAAATTGATTCGACGCATCGCTCACTGTTTTTCACCACGCCATACCACTGACGGATGCGGGAACCCAAGCTGCTTGTCGACGCGATTGTACGGCTCTTTGCCGTCGAGATACCGTCTCAAGTTCACACAGGCTAGGTCGTTGGTATCATCCACTCGACGGTACGATTGTGCCCCAACATGCGGCGTGATGATGACGCGTTCATCATCCCACAGCAAACTTCCCTCCGCGAGTGGCTCCACCTCTGTCACATCAAGCCCGACGCCCGCGAGATGGCCTTGCGAGAGCGTTTCGACCAAAGCGGATTCGATCACGACACTGCCGCGTGCAACGTTTACGAGGTAGCTACCTGCACGCATTTTCGATAGCCGTTTAGCATCAAAAAGACCTTCAGTCAGTGCGTTGAGAGGCAAGGTCAAAATAACGATGTCGCTTTCGCCAAGCAGTCGATCGAGTTGATCATGCGACCACAATTCCGCCACCTCGTCTGGCTTTTGTGTCGGATAGTAATCCGTCGCCAAAATCCGAACGTCCCAAGGCGCGAGCATTCTCGCGATCATTCGTCCGTTCCCGCCAAGTCCAACGATCCCGACCGTCTTGCCTCGGATGTCGTCGGTTGGACGGCGGATGAACTCGCGTTTGGCCTCAGCCCGAAAGAAAACCGGAAGTTTTCGCAGCAATCCCATCAGCAGTGCAAACGTCTGCTCCGCCACCTGGGGAGCGAACAAACCCGATGCACTCGCAACGATGACATCGGAATCAATGACTCGTGGTACCAAACAGTGGTCCAACCCAGCGGCTGAAGATTGGATAAAACGTAGCTTACCGGCATCCATGACCCGGTCCCAGTTTACGGGCACCTTTGCATGACCGATAAAGATATCAGCCGTCGGAAGCAGTTCGTCCACTCGCTCTTGACCAGCGTTGACGACCTCACAATTTGGTGCAACCGCTTGAATTTGGTCGATATGCTTCGGCTCGACGGGATAACATAGGACGATTCGCATGATTTCTCTCGGCCAAACTTCTCTGGAAGACATGAATCAAATCTCAGTGAAAAACTTAACGTCCAACTCGCGTTTCGCGAAGTCGACTTGTGCCCAGACTCTTTCCGAAACATGGAGATGGGCACTGATCGTCCTTCTCAGCCTCTGTTGTTCCAGCAGCCAAGCCCTGGTTGCGGGCGGCAATGACAAGTTCGTCGAGAACGCCACTCTTGATGACGCCACACTTGTTGAGAGTTTCGCTCAATCGCATGCTGGATATAGCTCGGACGAAGTACTCATTAGCGAAAAACTTCGTACAGCTTTCCTCTTGGCGTTGCGTGAGCATGGTATCCAACTCGAAACGGAAGACGATGAATGTGAAGCCCTGCTAGCGCTGCTTGCACTTCGCAAGAAGGGCAAGCTCCAAGTCGCAGCAACAAAACGTGCTGAGCCAGCCGACGACGCATGCTTGCCCGTGGCTGAGATTGCTTCACGAGTTGTACTTGATCGCCACCGAGTCTCCTCCGATACGATGCTGGCGACTCCAAGGCTGAGAAACGAGTTTTACGACGAGGCCGAAAAACTGAGTGGCACGATCGACAAGTACCAACTCGCTAAGTCGGTCTTGCGGCTTCGCAAAATTCGCCAACTGAAGCCCGAACTCGTCTTGCGAGTGGCTGACTGGGACCGATCGATCGCGACCTACACCCTCCATGAACTGAGCGAGCGACTATCGCAGAACCAGATCCCCACATCGCCGGGCGTCTATCTTTTTCGCGACGCTTCCGGATATCTCTACATCGGAGAAGCTGAGAATCTCAAGTTGAGGCTACAACAACACCTCAGCGAAAGCGATCGCGTCATGCTTGCGGACTATTTAAGGACGCACACATCATCGGAGATCAGTGTCGAACTGCACATTTTCCCAAACGACTCACCGGCATCAAAGCTTGCGGTACGGCGAGCTTACGAAAGTGAATTAATCCGCAGCCGCGAACCCAAGTTCAATGTGCGGCCCTAGCTTTTAACGATTCAGTAAGACACCTTCGTTTGCGCGAGTCGCAGGCATTTCATTGACAAATTTAGCATTTGTGCGTTTGAGTTCCGAAATCGTTTTTCCTCTTAACTCACGAAGTAAAGGCCCATATTCAGGCCGAAACGCAAGGTTTTCCAACTCCTCGGGGTCACGTTCCAAGTCATAGAGTTCTTCGATCTCACCCTCGACAAACGTGCGGATGTATTTGTGCTGCTTGTCTCGCAAGAGAGCATACCAAGGCACGTCGCCAACGATCGTTAGCGATTCATCCGTTGGAATCACATCTGTATCGCTGCCGTACTTACGACCGGTATGCGTCATCAACATCGGCGAGTCCCAATCGTCGGACTCAGGATCACTAAGCAGTGGTCGAATATCGCGGCCATGCATTTCCCATGGAATGTCGACGTCTGCGGTATCGCACACGAACTGCATGATGTCGGGCCCGTTGACCGCGTGATGACAAACTTTGCCCTCTGGTACTTTCCCAACATGGCGGATGATTAATGGCGATGCAACCGTCGAATCATACGGTGCAACTTTCTGGTTGAAGCCGTGTTCACCCAAACCGAACCCTTGATCAGCGACGTAAACGATCAACGTGTTTTCAAGCTGGCCAGTCGCCTCAAGCGTTTTCACTAACCGACCGACACCGTCATCGATGGCCATTGCACATTCGTTGGATTGCTGGACCCAGGAATCATACGACTGGCCGGCCGTGTTCGTGTTAAAATTACTCGCAGCAATGACTTTCTTTTTACGATAGGCCAGACCGTCTTCGCCCTTGATCCAAGCCGACGTGGTACCGAGATACGCAGGTTTGTCTGGCCAAGGCCCAAAAATATCTTTTGGCAGCGGCGCCTTGTTTCCAGCCAGTTTGCCAAGGTGACGATCCGCCGGCGTCGTGGGACCGTGAATCGCACCATAGCAAAGCCACAAATACCAAGGCTTGTCGTCGCTGCGGTGTTCACCGTTGATGTACTCAATGGCCCAGTCCGTGTAATTGTCCGTTGAGTAACCTTCGACCGTTCGTTCAACACCATTGAACGACATGATTTGGTCATAGAAGTAATTCCCCGCGTTTTCCGGGTGCGCCGGTCGATTCCACACAATTTGGTAATCCCAATCGCGTCCGTATCCAGAATTGACGCCCGTGTGCCATTTGCCGATTTGAGCCGTCTGGTATCCCTGTTTGCGAAACTCCGACGGCACGAAAGGACATCGCTCCGGGTCATACTCGCTCGCCGGATAGGTTCCTTCCATCCGCATCGATTGGATCCCATGTTGGAGATGTCCTGTAAGCAGACTCGCGCGCGACGGCATGCACCATGCACCGAGATAGCTTCGTTCAAATCGAACGCCATCACGTGCTAACGCATCAATATTCGGGGTGCTTACCCAACTCGGGGCTTCTGAATAGCTACTGAGGGTCTTGTACGATTGGTCGTCCGAATAGATGAAGAGAATATTCGGACGCTCGGCTCGACTCAGCTGGAAACTGGACTGGGTGACGAACAACAAGAGTGCTATTGAATAGACGAAACGCATGAAGTTCATCCCAAGCTGGGGCTACAACGTTGGTGCGATTTGCGCGATCGCGTCAGGCAACGCGTCACATTCCAATGTAAACACTCTCGCAGCGAGCGTGTCGGCGGAGTCCTCAGGAAAAACATCGCAAATCCTCTGCAACACGATTGGGCCGTTGTCGTACTCATTGTCGACAAAGTGGACGGTGCAACCGCTGTACTTCACGCCGCGATCAATTGCCGCTTGGTGAACATGACCGCCATACATTCCTGGACCGCCGAAAGCCGGCAACAACGACGGGTGAATATTCAGGACTCGACCCACGAAATCGTCGGGAATGAGGACGTGCTTCAAAAAACCCGCCATAACGACGAGCTTCACACCCGCTTCGCGACATGGTTCGAACATGGCTCGCGAATAATCCGCTACCGACTGCGAACTCAGTTTCGGAACGATGCGCGTCTCGATCCCAGCCGATCGCCCAACATCAACACCGCGAACCTTACTGCTGCTACTGATCACCAGCCGAATATCGACAGGCAATCCGTGCTCGTCCCGATGCCGAATCAAGTTCTCAAGCGTTCGACCGCTACCACTCAGAAACGCTGCGATGGGCAAAGGCGACTCGCTCATGCATTGCCCGTCTTGCGAACAAACAGCTTTCCAAAGTCAGTTTCGAACGCATCACAACCGTCAATGATTCCCACTTCGAGCGATATCGATAGCGTCTCAGACATGATCTGGTCACGGTGCGTTTGAATCGCAGCAATGATTTCTGTGTCGTCGGTCTCCGTCGCCACCTCAATACGATCTGTATATTCGTACGCCATTTCTTTTCGGCGACTTTGAATTTGGCGAATCAAATCTTTGGCAGCGCCTTCGATCCGCAAGTCGTCGGTGACTTCCGTATTGAGAACAACCACACATCCAGCACCTTGGGCTGCGGCCCAGCCTTCCTTCGCTTGCAACCGAATTTCAATGTCTTCATTGTCGAGTCGCAACTCTTCGCCGCCCAGCGAAATCGAGACGAAGCCGTTGGACTTGAGCTGCTCTAGCAATTCGTTTCCGTCGGCCTTGGCCAATTCCGCTTTCAACGTTTGGATTTGCTTACCAACGCGTGGCCCCAGACGCTTGAAGTTCGGCACGATGGAGTACTGGACATAGTCCGCGCCATCGGTCGTGTAAGCAACTTCCTTGACGTTTAATTCCTCACGAACGAGTTCGTCGTGATTTTGCAGCCACGCGATGTGTTCGTCGGAAGCGAGTACGACCTCAACACGCGAGAGAGGCAGGCGAACCTTTAGCTTTGCGGCGGAACGAGCGGCGCGACCGAGTGACGCGATCTCTCGCAACAATCGCATCGACTGAGACAAGTCCCGGTCCACTCGTTGGTTGATCACACCAGGAAAATCGCACAGGTGGACGCTCTGCAGCACTCGATCGCCAAACGGAGCGGTGAGCTGGCGCCACAACGTCTCCGACAAGAACGGCACGAACGGAGCGACCAACTTTGAGAGCTGCAACAGCGTCTCGTAAAGCGTCCAATAGGCGTCATGTTTGTCGGGCGAGTCCGTATCGCTCGCCCAGAACCGGTCGCGACACCGACGGACGTACCAATTACTTAATGCGTCCACGAGCGACGTAATCGCTTGGCATGCATTGTAGTTATCGAGAGCATCCATCCGCGCGGTCACCACTTCCAGCGTCTGGTTTAACTCGGACAAAATCCAGCGATCGATCTCGCTACGTTCCGATGCCGGACGATACGTCGGACTCGATGCCAAGCTTTCTGGCGTCAATTGATCATCAGCGCTGGTCGCACTTCGAGGATCAAAACCGTCGATCTCCGCGTAGATCAAGAAAAAGCTGAACACGTTCCAAAGACGGAGCAAGAATTCAGGGATCGACTCTTTAATCGATTGTTCGCGATATCGGATCGCGGTCCAAGGCGGTTGGCCAGCGAAGAAGAACCAACGTAGAGCGTCAGCACCGTATTTGTCAAAGATTTCAGTAGGCTCGCGATAGTTCCGCAAGCTCTTGCTCATTTTATTTCCGTCTTCTCCAAGCATCAGCCCCAAGACAATGCAATTGCGAAACGGATGTGGATACGACTGATCGGCAAATGTCTCCACACGGTCCGACTCGGCAATCTCCTTGCCAGACTCATTGATTGCCGAGCCTTCGCCAAACAGCATCGTGCTGATCGCAAGTTGGCTATAGAACCAACCACGCGTTTGGTCGAGCGCTTCGCTGATGAAGTCTGCAGGGAATTGGTCTGCGAATCGTTCGGAGTTTTGGTGCGGCCATCCCCATTGAGCGAAAGGCATCGCACCGCTGTCGTACCAGCAATCGATGACGTCTGGAACGCGACGCATATGAGCGCCATCGGCGAACGGCGAATCGTACACAATCGCATCGATATACGGCTTGTGAACTCGCAAGTCATCTGGCAGTTCCGGATGTTGTTTGCTGGCTTTCGCCCAAACCTCCATCCCGGTTACACCAGGCTTCGCAAGAAGCTCTTCGTAACTTGCAACGGCTTCCATTTCACCAGTTTGCTGACAAACCCAGATCGGAAGCGGTGTGCCCCAATAACGCTCGCGTGACAAAGCCCAGTCAACGTTTGACTCCAGAAAATTGCCGAAACGTCCGTCGCGAATGTGTTCTGGCTGCCAACCGATTTGCGAATTGTTCTTGAGCATCAGATCACGAAACTTGGTCGTACGAATGAACCAACTTCGACGTGGGTATTGAATCAGTGGATCTTGGCTCGCGCGCCAACAGAACGGGTACTCGTGCAGGTACTGTTCCTGCATCAGTAACTTGCCTTCGTCGCGAAGCGTTCGCGTCAGCGGCTTATCGGCGTCTTTGACCCACACGCCAGCAAGCTCACCGAACTCGTGGGTGAACTTACCGTCCGGGCCAATCGCACACAACAACTCGAGTTCGTCCCCGTCAACGAACCGAGCACGCTCGGCAACTAATACATCATGGTCGACTTCGCCGAACGCAGGTGCTTGGTGGACAATACCGCTGCCCGAATCCGTTGTCACAAACGCCGCTGGTACCACGCGCCACATTCGTTGCTCGCTGCCACCGTCGACTAAATCACTCAGGCCGTTGCGAGATGCATAGTGAGAAAAGGGTGGTTCATAGCGTTTGCCAACAAGCGAGGTGCCAGGAAATGTCTCCAATACAGCCAGCTCTCGCTTGAGCTTGCCCGCGATCGTTTCCACGAGTGCGGACGCAATCACAAGTTCTTTGCCAAGTTCATCGTCGCGAACGACCGAGTACTCGAGCTCTGGGTTCACGGCCGCAAACATGTTGCTTGGCAACGTCCACGGCGTGGTCGTCCAGACAACGAGCGAGCGGCTTGGCGTATCAACGAGAGGAAACAGGACGTACACGCTTGGGTCAGCGACTTCTCGATACCCTTGGCCGACTTCGCCAGCGGACAAAGCCGTGCCGCCTTGAGCCCACCACCACACAATTTTGTGGCCTTGATAGAGCAAGCCGCGATCAAACAAGTTCTTGAGCGACCACCAAACACTTTCGACATAGCTTTGGTGGTAAGTGACGTAGGCTTCTTCCAGGTCGACCCAGAAACCAAGTCGACGTGTCAACTGTTGCCACTGCTGCATGTAGCGCCACACCGACTGTTGGCACTTCTGGATGAACGGTTCAACACCGTACTTTTCGATTTCTTCTTTGCTGTGGATACCGAGTTCTTTGCCGACTTCGACTTCAACGGGCAAGCCGTGCGTATCCCATCCGGCCTTTCGTTCACATCTAAACCCTCGCATAGTTTTGTAGCGAGGGAACACGTCCTTGATGCTGCGTGTTAGACAATGTCCGGGGTGGGGCATCCCATTCGCGGTCGGAGGTCCTTCGTAAAACACGAACGAGGGACAGCCCTCGCGACGACGCAGCGACTCGCGGTAGATGTCATTGTCATCCCAAAACTGCAACACTTCCTGTTCGAGTTTTGGGAAACTTGGACTTCCGGCTGAGGCACGGAAAGGGACATCAGGGCTTGGCATCGTTGCGCTAGTCTTTATGGGAACTGAAATCGAGTAACAAAGAACTTTTTAAGACAAATCCGCGTCGTCAAAGTCATCGAAATCGTCGATGTCCTCTTCCTCGCCGATTTCACCTTCTTCACCGCCACTGAGTCCGAACTCGGCACTGATTTCGTCTTCAATTTCGATTTCGTAGTCGTCCTCGAGCTCTTCTTCGAAGTCATCGTCGAATTCGTCATCAAAGTCCTCTTCGTCGATGTCGTTGAACTCGTCAACGTCATCGTCGTCGTCCAAGTCGTCGCCAAAGCCGGTGTTACCACCACCCTCGCCGTCTTCGTCACCGGGTAGTTCGTCGTCGTCATTGCCCAAATCGTCATCGTCATCCAACACGAGTACGGGCGATATCGACGTAAAGATTTGGGAGTCAACCGGCTCGTCCGATGACATCGCGATGGGATCAAAAGCGATCGGTGAAGCAGGTAATTCGATGGTCGGCGGAGCGACAGTGACAGCAGCGGACATGAACAAAGACGCCTGAGAGTTCGAGTGTGCGTGTAAACGCGGGGATTTGCGTGAGTAAGGAAGTTTTGGCAAACCGTCCAGAGTTTCGCGGAGCCCGCCGAATTGTCAACGCAAGTTGGCTGGTGTGTCCGATGAAAGAATCTATATGGTCTCGCAGCAGACTAAATATTGCCGGGAAACTCCAGTTGGTCTGGCCCGGCCGGGTGACATTTTGATACCTGGCGCGTAGCCGACAAGCGGACCTACCGCGATTCGCGCGCTTTTATCGTCGAACTCTCCTTTTTTTCCGGAAACTATGAGCCGATGGATCGTCGCCAATTCACCGCAATGGCCGCATGCGGGCTGTTTTCCGCCACGTCACTGGGTTGTGCAAGCCACCGATACGGACATTTGCTAGCCAACGACGATGTCGACATGGTCGGCAGCCATAACGCTGGCGCAGCGACCTGGAATCCGCTGGTGGACGAATCTGTGGCCAAATTGCTCGGCCGATGTCCGCCAGCGATCCAAACCGTCGGATTTGAGTCCCCAGACCAACTTCCGCTCGATTCGACAATCGGCAGCGCCTTGGCTGGCGGCCCAGCGACCGTCTGTTTTGTCGGTATTGAAAATAAGAGCGTCGAAGAATTGACCGATTTCAAGGACCAGATCTACGAGCGGATTGATTCGCAAATTAACGGGGCTCAAACGTTTCGCAGCATCAGCCGCCGAATGGTGGACGCCGCCCTCGTGGAAACACGTTTACGTCCGGACTCACTGTTTCTGCCACAGAACCGAAGCTTGTTCGCCGCAGCACTCGGTCGCCAGGGCACACCTGTCGACTATCTGCTCTATGCCACGATCACAACAGGCACTACCGATCGAAACAAGAGCACCCAGCGAGACTATGTGCTCACGCTCGAGATGGTGAACTTAAATTCGGGCGACTACTTGAAAGAGTCCGCCACGATTCGAAAAGGTTACCACAGCACGCGTGCAGGCAAATGGTGGAATTTCGGTCCCTTCGGACAAGCGGACGGTTGATCCAGCTCGGCCATCGTTGTCGAACCTCGATTCTCGGCGCCAGTTCCAGCGCCGATGTCGCTCGCCGTCTGTCGATTGCTATGGCGATCGTGCTTGTCATGTCAGGCACCGGATGCAAGCTCCAAATTCATAATGTTGATTACGCTCGTGGAGCGTTCATCCAAGGCGACCTTGTTCAAGCACGCGAACGCCTCGCAACGATCGCGAAGTCTCGCAGCCGCAGTGCCGACACAGCAGCTCTCGATCTAGCGGTTGTCGAGCTCGCCAGCGGGAACGCCAAAGCAGCTGAACAGCGACTACGCGAGATGCGAGATCGGTTCGATGCCTTGCCCTGCGTGGCCCCGTTCGGCGCTTCGGTGTCTATGGTTACCGATGACAACTCACGTCGATTCCGTCCCGCCGGTTACGAAGAAGTCATGATCCGCGCGATGCTCGCGGTATGTTCGATCGCTGGAGATGCGATGGACGCCGAAAGCTACGCGCTGCAGGCGACGATCAAGCAAACCGAATTGGCACGCGATGCCTCCGAACGGGGACTTCTCGAAATCGAACAGGCGTATCAACCGATCGCCATCGCACCCTACCTTCGTGGTGTACTGAGAGAAGCCACACATCATGACTATGACGATGCCGCACGTGCATATGAACTGGTCAGCCACTTTGAACCAAACTTCTCACCAGCCGGCGAAGACATCGCCCGCGCGACTGGCGGAGCGCACAGTGCACCCGGTCATGGTGTTCTTTACGTAATCGGCTGTGTCGGCCGCGGTCCAGTCCGAGAAGAGAAAGTCGCTGAGACGACTTCAGCCGCCCTCTCGATTGCTTCCGCCGTACTCAACGCTGAAACCAACAAAGACGATAACGGCCACGTCGGCGGCCCCGTGCTTCCGAACATTGCCTCGGTCAAAGTGCCACACGTCGTTATACCACCGAGCAACATCGAGGCTCTGGGGGTACGCGTCGACGGTGTGCTCTTTGGCGCCACGCAAACGCTTACGGACGTCGGTCGCTTGGCAAGCAATCAAGCGGATGCCGAAATGCCCTGGACCATCGCACGAGCGGTAACGCGACGCGTGACAAAAGAAACCATCGTCGCCGGAACTCGCAACGCTCTTGGACTCGACGGTGCGCTCGGTTCACTCGCCCATTTTGCTGCTTCAACGGCGTGGAGCGCCAGCGAGAACGCAGACGTCCGCTGTTGGGGTTTACTTCCTCGCGAGATTCAAGTTCTCCGTGCGGAACTGCCCGCTGGCGAACACGATCTAAAGCTTTCCGCCATGAACGCCTTCGGAGCTGAACTCGGCCCAGGCATCAAACGGTCTGTGTCGATTACCAACGCAGTCAACACGTATATCGTTGTCATCGCCCCAGACAATGTGCTCTATCTCGCCAACTAATCCACAATCTAAGTCGACTAGCGCCGCATGGCGTAGCGAACGAAATCAACCAGCCCAGCGAATCGAAACTTCGAATCGACATAGTGCTCGATCACGTAGAACGCAAAGTAATACGCTCGACAAAACGCCCACACCGTAATCGCCAACAGAGCAACAATTCGGAGACTTAGCGTCTCAGCGATCAACAAGCCAGCGGAGATCATCCCCAGAACCAGAAACAACACTCCCTTGGCCCAAATCACTTTTGGATTTTTTAAATCAGCCATCGTTGCACCTTCACGTCAACTCGGCCGCTTCACGTTCGTAGAGTCGGCGAATCTCTTCAAGGTCAGCGGTCACTGGGGGTAACTGAGGATTCATCGCCTCAAGGGTTTCCGTGACGATGCCGGCAACGGCTGCATCCCGGTACCACTTGCGGTCCGCGGGGATCACGTGCCATGGGGCATGTTCGCTGTTGCACTTGGAGAACGCATCTTCGTATGCCTTTCGATACGCGTTCCACTTGTCGCGGGCAGCGTAATCACCAACATTCAATTTCCAATGCTTCTCCGGTTCGTTCACTCGAGCCTTGAACCGTTCGAGTTGCTCTTCCTGGCTGATGTGGAGGAAGAACTTCAAAATCATAGTGCCTGAATCCGCCAACAAATCTTCGAAGTGGTTGATGGTGGCGTAGCGTTTCCTCCAAACTTTATCGGCCACAAGTTTTTCAACGCGGACGACCAACACATCCTCGTAGTGCGAACGATTGAAGATCGCGACTTTTCCCGCCGGCGGTGCGCACTTGTGGATCCGCCATAGAAAGTCGTGCGATCGCTCCTCCTCCGTCGGTACTTTGAACGGATGAGTTTGACATCCCTGGGGATTCATCTGGCCGAGGACTTTGCGAATCAGCCCGTCCTTGCCCGCGGCATCGGGTGCTTGCAAGACGATCAAGAGCGAACGTTTGCCTTCGACAAAAAGCTTGTACTGCAAGTCCCGCATCCGCTTGATGGTCTCATGCGTGTACTTGGCTGCCTCGTCCTTGCTCTCAAACGCCCCTTGAACTCGCGTGTCAATTTTCGACAAGCTAACACGTTTCCCGGGCTCAATCCGGTGCAATTTCGAGAAGTTCATAACCGTTCACATCACAAGTGGGACAAGCTGCCGTAATGATTGCTACACCGATTATACACGGATTGCAATAATCAACAGACTTCCCGCGAAAGTTACGAGATCGCCAATTCCGCGTTACTGTCGCCAAAACTCTCCAAATCAATGCCGTTTCGCCTGAGCATTGCGAGATAGAGATTACACAGCGGAACTTGACCTTCGGCGCCCAAGTGACGACCCGGTGTGACCGTTCCACCGCCGCGACCGGCGAGCAAGATCGGCAAGTTGTCAGGGTCATGGCGATTGCCATCGGAGAAACTCGATCCAAACATCACCATGCTGTTATCGAGCAACGTGCTTTCTCCTTCGGGAATCGCTTTCATTTTACCGATCATGCGTGCAAATTGCTCCACATGCCAACGATTAATCAGCTGGTACTGGGCAATCTTCTTTTCATTGTTCTCGTGGTGTGACAACTCATGGTGGCTACCTTCGACACCGTCCAAGAAAGAAAAGTTTCGGCCTGAAACGTCATTCGCGAACATGAACGAACAAACGCGAGTCGAATCCGTTTGCATCGCCAAAACCATCAAATCGAGCATCACATCAATGTGCTCACGAAAGTCTTCGGGAGTCCCAGCTTCTGGAATGGCCAGTTTCGAAGCATCCACATCCGGCTGCCACGATCGCGACTTATCGCGACTCGCAAACTCGATGCGTTTTTCGACGGCGCGAACGGAGTCCAAATACTCGTCCATTTTGAACTGGTCGTCGCGTCCCAATGTCCCGCGTACTGACTTGGCGTCTTCCAAAACATAGTCGAGTAAATTGCGATACGATTCCGCCTTGCGTGTGTCACCACCGACCGTCTTGCCGAACAGTCGTTCGTAGACAACTCGGGGGTTAATTTCTTTCGCGACAGGTCGGGTCGCCGTTTGCCAAGAGATATGGGATCCGTACAGTCGCGTATAGCCGACATTGCTATCAATGCCGCTGATCACGGGCTCGGTGCCGAGTTCGAGCGACGGTAACGGAGTGTTACTTCCGACCTGTGCAGCGATCAATTGATCGACGGAAATTCCACCGCTGCTGATGTCTTTCCCGGTCGTTTTCGCAACAGGCATCCCGGTCAGGAAATTCGCTGTTTTGGCATAGTGCCCATCGCCTCCATGGCTGTTTTTTTTATCCAACCCAGACAACACCAAGATATCGCTTTGATGCGCTGCAAGTGGCTCGAGCGACGCAGTCAACTTATAGTCGCCACCCGTCGTCTCGGGCACCCACGCCTTTTCCCAGACACCGTTAGGAAAATACAAAAACGCAGTTCGGACCGGCGGCTTGGAGTCCTCAGCCCCCGCTGCCCGCGCGAGCGACGACAAGAACGGCAAGCCGAGCACAGCACTCGTCCCTCGCAAAAAACGACGTCGCGATACTTGAGAAATCATATTCGCTCTTTTCATAGTCTTTACTTCGCCGCTTTAAAGTATCGATGCCGAAACGGGTAACTGGTCGCGATCGTCTCGAGTACGACCGACGCTCGATGTTCATGCTGAGCAAGACTTGTCTTGCAATCCTGGATCACACAATCGTCAAATTTATTCAGCTCCCGTCCGAGAGCATAGCCAAGCAACTTGCGAACGAAATGATGTTCGAATTCGCTGCTGCGACGCATGACAAGCTGCTTCAACTCCTCAGGCCCATTGAACTCTTCTCCGGATGGCAATTTACCGCTTGAGTCGATCGGGATGTCGTTGTCGCTGTCTCGCCATCGTCCAAGCGCGTCGTAATTCTCTAGCCCGAATCCGAGTGGGTCCATGCGATTGTGGCATGACGCGCATTCAGCATTCTCGCGATGTAGCTCCAAACGCTCACGTAGCGTTGTGACCTTCTCCACCACGGATTCTTCGAGTGCCGGTACGCCTGGCGGCGGTGGCGGTACCTTTCCCCCAAGAATCTCTTCAAGTACCCAACGACCTCGAAGAACGGGGCTCGTTCGCCGCGGATACGAAGCGCTCACGAGGACTGCGCCGAGCGTCAGCACACCCCCGCGACGTCGATCGCTCGTTTCAATTCGCTGCCACGGCGAATCTGGCGGCAGTGACAACCCGTAATGCATGGCAAGCCGACCGTTCACGACAACATGTTTGGCATCGAGTAAATCCAGCAGTGATCCACTCTCACGAAACACACCGGCAACGGTTTGAATCGCTTCCTCGTACAGGTCCGCGGAGAGCTCGTCGCTGTATTCTGGGAAGACGTCATGGTCTGGGCGGACACTCGTACGAAAATTCGTAAGCCCCAACCATTGCAAACCAAAACTCTCGCCGAGCGCTCGTGACTTGGGATCGCCAAGCATCCGCTGGACTTGGGCGATGATTTGTTCGTCTGTATCTAATCGCCCCGCATCCGCTTCGTCCAAGAGCAATTCATCCGGTCCACTTGACCAAATCAACATCGACAATCGAGTCGCCAATTGATGCGGCGTTAACTTCTGGACTCCGCCCTCAGCCGACTCGGTCTCGACAATGAACAAGAAGTTGGGTGAGACGAGTATCGCCTGGAGCGGTTCGCCAACGGAATCAAAAAATCCCATTCCGCGACTTCGGCATCCCGAGTAAATGGCCATCAATCGATCCACTTCCTCGTTGGCAACAACTCGTCGCCAAGCGAGTCGAGCAAATCGCTCGATTGAGGCACGTGCCACATCGTCCTCGCTGGCGTCCGTTGCGAGATTGCGAACGACGAGACCTCCATGGCTTTCACTTGATATCGCTTGCTCAATGACGTGCGACGCGATCGCGAGGTATTGCTCGATATGAATGGGCGACGTGAAGAGCGTTTCACCATTTGTATCGAATCCTTCACCTCCCGACCCATCCGATGGCACATCAAGATTCGGATTGACGGTAACACCCACAAGATCGCGAATCGAATTCAGGTACTCGGTACGCGTCAGACGGCGACTCATGACATAGCCGCGATACCAGGCCTGTGTTTCGTCCGTCGCGAGCTTCGAACACAAGTCTTCTTGAGGTCGAGAATCCAACCAGGAATGAAATGCTGACTTCTGAGCATCGTTGAGCGAGGGACTACCTTCGGGCGGCATTTCGTTTTGCCGGACTCTTTTTGCAACGGACTCCCAAACGTCTTTCTTCCGGACGACATGACCGCCGGAAGTGAATCCGGAAATATCAAATTCACCGTCGGCATCATCACCTTGATGGCATTCGACGCATCGTTCTTTGACGATCGGCAAGATTTCCTTTTCGAACCGCTCACCCCACTGCTTGAATTCGGGCGAGTCGTCACCCCACGCCTGGATCGACCACGATGTTGTCACAATCTGCGCAACGATCGACGCCAGAAGGAATGGCAATAGAAAACGCAACGACATAGCAAAGCACCGCAATAGGCAGGAAAACGCGGGCGTGGGGGAGGGCAGGGCAGGAACTCTATCGTAAACGCTAGACCCGACCAGGAATAGGCTCAATTGTGTGAGTGAATCGCGACAGAAGATCGGGTATACTGACATTCCCATGGAAAATCGATTCGGTTTGCAAAGCCGTACCGCGATCAACCATTTGCGAAAACGACACGTTTTCGTCCCCCCGCCTGTTACTATGTGGAACGAGCTGCCATGTCTCGCCTTGTCACCGCCGCTTTCGCTGCTGGCTTCATCTTCCTCCCCTACGATGCCAGTTATTCGTTTGGGCAAGACGTTGCCTCAAAACCAACGCCGCAAGAAACACCGACACACCAAACGGCTCGTTCGGTTGCCCAGTGGCGTTTCAGCGCCGAAGAGACGTCGGCATTAACCGCACACGGCGGGGTGCACCGAGACCAAGCGGGTCCGCGACCTCCGTACTTCCCCGACTTTGAAGCGAGCAACACAGCCGCTTTGTTCGATGGTGACGGAGCGTATTTCTCGTTTGCTGATCCCGGCAAGGACAGTGACTTTGACTTTACGAACGGGGATCGAATCACAATTGAAGCTTGGATTGATCTGCACGCGATCTCCAAGGACCAAAACCTTTACGTCGTCGGCAAAGGACGCACAGGCGACAAACGATTCGCTGCCGACAACCAAAACTGGGCATTGCGAGTTCGCGAACAAGGCGGCACGGCTCGAATCAACTTTTTGTTTGCGTCGGACAAAACACACCCCGAGGCCATTGGGTCGTCTTGGCACCGTTGGACAAGTGCGGAAGGCATCGCTGCTGGAAGCGGATGGCATCGCATCGCAATTAGCTATTTGTTCGGTGAACCATCAAGTATCCAAGGATGGATCGACGACAAGCGACAACTGGGCTCGTGGGACATGGGCGGTGCGACCACCTCGCCACCAGTCGTTGACAACGACGCAATTTGGATCGGTTCCGCCTCGCGTGGAGCGAGCGCCAACAGTTTTCGTGGACTGATCGATGAAGTCTCGATCCACCGCGGCGATCTGGAAGAAGACTTTCTCGCCAATCGATATCACAGTAGCGGAACCGCACCCAAGAGCCAGCTTCCTCGACCGGAACTTGCTTCACACGCGATCACGCCACATGCGGTAACGATGACGATTCGCGAAGGCCTTGCGACTCATAATCGCTGGCCACTCGTCAACGAAATGCCGCCGATCTTTCACGACGAACAAAGCTGGACGACGCCATACTTTTATCTGCCTCGGATGCCATACCGCTACGATAACTGGGGCGTGCGAGAATCTTGGAAACCGCCTGTCCTCGTCCATCTAGCTAGTGACGTGATCTTGCCCGCCGGTGAAGTCTCCATCGTCGTTCGCAATCGAGGGTTTGGTCGACTTTGGATTGACAACGAAATTGTTCTCGAGACGCAAGCACATCAAGGATCGACGGATGGCCACAACCCAGTGGACCCGCTGAAGGATCCGCCATTGCCAGGTCATCGTGTCGTACGTTACGGCGACTCAGAAACCATTTGCAAAGTGAATTTCGAGACGGAATCGACGCACCGTGTTGTACTCGAAACGGTCGTCGGCGGCGAAAAATACCGTGTTGTCTCTGGTGAGATGCTGGTCGGTTTTTGGACGGGAGTGTCGAACTCAATTGAGTTGCTTCGCGCATCGGGCAGCCGATCGTCCGAGCGTCATGTAACAGACTCAGACATCGATTCACTCAAGCGAGAATCCGAGGTTTCGTTAGTTGCGTTGGATGACCAAGTTCGACGAGCTGCTTCAGGTGCTCATGACGATTACTGGAACGATCGTCACGAGTACGCAAGGGAAGTCGTCGCGATCCGATCTAGTTCGACCGCAAGCGACTCGGTGAAAGCGGACGTTACAATTGACCAGTTTATCGAGAACCGCCTTAACAAGGCTCGCGGTGGACTTTCAAGTTCCGAATCCCCAGCGAACAACATATTTCATGCGGAAGTCTTGCCGATCCTTCGGGAGCATTGCTTGCGGTGCCACGACGCGACGGCCGAAGGCGGCTTGCAGCTCACATCGCGAGAGCTGGCCATGAAGGGCGGAGACTCTAGCGAACCCGCCATTACCCCCAATCATCCTGACGCTAGCTTACTTGTAGAGCGAGTGTTTGCCACGGATGAAGAGGAGCGGATGCCCCCCTCCGGGAAATTGACGGCCGAAGAGGCAAAGCGGCTGGTCGATTGGATCAAAACAGGTGCCGTGTGGTCGCCGAAAATCAATATGGAGCAGCTGGTGGCTGGCCCCGTCGTCGATGACGCAAAGTTTCTTCGTCGCGCGTACCTCGATACCGTCGGTGTTCCGCCCACAGAAAGTGAGCTTCGCGATTTTCTTGCGGACGAAACGTCTGATAAACGCTCAGCAATCATTGATCGCTTACTTGAGGACAATCGCTTTGCCGACCATTGGGTGAGCTTTTGGCAAGACATCTTGGCGGAGAATCCAAACTCGCTCAAACCGAGCCTCAACAACACAGGACCGTTTCGCTGGTACCTCTACGAAGCACTTCGTGACCGCTGGCCGCTCGATCGCATGGTGACTGAATTATTGATGTTTCGCGGCAGCGAACGCGAAGGTGGAGCAGCAGGATTCGGTTTGGCCGCAGACAATGACGCACCGTTTGCTTCGCGTGCGCACGTTGCATCCGCATCGCTGCTTGGCATCAATCTTCAATGCGCTCGATGCCATGACTCGCCATACCACAGCACCAAGCAAGAGGATCTGTTTTCGCTCGCTGCGATGCTCTCGCGTAAAGACGTGACTGTCCCTACAACGAGCACCGTTTCTCCAGGGTTCTTTGAAAACAAGGGTGGTCGCGAATCGCTGATTCAAGTCACACTTCCGCCCGGACAACCCGTTACGCCGAAATGGCGATTCGCGGAAACCCTCGGCGTTGCGGACGATGATGCGTTGACACCCTGGCTCCGAAATCCAAGCGATACGCGAGAACGTTTAGCCGCGCTGATTACATCGCCAAACAACCAGCGTTTCGCGCAAGTCATGGTGAATCATTACTGGAAACGACTGATGGGTGCGGGATTCGTCGAACCAGCGAACGATTGGGAAGGGGCAACACCGAGTCACCCTGGGCTGCTCAGCTGGCTCGCCGACGAATTGGTGCAAAGCGGATTTGACTCGTTGCACGTCATGCGGCTGATCATGAATTCCGACGTGTACCAACGTGCCGCGATTGGTCACAACGATGACGCCCCAGCCGAAGAACGGTATTTCGCGTCACCAGACCGCCGACGAATGACCGCGGAACAAGTCGTGGATTCCTTTTACGCAACCGCCAGCCGCGAAATCGATGTCGAACAACTCACATTCGATCCCGAATCACGTCGACCTGCAACAACCATGATCTCACTGGGTTCGCCAAAACGCGCCTGGGAGTTTGCGACGCTTTCGAACGAGCGAGATCGCCCCAGCCTTGCCTTGCCTCGTGCACAAGCCGTCACGGATATGCTGGAGGCGTTCGGTTGGACTGGATCTCGCCAGAATCCGATCGTTGATCGACAGCACGCACCGGGTGTTCTGCAAAGTGGCATGATCAGCAACGGAGTCATGTCGAGTTGGCTGACGCGGGCCGCATGGAACAGCGAACTCGCCAATGCCGCTGTCTCAGCCTCGTCCCCCACGGACCTCGTCGAATCACTCTATCTGCGTTTCCTGTCGCGATTCCCGACGGATGAGGAACAGTCCGAGTTTGCCGGGGTATTATCCGAAGGTTTCAACGGCCGACTGTTGCCCAGCGAAGAGATCCGCACCCCAACTCAGCCAGAACGCTTGGGGCATGTTTCTTGGTCGAACCATTTGAAGCCGGAAGCAAACGTGATCCAAGTCAAAATGCAAGAGCGAGCAAGAGCCGGGGATCCACCCGATCCAAGGATCCGCAAAGAGTGGCGAGAAGCTTACGAAGATGTCGTCTGGGCAATCGTTAATTCACCTGAGTTTGTTTTTATTCCGTAGTCATCTTAGTTATCCACGGCACTACCATGCACTCACATTCGAAGCCTGCCAATCAGCGTCTTTCACGTCGTCGCTTTACGAGCCAGGCGCTGGGAGCTTTCGCCGGAGCATCACTCGCGACGTCCAAGCTTGGCGAGGGGCATCTACTTGCTGATGCGCCAGCAACGCCAACGCCGCTAGGTGGTGCTGAACACGTCATTTCAATCTGGCTGGGCGGTGGCATGAGCCAAATCGACACGTTCGATCCCAAGCGTCGCGGCGATGCCAAGGCAAAAAAGCCAGGATCTTATTACGATGCAATTGATACTGCGGTGGACGGTGTCCAAGTTTGTGAGTTCCTTCCGCAATTAGCTCGCGTCATGGATCGCGTCACGGCCGTCCGAACTGTCAACCATGATGTGATTGACGAGCATGCCGCAGCAACCAACCGGATGCACACAGGACGAACGGTTTCTGGAACCGTCGCCTATCCATCACTCGGCTCCGTGATCGCAAACCAACTTGGCGCTGTCAATGAAAATGCTCCACCGTATGTGCTGATCGGCTATCCGAACGTTACCCGCGGCCCAGGCTTTCTTGGGGCACAGAATTCATATCTGTACCTGACCGACACGAGCCAAGGTCCGGCGGGCTTGTCACGTCCCGACGGTATTACATTGAACCGTCAAAAGCGACGAGAACAATTCCTTGCGATCACGCGAGCAGCGGCCGAGCACCAACTTGACCACGACGCATTCATGGCGGACTATGACGCCACGATCAACCAAATGCTGTCCTGGAGTGGCCCCGAATTTGGTCGCGTGTTCAAGCTGGACGAAGAAACCGACAGCCTGCGAAACGCATATGGAGGCGAACTGGGCCAACGATGCATGCTCGCACGTCGACTCGTTCAACGTGGCGTGCGATTCATCGAAGTCTCACACAACTTAAATTTTCTCAACGGCACTGGATGGGACGTTCACAACGACGGCATCGAGAATCAACATGAGTTGATCCGTGAACTGGACGTCGCGATGTCCACACTGATCCAGGACTTGGAACAACAATCTCTGTTGGACAAGACACTCATCGTGGTGACAAGCGAGTTCGGACGTCCGCCCCAATTCGACGGCGGTGGCGGTCGTGGGCATCAAGGCAGCGTGTTTAGCTGTATCCTCGCCGGTGGCGGACTGAAGCATTGCGGCGCCTACGGCGAAAGCGATGAACTATCCCAAAAGATCGTTGCCGACCCGGTGAGTGTCCCCGACTTCTTTGCAACAATTCACGCGAGTCTCGGGATTGATCCGTCAAAGAATCTCTATGATGGCGACCGTCCCGTACCAATCACCGATGGCGGTCGCGCGATCCAATCGCTGTTCACCTAGACCAACCGCCTACGACGTCGTGACGCCTGAAAAGAACCCATTCGCGTGCTGCTGTATTTTGATCGGGAAACGATACAGTTCGCTGAGCCTATCTGACGTCATTACGTTGGATTTCGCGTCGTCCGCGACCGTCCGCCCTTGATCAAGCAAAACGACGTGCTCGATCTCAGGTAGTATTTCTTCGATGTGATGCGTAACCAGCACAAGCGTCACGTCGTCCTGCTGAACAAGACCTCTGAGCAATTCGAGAAATCGAAAGCTCGCTACGAAATCCAGTCCGCTGGTCGGTTCATCGAGCACGAGAATCTCCGGTTCGTTGATGATCGCTCGCGCGATAAGAACTCGCCGACGTTCGCCCGTTGAAAGTGTGTCGACATGGCGATTGGCGAGGTGCTGTTGCTCAACACGTGCTAGGGCGATGTCCACGGCTTGGCGAACATCCTCATTAATTTCGACACCAAACTCAACCAACTGGGTCGACGTCAAACCACTCGCGACGGCTTCCACCACGGTCATTCGTCCAGTGCGACCTAGTGAAAACTCGAAATCGAGAGTCGACGAGACGATGCCCATTTTGCGTCGCAACTCCGAAACAACCCATTCGCTTTGCCCAAGGATACGAACCGTTCCTTGGTGCCCGTCGGACTCGACCGATGGATAGAACTGGCGCAGCAACACCTTCAACAGCGAACTTTTCCCTGAGCCATTGGGACCGAGGACTGCGGTATGCCGACCCCGAGGAATCACAAGGCTGACGCGATCAAGAATTCGATTCGCGTCGCGCTCTACGGAAACGTCAACAAGCTCAAGTAGCGGGGCGTCGTTCATCTCGTGAAGCTATGCGCGGCATGGAGTGAGGGTCACTGAATCGCCACATCATACGCACAGCACATGACTGCGTAAGTGCACTATCCAGTCGCCTCGGCTAACAATGCGTCACGCATCGCGATGAGTTTTTGATTCTCGGTGGTTATCTCTCCTGGGGGCAATGCAATTCGACTGAGTGCGGACGCTGCGGCCTTCGGGTCGCGATTTACTTTCAATTCAATTTGACCAATTCGAAGTCGAGCCTGGTTCGCCGCCTCGCCATTACGGCTTGCGACAACCATCAGTGGCCGGATCGCCTCCATCCATTTCTTATCGCTAGCCAACATTGCGACGTAAGCCATCAGCACTTTATCCGAAACGCCTCGAACCAAATTCAGTTCTTCCAAGCGATAGAAATGCTGCTGCCCTAAAGCGATACTCTTTGCCGTGATTGCCTGGCGCAGCAAGAACACCAGTCGATTGAATTCCGGATGCGACGAAAGATCGGGCACTTGCTCGGGGATCGGAGAATGCGTGTCCGGCTTTCTACCGCCAAAGAATCCACGCTTTGTTCCCGGAGATTCCAACTCGGGCTTCTGTGCAGCTTTTCTCGCTATCGGTTTTGGTCCAGCGAGCACGGATACGTTTCTCGCCGTGTCGGCACCCTCGATTGCAAGCGCCGCACGTACGGGATCGATATCGGAATACCCTTTGTGCTGGATTCTTTTTCGTTGCTCCGAGGAGCAGAGAATCGAAGACCCCTGCAGCCATTCGTTTCTCGAAATAAAATCCCAACCCTCACAGTCAACAAGATTTTGTCGCAACATCCAAACACCCACCGGCAAACCGATGGCTGCACCGATGACGTGCAGCATAGCCGACGACATTTGAAAACCACCGAGCCATAAAAACACGAGTTGGAGCATCACGAACGCACCACATAACTTGACGATTCGCACTTCAAACGTCCCGAAGTGGAAACCAACGAAATAGAAACACTCCATCTCGTTTTCCGGTGCCCAAAGCATCGCAATTACCATGAGTGCAAAGATGACTCCCGACGCCCCCAAAGCGCCACCTTCGGCACCAAGCAAATACATCGGCAACTGCACTGCCGCTCCATCGACTGCCGCCATCGCCATATAGACAGCAAGAAAAACGAGACTTCCGATCTTCCCTTCAACGACGAGCCCGAATGTCCAAAGGAAAAACATATTTCCAATCAAGTGCATGAAGTCGCCATGCATGAACGTCCCAGAGATCCACTGCAACGGGTTAATCGTGTCGAACTCCAGGATCAACCAAGTGATCGCATCTTCCTCCACGTTTCCGAGCATGAGCTGAAACGTGGTCGCGAAGAAAATAACAACGTTAACGAGGACCAAAGCTCCCGTGGTGATGGGGAGGTGATAAATGGGAGCATCGGTTGAATAGGGAGCGATAATCATACCGACCGTCTCCGACTCTACAGGAAGAGATAGAACGAACTCGCAAACCCAAATCGACTATGACAACGGTTTCTGGAGCGCCAACATAGCACCACATGAGAACCGAAAATGGATGACGGCACCAGTTTTTTTAAGGTTTCTCGTGACGCCGCATGTTAAATTATCGCACGATTCAGCAACACGTCCAAAAAGGGCATCACCGATGAAAGTTCAATGCTCCAATTGCTCGACAAATCTCATGCTCCGCCAAGCACCCGCATCTGGAAAGATCAAGTGCCCCAAATGTGCATCGATAGTCAACGTCGGGAGTGCGGCCGCACTCCCGACGGCGGCAAGCACATCAGCGCCTGGCGAGTTTGATTTCGGGTCGCTTTCGTTACCGCCCGCCAATGAGCCGACGGTGCGCCCGTTCCAGTCAACGATTCTCGTTGCTGCGAGGCCAATTACGAAATCGCCAGCGGCTCCGGCAGCCGTCGCAGAAACAGCGTCAAAACCGAGCGATAAAAAAATGGCGGCCGTTTCGGTGGGAGTTCTCGCTGCGATCGTTTCGGGAATCATTTCCTTTTACGTCGTCCGTGGACTCGTCGGCGGAAGCGGAAGGTCGGATTCAAGCGTTGCTGAAGCTGATGCAAATGCGGATCGTGGTGATGCACCCGATGGCTACAAGCAAGTCGACGTCGAAGGCGTCACCGCATACATGCCCGACGGCGAGGAATTGCTCGAATTACCACAAGCGTTAACTTGCAAAGGTGTGCTCACACCTGCTGGGACTGTGTTTTTCTTAGCGTCCACGGCAGGCAACAATACGGTCGTCGAAGGCGAAAAACTTCAACAGAAAGCAACACGATTGCTGGGTGGCGGCATCATCGGCGGAAGCCCGTGTGAACGAAACGGATACACAGGAAACAAGTTTGTGCTGGATCAATGTCTGCGGTTGCCCGACATGAATATTGAAGTCTACCAAATCGAAGGTCGATTCATTGTCATCGGGGTATCGAAAGAATCACTTGGCGAAGGTGGCTCGTTTGTCGTCGGACAATCTTCTGAGCCAGAAAAGCAAACCGTATTTTTCGATTCCTTAACCATCGGACCCAAGCCTTCGAAGGGCTTCTGGTAATCGCCAACCGCTACTTGGTGGTCAGCACTTGCGTTGGGACAACGGCCGAGCGGGCAATTATGCCGTTGAGTTGGCGCAGCCTTTGAACAAAAACAGTGCGATCATAATTGGCTCGACGCTGCAGGTCCTCTTCAAGGTTTTTGGGATAGATAAAAACTTGGCGACCCGCGGGTAATATTGTCTCAATCCCGGTTCCGGATGCACCGTTACTCAGCGAATCAATCAACGTTTGAATCTGTGGGCTCAGTGGCGAACCTTCTTGTTTCATTTCATCAGCAACAAGCTGCATCCCCCAAGCGACCTGGCGAGCAGAGTCATACGTCAGCAATTGGGACTCGTTGGTTCTTGCAAGTGCGAGAAGAACGTTCTTTGCCATCGCAGCATCAATTGGCTTTCGTTGTGCAGCACGCCGCGCCGCGTCGAGCGATTCACTCAATTGACGAGCGATTCCGGAGACTTTCACGGCATCACCGAACGGCTGGCGACTGAATTCCAATTGCAACTCTTTCTCAAACGCACGGGGTGCTTCGAACGCACGGCTGAACAAGAGTGCCGTATTCAACAAAGACTCGGGCCACTCTGTCTGGCGCGGTCGGCCTGGGGCTCCGGGAAATCCACGTTGCTGGCGCGCACTTGGCGTTTGTAGTTCGTGATGGCATGCGGCACAGTCGTAGAGGGCATAGTCGCCCCAACGGTCTTCAGTGGCCGATTCAGTTAACAAATTGACGGTTTTAATTCTCGCAGCAATTGCTCCGAGCAACATTTTTCGAGTGTTCCAATACATTTTTCCAGCGTCAACATTCTGGGCGTTCGGGAACAACTCAGGAAAATTGGCGGCGAAGTACGGATCGCGTGTTGGAGAGGTCGCGAGTGCATCATGAAGCTGTGAAAGCGATTGCCAGTGCTGGGGCATTTGCTCACAAAACGTTTGGACTTCGACCGACGGAAGCGGCGGGTGACCGGCGGCGTACATTTCGTGGGTCACGAACTGATTGTTCGCACGGTTGCCAACATGGCAATCCAGACACAAATCAGCTTGCTTGGATGTATTCACGAGGTCTCGCATACCAAGCGCCAGCTTTTCTTCTGGGAGCTTAGTTCGCCAGGCCTTCGCAGCGTCTTGGACACCATGTTCTTTTATCCAAGCAATACTATCGCCGTCTTGGTGACAATAGTTACAGCTAATTCCTGGCTGTGAACTAATCGGATCCGCCAATGGACGATCGAAGCCAACCTTCTCGTTGGGATTGTCTCGAAAACCACCGTGACACGTCATGCAATTTTGCTGAAACTTTTTGTAACCTTCGGTTGTCGTGACTTCGTATTCGAGCTTGTCGCAGATTCGTCGACTGAGCACGTTGCTTTGGCCGAACCAATCCGGTGGCACATTGGATTGTAGATTTTCGGAAATGGCTTCTGCTTGCTGTAACAATTCAGCTTTGCTGAGCGGTTCAACTCGGCGGCGAGCGATGGCATGCTTGTCGCGGTCCAGCCAAAACTTCAATTCAGTTCGACGCGAAAAGTTTGTTGCCTCATCCCGCAATAGAGGATTATCAGGCGGGTTGTAATGGCACTCGACGCACAACGCGACGGCATCCTGTTTCTTCCAACTTTGAAGCACAAGGTCCGAGGCGGCATCGGCGGGTGGACCGGAGTCCTGCGCGTGGGCTAAATGCCCCCACATGAACGTGGCGGCGAATGCCACGCCAAGGTAAACAGCAACGCGAATGTTGTATGCAATGCAGATCATGCTTCTTGTTCTTCCCCGTACTACTTTCCTGAATTCCAATTCGAATCAGGATCCGTCCGTTGAGCCGCTCTGCAATTCTTCAAGCGACTTTTTGAGTTCTTCCAACGATTGTTTCTTCGGAGGCTTTACCGGTGCAGGCAAATCCTTCTTCGGTTCTACGTCTTCCATTTTCTTGGCTGCGTCATTTGCTTGCTTGACCTTCCGCCAACGCTCACCAATTTCACGCAACTTGGATTCGATATCTTTACGATCATCTTCTCCGAGGTCATACGTCCTTCCCGACCGGTCGGTCGGCAACTCCATGGTGACATTGCCAAGCCAACCCGCCAAGGTAATTCCGAGACTCATGGCCTGGGCTCGATTCGATGTCGCCATATTATCGGCTTCCGTTTCGAATGGGGCTGTGTTTCGCTCCACAGGATAGCCTAAACCCTTTCTCAATGCGTCGGCAGTCCCATAAAGCGGCCCGTTCCATCCTCCCGGCCAGCTTTCGCGAGCCGCAACGGCAGCCAGATAGAACTGAACAGCTGACTCCCAGGTTTGCCAAGTTTCCGTCTTGCCAGCCGCAGATGCGACGATTCGTCCGAGCCGATCACTACGCATCACGCTGCGTTCGTAGTGGCCTGCGGCACCATGAAGCCATTGGTACAGGGCGGATCTCGCGACCCGAGCGGTGTCAGCCGCAAGTTCAGTGTCGGGCTTCGCTTTGGCCTGCATCACATCACGAACGTGCCCCAGCGCACCGAGAAGAATGGCGTCTTCAGCCGTGGCGACACCTGTTTCGTAGCGGTATTCGATTAGCCAGCGAAGCCCTGAATCGTTCCAGCTTGAAAGTGGAGCGACTGCGTTTCGGTTCGGTCCAAGTGGGTCGCGGTCATTCTTGAAACCGAGCGTGTGGTGGCACGACGCACAGTCGAATGAGGAGAGCTCCGGCCATTCACTGACGGTGTGTGACTTGTCGGCGCGGGTCTCAATCAACGACAACGATGCGTCGGCGGCAGCGACCTGGCCGGCGAGCCAAAGTTGTGACTCGTAATAAGTTCGGTCGCCCGATTCAGCGTCACGCCAGTGCTTGGGCTGCCAAGCATGAAACGTCGCCAGTTCGTAGCGTAGCGCTGGGTGGCCGGCAGCAATAATGTCGTGGTTCATGTCACGATCTTTGTCCCCGACATGACAGGATGCGCACATCCGAGCGCGAGTGACTAAGTCACCCGCGTTGACGAATCCGTCATGCGAGGCCAACTCCCCTGTCCAGCCGTTTTGAAAGTGTGTGCTCGTCCATTGTTCGCCCGGACCGTGACACGCAGCACAGCCAACACCTTCGCGTGCGAATGCAGGTTGCTGGACGACTCCATCACGTACGACACGTTGCGTCCGTGGTTCGTCGTGACGCATCGTTGTGTTATGACATGCCAAGCAGTTATCGAATGCGACTGGATCGACAATTCGTTTGCCATCGAGAATCTTTAGCTTGTTCATCATCTCGATACTGGCATCGCTACAGATCGTGCGCCAGGACTGTGCATGCGGGTCGTTCTCAAACCACAACTGGTATTCGTTGCCTCGCTTTGACGTTGGCATTGCCACGCCTTGTCGCGGACCACCATGACAACTTGCTGCCGCGCAAGATTGCGCACTCAAGATTTGCAAGTCCCGTCGCAATAGTGGCCCATGAAGCTCATCCAGCGTTCGCGGTGATACCGGTGAAGATAGATACCGAGCGCTCATGGAATCTTCTAGCGACGTGTCTCGCAAAACATTGCCAGAAACATTGCCAGTACTCACCGCAGTGGCGACAAGTGTCGAGCGAAGCGGGTTCACGGGTGCAGCAGTCGCCAGTTTGCTGGGTGCCAGTTTGCTGGGGACCGAAGCGCTGGCCGCAGGTGCAGCGTAAACCGCGACATTGGAATATTGAGCGATGCTTTGCCGAGCGCGCGTTACAGGATCGCTCTTGGCTTGCGGACTCGATTGCCGGGTCTGGCCATGGATGGATGTCCAATCCATTTCTGATCCGTATAGACTCAAAGAGTTTGCCAGCGGAAAGATGACCGCGAACGACAAAAGGGTCGTCCAAAGGCAAAAAAAATCGCGACGGAGTGACATACAGGCGACTCGTGGAGAGACGATCGAACAAAGTAGAAACGGACATACAATCCCTCGCATGACCCCCACGATAGTTAAGCTAGGTCACTCTGAAAGACCAAGAAGCTTGGCTTTTCCTAGCTAATCCTGCTTCCAGCGATTTTGGGAAGTTCGCTGTCACGATCGTTAGAGTCTGCCCAATCCTCCCATCTACTTGCCCTGAGAGGGTGAAAATAGGGGTTGCCCTGAGCTAAATCGCGCCGTCGCTGACGCCTGGCTTGCAAGCGCCGGAAGGAAAAACGACATCTTTCGATAGCCACCGATCATCGGGAGGCGAAAACCTTGCCGGTCATAACGCTGAAACTTCAGTGAATTGACTGCGTTGGCCACGTTTCGATCAATCCTAGTTTGACTAACCGCTCGCGTGGGATTAAACATGGCGGTCGCTGGGGTGGTAAGATCATCTAGACGACACTTGCACCGATCGTCGCAAGAAATCTGATGCTCGAAACCGGAGCTGGCGAGATGTCTGGCGAGTTCATGGGACGGTCTACGGTAAGGTCTCTTGGTGGATAGTTGGAGCTCTGGAACCAAATGAGTGTGAAGCAGCCGTGTTAATCAGTCGTTCGCAAGCGAAAGTTCACTTCGTTCCAGCACTGTTGGCCGCCATCATTACCATCGCAGGTATTGGCTGGTATGTGATGGAGTGTCTCGCCGCGGGACAACTCGTGGGTGGTGGCAGCGCCTCGGGGCTTGCTTGCGGTATCGCGGCTGGTTCCGTCATCGTTTTCGAAATGTTGCTATGGCCGCGTAAGGCTCTTCGCCGACTGAGGCTGATACCAGCCAAATACTGGATGGCGGCTCACATATGGCTTGGCCTCGCGTCGTTACCGCTTGCGATCGTGCACTGTGGTTTCCATCTCGGTGGATGGCTTCCGGCGTCGTTCATGATCTTGTTCGTGCTTACGATTCTGAGCGGATTGTACGGACTCGCCGTGCAAAACATTTTGCCGCGTTGGATGCTCCGCAATCTTCCCTCAGAAACAATCTATAGCCAAATTGAATACGTCTCTGCACGAACGGTTGACGATGCGCGTTCTCTGCTCATTGCCGCATGCGGACGCCAACGTTCGACCACTGACGAATCATCACCGGATCCCGACTTGGTTGAATCCGCTCCACAATCAATCGTTGTGGGTGCGATTCGTCAATCTGGTAAAACACGCGGTCGCACGTTGGAGACTCGGCGTGTAACCCAGGCCCGTCAAGACTCCGAGCCGCTTTGGAATGCATTGGCCGAGATCCAGCCATTCCTGCTTCATGGTGCATCCGCTATCACGCCGGTCACGGATCGCCAGCAATCATTGCAGTGGTTCAGCCGACTTAGAAATGCGTGCAGTGAAGAGAGCGGTTTCATCATCGACTCATTACAACAGTTCTGTGACCAGCGTCGGCAGTTCGACACGCAGTCCACAGTGCACCGTTGGTTGCACGCTTGGCTACCTGTTCATATCGGTTTATCCGTCGCCGTAACAGTTTTGTTGGCGGCCCACATTTGGACTGCTCTTAAGTATTGGTAGGAACTGATGGCAGCAGGCGAAAGCTCAACACGACCCCGCGAGACTGGGAAGTTCCGATCCCAGCGAATCCAGATCGATTATTACCGTCACCGCGGCGGGCTGTACTATTTTAAGTGGATTCTTTCCGGAATCGCGCTCCTGATGAGTGGCGGTTATGCGGCGTACGCGCTGACGTCAAACAGCGCGAGTCGACACCTCAGCACTGGACCTGTGGCTCAGGTCCACGCGTCATTCGAAAATGATTGTGGCCAGTGTCATCAAGACTACACGCCTCTGGGGACTGACTCGTTCCAACTCGACCCCGCAGCATCTCTCTCGCACCTCGAGTCAGCCTGCCAAAAATGCCACAAGGTCGGCAATCACTACCGCGAAGTCCTCTCAGCCGATTGGAAAGTCGTCGACCAAAACTGTGCTCTTTGCCACTCCGACCACCAAGGTCGTGACTTCAACTTGGTTGCCGTGAGCGACGCTGCATGCACGCAATGCCACAGCCAACTTTCAAGTGTGTGCTCCTCAAATCACCAACCTCGCGTTGGCAACCAAGTAACTCAGTTCACCAAAGAGAAGCACGGGGAGTTTACGTCCCTGATGCAGGGCGATCGCGGCGTCGTAAAATTCGACCACGGGCAACACATGCTCGCCGGTCAAGTGAACGCAGGTGAAAAAGGTGGCTTGACGCTTGCCATGCTCGAGCCATCACGCCGGGAACAGTATCGACAACCCGGCCAATCCGACGACGCTCTCGTTTCGATGAACTGCGCCAGTTGTCATGAGTTCGACGGCAATCCGGATCCGACGTCGATTCTTTCGGGCGATGAAGAACTCGGGCGATACATCGCGCCAATCTCGTTCGATGAACACTGCAGTGCTTGTCACAGCATGAACCCAAGCGGACGCGGCGACGACACGTTACCTCTGCCACACGCTGCACCTTGGGCCGAAATCTCGCTACTTCTAGAAACGAAAATCAACGGAAGTATTTTAACGGGCAAGATGCGAAAATCTGGTGACGATTCTCAACAAGTCCCTCGGCCGGGCGACGGTTTGGGCACACCGTCGATCGACACCTTGGCTGCTTCAGCATCCACCGTTGATGCCGCTGTCGCGTTAGTTCGCACACAGTGCACCAAGTGCCACGACGACGAAACGATCACCGATGAAGCCATCGCAAAATTCGGCGCATCGACTGCTGAGCCTTTGATTCCACCACGTTGGTTCAAATTCGGCTTGTACGACCATGCCGCGCACCGAAAAATGGATTGTCGTTATTGTCACGAAGCCGCTTACCCCGTTGATGGAGCGAAACCCTCCGAGGCACTTGACCAAAACAGTGTTATGATCGCGGGCATCGATAGCTGCACCGGTTGTCACCGCAAAATCAACGAACCGACACCCTCATCATTGACAGGGGCTGCGGAAAAACTGATCGGTGGCCAATCCACTTGGGCGTCGGATAGTTGCACGACATGCCATCGTTATCACACACCGCAAAGTGACCTCGTGCACATGGGTGGATTGCAAACGGGCGAGGCCCAGCCATGAGTCGCTTGGTCGCGATCCCATCGTTCATGGTCGTTGGACTGTTATGGACTGGAATGACAATCCACCAGGCAGTCGCACAGACGCCGCCGAGTTTTCTCGGTCGTTCGTCATGTGCTTCGGCCACGTGCCATGGCGGATCGATCGATCGCGGACCAGCTTGGAATCACTCGCTCTCGATCTGGAACCTCGAAGATCCACACTCGGGCGCGGCATTGTTGCTCCGCGAGAAGGCGTCTGAGCACATCGTGACGATGTTAGATCCAGCCGCTGCAGAGTCACCCGAGCGATATGACAATGTGCTTCGCACTCGTTGCATTAGTTGCCATGCAACGGCAAGTCCAATGGATTGCGAGGCGCGAGGACCAATCGACGACAGCTTTTTAGCCGAAGGTGTGTCTTGCGAAGCATGCCACGGTCCCGCCGAAAAATGGCTTGAGTCGCATATCCGAGTCGACTGGAGTGGTCCAGAACGATTTGCGCCCACAACGGGCATGCGGGACACGGAGTCGATCATTGGCCGAGCTCAAACGTGCGTTCGTTGCCATATCGGCTCACGCTCGTCGGATGGTCTGGTTCGAGATATGAATCATGATTTGATCGCTGCGGGACACCCCGCGTTACGATTCGATCTAGTGCTCTACACTGAAAGCCTTTCTAGCCACTGGAATCAATCCAGTCCGACGGAACTCGCCTTCAGCGATTCAGCGGCACGAACAAGATCTGCTGGGCGTGCAATCAATTTAGCTGCAGCAGCGAAACTCGCTGGTGAGCGGGCGGCGGATCACTTGAAAGACAGCAGTGTCCCGTGGCCAGAACTCGCGGAATATGACTGCTTCGCATGTCACCAGTCGCTCTCAATCGATCGCTTCAAGCTTCCACCGGGTGAAACGAAAAAATCGGTTTGGCATATCAGTGACGGGCTGCCGATTTGGAACGCATGGCATGCTATCCATCAACTGCCACGCGAAAAACTATTGATCAAGGCGTTGTCGCCGCATCGCAGTGATCCCGAACTAATCGTGAGTTCCATTGCACGTGTCGTCGAAGCACAACTCAATATAGCTGAACAAATAACAGCCGCGGACGCAAATCCGCCCAAGAGTTTGAGTGCGTTGCTGAGTGAGCTGAAACGTGATGGGGTGTTTGACTGGCACGAAGCTGCAATTGCGTACCTGGATATTGATGCGGCGCTTCGAGATCAAGAAAAGCTGCCTGAGCAGAAACAACGTGCATCCGCACAACGAGCGAGACTAATCGATATCGTCGAGCCCACGCTGCGCTTCTCGCGCACCTCACAACCAGACACAGGGCAATCGATGGAACAGATCCATTACCAGTCGCCTGCCCGTTTCAATCCCGAAGAATTTCGTCGCGCGATCAGCACGGCTTTGTCTACCGCAATCGATTCTGGCGACCAAGCCAACATGACGAGTCAACCATGAAAAGTCCCACGATCATTCCAGCGCTCCACGAGCGACAAAAAAAACGCGGCGGCTACCTCACTGATGCCGATATGACTTCGATCGCCGAGGAATCCGGCGTGCCGCTGCACCGCGTCCAAGCGGTCGCATCGTTTTTTCCGCACTTTCGAACAGACGAACCGCCCAAAGTCGAAGTCCACATTTGCCGTGACATGAGTTGCCACTTGCACGGCGGCGTCGAGATGACCAAGCGGCTCGCAAAGTGGGCGGAAGACAAATACGGGCACGCCGTCGAAGTATGCGGCCAATCTTGCTTGGGACGTTGCGATCGAGCACCCGCAGCAATCATCAATGAGGAATTGTTCGCCGCGCGCTCGGAAACAGAACTCAAGGCCGCCATCGACGGCTACATGAACGGAAGCGGTGTCACGCCTGACACAGATTGGGAATTGGCGAAAGAGAAAGTCGGCAAATGGGACATGGACGTGTATGGTGGCACCGGGCGTTACGACGCCGTCAAACGCTTCTTGGACGAAGGAGCCAATCCCAAACGAGTGCTCGATGTCCTCAAGGAGGCGAACCTGCTCGGAATGGGTGGTGCTGGCGGTCGAGCGTTTATGAAGTGGGGCGACGTCCTCGCCGCTCAAGGCACGACGGGTGAGAAGTTCATCGTTTGCAATGCCGACGAAAGCGAACCCGGCACGTTCAAAGATCGTGAGATTCTTCTGGCAGCACCGTATTTAACCATCGAAGGCATGATCGTCGCCGCTCTCGTTGTCGGCGCGACGAGAGGCTGGATCTACATTCGCCACGAGTACCCAGAACAAATCGCCGCCTGTCGCCGTGAAATCGCCCGCGCAGTTTCTGTGGGTGCTTGTGGAAATCGAATTTTTGGTAGCAGTCATTCGTTTGAGTTGGATGTATACGCGAGCCCTGGTGGGTACATATGTGGCGAGCAAACGGCACTCATCGAAGCGATGGAGGACAAACGCGGTGAACCTCGCAACCGACCACCCGAGCTAGCGACCAACGGATTGTATGACCAACCAACCCTACTTTCGAATGTTGAAACATTCGCTTGGGTTCCAGCAATCCTAAAAGACGACGCCGCTTGGTATTCGTCGCAAGGCATCAAAGAAGGCCCGTTAGTCGGAACCGAGGGTCCGACAATGAAAGGCAAACGGCTGTTTTCGATCAGCGGTGACCTGACGCGCCCAGGCGTCTATGAAGTACCAACGGGGACGACGCTCGGTGAGCTAATCGACAAGCATTGCCTCGGCATGAAAAACGGCAAGGCGTTACTCGCTGTCGCGTTAAGTGGACCATCCGGCGGCGTACTGCCGGCGAAGATACCGGTAAAGCATTTGAATCGTCGCTTCGTTGAAACGTACGTACCCAAAGGCGTGACGGAAATCGACATTCGTGATCTTCCACTGGATATCAACGTTTCGCGTGCCGTTGGTTATATGCTCGGCGCCGGAATCGTTGTCTATGGCGAGGGCGCCGACCTCTTGGCCGAAGTCGTTGCCAACAGTCGCTTTTATCGAAATGAGTCTTGTGGCAAGTGCGTACCGTGTCGCATCGGTTCGCACAAAATCACCGAGATTGGCCAGCGAATGCTTGACGGAGATGTATCTGAACACGAATTCAACACACTTGAACCGACGACCATGCAATTAAGCGAAGTGATGGAAGCGACGAGTATCTGCGGCCTCGGGCAAGTCGCCAGCAAACCAATGCAAACTTTCTTGAAATACTTTCCTGAGCTCGCTCGCGGCGCGTGCCGCAGTGAGACGGCGGGAGCCCGATAACGATGTCCAACGTGCCTGATTCGAACTCACCAAGCAAAACACCTTCGAGCAGCGACATTAAGTTTGCTGACATCGCTGTCTTGAATGATCCCAACAAGCCATTCGATGATGAAGGCTTGTTTGCACGCGACGTCGATGGACAACTGATTCGCGTCGAAAAAGCGACTGCGTCTGAACTCGATGAAGACGTCCATTTGACCATCGATGGTATGGAAATCACCGTCAAAAAAGCCGTGCCCACGCGAGACAGCCAAGGGAACATTCAACGCGATCGCAATGGTGAACCGATTCCGCGTGCGACGACGATCTTCGATGCCACGAGCCTAGCTTTCGTTCGCAATCCGGGCGACCCGCATCCAATCCCTGCACTTTGCCACAAAGAACACTTACCGCCCGTCGGCGTATGTCGTGTTTGCGTCGTCGAAGCGGCCGAGATGAGCCGCCGAGGGATGCGTAAAAAGCTCGTGCCATCGTGCGTGCAACGCATTAGCGAGGGCATGATCGTCAATACGATCAACAGCCAAGCCGACCCCGAAGCAGCACAACGTGTGAAAGCGGCGAGCAGCACCGTCGTCGAATTGCTTGTTGCCGACCACTTACCGAACCAGCAAAAGGACGCACCTGGAAACGAACTGGCCGCAATCGCCAAGCGCCTCGGCATTAGTCAATCACGATTCGCTCCGCTGGATATAAAACGTGGTCAAGACGACAGCAGCCAAATGATATCGGTCGACCACGACCAGTGCATCTTGTGCGGACGTTGCCAACGTGGCTGCAATTGGATCAAGCACAACAACGTGATTGGACGTGGCGAGAAAGGATACGAATCGCGGATTATTTTTGACCTCGATGATCCAATGGGCACGAGCTCCTGCGTTTCTTGCGGCGAATGTGCTATCAGCTGTCCCACCGGCGCTCTTGAATTCCAAACCTCCTTCATCCAGACCCAAATCAAGCGGGTCCAGGATGAGATGATCGAGGAAAAGAAGGATGGCGAGATTGTCACGGCTGACGAGATGATCAAGTATCCGCTCTTCTCAGGGATCCCGTACAAGTTTCTCCAGTTCAATGGCGCTGCGGTCGTTCGCCGGATGCTCAAGAAAGGCGACGTGCTTTGCCGCGAAGGAGAATACGGTTCAACCGCGTTCATTATTCTCTCGGGCAAGTTCGAGATTTTCCTCAATACGACTCGCGGAGCCGTTCGCAACCAATCCGCCGGTGGACTACGCGGGCTACTTGGCGGGCTGAAAACGGTTATCACCAAAGTCGGTGGCAAAGCGAGACTCAGTGACGTGGGTGCCGCTTCGTTGAGTGAGAACGAGCGGATCTTCCGAGGCCCCGAGGACTTGATACTCGGCGAAATGACGTGCATGAACCGCTACCCGCGTTCTGCAACCGTCGTTGCTGCGGAAGATTCCGAGGTCCTCGAAATTCGTCGCAATGTTCTGTTCATGTTGCAACGCAACGCGGTCAGCCGTGATATCCTCGATCGTATCTATCGAAAAAGATCGCTCAGCGGTCAACTCGCGTCGCTGCCAATCTTTGAAACACTCGATGAGGCAAAACGTAAAGCGGCAGGTGAATTTCTTCGAGACAAAGCCGATCTTGTATCCGTCGACCCAGGACAAACAATTTTCAAACAAGGCGATATTGCCGATGCATATTATGTTAATCGGCTAGGATTTGTAAAAGTCACCCAGGCCTACGGACGCGACGAACGTGTCTTAAACTATCTCGGCCCCGGCAACGGATTCGGCGATATCGGATTGCTCAGCCGTATAGGTGATTTGCTCGGTGGATCGTTGGGTCAAAAGAGCAAGCGTGGCGTTCGCACCGCAACGTGCTCAGCTTTAGATCACGTCGAATTGATTCGAATTCGTGGCGAGCACTTTAGTGAGCTCGTTGAACGATACCCGGAACTCGGCGAAGCTCTCGCTGAAAAGGCCAAGCAAATACTTGATCGTGATGAAGCCTCGCGCAAGCGATTGCAAGCTGTCGCGGCGGACGATTTCCTCGATCAAGGTTTGTTCCTCGCGCAAAGTTTGCTGGTTCTCGATCTCGAACGATGCACACGTTGTGACGAGTGCACGAAAGCCTGTGCTGATACACACGAAGGCGTTACAAGACTGGTTCGCGATGGCTTGCGTTTTGACAAATACTTGGTCGCAAGTAGTTGTCGCTCATGCATGGACCCGTACTGCTTGGTCGGTTGTCCCGTCGATGCCATCCACCGCAATGGTGAAACTCTCGAAATTGAGATCGAAGACTACTGCATCGGCTGCGGTCTTTGCGCTGAAAATTGTCCCTACGGCAATATCAACATGCACGGGTTCCCAAAGCAGGAAGTCGACGAGAATGGCAAGTTGCGACTGGTTTTCGAAGAACGCGGTGGAAAGAAACTTCCGGTCGTACAACAACGTGCAACCACGTGCGATCTTTGCCGCAGCGTCGATGGCAAACCCAGTTGCGTTTACGCCTGCCCGCACGAAGCTGCGTTCCGCATGTCGGGGCAACAACTGATGGAAATCGTCAAAGGCTAAACTCATGCGGTCGCAGGGAACGTTCGTGAAAGAGAAACGCTTGTGAAACTGGTGTCGCCAAGAGCAACTAGCCTCCCAGTGAAAATCGCGAACGTTTTAGCCTTTCGCCTTGAGTTAAAATCTTGGTATTGGACAATTTCTGAGTAAGTTTTACGGCGAGCCGTCTTGGATGACGTCGCCAAATCGCTGCTTTACACGGATGAAGCCCAGCCATGATTCTTCGTCGCCTGATTTGCGCCGCCTTGCTGTTCGCCCTTTCTTCAACAGCCTACGCTCAAGCTCCCAGCTTTCTTGGAAAAATATTGGGCAAGCGAGGCGTTGAAGCCGACTCCAGCAAATCCTATGACCTAACGGTTGAGGACGGTCCGTGGATGATCCTCGCAGCCAATTTTGCGGGCGAAAACTCAAGGAGTCAGGCCGAAAAACTCGTGCTTGAGATTCGACAAGATCTCAAAATGCCTGCGTTCATTCACCACGAGCATTTCGACTTCACGGGCAAAGTCAGCAAGCGAGCGGAGTTATCGGAGAACCACCGCTATGCCAACCAATATCAATACGAAGCGTACGCAGTCCTCGTTGGTGAGTACGACACCGTCCAACACCCTGCGATCGACAAAGACCTTGCGGCCATCAAGATTGCAAAGCCGTCCGTGTTCGCTGAGACCGATACCGATGCCTCCCGTGCCGCGACGGACAGTCCGATTCCGGCTCTCAATGCCGTCAAGAAACTGATTTACAAAAGAACGGACAAAGTCAAAGGTCCCATGGCTGGTGCCTTCGTTACTCGCAACCCTATGTTGCCTGACGACTACTTTGATGCACCACAAGTTGATTCGTTTGTGAGCGAGCTAAACGCAGACCAAGAATTTAGCCTATTAGCATGCAAGGGTAAGTTCACCGTCATCGTAAAGACGTTTGAAGGATTCGGTAAATTCGTAAGTGGACACGATCAGGGCGAATTTCAACCAAGCCTCGATCGTTTGAACAAGATCGGAGCTGACGCTGACAAGATGACTAAAGAGCTGAGACGCCAGGGAAAAGAAGCCTACCAATTTCACGACCGTAACCGATCGCTGGTCACGATTGGTAGTTTCGATACACTAGGTCGAGAACTACCCGATGGAGGCTTCGAGTACGACCCGGCGATTCGGGCGGTAATGCAAGAGTACAACGCTTTTAATGTGCGTCCCGAATTAGCACGTCAAGTACCACGTGGTGCAAACGGTGTGGCAAGCAATGGCGTGGCGTTGATACCTTTCGATATTAGGCCAACACCAATCGCCGTGCCAAAAGCTTCCAAGTTAAACTGGCCCGCTTTAGGAATGCGATAATGTTCGATCTGGTTCTTGGTACCAACAACTCCAAAAAGCTCATTGAATTGAAGTTGTTATTGCCAGCGGATCGAATCCAACTTTCGTCGCTTGCGGATATTGACGGTTCGATTGACGTTGACGAAACGGGAACCACGTTCACGGAAAACGCAGCACTGAAAGCTACCGTTCAAGCAAAGCACCTTGGACGTTGGGTACTTGCCGAAGACAGCGGACTGACGGTTGACGCATTGGGCGGTCGTCCGGGTGTCTACTCAGCACGTTACGCTGGCGAAACCCGCGACGATGAAGCGAACAATGCCAAATTGCTCGAAGAACTAAAAAACGTACCCGATGCGAAACGCACAGCACAGTTCAATTGCTACATGTGCTTATCAGACCCGGAGGGCAACGTGAGAATCGAGACTCACGATACCTGTGGCGGTATCATCGCACAAAAACGCAGTGGTTCCGCCGGATTCGGCTACGACCCACTCTTTATTATACCGGAGTACCACCGCACGTTTGGTGAACTCAATCTCGCTGTCAAGCAAGCGATTAGCCACCGTTCACGCGCACTTCGGAATTTCATTCCGAAGCTGCTACGCCTCATCGACAGCGAAGTCACACGCCTGGCATAAGCGCACCGCAGCTTATGTTCCGTAGTTGTAGTAACCAGGCTCATCTTTGCCGTCGCCGTCCCAGTCACCAACAACAGGTTGGCTCTTGTTGCTTTCGCGCGGAACTTCAATTCGCAGATCATTTCCGGTGAGTCGTCGGTCACCGTCGGTATCGATGATCCACAGGTCGCCACGAATGACACCGATCTCGTCGATCCCGTCGCCAGTGAAATCGCCGGCGATCGGCTCGTCACCTGGCAACTCACCGTACTCGGCTCGAGTATCCTTGTCGGTCCAACGACCATCTCCGTCAGCATCAAGCAGCCATTGTCCGCTACGGAACACGGCGATTTGGTCGATGCCGTCCCCGTTCCAGTCGCCTGTGATCGGCGTATCGACTTGCTCGCCATAACTGAAGACGTGATCGACCGCATCCGCTCGAAGCACACCCTCGTTGCCGCGACGCATCAATCGCTTGCGGTCATCACCGCGGGATTCAGTACCAACGAGTTGTTCACGACTGACATCACGTCGACGCATGTTGGCCGGGTCAGGCAACCCTGGCTCGTCTTTGATGCGCTGCGGATCGCGTTGCCACTGACGGCCGAAGATACCGATGTCGTCTTTTCCGTCACCGTCCCAGTCCCCGACAACAGGTCGATCTAGTTCGGTGCCAAGCCGAATCCAAAGGTCACCCTCGTCCCAATGACCATTACCGTTGAAGTCTACAAACCACTTCCCGGCAACGAACAGCACCGCTTCATCAATTCCATTTCCGTCAAAGTCACCGGCCATCGCAATCGCGTCTTCGTCGCCAAGCAACATCACTTCGGACTTGCTCAAACGTTTGCCGCGACGATCAACTAGCGTCCATTTTCCTTTCGAGCGATTATTCGAATCCCATGCCTCGCGAGATTGTTGGGCGTTCGCGAACTTCACTAACTCGTCAACAGTTGCATCGGACTGTGGTAAACCACCGTTGATCACGCTCAAATGCCAAGACACAGCCCATTCATCATCCGCTTGCATCGTTCTTCGAAATTCGAGAGGTGACGCATAACTGACCAAACGTATTGGGTTCAAGAAGTTTTCAATCGGCGTATCAACTCTCGGCGTCACCGGCTTGGGCTGATCCACGAGCGGGATCAATACCAATGGATCCACAATGATTTCGCTGAAGTTATTGGAAACGCTTTGATCGCCGGGCGCAAGCGAAATATTTAAAATCGCGTCGTTCCGCGGATCGGTTAACTCACTGGCCGCAAGCGTTTGGATCACGATCTCGTTCGCGTCATCCTTTCGATCCGCAACGTTTACCGCGACACCACCGCTTGAGCCGGCAACGTCGAGCCCGTCGAAATAGTCATCGGGCTGCACTTGGTAGACGTGATAGGTACCTGGACGCAATCCCGTGAACTCATAGAATCCATTCTCATCCGTTTGCACGCGAATCGGGCCATCGGGATACGTTCCCGGCAGCGTCCTATCCGCCGTAAAGGGCTGGCCCAAAACGTTCCGCAACTCCAGCGTCACACCGCCGATTCGTGCGTCGTCTTCTGTGAGCAAGCCATCTTTAAATTCACGCAGTCGCGCTGGATCCGGCGCACTAGCGAGTGTGATCGCATCACCATCTTGAAACACGAATCCAGAAATCGTTGCTGGCGGAACTTCTGGAAAATTGTACTCGACACCTTGCGTTCCACCGACCAGCGTGATGCCGACGATCAAGTCATCAACCGTGGAATCGCCACCGGCGGAGCCAACGACCTGACCCCCGTGAAAGAGACCGCTGGGCTGGGTCTCTCGCACCGCGTAAACACCGGGAGCTAACCCATCGAATCGATAGAGCCCAAGAGAATCCGTTCGAGTTTGCGAGACAACGGCGCGCGCATCATTTAGCAATTCAACAAGAACGCCAGGAAGAGGCACTTCCCCACCATCAAATTTCTGGTTGACGTCCTTTTCCTTCCAAACTCGCCCAGAAATCGAAGAAGGCGGCAACTCACAAAAGTCATAATTGATGACGTTTGTTCCTGCCTGGAGCTGTAACGTCAGCAGGTCATCGCCCAACACGCGACCACCTCCGCTACCCACCACTTGCCCACCTTGGAAGTAGCCATCGGGCTGTTCCTCGAAGATTATATATTCCCCGGGTGCTAGTTCATCAAAATGATATTCACCATCCGAGTTGGTCTTGGTTGTTCGCAGGACGTTTCCGAGCGTATCACGTAGCTGAATCACGACGCCCTCAAGCGGAGCCTCGCCCTCGTCGCGAATACAGTCGTGGTTGGCATCAACATACACAACTCCTGAAATTGACGATGGCGGCAACTCACAGAAGTCATAGTCGACAAGATTTTGTCCCGCTGGGATCGCTACGCCAAGCAAGTCGTCGCCAAGAACGCGACCTCCGCCACTTCCGACCGTTTGGCCGCCCTGGTAAAAGCCGTCTGGCTGTTGCTCAAAAACTTGATAGTCACCCGGTGCAAGCCCACCGAACGTGTAGCGTCCGCTCGCGTCGGTTTGTGTCGTTTCGATAACGCGTCCCGATGCGTCACGAAGTTGAATGACGACGCCAGCAAGCGGTGGTTCATCTTCGTCTCGTTCGCAATCCGCGTCGAGATCGACATACACCACACCACTAATCGATGACGGTTCAAGCTCACAAAAATTGTATTGCGTGAGTCGCTCGCCCCAAGCAATTGGGATACGTGAGATCACGTCCTGCTTTGAATCATCGCCACCGGCGCTTCCAGCTTTTTGGCCGCCTTGGATCCAACCGACAGGTTGAATCTCGCGAACCATGTAGCTCCCCGCCATTAGATTACTAAACAAATAACGCCCATTCGCGTCCGTGTTGGCTGTCGCGACAAGTTTGCCAGCGTCATCGTACAATTCGACAAGAACACCCGAGATGGGTGCTTCGTCCATGTCAAACTCGCAATCACCGTCTCGGTCGGAGAAGACAAATCCACTGATCTCTGCTGGCGGACGCTCGCAGAAATCATAGTCCACAGCGACTTCTGCGCTGGCAAGTTGAATCGTTCCGATACGATTCGGCCCTGAAGTCACTCCACCAGCAGAACCAACCGTCGCACCGCCCTCAAAGAAGCCTTCTGGTTGAGTCTCTACGACGGTGTACTCACCAGGCGCCAAGTTGTCGAACTTGTAGCGTCCATCATTGTCAGTTGTCGTCGTAGCGACTAACTTGCCGGACTTGTCAAAGATCTCAATCTTGACTCCAGCAAGTGGTTGCTCATTCGCATCCATGATACAGTCGTCGTCGAGATCAACGTGAACTCGCCCAGAGAGCGAGGCACTAAGCAGCTCACCAAAGTTGTACTCAACACCGACGTCGCCCTGCTTCACCTGTATCGCAACGATCGAATCACCACCACTGCCCAACTGGCCTACGCGAGTTCCGCGAATGGTTCCTGGAGTATCAATGCCATCGATAAATCCAGTCGGTTGAGTCTCATGAATCGTGTACTCGCCTGGCAACACGTTGTCGAATTCGTAATAGCCATTGATTGACGTAGTCGTCGCAACGACCTTGCCGCTCGCGTCAACGAGAACAAGGGTGGCCCCGGGGATTCCCTCTTCGTCACTTCCGCGAACGCCATCGTTACTTGCATCGTGGTAAACATAGCCACTGATTCGAGCCGGCGAGGCTTCACAGAAATTGTATTCTGTTCCAATTGAACCGGCGCTCAACTCGATACTCTGAATAAAACCACCATCAATCGACTGTCCTACAACCACATTGCGAATTCGACCTGGGCTCGAATCACCATCCAACAACCCGCTCGGCGTGAACTCGCGAATCTGATAAGTGCCTTTTGGCAATGCATCAAAGAAATAAGCGCCCGTACCGTCTGTCACCGTCTCGGCAACAAACTGCCCAGCCTCGGACTCCAACACCACACGGACGCCTGGCAATGGCGTGTTGCCTGGGGCATGGTGATTGCCGTCGCAGTCCTCGCCAGGAGCCAAAAGATAAACAAAGCCAGCCAATGAACTGAGCGGAAGCTCGCCAAAATCATAATGGATACCGTTGGCACCACCCGCAAGCACGATCTGCCGAATCGCATCACCAGGTTCATCCGCCACGCCAATGCGTTTACCGTCGACCGTACCCGCTTGATCGCGACCATCCTCGAGATCCGCGGGCTGGTCAAGCTCGTACAACTCATAGCGCCCCGGCGCTAAGCCTGTAAACTGATACGCGCCATTGGCATCCGTCGTTGCCACAATTGCAACGTTCGACATTTGGGGAGCTATGGTCTCTACGGGAACAAGTTGAACCCGAATACCGGACAACCCCACTTCACCCGCATCGCGAATCGCATTGTCGTTGTCGTCGCGATAAACGTGCCCGGAAATGGACGCCGGTAGTGCCTCTGCGAAGTCATAATTAATCGCCGATGTATCACCAAACAGGATTTCAATATCCGTTAGCACATCCAATGACTCTGCGCGTCCTGTCGAGTTTGACCCCACGGTTCCGGGTACTGCGGCAACGCTCAAGAACCCTGTGGGCTGTGTTTCAACCACGCGATAAACACCAGGCGTCAATCCAAGCGATTTTGGAAATTGATAGAGTCCAGTCGCGTCAGTCGTTGTTTGAAACCCAGTACTGACGTAACGCCCGCTTGCGTCGCGACGTTGCAGCGAAATCGCAACTCCAGCCAGCAAAGCTTCGTTCACTTCGCGAACTCGGTTCAAGTTATTGTCAACCCAAACGTGACCAGAAATTTCCACCGGCTTGGGAACTTGGACTGTACTACTGACTGCAGCCGCCGATCGGTTGGGTCGACTGTCGGGATCCCCGCTCTTGTCAGGCGGTAAATTCAATCCAAACTCAGTGGACGGAGTCCCATAGTCGTTGAGGAAGATCGAATCTACATCGGCCAACTCGTAATGAGGCGCGCTGAAGGTCGCTTCGAGAATCGAGTCCTGGAACTCCTGTCCGGAGGCAATCACATCGAGCCGGCTGTTGAAGATGTTTAAGTCGCTGGAAAGCCTCAGCACTTCATCGACATCCATGGTGAACTCGAGTCGGTCACCCGCACGAAAGTTAGTGAACGTCAGAACGAGTTCTTGACCACCATCAGTAACTTGCGAAGTAACGTTCGCTTGACGCCCATCGGCTGTCTCAATGCGAGCGACCTGAAACGGGTGCGCTTCGTCCTTGCCACGACCACCAGCTGCCGTGTCGAAGATCAAGTCGCCTACACCCAGGCCATCTCGATCTTTGTCCGTGATGATACGAAGCTCTTTCAGTTCAGTCTCTGGGGCACCACCGGTGAACGAAAGAATGAACCGATCGCCCGCCGAGTCCCCACCGCTGTCTTGGTCCGTGCTGAGATAGTCAGTTTCAAGATAGACGACCCCAATATGAATGGGATCAGCAGCCATCATCTGGCGCGATTCCAATCGCTCAGGTGCGTGCGCACGACGCTTTAGAATGTCCGTGACGCGTCGTTTCTTATCGTTTGAACGGTTCGATTTCCAAATCACGTTCGGGCACCTCCCTGTGCCTGGACGAATCAATTGTATCTAAGGCATGGTCAACTATCGACTAGTTGGCTCACCCGTTACTTCTTATCGCCCGACCCAGCCTCAGTTTCTGCAATGCGTTCGCCGCCAGATTGGTTACCAACGATCCAACGACGAATCGTCGCGTCAAACCCTCCGGAATAGAGAACCCCGCCTGACGCCACTAATGAAGATACCGATCCATCATGTCCTGTTAATGAACTGACGATACGTCCTTCGTCCGTGTTGACGATTCGAATCACATTGTCGCTACCGGCGACAGCCACGTGCTGGCTATCAATCACAGCCACTGAAAAACAACGTCCGCCCGGTAGTTCTACGCGGTGCCTTTCGACGAAGGCTATCGTATCAAAAACAATGACACATGCGTCTTCACCGACGCTCACGAGGTTATTCGAACCGTGACCGAAAACGATGTCACGAATTCTACCTTCGTGAACGGCAACATCCTTCACAAGCTCGCCTGTCTCGGCGTTGAACAAATGCAACTCACCGCTGCGTCCTCCGACGGCGAGCAAACGACCGTCACCTCGAAACGCGAGCGCTCGCAGATCGTTGCAACCGCAAGCAAGCGTCGGAAGACTTGCACCGTCTTTGCCAATGATATAGATATCACTTGCAAACCCAACTGCAGCCATCATCCGTCCGTCGGGAGAAAATCGAACACACGCTAAGGCGGGCGTGCCCTGCATCGTTTGTCCTCGCTCGAATGTTTCCCCGCGCTGCCAGACGATCAATTGTCCGTCATTGCCTGCGGAAACGAGACGGTCACCATCGCGGTCGAACGCGAGCGTTCGAATCATATCGCGGTGCCCGCGCAACTCCTCACGTAATGCCATCGATCCCATGTCGAGGATGCGGATAACATGATCGTTTCCTGCTACCGCAAGCAACTCCCCACGCGGGTCAGCGCTCATCGCCGTCACAATCACTCGTTCGATGCTATCGTCGACAGGCTCAAGCCGAACCGTTCTCCCCGATGTCCAGTTCGTCGCACTTGTCACACGCATGACCGGCGTCTCGGCCAGCACAGCCAGCGGACTGGCGGTTAGTGGTACGATCGCAAGCATCGTTAACACACTTCGACGACTGTGAAACATCATTTCGGCTCCCCCCAGAACAATGAACTTTGCGTCTGTGGAACTCGTTGTGCAACGACGCTAGCGTCAATGGAATCACATATATCCACAGTTTCTACGGCTGCACAAAAAAGACGCTATCGGTAAAGATCGGCATTCGGCGTAACCGTCATGACCCGAACAACTAGATTCGCTGCATTCGGAAGACGCTTAATGGACTTGCGTCGATCTCCGCAAATTCGTTAACGCTTGATGGTGGTCACGGATCTGCAAATCACAACTCGTGTGACCCGATCCAATCCGCCCTCCAAACTTGAGCTGTCCGTGCTATGCCCTATGGCGTTTACCTTTCCGCAGCCGGTGCGAACGCTCAGGACCACCGGATGAAAACCCTTTCAAATAATCTTGCAAACGTTGACACCCCTGGTTTCAAGCCTCAGCAAACAATTCTTCAATCTCGTTTCGCAGAACTGATTGAACAAGGTCAAGTTCCTGCGGGGCTTGGTGGAGCCGATGACATTGGTGGCGGTGTCACGATTCAAAAAGCCGCCACAGAATTCAGCAAAGGCGCCATGCGAGTCACCGGTCGTGAAACTGATTTCGCAATCCATGACGACGACAGTTTCTTTGTCGTTCAGCGAGGAGAGGAACAATTCCTCACTCGTGCAGGCGATTTCTTATTTGATTCGCAAGGAAGAATGGTGACGCAAGCGGGCGAACAAGTACTCGCTAGCGACGGTCAACCGCTACAAATCGAACCCGGCGTTCCTTACGAAATTGCAACGGGCGGACGGATTCGCCAAAACGGAACTCAGTGGGATTTGATGCTGGCAAAACCAAAGAGTTTCGGTGACTTGTCACATGCGGGAGCCAATATGTTCAAGCCTCTCGCCGAGTTTGATCTTGTCGCGCCCAAGGAACGCAAGGTAGTAGCTGGGTCTCTCGAACAATCCGCCGTCAGCCCCACCATGGCGATGATGGAATTGATCGAAACGTCGCGTGCCTATGAAGCAAACGTAAGATTGATCCAGCACCAAGATAGCGTCATGGGTTCGTTGATCAGTCGCGTACTCGGACAGTAATCAACCGTTAGTCGACTCGAAATATGGGTCTTCGCGATTCAGACCATCGTCTGGACCACGAGCACCTGAAACTACACCACAGGTACCTCGATCGTGAGCGTTCAAACACTCTATACCGCCGCCACTGGAATGCAGGCGATGGAAACCAAACTGGACGTGATCGCCAATAATCTGGCGAACATTAACACGACGGGTTTCAAGAAAGACCGCGCTAATTTCGAAGACCTGCTTTATCGCCACGAAGTCTATCCAGGCGTCCGCGACGCACAACAAACACCCACTGCGGTGGGAACACAAGTTGGTTTGGGTGTGCGGGTCACCAGCACACAAACCGATCAGCGACAAGGCACACTACAACAAACAGGGCGTGACCTAGATATCGCGATCGAAGGCCGAGGTATGATTCGCGTTCTTGATCCGTCAAGCCAAACACCAATGTACACACGAGCTGGCAATCTCGACACCAACGCGAATGGCCAATTGGTGATCGGCAGTGCACAAACCGGTCGACTAATCGACCCGCCCATTCAAATACCCCAAGACGCAACCGCCATTGTGATTAACGCCAACGGCGAAGTCATGGTCCGTCAACCTGGTTCACAGCAACTGAACGCTCAAGGCCAAATCCAACTCGCCCAATTCATCAACCCAGACGGGTTGCTAAAAGTCGGCGAGAACATGTACCAAGAGACCGATGCTTCGGGCCCAGAGCAATTGAGCAATCCGGGAACCAATGGTGCTGGAATGTTGCGCCAAGGCAATCTCGAGGCTTCGAATGTCGAGCCTGTGCAAGAGCTGATTGACTTAATCACGACCCAACGTGCTTTCGAGCTCAACAGCCAAGCGGTCCAGGCTGGCGACCAAATCATGCAGACCATCTCCAATTTAAAGCGATTCTAAACGCAAGCTATGCTCCGTAACTCGATTTCTTTGCTGTTGTTCTTGCTACTCCTTGAGCAAGCGCACGCCCAAAGTGCCGCACTGGTTCCTGTGCGTCGAGGCACTCCGACGGCGCAAACGCTCTCGCAATTGCTGGGCACAAACACTCCCAACGATGTGATTCAAACAGTCGGCGATACCGGGCCAGTTGGTGCTGCACTTGTCGATACAGCGCCTATCGCAACTTCGGTCGCAAGCCTCACTTCTGGCATCCAATCCATTGACTCTCAAACTACTTGGGCGTTCCAGCTTCGCGAAGAGGTTGTGCTTTCGTCACCAATCGTTCGACTTGGCGATATCGCAGAACCTCTCAACCCGAATCTCGCTGCCTGGCCGCGATTGAAGCGAGTTTCCGTTGGTCTGCTGCCAACCGATGGAACGCCAATGGTCATCCAACGCGATCGACTCTCGCACGCGATTACCACCATTGAGGCGACACCACGCCAAATCGACTGGTATGGAAAATCGGAAACAACGGTCCACTACGATTCAAAGCTAGCGTCCCAGTTAATGCCGGAATCCAACGCGAGCGAGCGTGTAGTCTATCAAACCCCCATGACCCAACAGTCTCGCAAACAGGCAATTAACACTTCCCAAGAACAACCGACCGTGCAAACGGCCTTTGAAACAGAACTCGCCGACAAAACAGATCAAGCATCGCTGGATGAGCAGGTCGTGCTCGATCCGATCACGCGAGACCGCATTCGCTATTGGATCGAACTCGCAATTCGCCGCGAACTTCGGGAACTTGGCGAAGAGTACGAGGTGACCGTCGATGATCGAGATTCCGTGATTGCACCATTCGCAGCAGCAAGCAGTCTCGCTAGTATCGAATTGGATGAAACAGCACACGAAGGACAAGTGAACTTGTCGGTCATTGGACGGCATCGCGATGGCCCAATCGTTGTCAAAATCCCGCTCACCTTGAAGTCGCATCCGCGTGTCGTCATCGCCAACATGAATCTGCAACGAGGCGAACGAATCGGAATTAGTGACGTTCGACTCTCTCCGCTCCCAAAGAAGTTGTGGCGAGACGCCTATGCCACCTCCATTGACACCGTCATTGGACAAGAAGTTCGTGGAATCGTACGAGAAGGTGCACCGATCTCACTTAAAGAAATCGGACCCCAGACCTTAGTTCACCGCGGCGACTTAGTTGAACTCCGAGTGGTCGGTGGAGGCGTGACGATCACCACAAACGCGAAGTCGATCGACGAAGGAGCGTTCGCTGAACTGATCGAAGTCGAGACGATCCAACCGCGACGCCGCGTGATTGCTAAAGTCGTTAGTTCCGGGCTCGTTGAAATCATAACCCAGTCGCCAGTGGTGAAATAATGAAGCGACTTATAGAAATCACAGTTACTGGCTTTGCGGTGATTCTTTCAATCATCGGATTCACCAATTCCGAGGCCCAAGAAACCTCCTTGCTGCATCAACCATACAATGGCCCTGGAATACAACAGTCACTCGGATACGCCAACCCCGGCGGTGTACCCTCGCAGTACTATCCAGGCAGTACCGAATCCGCTGTTGGACTGGCGTCGGCAAGTTGGACTTACCAACCGGCGCCTCCTCTGCGGACGTTCAACAAGAACGATATCATCACGATCCGTGTTGACGAGATTGGCCGCATGCTCGCCTTGGGCAATGCCCAGAAACGTCGCAACAGCCAATACTTAGCTGTGCTTTCAGACTGGCTACAACTTTCTGACTTTCAACTTGGACCTGCGGCACAGGAAGATGGCGACCCAACGGTCTCCTACCAAAGCAACGACACGTCCCGAAACCAATCAACCATTGAATCGAACGAAACGCTGACGTTCAATATTGCTGCGACGATCGTTGATATTCGCCCCAATGGCAACCTCGTACTCGAAGCGAGAAAGTCGATTCGAGCGAATGACAACATTTGGGAAACGTCACTTACAGGCACTTGCCGAGCTATCGACGTCGGTCCCGACAATGTGGTACTCAGCAAGGATGTGCTGAATTTGGAGATCCAAAAGGAAGACCAAGGCCAACTCCGCGATGGCTATCGACGTGGTTGGTTTACGCGATGGTTTGACCGACTTCAACCATTCTAAACCACGCAACAAAACGCGCCACCGACCACTCAACTCACGACTGCCATGAACCATCCTACCCACTATCGCATCGATTGGTTTTGCGCCATTGCTTTCGCTTGCATTGCGTGGGTGGCGACGTTCCAGCAAGCACATGCGGCCGGGATGAAACTGGGCGATATTTGCAGACTCAAGGGCCAAGAAACGAATACGCTCCAGGGCCTTGGATTGGTCGTCGGGTTGCGAGGAACAGGGGATACGGATGCGGCGCCCACGGCGCGAGCCCTCGCTCGAATGATGCAGCTAATGGGCGGTTCCATGTCACAAGAGGCAACAGGCCAATTGAATCTCAAAGACGTCTCGAATGCAAAAAACGTCGCCGCAGTTTTCGTGACGGCTCAAATACCCGCAGTTGGCGGCCAACAAGGCGACGTCTTGAATGTTACTGTGAACGCGATCAGCGCCAAAAGTCTTGAGGGCGGCTACCTAATGCTGACGCCCATGGTCGGACCTCGAACCGACAATCCGACGGTGTACGCTATGGCGCAAGGCCAACTTGCGGTATCGGCTGATGGCACAGCCACAACAGCAACGATTAACGGTGGTGCAAAAATGGAGGCGACCGTCAATGCTTCATACGTCAAGGACGGAATGATCACTCTCATTCTCGACCGCGATTTCGCTGACTTTAATACGACCAACCGCATCGAAGAAGAAATCAATAGCCTGTCGACATTGTTCTATGGTGACAATACGAGTGTCGGTAACCCATCCGCCCAATCACGCCCACGAGCCAGAGCCATCGACCAACTCCACGTCGAAGTGATGATCCCAGAGCTCTATCTAAATAACCCCATTCGCTTCATTGCTTCACTGCTCGATATTCCGATCCAGATGGCGAATCAATCCAATCGAGTCGTCATTAACGAACGTGATGGCGTTGTCGTGATCGGGAAAGACGTTGAAATTGCACCGGTGCTCATCACGCATCGCAATCTTCGCATCGAGGCTGGCGGCCGAGCAAGTTTAATACCATTGGTGGATGGAGCCGATGAGCCAGGAAATGCGAAACTGAAAAGTCTTGCGGACACACTCAATGCACTCGATGTTCCCACGGAAGACTTCATTTCGATCATCAAGACGCTCAAGCGCAAAGGCGACCTCTACGGCGAAGTCGTCTTTCAATAAGTCCCCTCGAAGCACAAAACTATGAATCCGATCGCTGGGATGACACCGCTGGATGCGTCGATGACGTCATCGAGACTGAATCGTGACCCGAAATTGGCCGCGCAAGCCTTAGATGCCAATCATACGTTCGACTTGAGTTCACTCGAAACCGAACTTGGTAGTAGCGGCAAGCCGGAGAGCGTCCCGGAAGGAAGCCAAGAACTCCAGGAAGCGTTCCAAGACTTTGTCGGACAAACACTGTTTGGCTCCATGCTCGCGTCCATGCGAAAGACTCTCGAAAAGCCTGCCTACATGCACGGCGGGCGAGCGGAAGAGATCTTTCAGCAACAGCTGGATCAACACATTGTTGACGACATGACGAAAGCGTCGGCTGATTCGATCGCCGGCCCAATGTACGACTTATTCAACCTTCAACGGAGAGCATCTTGAGTCTCGCTTGGTCACGACAGGTAACTTCCTATCTCGACGAGTTGCTCACAGCAACGGAGTCCATCGACTTAGTCCTGGATGCGATGCAACTCGCCACGAGAAACGTCCAGCCTGATAAAATCGATGCGTCGACAAAGCAGCTCGCAACATTGATTGAAGAACTTGCCGAGCTCATTAAGAAGCGTGAAGTCCTTCTCCAGGACGAAGACGCTCCTCAGCGCGGCATGACTTTGGTCGACAAGCTGTTTAGCACCCAGGAGATCGAAGACGCGAGAATCGCGAAACGGTGCCAGAAAGTCGCTGGGACCGTCGAGACCACTCACACTCGCGCTGTATCGCTGTTCGTTTGCCAATACCACCTCGCCGCGCTTAGCACGGATCTGGTTCGGTTGCTTTCGGGCGAACGCAACCCGCCGACCTATGCCAAGAAACAAACCCAGCACCGAGGCGGACTGTTCAACGAAGCCGCCTGACGCGTCACAATGCAATGGACCATCACGGCGGTCCAGGCGACATCGATGCGAGCGATTGGACTTCGGCGGCTTTCGTGAAATCGAGAATATTTTGACAAACTGTCATTTTTGACACCTTGTCATTTTACTCAGACGCACTATTCTACGTGCATGGCGACACTTACTCCCAAACAGCGAGAAATCCGCTCGCGAGAGCGGCTGATTCTGACACACTCGGTCACAATCATCCGCGACGGGGGGCTTGCCGCGTTGAGCATGGACACGATTGCACGGAAAATGCGGTGCACGCGTGGAACGATCTACAACCATTTTCCCAATAAAGAAGACATCGCCCTCGCGCTTGCCGCGAGGGCCGTGCGACGACGATTGCGGCTCTTCGAATTCGCTGCCACCCTCAGCAAACAACCGCGTGAACGCATGGCGGCATTGGGTATTTCTTGCGAAGTCTATGCGGATGACATGTCCGACGATTTCTTCATCGAACAAATGGTTCGACATGATTTCGTTTGGCCCAAGACATCCGAGGGCCGACGCGATGTCTTGCACGACTGCGAACATAAGTGCATCGTCCAAGTTGGCTTGAGCGTGCATGACGCGTTGGCCAGCGGCGACTTGCAACTTCCCCGCGGTGGGTGTGTCGAAGACGTCGTGTTCGGATTGTGGTCATTGGTGTATGGAGGCCTCATTCTTGAAGCGACAAGTCCTTCGTTAGCCGAGGCCGGAATCACTCACGCCCGTGTCGCAATTCGACGCAACTGCAACGCGCTCCTTGATGGTCTCGGCTGGCAACCGCTCTACGATGCCTCGAGCTATTCAAAGTATATCCGACGAATCAAACCCAAACTTGAAACACATGCGAAGGAGATCTTAGCGGACACCTCAGAACAAGCAGATGTTATCCATGAAAGACATGCGTCATCAGCGGCCGAAGGAAGAACATGAACACGTCGACGCTGTTCAAGTCTCGTTCTCTTTATGGAATTGCTCTTGTGGCCATTCTCTCGACCGCGACGGGAATGGTTTGGCGAACCAGCCGTAGTTTCGATAACCAGAGCGACTCAACGACGAATGAAGACGACTATCGCTTGACCGTCCAAACGATCACCGTGGGCATGATCGACGTACCGCAATCCTACTCGCGTTTTAGCGGCATCGTGCAAGCGCGCCGCGAGAGTCAACTGGGCTTTCGTCGAATCGGCCGCGTTGTGGAACTTAGTGCGAGCGAGGGCGATGAGATTGCAAGTGGCACCATCATCGGTCGACTTGACACGGCAGACCTTTTGGCGGATCGCGCTCGTTTAGAAGCTGAATTGCGCTCCGCCGCGGCGAGATTGCGTGAGCTTGATAACGGCCCGCGAGCGCAAACGATAGCAGCCGCAGCGTCGGAAGTCACGAGACTCAAAGCGATCGCGGCTGGCGAGAAACTTCGCTATCAACGACAAGTTTCATTGAATCAAAGCAGCGCGGGTACGCAACAGGAACTTGATGACTCCAAGTTTTCGCTGGACCGGGCAATGGCTGAACTCGAATCCGCGACGCACCGACATGACGAACTGCTCGAGGGCACTCGTGAAGAACAACTCGACGCTGCGACAGCAAATTTAGCAGTGATCCAATCTCAAATCGATCGACTCGATGTCGACCTAGCCGACAGTCTTGTTGTGGCGCCGTATGATGGCACGATCGCCATGCGAAGGATCGACGAAGGAACTATTGTCTCGGCAGGACAAGTTGCTTTCGATTTTCTTGACACAACGTCGCTCGAAGTTCGATTTGGGATTCCGGCAACCTGGACAATCAATTTAGCAATTGGCCAAACGTTTCAAGTCGAAATGGATGGTGACGCGATCGGTCCCAGCGTCTCTGCGAGCCTGATTCGACTTCATCCCCAGGTCGATTCCATCACACGCAACCGTAGTGTGGACGTGCAACTTGAACCCAATCAGGATGTTGTCATTGGCCAAGTGGTCACGCTTCGAATGAAGCAACCAGAGACAGACAACGACGGCTATTGGATTCCGACCTCCGCCCTTGCGAAGGGCTCGCGTGGTTTGTGGTCCGTTTATGCGATGGCAAGCACCCAGCGGAGCCAAATTACGGAATTGCCACAAACACAGCAGCCCACGCTATTGGATGCGTTTCGAATCGAACGTCGCGACATCCAAATCGAACGGACGGACGGTGACTTGACGAAAGTATCCGGGATGATTCGACCGGGAGATCGTATCGTGAGTGATGGAGTCCACCGGGTGAGCCCAGGAGTTCTTGTTCGCATAGCGATGCATTCCAAGCTGGACGCGTGTCAATGAACACGCCCATCACTAACGAACGAAACAACCTTGCCGCGAAACCCCGTAGCTTTTTTGACGCCATCGTGCTGCGGTTCTATACCGACACGCGTTTAATCGTCCTGGTGGTCGCGCTCATCACGGTCGCTGGGTTGAGTAGCATCGTCGTTCTACCGCGAATGGAGGATCCGGTACTTTCGAAACGTGTTGCGATGATCAACACGCGCTTACCGGGTGCCGACGCGACGCGAGTCGAGGCGCTTGTTACAAGTAAAATCGAAGATGTCTTGCGAGATATTGAAGAAGTCAAAGAGACGCAATCGACCAGCAAAATCGGACTCAGCACGATCACTATCGAGCTGCGTGACGACATTGCCGACACCGATCCGGTTTGGTCGCGAGTACGAAGCCGACTCGACGATGTACTGCCTCAATTGCCTGGTGCAGCGACACGTCCGGAGTTTGATGAACTTGAGGCCCGAGCGTACGCCTTGATCTTCGGATTGACTTGGAAAAGCGAGTCACCAACCGATTGGCGAGTCTTGAGACGACTGGCAATTGAACTGCAAGACCAATTGCTAAACATCGCTGGAACGGACACGGTGGATCGATTTGCGGATCCCGGCGAAGAGATCGAAGTCACCCTGGACCCAGCGAGAATGTCAGGTCTTGGAATCAATCCGCGAGACATTTCCGAGCGTTTGGCAGCGCACGACGCCCGCCGCTCCGCAGGCTTGTTGCGATCGGAGTCGGCGAGCTTTCCCATCGAAGTTGGCAACCAATTCGACTCGATCGAGAGCGTCGGTGAAATTCCGATTCGAGAAGACCAAGCCTCGTTCGTGCGGTTGAAGGATGTGGCTCAAATTCGACTCGGCATTCCGCAGCCACCGACGCGTGCGGCGAAATTGTCCGGCGAGGATGCTGTCGTACTTGGCTGTATGGTCCAGCCCAACTATCGAATCGACCGTTGGACAAAAACTGCCGAAAACAAGATCGCCAATTTCATCACCCAGCTTCCTGCGGGGATCGGCGTCCGAACTGTCCTCAAACAATCGGAATATGTCGATGCACGTCTCGGCTCACTGATTTCGAACTTGCTCATGGGTGCGACGGCGGTGTCGCTCGTCATTTTTGCATTGATGGGTTGGCGTAGCGCCTTGATCGTTACCCTCACGCTTCCGCTTTCTGGTTTCATTGTGCTGTTCGCTCTACACGTGTGTGGGATTCCCATTCACCAAATGTCGATTACCGGCTTGATCATTGCACTCGGGTTGTTGATCGACAACGCGATTGTCGTCGTCGACGAAATCCACCGACGACTGAGCGTTGCAAGCTCCGCTGCCCAAGCCTTGACGGAAACGGTACACCATCTTGCGGTCCCGCTATTCGGTTCTACGTTAACCACCGCGCTCGCATTTGCCCCGATCGCGTTCATGCCCGGCCCTGCCGGTGAGTTTGTTGGCGCGATTGCAATTAGCGTCATCCTTGCGATCACCGCATCACTCTTACTCTCCCTGACAGTCACAGCGTCGCTTGCAGCAAGAATGCTTGCGAGAACGCCAGGCCCACATCCTGTCGTTCTTCACGAAGCCAAACAACGCGATTGGATTCTTACCGTCTATCGACGTTTCCTGGTTACAACCGTTGGAACCCCATCGATTGGTGCCAGCCTTTCTTTAGTTGCTCCCATCGCCGGATTCATTGCGTTCTCACAATTGAGCGAACAGTTCTTTCCGCCTTCCGGCAGAAACCAGTTCTACGTAACCGTCGAGTTACCACCGACAGGCTCACTTGCGGAGACGATTCGCACAAGCGAACAGGTCGACGAGATCACGAAAGAAATGGGCATTGCCAATGCTGATTGGTTCTATGGTGAGAGTGCTCCACAGTTTTATTACAACGTGGTTGCCGACCAGAGAGGTGCTGCGAACTATGCACAAGGCTTGGTAACGATTGCGAAAGGCACTGACCCGATATCAACCATCACTGAGATGCAAAAAAGACTCGACCATCGAGTCACGAACGCTCGCACGCTCGTCCGTCAACTGGAACAAGGCCCACCGTTTGGAGCGCCGATCGAGGTGCGATTGTTTGGTCCTGATCTCGATATGCTACAAGAACTTGGTGATGAGGTAAGCCAAATCTTGTCATCGATTCCTGAAGTGACTCTGTGCAAGTCGGAATTATCTGAGCCGCTTCCGCAATTGGTGTTTTCCGTCGACGCAGCGTCCGCGAGATTAGCTAAATTGAATCCCACGGGTATCGCAGACGACTTATTCACGACACTCGAAGGAAACGTTGGCGGATTGGTTCTCCAGGATAACGAAGAACTACCTGTCGTCGTTCGCGTGAAGTCAAGCGATCGAGCGGATCTCAATCGTATCTTGAGCATGGACCTGATCGTTGACGCCAATGGACAACCGGGGCGCGTACCGCTCGCGTCGCTCGCGAAGCTTTCGGTCCAAAGTAAGATGGCGACGATTCCGCGATTGAATCGAGAAAGAATGAACGAAGTCGCGGCTTTCTTGATCCCCGGCGTATTGCCGAGCCTAGTCGAAAACGAGTTTGTCAAACGACTCGACGCGAGCCAATTTGAGCTGCCTGCTGGCTACCGACTAGAGTATGGCGGCGAGAGTTCGAAACGAAACGACGCCGTCGGCAATCTGCTTTCAACTGTGGGCGTTCTCGCGGTCTGTATGGCTGCAACGCTCGTCTTGTCGTTTGGCTCGTTCCGATTGGCAAGCTTGATCGGCTTAGTCGCTGTACTATCAATCGGCTTGGGGCTGCTTGCCTTGTGGATCGCGGGCTATCCATTCGGTTTCATGGCAATCATCGGAACGATGGGATTAATCGGTGTCGCGATCAACGATTCAATTGTCGTACTCGCAGCAATTCAAGCGAACAAACAAGCCGCTGCGGGCAACCTCATCGCGATCATTGACGAAGTCATAGAAAGTTCCCGCCATGTCTTGGCGACAACACTTACCACAGTCGCCGGATTTGCACCGTTGATCCTCGACGGAGGCAATTTCTGGCCACCGATGGCCGTCTGCATCGCCGGCGGCGTCATCGGTGCTACGTTTCTAGCACTAGTTTTAATGCCAGCGATGTACTATCAGCTGTTTCGCTCCTCTCAACCTGCGTAACGTCTTGGTGATTGATCGACCTAGATCAGCACGGGCTTGCCAAGGGCACGGCGAACGGGGACGAACTGTCCGACATGCATCATGCGGTGTGTCGTAATCAGTACGAACATCGCCCCCACGGTCGGACACCACGACATGAATTCCTCAGGCGCGGGTTCATCCAAACGTGCATCGGAAATCTGGTCGAGTGCCGCTACGCTCGCCGCTTGCACTTTGTCGAGCAGTTCCATGTACTCATCCTTGGTGCAAAACTTGGTCGGGTCGTCGCTCGTCGCGCTCGCCTTGGAATGCTGGTCGGCGAATCCATCAGGCAGCGATGCCGAAGCGCCTGGAACGACGGATTCGAGTAGATGGCATTCGGACGCTATCAAATGGCCCAGCTGCCATGCGACATGATTGCAACCTTGACCTGGACGAGACATCAATTCCGCGTCTGTGAGATCGCTGACATAACTCTTGAGCACCATCGTGCTTGTCGCGTGATTCGTTTTCAGAACATCTTGGGCCTTCATCGGATCTTCACCTTTGCCTGGGGTTTCTTGCGTGATCGAGTTTCACGGTAATTCAATACGGATTGTGATCTTGCCCTGTTCCCCGCCGTTTCGGTATCCCCCAAGACGCAAGTAAATCAAATGAGCACTTTTGCATTGAGTTTGCGAATATTCGCAGCATCACATTCTCACTTTTGGAGCGATGGTCTACATGCCGAACGCTCGCCGAACCCAAACGACCATAGAGCCCAAGCAAACTGTCTGGATGAATCTCGGTTCACAACAGTGGCAGGTATTCGTTGCTATCGCTACGGTCACCGTCATGGCTACGCATGTCGTGATCGAAAAATCCAATGCGGCACCGCCGCCATCGATCGCCTCCGAACGAGGCGAGGCAACTCCAGCATCGATCGACTTGCTGTTATCGGAAAACCGACTGAGCGAGGCGAACGAATGGCTAAGAAGTGTCAATGAGCAGACTTCGAGCGTGGATTGGACACGCACGATGGCAACACTTGCGAGTCGTTACCAACAACAGAACGACATTGCTTCAACGGCCGAGTTCTATGCTCGCGCCGTGCTGGCGTCGGAAAACCCGATCGCGTCTGCTATTCCCACTGATAAAAAATGCTTACTCCGGCTTGCCACTGCGACAGCCATGCTCAAGACTCGTCGCGCCGACGCCGCGCTTGGTACGCTGACTTGGAACCTAGACAACGACGACAATCCGGAGCGAGTTGCTGCGGCCGCACGGATGTTGCTTCAGGTTGGCTCACAATCGCTCGCATCGAATCAACTGAACACCGCTACAGCAGCCTACACTTCCGCCCTACCAAAACTCTCGGGTGATGAAGCGGCGGCAGCCGAACTCGGTCTTGCTTGGGCGATCGCACTACGACGCGACCAACCGGAAGCTGCAGCTGAAGCGCTTGAAGCTTTTTCGAAGAGATATCCACAGCATCCTGACGCTCCGCGAGCGCTGCGTGCTTGTGCGAGTTGTTTGCAACAAGCCGAACGTCACACGGATGCGGATGCGAAATTGGCTGAACTCCTGGAGACTTGGCCGGCAAGCCAATCAACGATCGACGTTGTGACCAGTCATCTTGTTGAACAGACGCAAGGTCAAAAAGGTGTCGAGCATTCAACAACTCCCAGCTTTATCGAAGACTGGATCGTTGCGCAAATGCAAAGCGAGGATCAATCTCGCTTGACGGATCGAATGTACTCTTGCGTGCTTTCGTCGGAAACCGCTGCCAACGACCCTCACTTTTGGCAAACAGCGGCCTCGCGACTCGCCAGCTCAGATACCACGGGCCAAGTCACAGCCGACACACTCGAACGAATGAGTCAATCGGAGCAAAGCAGCGATGCCGAGCACCTCGCGATGATGTTGATTTCGCCGGCAGCGACGGTAAACGTTACCGCCTCAGCTCGCGAGGCTGCGTGTCGCTGGGCGGGACGAACACAGCGATGGTCCATGCTCGCCTTGGCGACCGAACAAGAGACGCCTAGCCAAACAAGCGAGTCAAGAACCATCGGAGTCGAACGCTTGTTTGCGGAGGGCTTGATGCAAGTGGGGCGTCCAATGGATGCGAGAGTCTGGTGGGAGCACGTCGTCGATACGCTCGGCGCAAGCGACTTTCCGACACTGCTTCGCTGCGCCGAAACTGCAGTCGCACACGCCCCCATTGATGAAGCTTCCGCAAGATTGGATCAAGTGAAAGCGGTAGCCGGTGACGATCGCTTCCGTGAAACACTGCTTCAAATTCTGTCCGCTGAATTATCCATACGCCAGCTCAACTTTGATCAAGCACGGTCACAACTCGAGGGCGTCGTACGATCCCCAGGCGAAGTAGGGACGCTTCGTCCTCGCGCCCAATGGCTGATCGGCGAAACGTTCTACATGCAGCAACGGTTTGCCGAGGCGGTTGAAGCTTACCGAACGGTTGAAGGTTTCGATCCCCATAGCACTTGGGTTGCTGCATCGTTGGTTCAAGCGGGGAAATCGTTTGAACAATTGGGGCGGACACGCGATGCCGCAGTTTGCTATTCGACATTGTTGGCACGCCACGCTGACAGCGCACTCGCCCAAGACGCACGGCGTCGACTGGCCGCACTCTCCCCGACAGAGGAGTCAACGATTCGCCGATGAACGATCCAGCTATGAACAGATTCACCGCTCAACTCACCCATACCCGTGTAAAGCATCGGCTTGGATTGTTTCTGCATGGGCTACCTCTCGCGATCCTAGGTATCGGATTGCTAGCGTGGACGCTTGTGTTTAGCCCCGAGAACGCTGGCGCGCAATCTCCGTTTAACCAACCTCAGTATTCCAATACTCCGAGCTACGGCAACGGTTCCAATCTTTCGATCCCCAGTGCCGCAATGAATAGTGCCGCATCGAACAGTAGCGATCCGAACAATGCGTCCCAAGGGAATTTTGCGTCAGCCAACGTTTCTGAGGACAATGCGTCGACAAGCTCCGAAGCTTGGCTGCTTCCAGGTTTCGCAAAAAAGGTCATGGCTGGCGGTTGGTTAATGCTCCCGCTTGGCGTGTGCTCGCTGATCGTATTTGCATTGTCACTCGAGCGAATGGTGGCGCTTCGCCGAGGGCGCGTGATACCGAGACCGTTCGTGCGACGGTTCACCGAATGTGTAGAAGACGGCCAACTGAGCTTTGAGGAAGCCACTGAGATTTGCGAAGAGTTCGACTGTCCCGTCGCAGAAGTCTTTCAAGCAGCGGTACGGCGCTGGGGACGACCGATGCTGGAGATCGAACAGGCTGTGATCGATGCCGGTGACCGAGTCGCTGATGGGCTGCGCCGGTTCCTCCGAGTGTTTCATGCAATTAGCAACGTTGCACCACTGATCGGATTACTTGGCACGGTGCTCGGGATGATCGATGGATTTGAAGCGATGAGCTCACAAGAAGCCGTCGGTCGTCCCGACATGCTCGCATCGGGAATTAGTACTGCGTTGATTACAACGGCCGGTGGCTTGTCAGTCGCAATCCCTGCTTACCTCGCCTACATGTACTTCAGCAGCAAGTCAGACAAGTATCTCCACGAGATCGATAAGCTATGCCAAAAAGTCATCGACTGCATTAGCGCCGAAGGGCTCGAGAGCTCGGGCAATGCGCGCACCGCACGCAAACGCAAAGCCGCTTAAAGCAATTCATGCTTAGCAGCCCATTCCCCGCTCACACAAACCATTCTTTTCGCTAGCCTCATGCCCATTCGTCGTCAACCAGCCGAAGAGATCACGATCAACTTGACGCCGATGATCGACGTCGTGTTTCTGCTCGTGATCTTCTTTATGGTTGGCAGTAAATTCAACGAAGCGGAGAGTCGCATCCAAGTCAATGTCCCTGGTGTTGCAGAAATGCGATCAATGGCCCGAGTACCAGACGAACGCGTTGTTGAGATCGCTCCCGACGGCGCCATCACGCTCGACGGCAACTTTGTCACAAAAGAACAACTCGTCTTAACGCTCAAGACCCAGCACGCGTCTTATCCAGCACTCAAGGTGGCTGTGCGAGGCGACGGTGGAAGCTCGTTCCAAGGCGTTGTCGACGTCATGCAAGCCATTCGAGCCAGCGGCGTCGATCAAATTGGGATCGCGGCGCGGAGGAATTACCGTTGATTGCCGCAGCCCACCTCTGGGCTGATCCCAAGATCGTCTACCCGGTGGCGATCACGGCCGTCGCCCTACTCGTCGCAACAATTTGGCTTTTTCGTCGACGGAAACGGTCGGGGCGTCAAGCAGCAATGATCTGCCTGTTGGCGTCGGTTGGCTTGCATGTTGCACTCATCTTTCTGGTGCCACTGATTCCCAAAATGGGCGGAGGCCAATCGGTCGAAGAGGATGCGGATGAAGTTGGCGTCGACGCTATCGCTCTCTCGTCATTTGATCCAGAAATGCAGTTCAATGACATCAGCGGCAATGACCCAGACGCAGTCATTGCACCGCTTCCGGTCTCCGAATTGACCGATCTACTGGATGAACCGAAACCAACACTCGCGGAGACACCAGCAAGTGATAACGCCCCAGATCAAGCGGAACCGTCGTCTCCGGCGATACCACAATCACTTGCGATAACCGATGCTCTTCCAACCGATGCGTCGCCGTCCGACTTTGCCTCAGAGTTAAGTGAGTGGCTAGACAAAACGGTTGAAGAAGACTTGGCCGATCACACTCTTGCTACGTCAGAGATCAGTCCGCCAGCAATGGCGGCGACAGGTGCGAGTGAGCCTCAACGCATCACCGACGATCCGTTTCACGAAGCGAGTTTGGCAACGGGCGGCGCATCCGCGAACGCAGCAGCTTCGGCTGTGGTCGGCGATCTACAATCGGACTTCGCCAACCGTGTCGGTTCCGCAAAACAACGGGCGCTAATGGAGACTGGCGGTAGCATCGAAACGGAAGCCGCCGTGGAGAAAGCATTGCGGTTCCTCGTCGCTGGTCAACGAGCCGACGGAGCATGGGACCCACAAGCCAGCGGCGCGGGACGCGAACGCGCGCCTCTTGGCGAGACTCGCAGTAACGCTGGCAGCCGCGCCGAAACCGCGATCACTGGCCTAGCCATCCTTTCGCTCGTCGGGGCTGGGAATACGCACCAGCAGGGCGTGTACGCGGAGAACGTTTACAAGGGGCTAGCGTTCTTGATTCAAAAGCAACAACCCGATGGCTCACTCGCTGGCAATGCGAGCGTGTACGAATCCACTTACAGCCACGGCATGGCGGCGCTTGCGATGTGTGAAGCAGCCGCGATGACGGGAGACGAGTCGGCGATCGAGTGCGCCCGACGTGCGATCGCCTACACTACTCGGATGCAGCACCCAACCACCGGTGGTTGGCGATATACTGCGGGCGATCCCGGCGATCTCAGCCAGCTCGGTTGGCAGGCGATGGTCATTGACGGCGGACATCGCTCGGGCATCAAAATCGACGCACGTAATGTCGCCGGCATTGAGCGATTTCTATCGTCGGTGCGAGCGGGGCAACGAGGCGGACTTGCAAGCTATCGTCCTGGAGAAGCCCCCAGTCGCACAATGACCGCCGAGGCGCTTGCAACCAAGTTGCTTGTCGGCAGCCGAATCAACCCCGAAGAGATCGTCGAAGCGGAAAACTCGCTGCTTCAACAAACACCTGGCGTTGGCCAAGACAACTATTACTATTGGTACTATGCCACGCTGGCATTGCACCAGTTGCAAGACGATGCGTGGCAGACTTGGAACGACTCACTCAAACACCGATTGCTCAGCACCCAGCGAAGTGACGGCTCGTGGCCCACCGACAGTGTTTGGGGTGGCTATGGCGGTTCGGTCTATACGACTTCGATGGCGACGTTATGTTTAGAGTCTTACTACCGCCATGCCCTGCGCGACGGATCGCAAAGCGGCTTGCAGCAAAGATCGGCTCGCAAATAGCCAAAGCGTGACTCCGTTGAATCGACTGCTCGAATCACTTCATGAAACGGCCACCGCCGAAGGCTTCGTGCTTGCGGGAGTCGCTCCAGCCGTAACCTCGACGGGCTTTCATCAACTCACGCAGTGGATCGAAGCTGGGCATGCCGCCTCGATGGACTACTTCGCCAATCGCTTGCATGCTTACGAGCATCCTTGCCATGTCCTCGAAGGCGTTCGCAGCGTCCTCGTCCTCACGTACCCATACGACGCTGCTACACGGGAAGCAACAAAGAGTGGAAGCGGGCGAATCGCTCGCTATGTCGGCGACGGAAGCGACTACCATGATTTGCTCCATCCAAAGCTTCGACGACTCAGCAAAACGATTGTCGACGCGAGGCCTGAGGCGTCTGTTCGAGGCATCGTCGATACAGCACCATTGATGGAACGCGAAATCGCCGTAGCCGCAGGTCTTGGCTGGCAAGGCAAAAACACGCTACTGCTCAATCGCGAACATGGAAGTTACTTCTTACTCGCTTGTTTGTTGACGAGTGTCGAGCTACCCCTCAGCGAACCGCATCGAACGAGTCACTGTGGAACGTGCACGGCTTGTTTGGACGCATGCCCAACTCAAGCATTCCCGTCGCCTGGAGTACTCGATGCCTCACGCTGTATCAGCTATCTAACGATTGAAAACGATGGGCCGATCGACGAAACACTTCGTAGCGGAATCGGCGACTGGTTGTTTGGTTGCGACGTTTGCCAAGACGTTTGTCCGTGGAATCGCAAACCAACGCGTCGCGCTGAGAGCAAACCAACGGATGCTCCCACAGGCCAACTCCGTGACATTCCACTCGCTGAGTTGTTTGACCTCGATGACAATTCGTTTCGAGCACAGTTCCGAAAGACACCGTTCTGGCGCAGCCGTCGTCGTGGGCTGTTGCGAAACGCGGCGATTGTTCTTGGTAACCAACGTGACCTCGGAGCCACAAAACCACTCGCAAAAGGTCTTAATGACGTTGAACCCATGGTTCGTGGTGCATCCGCGTGGGCACTGGGCCAAATTGGTGGCCCAGTGTCACGCAACACCCTTGATCTTCGCTTGATTTGCGAAGATGAACCAGATGTCCGAAGCGAAATCATCTCGGCACTACGAGCTTTTTAAGAAAAAACATCGTCAACTCACCCGACCGCGAGATTTTTTCTCCTCGAATGCTGTACCTACAAACCTTATTGCTAAAATGCCCGTATGTCTGAGTCGCTTCTTTCTTTAAGCACGTAGGGGGTGTGGTCGTGGCGATTAATATGGCGAACCAAATACTAGCAAAAGCCGAATCTGAGATTGCGTCGCCGATCGCAGTGGGCTCAACGCAATCACCACCGACCGAGATCTCGCTGGGTCATGTTGCCGCCAACATCGTTGCCGATGCAAAAACTTCTCCGGCCACGTATCTTCGCCGATGCGTTACCGGTCATGATGGCGAATGATACGTCGTGTTCGTCGACGAGCTGGATCGACTTGCTTCAACCAGCAGAGTACTCCACGTTCGCGCATCGCGGTGCGGCGTCGCCTTCTCAATCGCTTAATTGGTATCGAAACGGAATATGCGCCGGTCTTCGTTGATGGCGCGTTGATTGCCCACGAAGACATCCCGACGGCGCGAGTCGTTTACCAAGCGATCGTTGATATCATTCGACATGATCAACCGAGCGCCGTCGGCATGTACGACCAAGACCAAGTGTTCCTCGCCAACGGAGGTGCAATCAGTTTCGAGTCGCATCCGGCCGTTCAATCGCAGCCTGGTGGACTCGTTGAAATTGCGACCCCCGAGGTTCGCTCAGTAAGCGATCTCATTGCGTGCCAACGTGCGATGGACGAACTCGTCTCCGAAGCAGCATCGCGAGTGAATTTGAACGCGGAAGTTCGCGTGCTTAAAAACACCAGCGATGCCGTTGGTCACGTCTATGGTTGCCAAGAAAACTATGAAGCTGTTGTCGCGCGAGGTCTTTGGCTAGTGATCTATCGTGCGTTCGTTCTTTTGCTGTGGGCGATTCAATGCGTAAGTTTTATCCTAGCAATTCCAATCCTTGGGCTGGCGACATTTGCCAGCGTGCTCGTCAGGTATTTCAATAGAAGCTCCGAGCCCAAGACACCGGGCCGGAATGACATTTTCAGCAGCATGCCAGCTTGGACGCTGGGATTGATGATTCAAACACTGCGGCTAATTCACTTTCCCAGCGTGATCGTGCTGCGTTTCGTTGGCAACCATGTCGCATTTCGTCCTCAACGCAAATACTTGACGGCGCTACTTGTATCGAGATTGGCATTAGCAAGCACAGGCGAACTTGATGCCGACGGACGCTTTCGATTGAGCGCCAAAGCGATGTCCGTCGACTGTGTCGCGGATATTGGTGGCTTCAGCGGAGAGCGACCGATCTTTGTGTATGGGCATTGGCTTAGCCAACTCTGTGCGAAGTCGTTCTTTTCCTTGGCATCGGCAAAAGCGTTGATGGCACGCAAACAACGTCTTCAAATCGGACTTTCCGACTCGAATCTGTGCGATCTTGCAGAGTACGTAAAAGTCGGCTCAGTGTCCCTTGTACTGGACATGATCGAACGCGGTGACACGAAGGGATTACCAAAACTGTACCGCCCACTCAGGTCACTTCATCGCATTAACTGTGATTGGAATTTGGTGTCGAAGGTACGAACCAGTCGTGGCGAGCTTTCGGCAATTGAAATCCAGCGACTCTATCATCGCGAGGCATCGAGATTTGTCGCCAGCGTTGATGCGAGTGATCGCGGCGAAGCTCTCGACATACTGCGATACTGGCGAGATGCAGTCGACCTGATTGCCCAATTCCGCAAGGATGCCAGCGCTCTTGAACCGGCACTCGGTCGTATTGATTGGATGAGCAAACTTTGGATGCTCAATCAACTCGACCCTCATGTCCCGTGGGCAGTACGCAAGAAAGTCGATTTGCGATATCACGAGCTCTCGACTGATGGTTACCATCACAAACTCGCCGCAACGCTCCCCGAAGTTCGAATTGTTTCGGACGAACAAATTGACGAGCGACGCATCTCACCACCCCCCAACAGCCCCGCCGCTCGGCGAGGTTGGCTCATCCGCGAGTTCGCTGGCCTCGACACACAACTCCGAGCCGAATGGAGTCACGCCACCGTTGCCGATGGAAAGAAACAACGACGCGTCGAATTCACATCGACAAGGTCTTCATGAAACCTAATTCGCTTGGTCGTCTTCATACAAGTCCTCGGGCAAGATGTGTTCAACGCGAAAGGTTTCACCAATCAGATGCTCTCGATCGGAGACGTACCAGCGATTCGCTGAGACTGCAAAGAAACTTTCGTGGTTCGAGTCTCCGAGAAGCCGGCGGCGATATCAGTAGTAATCGGTTTCCAAACCCGACGCGAGCAAAATCGAAGCGATGATGCAGCCCACATCTGCCGACTGACGGCTAAGCGTTCTTTCGCGAAACAGCAAAGCTTCAATGAACCGGGCGTTATTGCGAAAAAGCATCCTCGATATCTGAATTATGGAAAAGTAACCGAAAGCCAAAAAGGCAAATTCATGAAAATCGATTACGAGATTGCAGCTTATTTGAACTGATGCGGATTGCTGCGTAGACGATTTGCGGTTCGATGGGAACTCTCTGATAATTCAACCGGACACATTTTCCTTGTCGGGCACATTTTCCTCGTTCAACGCGTAAAACATGCGAGGCGCGGCAATGCAAAGATTGACGCTGGCATCACTCGAATTGAGAAATCCCTGTCCGACCAATCCCGCGTCGAGTATCTACCGTGCGACGAAAAACGCTCGGACTTCGAAAAAAGTTTTTGTTTTTGTTGTTTTTGATCGCGTCGTTAACTCGCCTTTAGCTCGGTAGCCGCTAGTCAAACGAAAAAGGCTCGATCGTTTACTTCCAAAGCCGCGTTGGACAAAAGACCCCGGGGAGGCCTTTGCGACTGCTACATTTTCTCAATCGCTTGCTTAACTTGCTCCGCAGAGTGCCGGAACGAAGCTTGCTCGTCCTCCGACAACACGGGATGCAAGATGCGTGTCACACCGGCGCGCCCAATGACCGCAGGCAGAGATAAGCACACGTCATCCACACCCAAATATCCGTCGACCAAGATGCTCACGGGCATCGTGTGCCGCAGATCGTAAACGATGGAGTCCAGAATCGTTCTGGTTGCCAGCGCGATGCCATAGCATGTGTGCCCTTTGAGCCGCGATACTTCGTAGCCCATGTTGACCGTCTCGCGAAACAATCGCTTGGTCGTGTCGCTGGGGTAGAAACGCTCGCCTCCAGTCATCGCGATTGAGTGTGCCGCGAACTGGCTGTCACCGTGCTCACCAAGTATATACGCTCGAATGTCATCTGAATGAATCTGAAGTTCGGACGACAACAATGCTCGATACCGAACGCTGTCCAATAACGTGCCCGTTCCGATCACTCGCTCAGGAGGGAATCCGGATAGCTTGAGTGTCGCATACGTCATCGGATCGACTGGATTCGTGACGACGATCAAGATCGCATCGGGACTAGCCTTCGCCAGCGCCGGGATCCATTCCTTCAAGATATTCAAGTTGTCCGACGCCAGATCGAGTCGTTTCCGATTGGGATCTCCGTAAACGACGGACGAAGTAAAGATAATCACATCCGAACCCGCAGAGTCAGCAATCTCGCCAGCTCGAATTTGCATGTTGCTGTTTTGCAGAGCACTGGCGTGACGCAAGTCCATGGCTTCGCCTTCGGCTTTCTCGCGAGAGCGGTTGACAAGCAACAACTCGGTTGCCAGCGGCTCCATGACATTCGCGAAAGCGATCGCCGCTCCAACACGTCCTACGCCAACAATCGTAATCTTCATAGCTTGCTCAAAGAAGGGTCTCGTTCTCCCATTCGATTTGACAGGCACGTCGAAATTTTGGGTAGCCGGCAACGAGCGAGATCGCAATGAACGCGGCGACACTCGATCGCGAAGCACCTGCCGCGAACATTCGATTTGTGTCCAAGAGCGCATCCCCCGAATACCACGCAGTCGCCAAATACGCGCCGTTCGCCAGCATACAAAACCACGCGACAAACCAAATCCAGCGGTGTCGCAATATGAGCGCCAAGATCACGGGCAACACTGCACCAAACAACGGACCCATCCAAAGTGTCACGAGGGGGCGTGGATCTGGGTTGAAAAGACTGTAAGGCAACTTCCAAGGTCGCAACTCTGCCCTTTGCAGCGTTCCTCCACCAAGCCATCCGCCGAGAAGATGGCCGCACTCATGCGTGGTGCACATCACGACCCAGGAAACCAGTAACAGCACGATCAGCAGCAAGCACTTGGCCAGCAGATCAGGACGGGGCGGATCAGGACGGGGCAAACTGGATTGCACCAGGACATCGCAACGCGAACCTTCACCAGAACCAGGTGTCACAACTGGAGCGATTTCTTCCTTTTCACGTTCCTTCAATTTCGGATCCCAAAGATGAATTCTCTCCCCAACCGCCCGCTTCAGCAAATCCTAAACGACGGTTTCTCTCCATGAATCATCACTGAGAACGTATGCGACGTAAAGCGACCCTCGCGGACCTCGATCCTCATCAACAATTACTAAACCATTTTGCGTCGATCGGATTAGCGAACGAATCCGAATATCGGTGCTGGTGCGATGCCAACGGATTCTCGCGCTGCTTGCAAAAGCGAACGAAAGAACCCGAACGGGAACTAGCTTACGCAGTACGCGCCCGAACCAAGCCACTGCTGGATCAACGACGACGCGAACAACGAAACCCGATGCAGGTCTTGGCGTCGATCTGTCGTGGAGAAATCACGTCGAACGAGCTTAACCAGCCACATCTTGCGAGATTCGCAAACCGGCTCTCGAGCTGCAACCAAGCTAATTCAACGCAACGTGTCGACACCGACGAACTCGTGCGATTACTGAACCACTTGCATCGTGTTCGTGCCAAGTTTTTAGATGGCTCACCGTTGGAGCCTCGTCTCGGCGCTAGCGATGGCAATACGGGTTTGGAGGCACTCGTGCTCGTCACAGCACATCGGAATTCATGGATCCGAGAGATCCAAGACTGGCAACCGAAATCTCGCAGTTCACGTCGCCAGTTTGCTTCACTGCTTCGACACTTGTTTGTTCGCTATGACGATATGCCAGCCTTCTTTGATACAGCCTGGTTGACCGGAAACGATCGCGAAAGCCGATCGCCGCGTGCTTGGTACGCGCATGTTGGCTCGGGAAAGAACCTTTGCCAATGCAGTCTCCCAATTCCCTATACCAAGAAAATGGCTCACTATTTCATGCGAGCGCCGAAGGATTGTTCCATCAATCAAGCGATTCGCTGGGGCCAGATTCATGCTCTGGGCGGCAACGAGCGGCTGACTCGAGCGTTCTTTGGAACTCGGCTTTGCGAAGAATTTCGGCACGAAGAGTTCTGGTCCACCGTGATTCAATGGTTCATTAGCCAACCGATGCTCGACACGGCCCACATCGCACCGATCGTCGATTACATCCGACACCAACGGTTTGAGCCGCAACCAATGATTGTCGGTGGTCGCGTGGAGGGCTATGAGCCAGCGGAACCGAAGCTGACGATGCGAGGCCGCAGCGTAGAATCGCTTTTGCGACGTGTTCAACAATGGCATCAACGACTTGCCAAAGACAACTCGATCCAGATCTGTCAGTGGAAGCCGAGCCAGATCGAATCCTTTGATTTCATCGAAGGCTCGCAAGAGGGCGAAAATCAGAAGCGTTGGACGATACGAGAATTGCTCAGTACCAAAGCTTTATTTGTGGAAGGTCGACAACTCAAGCACTGCGTCGCGTCGTACGCTGCAAGCTGTGCCCACGGACGCAGTTCAATTTGGACCATGGAATTACATTCCAATCAGGAACTTCAGAAACTTTTGACGATCGAAGTTCGCACCCAGGATTCGACGATCTGCCAAATCCGAGGAAAATGCAATCGCCTTGCCACGGAAAAAGAACGCCTCGTGGTTCAGCGTTGGGCAACGAAGGCGGGACTGAGGCTTGCCAGTTACGTGTAATTGCTCGCGGTAAGCCAGCGAGACACGTTTCGATGAAACTTGCTGCGCGTCAGTCCCGGAGCGAACACGAATGGGCTATGATTCCACCCAATTATCAGCAATTGAAGCAAGCCCGCGACTTCCGAGTTGCCCATGAACGTCCGAATTGCCCATGAACTTCACATTTCCTGACCCACGCGAGTTGGACTCGTTCCTGTCACCGCAAATCGTGATTTTTGAGCCGACTGTTTTGTCGAACATTGACGCGATGCTCACGATGGTCGATCGAGATGCCCGTAGGCTTCGTCCGCATTTAAAAACGCATAAGTCCGAATACATCACGCGGCTGCAAATCAACCGAGGCATCACAGCCTTCAAGGCGTCAACACTCGGTGAAGTGGCGATGGCCGCGAAGGCGGGAGCGACGAGTGTGTTGCTTGCTCACCAGCCCGTTGGAACGAAGATTGATGCTTTGCTCGAATTGTGCCGTTGCTTTCCCGATTGCTGTATTTCGGTCATCTTGGATTGTCCGATTGTCGCACGATGCCTCGACACGGCCGCAGAAATTCAAGGTGTCGTCATGGACACGTTCATCGACGTCGACTGTGGCATGCACCGTACGGGCGTGACTATTGGCGAGAACCTCAACCAACTTATTGAACAGTTGAATCAACTTTCATCACTTCGGTTCGCTGGACTTCACGTCTATGACGGTCACCTGCACCAACCGGAGCTGCTGAAACGACAACAGTGCGTCGACGCGATCTTGGTCGAAATTCGTCGAGTGATGGAAAAACATCCTGTCGAAACCGTGGTTGTTGGCGGGACACCCACTTATGGCGTTTGGGTAGAAGCGACGCGGCATCTCACTCGCTTGACTCGGTGGCATTTTAGTCCAGGCACAAGCACGCTTTGGGACTGGAACTACGGCGAGTCCTACCCGGAGCTTCCGTTTGAAATCGCCGCCTCCGTCTTAACGCGAGTCATCAGCAAGCCAACTGGAGCGAGCGACGAGCTGACTCAGCTCGTTTGTTTTGACCTAGGCTACAAGTCGATCGCATCGGAAATGCCGATGGCGGTGAGAGTACGAATTAAGGGGCTTCCCGAAGCGGTTGTCGTCGGACATAGCGAAGAGCACTTGGTCGTTGCTGTGTCAGCCGATCGTAGGATTGCAGTTGGCGATCCGTACTGGGCGTTCCCGCGCCATGTGTGCCCGACGGTCGCACGGTATGACCATGCCATCGTTGTCGGAACGTCCGCGAAAGACGCGATGACGATTCCAATCGCACCGCGAGCTTAACGACCTGACGCACATGTACCTATATCAGTCAAAAAACAAGCTGTTGCGTTGAGCATCCTGTCGACTGAATTTCGCAATCGTGATTGCCGCAATGGCCGAAGCGATGAGATCCCAGATAAACGGGTTGAGCCCCAAGAACTCGTAAGCTCGCATCTCACCGATGTCGAGATAGCCCCAAAGCGTTAATCCGATGTGCATGGCAGTACCACCGAGCATGCCAGCGATCATGCCGGCAGCTGTCATGTTTCGCCAATACAACGCTAACAACATCGGCACTAGAAAGCACGCGCCGAGACCGCCACTGGCAAACACAATCAAGTCCTGTAAGTACGTTGGCGGGTTGAGCACCATCACCACGGCGAATACACCGACCGCGACCGTCACTGCGTAACTGATCCATTTCAGCCGCCGCTCGGAGGCTTCAGGCTGGATGTGTTTTTGATAAACGTCCCGGACAATCGCTGACGACAGCAGCAACAAGAAACTGTCAACACTCGACATGACGGCTGCGAACGGAGCCGCCATGACGAACCCGGCTAACCACGGCACTCCGGCATTATTCGTTAATTTGGCTGCCAACTCCGGCATCGTGCGATCAGGATCAATCTCCATACCGGGCATCAACACTCGGCCACAGCAAAACACGATCAACAGAGAAAAAAAAATCACGGTGTAGTACACCGAGACGGTCAGGATCGAGTAGCGAAGCGTGCGGCTGTCTTTGAATGCCATCAAACGAACCATGTTGGCCGGTTGCCCCGTTGCACCAAACGGCCAAAACACAAAGAAACTGAAGGCTGTGCCAAGCGCCAAAAATCCAACGCTACTCGTTTCGCTTGGCCCAGGATTCGTCAGATAAACACCCGGCTGGTTCGCACCGTATCGATACGGACGCACCTCGCTGACGCGAACCGACACGCCAGCAGCCACCGCATCGCTTTGAATCGCGATCGCTTCGGACTCCGTTGTAATTCGCAAGAGTCGGATCGACGCACTTTCTGTTTGTCCTTTCGCGATCATCGCCAATTCAGCCAACCGAAATACTTGTTCGTTATCTCGAACCCATGTCCCTTTGGGTAGCAACAACTCGAGGTCTCGCGGTTGGTCGAATGCGATCGTGCCCATAGCAAATTCTGGCGGTGTCATCAGTGCCATCTTTCGCGTCGCACTAGTAAGACCGCCCACTTGATAGACCGCCAACCCCAACATGACCACCACGCCAGCAAACATCACGATTCCTTGCATCACGTCCGTCCAGACGACAGCTCGGAATCCTCCGTACACGACATAGCCAATCACGGCCGCCGAGAAGAGCACGAGGCACACGATGTAGTCGCCCGATGCTTGACCGACCCATGGCAAATCAGCGGTCAAACGAGACGCCATCGCCGCACTCGCTTGAAACAGCGGCTCTCCGGCCAACAATGTGCTCAGAATCTTCCCGCCGGCTTTAAATTGAGCGAGCAAATAAAAGAACATAAAGAACACGAGCAGCGACGTCGCAACTAAGCCGACTGCGGAACTCCCGAATCGCTCCGCCATGACCTCGGGAATCGTGACCGCATTGCTGCGCCGTGCAACTTGATTCAATCGTTTTCCGATCAGCCCCATCGACAGCAGCGGCACTGCCATGAAACCAGCGATCCAAAATGCGAGCGACCATCCGTGTGAATAAATGAGAGCTGGAAAGCCCATGAATGTGCCACCCGATGCGTTGGTCGCCGCAAACGTTAGCGCGAACGCCCACATCCCAAGTCCACGACTGCCTAAGAAGTATTCACCCACAAACTCCTTTCCTTTGGAAACTCGGCCCGACAAAATCGCGAGCGAGAAGACAGCCACGGTGTAAATCAAGAATGCAATTAACGCCGAATTGGTGGACTCACCCATGATCGCTCGCTCCATCCTGCGAATCGTCATTTGAATCGCTGTGGTTTAAATCATCATCGGCTATCCAACGAATCGCGAACCAACCTGTAAACACAGTTGCCAACAACCAAGGCACGAACACGCCCCACACGACCCAAGAGGGCAATCCAAGAATCATGGAGGGTGTCTTGCCGACCTCACCGTAGCCGAATAGTCGGCAATAGCCGACGACCCAGAGCAGCAGCACAGCCCAAAACCCTAGCATCCATCGCAACTCGCTGCGTGAGTTTGCAAGCAGCGATGGAGACTCATTTGGCATCGTCTCATTTACGTCCGTTGAGTGATTCATCAAAAACTCAATTCCATGCTTGGAGGACAAACTCGAGGAAGTTGCGATGGCAAATGCCAGTCAAATCGGTCTCGCTGTATCCACGATTCCTCAAGATCGAAACAAACTTCTCCAAGTCCGCAATCGTCTCAAGATCCGAGGGCGTTTGCTCGGTTCCGTAGCCGCCGTCCAAATCGGTTCCGAGCCCCGTATGTGCAGTCGTCCCAAGAAGTTGGCATACATGATCCACGTGATTCGCAAGCGATCGCAGATTTGCGTCAGGATAGTTGTCGTGAGTGGTGACACCACGTTTCCAATTGGGCACGACCATCCACACGTCAAACGCAATTCCAATGACGGCGTTACGCTGGGCCAACGCCTTGATTTGTTGATCGCTTAATTGTCGCGGATCATCCACGAGCGCTCGACAATTGTGGTGACTGGCCCATACCGGCCCCTGATAGACATCCAACGCATCCCAAAACGTTGGCTCGCTCAAATGCGTCACGTCGAGAATCATCCCGAGTTGGTCCATTTCGACAATCAATTCGCGACCCATGGATGTCAAACTACCGTTCTGGTCATGCCCCAACGCGTAACGACCCACGCCATAATGCGCCGGTCCAATCGCACGAAGCCCCTGTTCGTGCAAACGCGACAGATCCGACATATCGCGAATCGAATCCGCACCTTCTAAGCTGAGGATGTATCCAATCGGTGTTGTTGCGGGAGACGATTGCCAACGATCAAAGTGAGTTTGCAGTTCATCGCGATTACGGATGGAAACCAATTCGCCGGCGTCTTCCATCGCTCGGTACCAAGCGAGTTGTCCTTGGGTCATCGCATAGGCTTGCTGAGGCGAATTCCAGCCGCCGCCGGGACCGGCTGGTTTCATACAACCCGCAAGTAACGTCGCAACGACAATCCCCACACCCGCTTTGCGCAACTCAGGAAACGAGACGGTGGCTCGGCCGCGACCGCCCAAATCATTCATTCCCGATTCGAGCTGGCGAATCTCGGCGATCGACATCCGCATATCACGGTTGTACGTGAGTGCATTCAAACTCAAATCTAAGTGCGCGTCGAAAATAAACACGATGGTGAACCCTGGACCTGAAACGCTTTCAATCTGTCTCTCAATCTGTCGTTGAAACAGTCTATCAGGTGTTAGTCACGGGCTGTGGCGCCGTCCAACGTTGGATTCACCTTTGATTGAACGATCACCACGGGTTGGTCACCGAGAATGATCCGATTGCTCCGATTGAAGCTCACGTAATTCCAACCCCATTGAAGCAGAATCAACACGCGGTTCTGGAACTGGACGATCAGCATCAAATGAATGAACAACCACAATAACCAAGCGAATAACCCACAAAACTGTTGTTTGCCAATCAGAGCCACTGCCGCTGCTCGACCGATCGTTGCCATCGTACCTTTATCGCTGTATCGAAATGGTTTTGGGATGGGGCGATTCTCGATTAGCGAAATGATTGCCTTCGCAACGTATCCACCTTGCTGAACCGCCACTGCGGCAAGCCCTGGCAACGGCTTCCCAGACTCATCGAGGCAAGTCGCAATGTCGCCGATGGCGAACACATTGTCGTGATCTTGAATCTGCAATGTGCCTCGCACGGGAAGTCGACCAGCGCGATCTGTCGTGATCCCGGTTGCCGAAGCGAACTTTGCACCAAGCGAATTCGCTCGGACGCCAGCTGCCCAGAGCACCGTTCTCGCAGCGACGACAGTTTCACCATCGCTGCAGACCAAACGCACATGCTCCATTGTTATTTCGCTAACCTTCGTGTTCGTGTGCACCTCGATCCCAAGCGAGCGAATCTTTTCCTCCGCCCGATGGCAAAGTTCCTCTGGGTAATGCCCCAAGACATGCGGAGCCGCCTCGACGATCATAATGCGCGCGTCTTGAGGTCGAATTCGGCGAAAGTCGTTCTTGAGCGTATGCCGTGCAATCTCGGACAACGCACCAGCCAACTCGACGCCCGTGGGACCGCCGCCAACGACAACAAAAGTCAACAAGGCATGCTGAATCTCAGGATCCGTCTCCCGCTCAGCGGCTTCAAAGGCAATGTAAATGCGGCGCCGGATGTCGGCCGCATCACTTACTGTTTTCAGTCCTGGAGCGACGAGTGCCCACTCATCGTGACCAAAATAACTGTGTGTCGCCCCAGCCGCGATCACAAGAATGTCGTAGCTCAACTCACCGTCAGCGAGAATGAGGCGTTTACCAGGAACATCAAAGCCTGTCACATCCGCCAACATGACTTTGCAATTGGATTGTTTGCGAACGATCGCCCGAAGTGGTGTCGCAATGTTTGCTGGCGAAAGCCCTCCCGTCGCCACCTGATACAAAAGCGGTTGAAACAGGTGATAATTTCGCCTGTCAACAAGCGTCACTTGCACATTCGCTCGGCTCAATCGCCGCGCTGTCTCCAAGCCCCCAAAACCGCCACCCACGATAACGACCTGACGAGGTTCTTTGTTCACTTGCATTGACATGGACAGACTCTCTTGGATTGAAGTCGATTGTGGCCAAACGCGAACGCATCATCTTACGTGCACGGATTCCGAACCATTTGTTGACAGACTATTTAAGCTGCTGGGTGACTTGCTCGACAATGCGGCGACTGTAGCGATTTAACTTGGTGTGACTGGAGCACCATCCCATCATGAATCGAGTGAAATCGGCCCAAGCAAACGGATAGAGTGCTCGCCATTCGTTCTCGACATCGTCCGGCGAGACACCTTGGTGTTGCGTTGCAAGCGAGTTTCGAAATTGAGCAAAGTAATGATCGAGAAATGCCTCTTCGCCACGTTCACACTCGTCTCCATCGAGACAACTCCCAAGAAAATATGCGACGTCTTTCATGCCACATCCTCCGCCGACATATTGAAAATCGACTGCGGCGATCTTGCTCGCGTCATTTGCGAAGCAAAAATTGGCAACCTTTGCGTCGCCGTGAACTAGCGATTGAAAAACACACTGGCGCAATCGCAAATCAATTGCAATTGCGGCATCCTTCATACTACCTGGCTCCATCGCGTCCCATTCGTCAGGGCGAGTTGCCAGGTGCCAGTAAGTGCCAACTTCCCACAGTCCATCGGGAGCAACACCGAAAAAACGAGAATGGAAATTTGCGAGCCAATCGAGCCCAAGAAATATGCCATCGCGATCCAATGCGCCGCGGCGAAGCGGATATCCGGCCTCGTCCAAGTCTTCCAAGACGAATAAGAATTCGCCGTCATGATGTCGCGTCGCCCAGCAACGGGGTACACGACAACCAACATCGCATAACGCACTGAAGTTTTCGTACCAATTCGTTTCAACCTCATACGATCGCAACTTGCGAGCATGCGATCGGTCGCCGCTCCAGCCTCTCGGATGCTGAACTCGGTGCTGAGCTCCGTGCGACGACAGGTTCGGTGGTGCAACGTGTTTGATGATTACTGAACGAATGGGGCCACCAACGAGTTCTACCCGACAAATCTGGCCATATCCGCTCCACAACGATTGCACGTTGTTGACACGGCCTACTTCCGATGCCGATGTGCTTTCCAAGACAAATTCGCTGATTTCGTTGGCAAGTTTCATCGCTACAGTCGAGACAAAAACAGGAACGACTGCAACCGCGTTGACTCAACCGTAGTCTTGCGGCATGGGGATGTTCCCGACACCGTGCGATGCAATTTCCGTCGCGGTCGGTGGTAAATTCATCGCCCGTGCGGCGATTCGGGAGCAAGAACACGCAATCTGCCTGCGATTTGCGTTTGGCACGCATCGTGCATTGACGTGCAGAGAAAGGTCGATCCTAGGCCGATCGCTCGCCATGTGAGCGAATCACTCGCTCATGAAACCCATCGTTGCCAATCGGAAAGAATCGTCTCCATGCACGCTCGTCAGAATGGATTTACACTTGTCGAACTGCTCGTCGTGATTGCGATCATCGGTGTATTGGTGGGATTGCTGTTGCCGGCGGTTCAAGCCGCGCGCGAGGCCGCACGGCGAATGCAGTGCTCGAACCACATCAAACAACTTGCACTCGCTTGCCACAACTACGAGAGCGCGTTCCAGCGGTTTCCGCCCTCCGCAATCTTGGATCTCAGAGCCACCAACACCGCCAATAACGGATCTTGGGGCGTTCACGGACGCATTTTGCCTTACGTGGAACAGGGCAACGTGTACGAAACCGTGGATCTGTCCTTGGCGTGGGATGGCCAAAGATCAATCCATGGACTGAAGATCCCAACGTTCGCCTGTCCAAGCGATCCTAGTAGCGACCAAATCCGAACGTTTGATGATGGTCGCCCGTCAATTTATCCAACGAACTACGGATTCAATTTTGGACGTTGGTTCATCTATGACCCCGCATCAAGAAAAGGAGGTGATGGAATGTTTTACCCGAACTCATTTTTAGGTTTTCGTGATTGTTTGGACGGAACGACCAATACGCTTTTACTTGCCGAGGTCAAAGCTTGGACGCCCTATCGACGCAATGGCGGACCCAGCACAACCGTTATGCCGAACACGCGAGCCGAAGCGGAGGCGATTGTCGCCAGCGGTCCGGATTTCAAAGATACCGGGCACACCGAATGGCCCGATGGTCGTGTCCACCACACCGGCATCACGGGAACCATGCCGCCCAATTCCCAAGTAACGCTAACCCATGGCGGCCAAGTTTACGAACAATCCGATTTCAATTCCTGGCAGGAAGGGCGAAGCGGCTCGGCCGGCAACCCGACCTACGCGGCAATTACTTCTCGAAGCCACCATCTCGGTCTGGTTCAAGTCGCGTTGGTCGACGGAAGTGTCCGCAGCGTCACAGATTCCATTGACCTTCAAACTTGGCGTTCGCTCGCTACACGCGGCGGCCACGAAGTAATCTCAGCGAGCTGGTAAAAAACACACTAACCCGTTGCTACGGTGGTGAAGCCTGGAATGAGCATGTTTGCCATCGCTGTTGGATTGGCAATACCGAGCGATCCCCAGCGTTCAGCCACAGAAGTTTGAGTCGACTCACTCACATCACGGTTCGCTAGATGGTGCTCTGCGGCTGCCGCAAAGAGTCGCATGTCGACCTTGCGAAGCTTTTCCAAGGCGGATTGAAGCTGATCCTTGGCGGTGGATTGCTCACCCTGGAGCTGGGAAATGGCTGCGTCGAATGCGGTGGCGAGTGCAACGGACCAATCAACTTTTTCCCGATGAAGTCGAGATGTGATCTTGCTCGCTCTGGCTAAGATGGCCTTTGACTTCGAGGGATCCGTCACCGACAACTCGCCAGCAGCCGCTAAGTGGGCTCTGGCTGCGACTTGAAAATGGTCGATGCGGATTTGTTGGACTTGAGACAGAAACGCTCGTCGATAATGACTCCATTGCCCGTCCAAAAGCCGGAGCGACTCGAGTCCCCGACGTTGATACAGTCGCGTGCAGACACTAGCGAGCAGTTGATTGTGGTGCTGGACAAAAAACCCACGATCCGACAAGCGGCTTCGATCTTCCTCTAGACGGCGAAGCGCTTCGCTCGGATTGTCGGCGGCGAGTTGCAAGTTAGTCATGACTTGCGTGCCAAAGTTGAGTGTCGCAAAAAGGTCATTGGTCTCTTGAGCGATTCGCATCAACTCCGGCTGGCGCCGCGCGAGCTCAACAAAGTTACCTTGATATTGCAGTGCCCAGAGAGCAAAGGTCCGGGCGGTGCTCAATTCCCAAGTCGCGCCGCGAATCTGTTCGTGGTTTAGATGCACCACCGCATGGTCGCAACAGCGAATCGTCTTGGCCCATTCGCCCCGCAATAACGCAGCGATCCCGCGAGCTAAAAACAACATTGCTCGAGAGTGAGGGTCACTCGATCCGCGAACCAACTCACGCGACGCGACCAACACTCGCCGAGTTGCGCGACGACCACGAACACCAGGAATCGCGACGTGACCAATATAGGCTGCTAAGTCTCGCACAAGCGTTTTGGAGCCTTGATACGACAAGGCCTGACAAAGATTCTCGGCCACAAAATAGGACCCACGAATCGGGTCCACGACACTCAACCCAGCGGCCGCGGACCAGCAAACGTCCAGTCGAGCTTGGCCGGCGACGTCGATCAACGGTCCACTTTGAGAACGATGAAGTCCACGAAGTCGCAGCTGTAAATTGCGTTTGAGCAAGCCAAATACTGCGTGTGCGGTGGTCTGGGGCCATGGCAAACGATGCGCTTCGAGAGCGACCTTTAACGCCGCGACACCCTGATCGACGTGACCACTCGTCAACCAACGCAGCGCCGCTTGCTGGTGAAGCGATGCTCGCTCGTCGCCGTCGCTCAATAAGCCAGCGGCGAGGTACTGTTCCGCCGATTCAGCAGCGCGAGACGCGTTGGCAAGTGCGTCACCGAACTGGCGGCGGACTTCGATCACTCGCGTGCGAGTGAGGCTTAATTGCGACAATGCATGTCGGTAATATTCCACAGCACGATTGAATGCCAAAGAGTGATCCGCGATTGCCGCCGCTTGGATGTAATATTCGCCAGACTTCGTCAATTCGCCGCCGCGGCGATACAAGTCGGCAAGAAACTCGACATCCGGATGGCTGGACAACTCCAAATGATCCGCAAGCGAGATGCAGTGCCGTCGAGCTCGCTCCTGAGGCATCTTTTCGCGAACCGTCTCACGAATCTTGTCGTGAAATATTTCTATCGACTGGTGATCTCCGAGTCGCCGCACCAATCGCTTTGCTCGAAGTGATCGCACGAGTCCAACAGGAGCCTCGTCCTCCAGAGCCGCTTCGAGTGCTCGTTGATCCACCGGCCGACCTGCCGCAGCCAACACCTCGAGCGCCGCGTGAAGTGACGAATCGAGTTGACTAACTTGATTCCAAATCACATTCGCCAATGTCCATTTCTCGCTACCAGCGCTGGACTCAACATTCGATCGCAACCCGTCACTGAGGAAGTGCCTCGCGAGCAACCGAATGAACAACGGATCACCCGCGGCCTCATCAGCAATCTGCTCGCTCCATAAGCGGTTGTCGACTCCACCGTGGAACAGCAAACGATTTGCGAGACGAACTGAGTCGTCGCGATTGAATCGGTCGACGGAAATTTCGACCTGGTCACAGAGTTGAAGCTGTTCCGTTGCAGGAAGTTGATTTCGACGGATTTGCCGCAGGCACTCGCTCGTCGCTTCGTCTTCGGTGCGATACGTTCCAACAAAGAGGGCATGAGGCGCTTGGTCACGAAGAAAGATTTCGCGAAACAGGGCCGCAGTGTCCGTGTCACCTTGTTGGAGATCATCGACAAACACAACAACGCTGTGCCAACGGCAAAGTCGGCTGAGCATTTCACGCAGTGCCGCCATACCCAGTCGACGACGTTCTGCGGCGCTCGCGGATTTGTTGGGATGCGCCAATGCGTCTCTCGCAATCGCAGGGACTTCGCACAAAACAGGAAAAATCCGTGTCAGTGAGTCCAACTCCATCGGTAGCAAACGTTCGACATCGGATGTTGGCATTCGACTCAGGTGATCTGAGAGAGAGTCGACAACACTGTCAAAACCTTGATACGCAACCGACTCGTTGTCGTAACAACGGCCGCGCAGCACAAGGACGTGCTCGTCTCTTCGAAGCTTGGTCAAAAACCGATCGACCAAGGAGGTCTTGCCCATCCCGCTATTACCACTGACGAGCACCACACGAGTGTCGCCCTGTCGTACTTCGTGCCAAGCCTTGGACAATTGAGCCAATTCGTCGGTTCGGCCAATCCAAACATGGTCATTCGCCCCCGACGACTCCGTCCCGCAGAGTTGTCGAAGGATCGCATTGCTGTTGGGCCGCAGTTCGGGGTCAACTTGCAGCAGGTCGACACAAAGCTGGCTTAGATCCGACGGAACTTCGGGCTGGACCTCACGTGGAACCAGCGTTTGTGTTTCGAGCTTCTCTCGCATCAACTCGCTTAGACTCCGCGAGTGGAATGCATGTTCACCGGTGAGCGTTTCGTACAATATAATGCCAACCGAATACCAATCACTCGCAGTCGTGAGAGGCATCGAGCGAGCCTGTTCTGGCGACATGTAATACGGCGTACCAACGAAGCTCGATTGGTTCTCTTTGTAGGCTGCGTCGTCTCGATCGAGCGCAAGACCAAAGTCGAGTATGACAACGCGACCTTCACGTGTGACAAGTACATTCGTTGGTTTCAAGTCACGGTGAATGCATCCCGCCGCGTGCAACGTCGTTAAGCCTTCGGCGAGTTGTCTCAGAGCATCTCGGAGTCGCGGTTCGTTAAACAGTAGATTGGGCAGTGCTTCGGCGGAGTTAAAGCTCGCATGAACAAACTCGTCGAACGGCTTACCGTGGATAATTTCCATAGTGAAGAAGGGCTCATCGGCGGTCGTCACCAGCTCGCCAAGCCGGACCAAATTCTTGTGCGACAAGTCCGCCAATACACGAAACTCGTCTTTAAAGCGATGGATCGCGCTGGCGGATTGCTGCTGGAGCGTCTTGAGGGCGACAGGCGGTCCGCCGCTAATGTGCACAGCTTCATAGACGACGCCCATACCGCCGCGCCCCAATTGACGCAGCAACTGGTAATCTCCGAGTCGACGGACGGAACTGGCGAGTTGCTGTTCCGAACCGACATCACTTCGTTGGGTCGAAAATGGATCGTCGCCTATGTCAGGTTCGAAAGGCGAATCCGGTGGATCACTTGAAGTCATGGGGTAATCAAAGAAGGTGATCCACTGGCGTTGTCCGCACTAGAGTTGAACACGTTAGAGTCGAACACGTTAGAGTCGAACACGTTAGAGCCGAACACGCTGTCCGGTCCTTGCGCTTTCGTAGATGGCGCAGATCACTTCGACGCTGCGTCGTCCTTCGTGTCCATCAATTAGACTCGGTCGGTCCTCTTCAATCGACTGTACAAATTCTTCGAACATACGTGTATGTCCGTGATGTCCGATCGCGGCTGGGTCTGCCGCTCCGCCACCGGTTTTTGTTTTCCCAGACATCTCGGCTCGAATGGTTTCGTCTTCTTCGGTCGGCACAGCAAATTGCCACATCTTGATATCCTCTTCCTCGAGAATCGCAGTGCCGTGCTCGCCGCTGATCTCGACGCGTTTGAGCGTTCCAGGAAACGCGGTTGTCGTCGCTTCAATGACACCGAGCGCCCCGTTAGCGAAACGCAATGTTGCCACGGCGACGTCTTCCACTTCGATACGTTCATGTGTCATCGTCGCCGCCATCGCGCTGACTTCGACCACGTCACCCATCAACCAAAGCAACAGGTCGACACTGTGGATGGCCTGGTTCATCAAGGCCCCCCCGCCGTCGAGAGCCCAAGTGCCTCGCCAAGCGCCGCTGTCGTAATACTGTTGAGTTCGGAACCACTTCACGTAGGCATCGCCCATCGTGATTCGGCCGAAACGTCCTTGTTCGACGGCGCGCTTGATCAATTGGGTCGCCTGGTGAAAACGACTTTGGAACGTCACAGCGAGTCGGACACCGCCTTCCTCACACGCCCGAATGATCTGGTCGCATCGCTCCGTCGTCACTTCGAGCGGCTTTTCCACCACCACGTGTTTTCCAGCGGCAGCCGCCGCAAGTGCTGGGTCGAGGTGTCCACCGCTGGGGGTGCAAACGGAAATTGCGTTGATCCGTGGGTCCGCGAGCATGGCTTCGAGGCTATCAAACGCTGTACAGTTGTGCTTTGCGGCGAACTCAGCGGTTGCATCGGTGCGGCGGCTTGTGGCGCCGATGAGCGTTGCCCCTTGAGCGTCTGTGATTGCTCGAGCGTGAAAGTTTGCGATCATTCCACATCCAACGATGCCGATTCCAATCGTCATTTGCCTGTTGCCTAAAGTTTGCGGTTCGGTGTTTGCATAGAACGTCCACCACGATACGTTTTTTAAATAGCTGCGATACGCCACTGGGCGTTCAAGGCCACGAATTTTTCACCGCCATCGCTCAGGACCGGTCGGCCCTTGGCTCGACGTGCCCCAACGCTTCGTAATCTTTCTGACGTGCCTCGTTTGTTGGACGAGACCGAGGCTATCGGCACGCAGTTACGGAAACTCAAAAAAGGCGAAAGCCTCGCATTTTCTGGAGTTTGGGGTGGCCTGAGAGGTTTGCTGGCTGCGACACTTGTGCGTCATTGTCCGCATGTTCTCGTGCTTTTGCCACAAGCGGCTGACGCCGACATCACGGCTGGGGATGTCAAGGCGTTTGGTGTCGCAGACGCCGTCGCTATGCCACTTTCCGCCAGCGATGGGACACAAGAATCGATCCGCGACGCCGATTATGCAGACCGATTACAGGTGCTGCAGCAGCTGCGGACGCGAAATTCGGATGCTCCCCAGCCGCTCGTTGTAACCGCCTACATTGGCGGAGCGTTGCAGCTCGTTCCGACGCCGGAGGTGCTCGAAAAATCAACCCGTCAACTCAAAGTCGGCGACACGATCTCGCCTGAGGAAATCCGTCGTTGGCTTGCAGAAGCGGGATTTGCGTCGACAACGGGAGTGCAATTCCCTGGCGAATTCGCCACGCGAGGCGGTTTGCTCGATATTTTCTCGCCCGACCAGCCTGAGCCGATCCGGATCGAGTGGTTCGGCGACGAAATCGAATCCATTCGCCGGTTCGACCGATCGAGCCAGCGAAGCATCGAGTCGCTACCACGGGTTGAAATTGCCGCAATTGGGCTGGCTGCCGTAGACCCGTTGGCCGTAGATCCGTTCGCCGAAGACCCGCTATCGGACGACGCAGCAAGCCGGATCCGCGAAACCCCAAAGAACCGCCAAGCGCCAAAGAAAGGAAAATCTGACAAGAACGTCGCAACGAAAACGAAGTCCGACCAACTCGGTCCGATTGCTGATTATTTGCCGAAAGACACCGTCGTCGTCCTCGTTGATCCGCACGACTCCAAGGCGTCGGCAGATGCACTGCTGAATCGCTTGGCAGATCGCTCGCGGTTCATGGATTTCGAAGGCTTAATGGCATCGCTGGCTGGTCATCGCATCGTCACTGCGACCACGCTCAGCGAAGTGGGCGGCGATGTGTTGATCGACTTGCACAGCAGCACGGCGGATAGCTTTGCCGCGTCGCTTGACGAAACTCGCACACGAGTCGATACGATCGCCGCAGGCCACGAGGTGATCGTGGTCGGCGACACACCCGCCGATGGCGAACGATTAACCGAACTGCTCTCCGACACCGAGGCCCAACGCACTGGGAGACTGCATCTTACCGTTGGCTCGCTAAGCGGTGGATTCCGGCTTGTCGATGCACAAGTCCTAGTACTGACTGGAGCGGAACTGTTTCATCGCAGTTCCGTTCGGCGCGGTCGTTCGCGGTCTCGTGGCAAGCCGATCGACAACTTTCTCCAACTCGAGCCAGGCGATCTCGTCGTGCACCTCTCGCATGGGATTGGCCTGTATCGCGGATTGCACACAATCGAAAAAAATGGTCAACACCTCGAACACTTAACCATCGAGTTTGATCAAGGTGCAAAGATCTACGTCCCTGCGTCTCGCATCGGGCTGATTCAACGTTATGTAGGCGGCACCAAAACAATGCCGCGGCTGGCGAAAGTTGGCGGCCAGAGCTGGGCGAGCAAGAAGAAGGCGGCGGAGAGCGCGGTCACCGATATGGCGGCGGAATTGCTTGAGATGCAAGCGGCACGTTCCTCCAAGCGAGGCATTGCGTTTGACGTCGATAACGAGTGGCAAAAGCAATTCGACGCGAGCTTTCCGTACAACGAAACCGTTGACCAACTCAGTGCCATTGAAGCATGCAAATTGGACATGGAAACGCCCAAGCCGATGGATCGTTTGATCTGTGGGGATGTTGGCTTCGGCAAGACCGAAGTCGCCATGCGGGCCGCGTTTAAAGCCGTCATTAGTGGCTACCAAGTGGCTGTGCTCGTGCCCACAACGGTGCTCGCCGAACAGCATTACAACAGCTTTCGCAATCGAATGGCGGAGTTTCCCGTCGAGATCGTGAAGCTCAGTCGTTTTTGTTCCGCCGCTGAACAACGCGAGAACGTCAAACGACTCCGATCAGGCAGCGCCGATATCGTCGTCGGCACACACCGGTTGGCAAGCAAAGATGTCGACTTTGCGAACCTAGGTCTTGTCGTCGTCGACGAAGAACAACGTTTCGGTGTCGCGGTGAAAGAGCGTCTCAAGTCGCTGCACAGCAACGTGGATGTCGTTACGCTTTCCGCCACACCGATCCCGCGAACGTTGCACATGGCACTCGTAGGCGTGCGTGACATCAGCAACCTCGAAACGCCACCCGCAGAACGAATGGCCGTCGAAACGCGAGTCACTCGTTGGAATGAAAAATTAATTCGCTCCGCGATCGTACGCGAGCTGAATCGAGGCGGCCAAATTTTCTTTGTCCACAATCGCATCGGCGACATGCACCAACTCGCCGAGAAGCTGAAACAGATCGTGCCAGAGGTCCGCATCGGTATCGGCCACGGCCAGATGGGCGAAGGCGAACTTGAAGAAGTAATGGTCGACTTTATCGAGCACAAGTTCGATTTGCTATTGGCAACAACGATCGTCGAAAGCGGACTCGATATCCCCAACGCGAACACCATTTTCGTTGACGAAGCTGATCATTATGGGCTGAGCGATTTGCACCAATTGCGAGGTCGCGTGGGTCGATACAAGCACCAAGCGCATTGCTACCTGATGATTGCCGAGCACAAGCACCTGACGCCAGAAGCCACCAAACGACTGCGTGCGATTGAGGAGTTCAGCCACATGGGTGCTGGGTTCGCGATTTCGATGCGAGACTTGGAAATTCGCGGTGCCGGAAATTTGCTCGGAAGCCAACAAAGTGGTCACATCGCGGCGATCGGCTATGAGATGTACTGCCAACTGCTAGAGGAAGCGGTACGCCACGTTCAAAACCTGCCTCCAAAGATGTCTGCGGAAGTCGATATCGACTTGCCCGTCGAAGCTTACTTGCCCCAAGATTATGTCTCAGACTTACGATTCAAAATCGACATCTATCGACGGCTTGCGAGGATCGATAACGCCACGCAAATTCATGAAATTCATGAGGAGCTGATTGACCGATTCGGCCCAACGCCGGAGCCGACGAAGCGGATGCTCGGCCTTGCTGAATTGAGACTCGATGCGGCCGCGTGGCAAGTTGCGGCCATCACGAGCGACCCTCGCTTCATCGTGTTGCACTACGGCAATCGAAGCCGCATTGATCAACTGGCTCGTTCATCGTCGCACCCTGTTCGCGTCGTTGACGGCAAAAAAGCCTACGTGCCGGTGAAGGATATCGACATGGGCGATCCAGCCACCGGGGAAGGATGGTTGCGATTGGCCCGCGAGATTTTCGACCTCAGCCTGAAACAGCCTCCACCAAGGGCCGTCGCGCCACCGCCGTCACTTCCCAATCCCCCCAAGCCAAAGCCCGTGCCCGGTCGATCATCAGGGCTGGGAAACCGGCGACGCACGTTTCGCTAGCCGAAAATGTGTTTCGTTCGTGGAGACACCGACAAAAGTGGCAGGAAGGACAAACAGTCCAAACACACGAGCCATTCGCGAAAGCTTGGAAAGCTAGCGAAACTGAGAGGCATTCTTGTTGCTCGGGGGCGAACGGTTTCGCAATAGCCAGCTTTTTTGTCGACTTGTCGCATTCCCAAGGCTCGTTTGGGCTTGCGGAAGGAAGTTTCGCCGCCATACTTACCCGCTTCGCAAAAAAATGCGGAATTAATAAGTCAACCACATTGCTGACTGGAAGGTTTGTCCAGCCATGACGGACGTTTTAAAAGTCGAGCTTCGAGATGAGCTCGGATCACTTGCAACCCGACGGTTGCGCCGCAGCGGCAAAGTGCCTGCGGTTTTGTATGGACACGGCGAAGAAAACAAACACTTGGCGATTTCGTCAGGCGATGTCACGACGCTTTTGCGCCACCACAGCCGAACAGTTTCTTTAGCCGGCGCAGTGACGGACACTGCCCTGGTAAGCAACTTGCAGTTCGATGCATTTGGCATGGAAGTGCTTCACATGGATTTGATCCGTGTGAACTTGGCAGAAAAAGTCGAAGTGACGGTACCTATCCATCGCCAAGGCGACGCTCCAGGCGTTTTCAATGGCGGGATGTACCTCGAAAACCTCCACGAAGTTGAGATCCGCTGCTCAGCAGGTGCGATTCCCGAATTTGTCGTGCTGAAAGTAACTGACTTGCAACTCGGTGGCCATAAATTGGCTTCCGATTTAACGCTTCCAGAAGGCGTCGAACTGGTTACACCAGCGGACGTTGTGGTTGCCCACGTCGAGAAACCTAAGGCAGCCAACGAAGACGTGACTCTAGCCACCGGTGCTGAGCCAGCCGTCATCGCTAAGGGCGCTGAGAAGAAAGCTGAAGCCTAACCGCCTCGGCGAGTGTCGGGTGTTCACAACGACAAACGACCATGAAGTTAATTGTAGGGCTGGGTAACCCTGGCCGAAAATACGAACAAACGCGTCACAACGTCGGCTTTGTCGTCGCGACAAAAGCTGCGAAGCTTGTTTCGGCAAGCGTTGGGAAAAGCCAGTTCGAGTCAGAAACCGCAGAAGGATTCGCAGGAACAGAAAAGATTTTGTTCCTGTGGCCCCAGACGTTTATGAATGCAAGCGGACGAAGTGTTCGCAAAGCATTGGATTTTTACAAGCTCGTTCCAGACGACTTGTTAGTGATTTGCGATGATTTGAATTTGCCATCGTCCCGGCTTCGGATTCGACCCTCTGGGTCAGCCGGAGGCCAAAAAGGGTTGGCGGATATCATAAACGTGCTTGGCACTGACATATTTGCGAGGCTTCGAGTAGGAATTGACCGACCGCCAGCCGGTCGGGAAGTGGTCGACTATGTCCTCGGCAAATTGTCCGGTGACGAGGCGATCGATTTAGACAATGCGACTTCGCGGGCAGCCCAAGCGTCAATCGACTGGGTTCGCGAGGGCACGCTACAAGTGATGAATCAATACAACGCGGCGACCTGAGCTAGTTCAAGTTAACGTCAATCAATGCAAGTCGCAGAGTTTGACGAAGACCACTCGCGAAGCAGCGTTAAATTTTGCAGAATATACGTTCAACGATTGATCCGACGGAGATAAGCGAAAGACCGTGGCCACGAACACTTACGAAACGCTGTTCATTCTCGACAGCAATCATTACGCGCGAGACCCAGGCGGCGTGAGCAGCCAAA
>JBGSNA010000390.1:0-4414 GCA_041739875.1 Pirellulaceae bacterium
CACTCGCTATTCCGATCTTGCTGGTTTGCAATTGGTCGTCGATACGACATACCAATACGACTCGCTCAATCGTCTTGAGCGATTAGCTCATGTTAACGCCACAAGCACCGTCGCTTTCTACGACTACACCTACGATGGTGACAGTCGTATCACGTCGATCACGGATATCGATGGCATTAAGAGCTACACCTACGACGACCGTGATCAACTGACGGGTGCAGATCACGCCGACGCGGACAACCCTGACGAAACGTACGAGTACGACGCCAACGGCAACCGCATTGAGTCCCATTTGCACGTCGATGGATACGTGACGGGACTAGCGAATCGTTTACTATCCGATGGCGTGTACAACTATGTCTATGACGCCGAAGGAAATCGAGTACGCCGAACTAATGTCGCAACAGCGGACTATCGCGAGTTTACGTACGACCATAGAAATCGATTGGTGTTAGTGGTCGACTACGGTGCAATCGGTTTCGAACAACGTCGAGTCGCGTTCAGTTACGACTCATTGGGGCGGCGCATTGCAAAAACCGTCGATGGTGCGATCACCCATTTTGTCTACAGCGGAGTGGACGTCTTACTCGATTTTGTCGACACCGACGGTGGCGGAGGAGCGCCACCTGCGTTTAGCCAACGTTATCTGCACGGTCCGATGGTGGATCAAGTATTCGCTCAGGAATCTGGGAGTGGACAGGTATCCTGGCTGCTCGCAGATCACTTGGGATCGACCCGCGATCTTGTCGACACAACGGGTCAACTCGCGAATCACCTAGCTTACGACTCTTTTGGCAATCTTATCAGCGAATCGAACGCGAGCCTATCGACGCGATATCAATTCACGGGCCGCGAGTCAGACCCTGAGATTGACCTACTGTACTATCGAACTCGCTTTCATGATTCAGCAACGGGTCGGTTTATTAGTGAAGACACCGTTGGTTTCCTGGCGGGAGTCAATCTCGCGACCTATGTGAATAACGATCCCATCAGGCGTGGCGATGCATTTGGGCAACGACCAGGAAAATCGTCCGGTTCAGGTCAATCGGGTGGCCAGTCCCGCTCAAGCACCCTGAGTCGTAAAACAATGGCTGACGGAGGCGAAGTCTATTCGGGCGAAAACGCGACGACGGCTTTACGAAAAGTCGGAGCGAGAGCGTCGACTAAGGATAGAGAGATTTGCCCGGTTGTCGGGGACGCCGCTCTGTACGCACACGAGAAGGTGCATGAACAAGGCAGTGGCGATTATAATGGCGACCAAAATTCAGCTGTTGAAGAAGCTGCAGCAAGTTTGGTCGAGAAAATGGTACTTCAATATCTTGCTGAAGGATCTTGGCTCACGGAATAGTGAGATTGGTTAACGACGGTTTGCTGTTACCGACCGAATTACCGTCATATTTGTCCGTGAACCCGAACCTTTACGAAATTAGCGAACCTGAACTGTTACGATTCGGGCCCTACCGCACCAGACCACCGAAGGGGTGTAAGTTGCTAGCCTTATGGCGATGAGCGGAGTTAATCGACAAAAGTTCGAGACCACCAGTGCGAGGTCGGTAACAGGTGATACTGAGTCGACGTGTCAACTGACTGTCGGCCGACTAATGACACGCCAATTTCTATGGTGTGGTCGCACTTCCGCCGGCCCAGCGAACTCCGGCAGTGATCAGTTGGTTGGGTCCAGTCGCTGTTTCAGGATGCGGACTGAAACAAATGACGCGGCCGTTCCCAAAGGTGGAGCAAACGATAGCGTGCGTATCCACCATGGCTCCTTCGGGCGCCCCCTTGAGTGCGACCTCCGTCTCATAGCGAGCTAAGACTTCATAAGCGGGAAGGTCGTCGTGGTCGTCGGGCAAAAGTAGTGGGCCCTGGCCGTAGTAAACCCCGACAATCTCATCCGCTTGTAAGCTATCGCTACCCGCGGCGGTCATTTGGAGTTGAACATCCGCCTGGCCGCGAGCCCAGTGCTGGCGATCAAACACGCGGGCGTTGATCAAATTGAGAGACCATGAGTACTGGGAACTCGCGAGATAGGCCCCGGCGCAGATGCCGACATAACCGCCGCCACCGGAGACGAAATTTTGGATTGCTCGACGACCTTCATCACCCAATCGCTTGGCTTGCGCTGAACCCGACCCGCCAGGCATGATGACGATGTCATAGCCATCAAGAATGCCTTCGGCTATTTGAACCGACGTGACACGACGGGTCTCGAAACCAGCGGACTCATTCAAGATCCGTAGCAAATTGGCGGCGCCCTTGGTGGGTTGATCCGTGTGATCGCAGATCGCGACACGTAGCCGGCCGTCACTCACCGTGGTGGGGTCGTTCGTATTCGCAATGCTTGCCGTTTGCATACCAGCAAGCACCTCCTCCTTCAATTCGTCCAGCTCTCGTCTCATTGCACCAAACGCTTCGTAGGCCGTTTGTTGGTGCAACCGTGTCAGTGTCGAAACATCCAATCCAGACACGCGATAGCTGTCGATCGCATCACTCGTTTCACTATAGAATTTATGCTCTAGAGGAAGAATATCCTTCCAGATGCCCGGCAGTGCCCGAGTGTCGATTGTGTCTTCGCGTCCGTCGATGCACCATTCTCGCAGAAGCAAAGCGACCTCGCCGATTTCTGCGCCAGTCGGTTCGGCCATCGATTCGGCGATGTCGGTAACGCTAGGCCAGCAAGGCACCGCAATGGTAAACTTGGGGTCACCCAACAACGTCCACATGGTCGTGGTGCGTGGGTCTTCGCCCTCGGCAACGCCCTCAATGACAACGGCGGACACCGTCGTGGAGCGACTGATCGTGGCATCGGTATTAAGCTCCGTTGGTAACACGCCAACCGTATTGTTGACTGAACCGGGATACGCCAATCCGTTGGGATCGGCGAGATCGCGACACAGATGACGCATCACAAAAAGAGCCGTAATACCCAGCGGCAGTTGGTCTTGAATCAGAACCTTCGCTCGACAATACCGTTGTCCGGAATAGAACGATGGTAAGTGGTCCGTGGCGGGATTGCCTGGCAAACCCTGAGCGGTCGTTGCAAAGTTGGATCGAACCAAAAAACCGTCGGGAGCGACTATCGGATCATTGACATCAAACATCGCATGAGACTTCGGGCCTGATTCGAAAATGGCGGCACCGCCATGTGCGTCAATGACTCCGAAGTTCGCCGTCGTCTTTCGTCCTGTTTGGTCTGTTTCCCGAAGCAACCTGGCGAAATCATCGACGGTCCTGCACGTTGCCAAAGCCTTCTTCATGAACGATCCGTTCCCCATACCCGTGGACGGTGCTTGATCACTCAGGTCTTTGCTGAGTGCATTCTCGACGCAGAACCCAGCTTCATTGACGCCCATCCAAACCGCAGATCGTTTACCAGCATCAACCACTGCGACGAACGGGATCGGACCATCATTGAAGTGAACCACCTCGTTGTGAGTGTTACTTGTGTCTCGATTCTTCCAAAGCAAAGGTCGACCGCTAGCGGTTGCACGTCCACTGATGACTGCGGTCGTACACGCCATCGCCGAGGGCAGCGCTCCAATCGAACAGCAAACTGAAAGTAGCAGCGCGATGCAGAAGACTTTGCCCAGGGTCGTTCGCGTCCTAAAATGTGTTCGTGTTCGCTGGCGCGTTGGCAAAAATGAACTTGGTGTCATCAGCTGGTTTCTCTCGTTTGCGTGGTGAGGTGGCGAAAGAACAGTCTGCATTATCTACACGCAGACGCAGCGATGGCGTTATTTGCTTCGAGAAATTCAGTCAAACACCTGGTTAGTGGAGGTAGCGTTCAATAAGCGAAGCCAGTGGCGACAAACAATCCCTAGCATATTTGAGTGATGTCTGCAAAACCCGGCAGCCTGTCGGAGCCAGCGGCGTTGGAGAACTGGACACACCGGAGGTATCTTTCTCGGCTGAGGCAACACGAAGTCCAATTCTAAATGTCGCCGAACGTTCGGCATAACTGCATCTGAAAGCCAACGCATTGTGTTGGTGTATAACCTTTAGGCGACTCTTCTTTCTTTGTCATGCGTTTGAGCGACTATAGCCTGGACGCCAGCGCAGAGGTTGCGTTTTACGTTATTGAAAAGGTCATGGATGAAGGTCATTGAGCGAGTCAAACGTCAACGAGTACCAACTCGCAATCAGCAACAAGCCCAGCAATCATCGGTACCCGAGCCAGCCGTAACGCTATCGAAAGTCACTATCGCCAGCGAGCTTCACAATCATCCGTAGCCATTCGATTTCAGCGATTGCTTGCAAAATCGTCGCGACAAGTGAGCCGTCAAAACCGTTGCCATGCGAAAATCGGTGTCATGCGCATAAGTCACACTTGGCACTCTGCCGAGACTATCACGCTCCAGGCAACCTAGTCAGTAAAAAAGAAGGCTCGCCTCACGCCATTCGATCCCGGCTAAGA
>JBGSNA010000035.1:0-46428 GCA_041739875.1 Pirellulaceae bacterium
GTTCGGCAGCCTCGTCGAGTTGATTTTGAAATGCAAATGCCATCCGTGACACCCTAAAAAGTCAAAGAAAATGGTAACCTGATCACACGTCTTACCAAGTCAAGCCAATCTCGTCACTTGATGTTCACGCGATGCTTACAACAGGTCGCGATGCTTGTCATCCGCAATCACTGAGCCACCACTGGCTTTTTGTCCCGAGATCCCGGATGCGTGCGGTCGTGGACTTCTCGCAGTCGCTGAATCGTCACGTGGGTGTAATTTGCGTCGTTTTGAGTTGTTCGTGGCCAAGCAGAGTTTGAATGCTTCGTAGATCGGCTCCCCCTTCCACCATCAGCGTTGCCGTCGTGTGACGAAGCATGTGGCAACTTCCTCGCTTGCTGATCCCGGTATCGTCCAGGTAGTCGCGCAAGCCCTTGCTGAACCGATCGCATCGCCTCCCACACCCCGAGGCCCACCATAAACCATCCACTTCAAGAGGCGTCAATACGACCGACCGAACCCATTGCCACCCAGAGCGATTCATCTACCGGCACGACTGGACAGGTCACACAAGGTGCAATTCACACCGACACATCGCACAACGACACACATTCTCGTCCTTCGGCATTCAATCACGAGCCAACACGTGGCATGCAAGAACCACGCGCCGTGAAAAAAGGTGCCATGCGCATAAGTCACACTCGGCACGCTGCCGACACTGCATCGCCCTTGGCAACTTAGGCAGCTAAAGAGAAAGCTTGCCCCACCCAATACACTCCCCGCTAAGAATCCGTCTCAACCGAAGAATTGAGTTGCCCGTCACTTCATTTCAGTGGACAAAATTGCAGATTCACTGCGTCGCAAAAGCCCCGCACATCGTTCTCCAAAATTCCCAGCAATCGACTGCAATTCGGCCAGTAACATCGCATTATTCTCTACCAGTTCTTGGGGAGCATTCCAATTGTTTCTCTAACTTCCTACAGAGGTCATTGCACTCCGCGTCTGTGGTTATGGATCGATCGAAGGATATAATTGAAATGAATTGATCGTTTCCGTCAATCACTCCAATTTCAATGCTATGTTGGTCATCGCTCTTCATGGCCCGAGAAGAAAACCTGATCGGAGGCAGCAAATGGAAGTTGCGAGACCACGTGAAACCAATTGGTAATCGCGTTTGCTTCTGAACGGAGCATTTGTCGACACACACAGTCAACTGAACAGACGCGAGTGTAAGCATAGCGGCAGCGAAAACGAATAAAGCTAAACAGGTTCTTACAGGCAAATCCCCACCCGCCGCGAACAAACCACCGAAAATCAAAATACTTATCCCTGAAACAAACACATTTTTTACGATCTCCTGTCGCTTTGGAATAAGAACGGTCAGGAAAATACCGTTCGGACCGACGTCAACGTTGCAATCGCTTGGCTGGAGGGAGTGCCAAAGTGGGATCCAGCTTGAAAATCTAGCGTCCACTACCACACGCCGAACTCTTCGCTTTCCCACAACTTTGCTTCGCTACACCACCAACCGACGCATCCCTCCGCATTAACAGAAATAGCACATCCAGACCCAGCACCAGTGTCATATGGAGGATTGATGCAATAGGAGTTATTGCAAGTAAGCCGAACGTTTACGCAGCCTTTGAAAAGACTTTCATTAGGCGTTTTTGCACACACTTTGACACCCACGGTCCCTGTATAGTTAAAGCAAACGCTGGATTCATCGACGTTATGACAACCTCCAAATGTCGAGTTCTTGCTAACTGTAAATCGAACCGATCCATAAATTGATATGTCTGCCGGAAGCGTCCCGAGTGGCACACCCTTCGTCGAAAACCCAAGTTCCCCTCCAAGATGGCAATCCTCGGTAACTAAATCCACCGTTCGGTCACAGTCGCATTTCTGTGGACAAGTTCTCGTATCACAAAATCCTCGAGTTGTGAGAGACAATTTAATCGGAGCAAACCTTCCCAGCTTCTGACTGAAATTCGCGATTTGTTCTGCTTTGTTAAGTGCCTCAATCTTGAAACCATTCCTCGATTGCTTGCACGGAAAGACAGATGTCCCGCTGTGATCAAGCAATGCAAGCCCGATATACAGTCCGTACAAATTTTCTCCATCTCCATACCCGATTGGGTCTCTGGAGCAGAACCGACCAGCCACTGAGTCGTACATGCGGGCTCGATAGTGGTAGAGACTCAAGTTTGAGTCCCATTCACGCCCGGTATATGTGTAGCGATTGTTGTCGGCTGATGAAGTTAGCTCGGTGCCGCTGCCATCAGCGATCGTGGGTGTGCCGTAGGCCGAGTAGGCGTAACGTTCAGTGATGGTGCCGCTGCCGTTTGTCAGAGCGGAGATGGAATACTGTTGGTTGCGATGGTAGTGACTTGCAGGATGGTTCGCAGGCAAGCATGACCGAGAGGCCAAGCAGTTTTGATTGGCGGTAGTAGCCGGCCGACAGCGACTATCCACGATTCCGCAGACATTGCTGAAGATCGCTTTCTAGTGACGTGAGCGACTCCGTCGACATTGAGTCTAAATTGGAGGGCTCAGGTAAGCTCAATAGATTATGCAGCAACCGGATACGACCGAGCAACTCACCAACGGCCCGCCCCCTAGCTTCGCCCTCGGCCACCCCTTGGTCTCGGGCTGCTCGCAGGCGAGACTCTTGGTCTCGTTGCATTTTCAGCCGGGCTTCGTATTGGCTTCGTTCTTTCGGGTTTCTCGCAATCATTTCCAATACTCCAGCGGCTTCTGTAAACGGGCCATCGCCGAGACGTTGGGCGACTTCGGCCGCAGTCAAATGCTGCACCTGCCGGAAGAAGAATGCCCACTCCTCGATCGGGTTCGTGATCGACTCATTATCACCTGGCAACTGGTACTTGGGCAACTCAAGCAGATGGATTTGCAGGTGATCGGTGAGAATGGCACCTGTTTGGCCAGTGCGAAGCCGAAAGTCGAGGTGGAGTTGAGGCTCACCGCGGAACAAGATCCGGTCCAAAACACAGATTCCGATCGCAGGCCTCAACTCTTGGTAACTGTCTCCTTCGCCAATCTGACCCACGACAAGCGATCAAACATAGTACGCCAAACGCTCGGGCAACTCCGCAGGAAGCGTGGTTTGCATTTCAATGTTCAGCAGACGTCCCTGGTCATCGCGAGCCAACACGTCGAGGATCGACTCCTTGTCCCCGTCGAAGTTTTTATCCTGGATCGGATTGAGGATTTCGACTTCGGTGATCCACGGATCGCCACCGAGAATGGCATTGAGAAAATGCAGCGTAATGGCTGGATGATCGGGGCTGCCGAGCAATTTCTTAAACGCGAAGTCGATGGTGGGATCGATGCCGATGGCCATCAGTGGTTTCTGTGAGAGGACGACACTCGGACTCAAGTGCTGAGGAGGTTACAACAGGTCGCGATGCTTGTCATCCGCAATCTCTGAGCCACCACAGGCTTTTTGTCCCGTGATCCCGGATGCGTGCGGTCGTGGGCTTCTCGCAGTCGCTGAATCGTCACGTGGGTGTAGATTTGCGTCGTATTGAGTTGTTCGTGGCCAAGCAGAGTTTGAATGCTTCGTAGATCGGCTCCCACTTCAATCATCAGCGTTGCCGTCGTGTGACGAAGCATGTGGCAACTTCCTCGCTTGCTGATCCCGGCATCGTCCAGGTAGTCTCGCAAGCCCTTGCTGAACCGATCGCAGCGCCTCCCACACCCCGAGGCCCACCATAAACCTTCCACTTCAAGAGGCGTCTTTACGACCGACCGAACCCACCGCCACCCAGAGCGATTCATCTACCGGCACGACTGGACAGTCCACTCATGGTGCAATTCTCACTGGCAAATCGCACAACAAAACACATTCTCGTCCTTCGACAGTCAATCACGAGCCAACACGTGGCGTGCAAGAACCACGCGCCGTGAAAAAAGGTGCCATGTGCATAAGCCACACTCGGCACACTGCCGACACTGCATCGCCTTTGGCAACCTAGGCAGCAAAAGAGAAAGCCTGCCCACCCCGCTTCGATCCCGGCTAAGAATCCATCTCAACCGAAGAATTGAGATGCCCGTCACTTCATTTCAGTGAACAGCATGCACGACTTGCACTTCAGCGGGATCAATGAATTCACCACGAGCTTGCCTGGGCATTGCAATTGCCTGCATTCAGAGAGTGAGTTTGACCGTCTTTCGGATTCTAGCGAAATGACGCCACGCTGCAATCCGTGCCTGTCCCTTTTAATCCCCAATTTTTCACCTAGCTTCCATTCTTCAGCTGCAACAAGTAGTAGGATACCCCGACAGCCAACCGATAGTCTATTTCAATGCCTTCAAAACGCAGGTGCAAACGCGCGCCACCAGACTCATCGGCAATTCTCATCGTAGAGTCTAAAACCAGTTTCTCCGCAAACGGGTGGAATCGCATTCGCAAACCGGAAAACAAAAATGACGGGACGGAACTCATACGTAAATGTATGCGGGGACGGCACGCTACACTGAGTCTAGAGTTGTATCGGCTTCTATACTTCGAGCACCACGACGACGGGTACACGGTTCTACATCGAGCCAACCCTTCCTCACCTTCCCCATGAAAGGGACGTACGAAAAAGTCAAGATAACTCCCTGCTGCTTTTTGCTCGGCAATACATTCCACAGACTTTCCTTCATTAAGCCTGACGGAATACCTAACCGGATGTCTCCCACGCCATCCAGTCCAACCATGCATAATCTCAACACTAGTCATCGAAAATAAATCACCGAAGTTAATGAATGCAAGTTACTAGTCAAATTCTGGATTTTCGCTCTGATTATTGTTGTATTGAGCAGCAAAACGATGATGCCACCGACCAAATCCAACATCTCCAACTGCCCGGGCAAATCCACCATAACCGCGACTCGTCTGGCCGGTCGACAAATCACGAGCGACATTTGCATAGTACCCAGACTCGCCAAATATCTCTACTTTCGCTTTACCAAACCATGGCAAATTGAGTTCAAACTCTGGGCCTTGCCGTGCAGTTACATATGCCGTGGCGCTCAATCGACAACTCAGCGATGAGCTTCCGTCTTTGCATCGCTTGTACCTTCCACCGCCACTGCCACTCGCACCAACTACCAAGTGTGCATATCGTAACGCATGCTTAAATTTCAACCTTCCGCTAACCTTCGCCCCGAAATCGATCGTCATACAGTTGCAGTCACAACAGACCTTAGCATTCGCTCCGACGTACCATTTGAATCTATCACTGGAAACAAACTCTTTCCGGAATTCGTACGACGCACAACCTTTGCCACTGCTAGGGCAAGCATTCGAAAGTGCCCAACTAATTGCGTCGTCCACAAGACCTTCCGCAGTACTTGTCGCACTCTCGGCGTAACCACGAGCCTCGTCGTAAAGTGCATCGACCATCCCCTCGACTTGATCTCGTAGCCACTGCTCAACGGACGTAGGTCCAAAAGGCATTAAACCGGATGGGTCTATAAGCGAACCAGGATTGGCTAAGTTGTATTCATATAGACTTTGTTCGCCACCAAACGTTCCGATCGGATCTCTGTAGCAAAACCGCCCAGCCACCGAGTCATACATGCGGGCACGGTAGTGATAGAGACTCAGCTCTGAATCCCACTCGCGTCCGGTATACGTGTAGCGGTTGTTGTCGGCTGATGAAGTTAGCTCAGTGCCGCTGGAGTCGGTGATGGTTGGTGTGCCGTAGGCACTGTAAGCATAGCGTTCGGTGATGGTGCCGCTGCCGTTAGTCAGGGCGGTGATGGAGTACTGTTGGTTGCGATGGTAGTAACGCAAGCCACCGCTGCCGCCACGCATCACGGGTTCGTCGATGTAGCTGGCGTACACGTACGTGTAAGTCGGACTGCTGGCTGCTGTACCGGCGGTGTAGTCGGCGATCGTTTGCTGACCCGAATGCACAAACACGGTGGCAGTGGTGCCATCGTCCCGGAGAACTCGCCGACCCAGGGCATCCCACTTGTAGAACACGTCCGCCGTGCTGTCGTTGTCAACGTCCGCACTCATCAGACGATTATCAAAATCCCAAGACAGGGACAGGCTGGAGGCGGTAGGCCGGAGGCTGGAGGGAATTGAAGTCGTGTTACCTTTCACATCGTGACTTACCCTGGCACCAGCAGCGGTGAGCATCTCGTGCGTGGGACCGTGGGTACCGCTCTGCGCCAGAGCATTTCCGGTGATGCTGTTCCAGTCGCCCACGAGGCTCAAGTTCCATGCTTGATCAAGGTTATTGTCCGATCGCGCCCAGTTGACCAGTCGATCTTCTTCATCATAGCCACTTCCACCAACAGCGAAACCGTAACCCGACAACGTGCCGCTGATTCCTTCGCTGGTTTTGTTCTTGTTCGCGTCCGAGCCGTAAGTGAGATTGCGGATCGCCGCAAGCGTTTTAGACGACCAGTGAACTTCATTGTACCGGATGTGTGAGTCTCCGTGTCGAATCAGTCGAATCATTGCTTGGCTCAGTTGGAGCTTTGCCCTCCCGTGCGCTTGTGATCTGGTCCGCCAACTGTTTCGCAGCATCGCGCGTCAATCGCTGGGGCTGACCCGCAGGCAGCGCTCGCTGCGTTTCGCTGTGTAACGACGACGTTACTGCCGGATGCTCATGGTTACTGAGCAGCTTTTCGCGGGCGAAATCGACCTTTGGATTACTACTGAATCCTCAACGGGGAACGCCGTGTGAGAGGGGCTATATTGAATCCGAGTGCTGCTATGATCCGAGTGTTGCTATGGGTTGTTGAGCGATTCCAGCGTGTCGTTATCGACAATCATGTCCTCGCGGGCCATGTCATACGTGAATGCTCGGTAGTCGTCCCAATTCATTCGCAAAGTTCCATCGTCATTGACTTGGACAATCGTTAACTTGCACCAAGACCCCGCGTAACAGGCGCTGAGTTTGACTCCGGGTGCGAACTGCGTATCTTCTTCCACGCGGCGAGTGCCAGCGGGTAGCGGTAATGTGATCGGATAACGCTTGAAAACGATCTGTGCCTGGCTTGGACCGCGTCCCGGGTACTCCGACGGATCGCTTGTTGGCAGCAAATTCGACGGTGGCAAACTAGGCGGTGGCGGGATGTAAGTCGGTGGAACATTGTTGTTTTGTGCGGCTTTCATGCGTGCTTCGAATTCCGACTGTTGGCGTTGGCGATCTGCTTCCATCCGCGCCACGAACGCATCATGCTCGGCGCGACTTCGCTTCATGAACTCGTCACCATCAAACTGCGGTGGGTTCACGCCTTCGGGAAACGCATTCGAACCTCGCGCCGCCCACGTCGGCCCACCGCGGGACGTTCCGCCGATGACTCCCATCAGCACAGCAACGGCCAGCGCCGCACAATATCCGGCTGCCATCACGCGGGCAACGCCGATATACCGCCACAAGAAAATGAACACGACGCCAAATAGGGCGATACCGAGAATTGTCGGAAGCACTTCACTGATATTATTCAGATCCATATTCGGATTGTTTTGCGCCCGTCGCGACGCCCGCAGTATCGCTTTCGCACTGATCGCGAGCACCAACAAGACGCCTCCACCACCAGCACCCAGCATTTGAGCGCCGGTCGCGCCAACGAACCGTTTGATCGTGTGTTGCCGCGGCACAAACAATAATCCGACGATCACTGCCGCCACTGGCAAGCTGAACAGCACGATGACAATCAGCGGCGGAAAGATGATGCAGCACAACAGCGCGAGAAGGTTCAGCACGACGATCGCGGTTACCCAGCGATGTTCGTTCATCCAAGTGAAAAAAGTTGAACCCGATTTCGTGGTCCGATTTGCAGCAGTCGCAGTTTGCGAGGAGTATACGGGCGAGGTTGCTGGTGATCGCTGTGGACGCGATTCAGGAATCGAATTCGCAACGGGAGGTAAACTCAACGCAGCCAAGTCGAGAACTGGTCCACCCGACGAACTTGGAGTGACTGTAGGTCGCGAAACCGGAGGCAAGGTGTTGCCACGCGGCGGAGGTACGGCAACTTGAGTAGGCGATTGCGCAGGCGTGTTTGCTGCAACTCGCACCGTCGTTTGGCAACTTGGGCATTTCGCAGAAAACGAACTTTCGCGAGTTGGAACTGACATTCGCGTTTTGCATTGGGGACAACCGACCACTCGCGTCGCCGCTGCGGTCGATGGCGCGCTTGGTGCAGCCACTTTCGACGGCGGGATCGTAGAAATCGATTGGCACTTCGGACAACGAACCTGTTTTCCCGCAGACGCTGCATCGACGACGAGCTGTTGCGAGCAGGAGACGCAGGCGATTTGTATACGGTTCGACAAGACAGGCCCCGGGGTTAAAACTTTGGTCAGGTTCATTTTCTCCCAGCGTTGACCTGGAATCAACCACCTTTCGAAATCGAAAACAACGTCGCCGACGACATTCAGTCGAAATACCGCCCATGCGAATTGGGGAGCGAAGGAGTCGATCGAAAGTGTGACAGCCGAATGATTTCCAGGTTTCGCCGGTTCCAGTCGCTCTTGTTGAGACGCCACAGCGATCCATGCGGCAATGGCAACGCATGCCAAATGGATTATGTTGAGTCGGATGGATTGGCGAGATTTGTGAGATTCAGGGGCGCGAGCTTGCCTCAATGGTCCATCGTAACAAGGATGTCACGCGAACAATTCAGGTCTTCAAACAACGAGTCGTCGATGCCGCATGTCCGGGAACCTTCTATGAAATCAGGGATCATGAAGCGCGGAATCTCGCTGAGTGCGGGGATCAAGTTGGCGAAGCATCGCTGGTGGGAACCATTCCAACTATCTCTTGGGTTGCTGGTTTCGGTGCTGGCGATGGGTGCGGCGGAGGCGGCTTCGGGAAGCATTTCGCTGGCCGGCAACCACCCGCTGACTCAGCCCCAGGCGGGAGACGTATTGATCGCGGAGCTTCAATGTGCCGCGTGTCACGATGGACTCAAACGCAGTTCGCTGCCGCAGAAAACGGCGCCTGATCTTGCGAACGTTGGTGCTCGCATCTCGCCTGAGTACCTTAGAGAGTTTCTCGCCGATCCGTCATCCGTTCACGAGGGGACAACGATGCCGGACATGTTGGGATCCATGCCACAAGCAGAGCGAGAGGCGGTTGCCGAGGTGCTAACACATTTTCTGATTGCCCAGTCGACGTCGGTGTTTGCGTCGGAAGCATCACCGGGCATCGACGTACTTCAAGGCAAAGCTCTGTTTCACTCGGTTGGCTGCGTTGCCTGTCATGGCCCCAGGGATGCAACCACCGACTCGCTGTCGAAGACGAACGGAGAGGAGGTCTTCGATGGTGAAGAAGATGATGAGGCGTTGGCAAGGGTGGATGTCGAACCAATCGCTTTCCGGCTTGATCATGTTGCGAAGAAATACAGTGTGAAGTCGCTCAGTGAATTTCTGTTTCAACCGTTGCTTGTTCGAAGTGGCGGTCGGATGCCGGATATGAAGCTGACTCCGGAAGAGTCGCTTGCCATTGCAGGTTATCTTGTTGGAGAAGAATCATCGCGCAGCGTATCTCTTGTTCCTCAGGAGCCATTAGTCGCTTTGGGTGAAAAGTATTTTCGAGAATTGAATTGCGTCGCTTGTCATTCCCTTCCCAGCATCTCGCCTTCGCCAGTGGTTGAATTGCGGAAGATCGAAAACCTGGAAACTGGGTGTTTATCGGAATCAAGCGAGCGCAGTCCACGATTCACTCTGGATAATGCGCAGGTACAAGCAATTCGAGCATCACTTCGAAATGCAACTGAAGTCGACACTGACAACACGGTAATAGCAAAGACACTGACCGCTTTCCACTGTATCGCTTGTCATGTTCGCGATGACTTTGGCGGAGTACATGAAACGCACAACGCATACTTTACGACCAGCGACCCGAAACTGGGGGATGATGGCCGCATTCCGCCGCCGCTCACGCTGGTTGGGGCGAAGTTGCGAGATGCTTGGATGAAGAAGGTGCTGTTTGATGGAGAGAGTGTTCGTCACTACATGGCGACGCGAATGCCTCAATATGGCGCCGAGAATCTTGGTCATCTTCCGGACGTGTTCAGTCGCCTTGATGTGTTGGAGAGCGTGGAGATGAATATCCCGAGTTCGGAGGGTCGTTCAGCGAGTGAGCGCGAGCATGAGAAAGTGGTTCGAGCTGGAGGACGTGAGTTGATTGGTGACAAAGGTGTGAACTGCATCGCATGTCATCAATTCAATGGGAAAGCAGCGACAGCCAACCAGGGAATGGACTTGATGACAAGTTACGAGCGGCTACAACCGGCTTGGTTCAGTCGGTATTTGCGTAACCCAGGCGAGTTTCGGCCACGGACGATTATGCCGGCGGCTTGGCCGGATGGCGTGGCTGCGTTCACGACGATTTTAGAAGGGAGCACAGACAAGCAAATTGAAGCGATCTGGTACTACCTGTCCCTTGGAACGTCCGCAGCCGATCCGTCGGGGATCCGCGCGGTCAGCACCGAGTTATCGGTCATCGATCATGCGGTTGCGTTTCGCGGCCGCAGTCGTGTGGCTGGTTTTCGAGGAATCGCCGTCGGCTTTCCCGAAAAACTGAGCTATGCCTTCAATGCCGAGACGGGGACGCTTACCGCACTTTGGTTGGGTGAGTTCATTCGTGTGAACTGGAGTGGTCAAGGTTCTGGGGATTTTAATCCTGCGAGAGACCCAGCGGTTCTGGCACAAGATGTTTCGTTCGTTCAACTCGCCAGCGACGATTCACCGTGGCCGTTGATGCCAATCATGACAAAAGAAGCTCCAACAAATCCAGATCCGCTTTATCCGAAGAACTTGGGTTATCAGTTCCACGGTTATGAGCTCGACGATTCTTTTGTTCCCACGTTCAACTATCGCTGTGGCACGATTGAGATTGAGGATCGCTCGGTAGCGATTGAATCCGAGGAAAAGCTTCAGCTGAAACGTGTTTTCCGATTTGAGACGACGTTGCCGCAAACTGTTTGGTTTCGAGCGCTCACGGGAGAGATCGTCAAAGAGACGGAGCGTACCTTTCGAGACGGGCGAATTCGTCTGACAATACCCGCGACGGAAACGAAAATCAGATCGCTGGGTGACGATTCGACGCGATCCGAATTGCTGCTGAGACTGCAACTACCCCAAGGCAAATCATCTCTGGAGTTCATCTATGAACCACTCGCCAAGTAGGCACGTGCGAATCGTTTGCGCGTTGATACCGTTGGCTATCTCAGCATTTGCTGGAGTACGCGCCGAGGAAGTCGGAGAGCGATGGGGCACGGAGGTGCGCGAACGTGAATATTACAACATTGTCAGTATTCCGTTGCCTCCCGATACGGTTATCGAAGCCGGCGCGTTTGCTGTACTTCCAGACGGCCGAATGGCGGTGGGAACGCGGCACGGCGAGATTTATTTCATGGATGGAATCGATGCCGCCAAGCCAGTGCCGACGTTTCATTTGTTTGCGTCGGGGTTGGATGAGATCTTCGGTCTCGTTTGGGAGAATGACTCGTTGCGAGTTACACAAAGCTGCGAATTGACGCGGGTTCGTGATTCGAACAACGACGGGATTGCCGATCAGTTCGAAACGATTTCAGATGCGTGGGGATACGCGAATTACCATGAATACGCGTTCGGATCAAAGTTGGATCCGGACGGAAACCAATTCGTAGCATTGGGGCTTTCGGCGTCTTACTATTCACACGCGTTGAACCGTGGCTTCATCATGAAGGTGGCACCCGATGGAGCGACGACTGCATTCGCGAGCGGTTTGCGCAGTCCAGCAGGAATCGGATGGGACGAGCACGGATCGCTTTTCTATATCGAGAGCCAGGGTCCGTGGAATTGTTCGTGCAGTTTAAAAGCCGTGTCGCAGAATAGCTTTCATGGCCACCCGGCGAGCTTTGAATGGTACAAGTATTCCCCAGAGTTAGGGCCAGTGCCTGAGATGCCAACGTCGGGTACGCGAATTGCTTCGGAGAAAAATCGAATTCCGCAATTAGTCCCGTATGCTGTTGTCTTCCCTTACCTACGCATGGGTCGGTCAATCACAGCGTTTAGTGTTGATCGGACACAAGGCAAGTTTGGTCCGTTTGAGAACCAGATGTTCCTTGGAGATTACACGCAATCCATTTTGATGCGAGCGACAACCGAGCAAGTCAACGGGGTTTGGCAAGGCGCGTGTTATCCGTTTCGAGAAGGCCTATCCACTGGAATCCTCAATGTGGAGTTCACGCCTGATGGCAAGTTGCTCTGTGGCGGTACAAACCGAGGTTGGCCAGTGCGAGGCATCAAGCCGTTCGCGCTTGAGCGACTCCAGTGGACTGGCAAAATGCCATTTGAAATGAACCGCATCACAATTGAGCCTGACGGGTTCAAGGTGACGTTCACTAAACCCGTGGACCAAGCGACGGGCGAATCAATCGACTCGTATGTGATCACGGCTTTTACGCATCCGTACCATGGCGGCTATGGAGGCCCAGAGATCGAAAAGTATCAACCGACCGTGAAAGCGGTTGCAGTTGCTGACGACGGACTTTCGGTCCGCCTCACGCTGGAAAAACTCGATCAAGGATTCGTTTACGAAATCGACGTCCCAGATCTTCGTTCTCGCGACAACGACAAGCCGCTTCATCGCAATGCGTTCTATACGGTCAACGAGATTCCAACTCGCTAGCTATTCGCGATTCCGTCTCAGTAACAACTCTGCGTTCACGACTTCCCTACACACACTCTGTCTTGGCTTGCTCGGAACCGAACATGATACGGACAATACTCGCGACACAGTCCCACGCCGCGCTCGCGCTGTTGCTCGCGAATGTGTTCGCCAACGCAACCTTTGGCGAGCATCTTCGTGCGGCCGAGCATCCAGTTCCGGCAAGCCCACAATGGTTAACGTATTCCGGCAGCAAGGGGCCTGGTGCGGGCAAACACATCATCCTGATTGCCGCTGACCAAGAGTATCGAAGCGAACAGTCGATGCCGATGCTGGGTAAGATTCTGGCAACGCATCACGGTTTCGATTGTACGGTTTTGTTTGGCGTCAACGACAAGGGCCAAGTGGATCCGACGATGGCGGTTTATCCTGAGAAAGGAAAGGAAGACGCGTTTCAACAACACAGCATTCCAGGGTTGGAGCATCTCGAAAAAGCCGATTTAGTGATCTTCTTCGCGCGATTGTTGACGTTGCCCAAGGAACAACAAGAGTTGATAGTTCGTTACATCGATTCGGGGAAACCCATCATCGGTTTACGAACGGCGAATCATGGATTTCGGGATCCGCTGCCGTACAAAATTGCTGGCAAGCAAGTCCATTTCGGCAAAGACATCCTGGGTGGTGCATTCATGAACCATCACGGCAATTGGCAACGGGATTCCACTCGCGGCGATCTCGTTGCGGAATTAACGGGTCACCCGATTCTTGAAGGTGTCAATGAGATTTGGGGGCCCTCAGACGTCTATCGAACGTACAAACAAGGTGAACAATTGCCAGACGGTTGCACAGCCCTTGTGTTTGGGCAACCACTGATTGGTCGCCAACGAGGCGGAAGTGACAATCCGGAAAAGGAGCCTTTGCCAGTCGCATGGATCAAAGATTGGACAACGAGCGACGGAAAAACCTCGCGTGTGTTCCACTGTACGATGGGCAGTGGAAAAGACTTCGAAAGTGACGGACTGCGGCGACTCGTTGTCAACGCGGCGTATTGGTGTGTCGGTTTAGAACAAGAGGTATTTGCCACTCGCAGCGTCGAGTATGTCGATGACTACCGACCATTGGCCAGCGGATTTGATTACGACAATCTTGGAGTCACACCACAATTGCCCCAAGCATTTAAGTAGCGAACATCTGCGGATTAGCGTCGGGCCTCGTTCACGGCTTCCGTTGCCAAGTCGAACAGAAATCAACTCTTTCGCGCCCAGCGAGCGACTTGAGCCCATAGGAATGGTAGAGCGCAAACGGCGTCGACGAGTGAATCAGCGAAAGGCGACCGCATTGCCGAAACATTTGGCAAGCTTCGCTGGTAACGTGAGAACTCGTTTTTAAGTGAAGACTTCAACCTCAAGTCGGGTGCTACGCCGACAAGTTTGCTGATCACGTAATCGGCACATCGTCCTAGCTGGACAGCGTCAAGTTCGATTTTTTGTTTAACAGTCAGCCGCAGGCGAACTATGAACGATGCGCTCGTACGCCTTCGGCTAACGGTTAAACGAAGTTGGCGCTGTCCAACTAGACAGTCACGCTCATTGACGAATGCGATTTGCTTTTTGAGCAGCACCGTTTTGGTGAAGTGTGAGTGCGTACGCGGGGCCTTTGTCACGTAGATGAAACTCCAGTTGTGCGTCGACGCCTCGGTAAGACCATTTTGAGGGTGAGTCAGCGAAGACCTCCTGAGTCGGTTGGTTCGTGATGCCTACCATTAAGTGTCCGTCTTTAAAATTCACGTCAAAGATAAAGTTGGGCGCAAGTTGATAGCGACCGACCAGACGATCCGGTGTGACCGCCCCAGGCTTGGATTTGTTGGCAGCCAATTCAGTCATCAAATGGCTGATCATTTCGTCACATGCTGGAAACGCTTGCGGCTCGCCAGAATTGGTGCAGGCAATGGCAGCGAAATCGGATTCCGGTAGAACCCAAATCAACGCATACGTATTCGTGTTGGACCCGGCGTGAGTCAGTGCCGGGCCGAACTCGGTGTTCAAACAGATCCATCCATACCCATATTTTTCACTTGCCGCTTTGTCAACGAGAGGCTCGTGAAGATGATCATAGATACTTTGCGATCGAAGCACTGGCGCGGCCTTACCCGCCAATTGCCACCGCGCGTATTTCGCATAGTCTTCGATTGACAAATGGACTGTACCTGCGGCCGCATAGACCGTTGGGTTTTCGGCACCGACGGTTCGTGGATCCACCGGTTTGCCACCGTCCGCTTGATGGCCCCACAGCATTGGCGACTGAAGCTGTTTCGCCGTATTCATCGATCGAAAATCCGCCGAGCGCATCTCGAGAGGTTCGAAAATGTGTCTCTTCATGAGAGACTCATACGACTCTTGGGCACGAGTCTCCAGCATGGACGAAGCGACGGCATAGCCAAGATTCGAGTAAGCGAACTTTCCTTGCGGCTCTGAGGGCGCTGCGGAGAGAACAACTTGGAGCATACGTCGACGCTCCAACGTGGGAGACTGCTTTTCTTCGAAGAAACTTGCCCACGCGGAAGCCGAAATATCAGAAATATTTGCAGGCAGTCCGCTTTGATGAGACAGCAATTGGTCAAGCGTGACCTTTCGTAGCTGGGGATGAATGTCTTTCTCCGAGGCATTCGGCCAGACGTCACCGATGGTCGTGTTCCAATCGATCTTGCCGGATTCGACTAACACTGCCGCCAACGCTGCCGTCATGGACTTGGTATTGGAACCTATGGGGAATCGATCCGACAACTCAACTATGTCGGTTGTCCCGCGCTTGCGGACCCCAGAACACTGCGCGGTAACCAATCCGTTCCCGTTCACTACTGCCGCAGCCATTGCCGGGACATTGTGCTTACGACAAATCTCAGCCAGCTTCGCAGCCATTTCCTTCGTCGGCTCATCGGCCCAACACGTCGAGCAAGTGCCTGCCGAAGTAAACAGCGAAAGAAACACAAAAGTTCTCGCCGCAAAGAAGACACGTTCCATTAAAATATCCTTGGTGTAAAAAATGCAATTGTACGTTATTGCTGAGGCCCATTTGCCCAAACAATGTCGCGATTGGCTTTCGTCATCAATACTGGCAATTCCTCGATCTTCCCGTCTGTTTTCTCGAGACCCAGCGTCACGGTCCAATCCGGTTCGTGGCCGAACTTGGACAAAAGTTCCACGAGGTCCTCCGCAAAACGCTTGCGAGCCTTCTCGCCGAACTCTGCATTCGCAAACTCCATGATCCGATCGATGGAGAGGCCATCGATGGAGACAACCGGAGACCACACGTCATTGACACAGACGATGGGCCGATCGTTTTCCCAACGAACACCGGTGAAAGGTGCTACACGAGCAAACCCATCTTTCCTCACAGGCTTAAAAGCATTCGGTACAGAGCGCTCTAAAAGTGAACGTCCAATCGGGTCGACGCTTGGTCCGCCACAGTTGGTGACAACGACTACGCCAACACCATGATTGGGAGCAAAGCCAATCCATGCACTGCAATTGCTGCGACCACCATTTTTTTCTGGGTAAGGACCAAGATAGTCATTGAACTTGAACGACCAACCAAGGGCGGTGTCTGCAAGTGTTCCGTTGGATAGACTCGTCCGAGTGTGAAGCTCTTCAAGCATCTCGCTTGAGAACACGCCGGGTTTCATTTGGGCTGCGACGAATTTCGTGAGGTCTTCGACGGACGCGACCAAGCCACCGGACCCAGCCAGACGCTCACGGAAGGAAGCTTGCTTTTCACGCTGGCGACCGCTGTCGTCGTAGCCTGTCGCAGGATGAATGGTATCGTCTGTCGGAATCGCAGTTCGCTCCAAATCCAACGGTTCGCAAATCAATTCCTTAACGAGCCTGTCCAGCGGCTTCTTCGCCGCGAGTTCCAACGCATGCCCTAGCATTCCGAATCCAAGGTTTGAATAGAGTTCTTTGCTCCCTGGCTCGGAATCCAGCTTGACGCGAGCCAGATGATCATAGAGCCGCTGCGGCTCCAGTGCGTACCAATCGTCCACGGATTGAACGCGACCGGGTATGTCTCGTGGTAAACCGGATGTGTGAGATGCGAGTTGCCGGAGCGTTATCTTTGAGCCAACTTCCGGCGTGGAGCTGATCGACACATCGACGGGCAGGTAGTTTGCAACAGGCTGGTCCAAATCAACGACGCCTCGCTCATGCAATATCACAGCCAGTGTGGCAGTGAACACTTTCGTGACCGATGCAACGTGGTATTGGGTTTGTAGAGTGGCATTCTTGCCCGACTTGACATCTTCGAATCCAAAAGCTCGCCCGTAAACGATTTGCCCGTCACGCACAATCGCCACAGTGAGACTTGGATACTTCGCGATGTCCACCTGATTCTGAAGCCAACGATCCATACGATTGCGATCATCATCGCTGAATGTACTCACGTCCCCAAAGTCCGGTGCCCCCAGACCATTGCTCGTATTGAACGGACTGTTACTATCAAGACCTTCTGACATTGAGAACGACATCAAAGCGAGTATGGCCAAGATGCCCATAACGATAGTCAGTACAAGAATCACCATCGCCGGTGCTTTTGGTACGCGACTGGGTAATTCAGCTCCGGACTGTCCAAGGACAACGCTTGTTGCGGGTACGTTCTGATTACTGATGTCTGAGGTAGATTGCAATTGCTTCCTCTTGCGAGCTGCCACATACATGAATGAGAAAAGTGCGACTTCAAAAGGAAGCACGGCTCCAACGACTGTTTGAAAAAAGGCAGGTCCCATTTCCGGAATCCGAATCCAGAGTCCGGAATACATGCCGCACGCTGCTCCAAGCAACGTTGGAATCATGATCGCGGCAGCTACACGCCAGGATGGGATCATCTGATTCCAATTCGCCGCCCAACCTTCCCAACTGAAGTTCCCACTACGCGATGGATCGACGAAGGCTGTTAGAAGATCAACGACATGACCCGAGTCTTCAGAGCTAGACTCACTTTCGAGGCTTGCCACAAGCTTCAAGAGATCCTGACGTCGTGGCTCAAGCTGCTTACGTACCGCATGTTGATTCAGCCAATAGATTCCGCCATAAATCACGAGCACGAACAAGCTCCAGAAAACTACGGAAAGCGAAAAGCTCCACCAGGTACTGAAAACGTTCCAGGAAACATGTAAGAAAAAGGCCATCATTGAGATGGTAAAGGGTAGTAGGTACCACCAGAAAACATTTCGCAGTAACCAGATTTGATGCTCGACCTGAGTCAAGGCTTCCTTCGCATAGAAGGCAAGCGGCTCACCCGGTTCACTGGGGCGCTGCGGATGACGTTTTCGGTCCAACAGAATGTATCCTGCGACCCAAATCAGCGCGGGTACGGTCAGCCACCATGTCCAAGGCATCGTGGCTGTTAGTCCTTTGTAGACCCAGTAGATCAACATCAAGAACGAGACACCCACTTCGCGGCAATCACGCAAATAGATGGTCGATTGAAAACCTCGATGAGACTTTTGCACCGCTTTCGCGAGCAAGTCCATATCGATTTTGACTTCAGTCTGAGCTGCAGTCGATCTCCAGGCCCGCTGATATTTGTCAAGTTCCATCGGATGCTCCGTTCATCAGTGTGCTCAGAGCTTTTTTTGCACGATTCAATTTCACGCCGACATGGCTTTCCGAAATCCCCATGACCTCAGCGATTTCTCGATAACTCAATTCATCCAGATACAGCAGCACGAGGGCCGAGTCGGTGTTGGGCAACTGATGGATCGCTTGATAGAGTTGCTCAACCAATTCTCGCTGTTCTACGGACTCGGACGAATCGGCCGGTTCGACAGCCAGTGTTTGCACTTCGAACAGCGGCTGTTGGTGTAAGCGTCGTGGTCGGTCGTTTCGATGCCAATTCATCGCCGTATGCAGTGCGACTCGATAAAACCAGGTCACAGGGCTGGCCTTGCCCTCGAACTTCGGCAAGGAGCGCCAGGCTTGGAGCAGAATTTCCTGAGCGAGATCCTGACATTCGTCGGCGGTGAGCGTGTAGGCACGCGCGACCTTGATGACCGACGAGCTATGTTGCTCCAGCCATTTCGTGAAGATCGTCTTGTGATCTTGCTCAAGCACTCATGACCCTTGCAATGTGACGTTATCTGCCGCTCCAGGAGTATTGGTACCGTAAGGAGTCGAGTACTTACACAAAAAAACCAAATTGCCGACTGGAAAGTCAGTTTTGCCATTCGTGCAGGTTTCGTTGAAAAGAGCGACGCATCCACCAGAAGTGAAGAGAAATCAGTGGAAACATCATGAGCAGGCACCAAACCCACGGCGTCCATTGAACGAATTGCTGTGTCTTGGCGTTGCCTAGAAATTGGATCCCCGCGAATACGAAAGATGTTGCCAGAAATGCAAAGGCAACGAAGATCTGAAGGGCGATGTACGCGTCAAGGCGTTCACGCAATCGCCAGAGGATAAACGCGATAGTGACGATAACAACAAAGGCTAAACATGTGACGATTGCCATTGAGATCGCCCCGTGCCACCATGCGACTCCGGCCAACGGAATCAGCCACGCCGAAGCTCCAGCACAACTTCCAAACCAACCGCCAGCGTTCCACCGAAATGCCTCATGCGTGATGCTGCTGTCGTTGTGGATGACCTGAGTCTGTTCCCGAATTTGATCGATCCGAAGTTTAGCAGATTCACGCATCGGCTCCCCGCTCTGCTTCGCATACTCTGCGATCTGTTTGTAGCCGCGAAAATCACGCCACATCCATACGAAGCTCAATCCTTGGCTTCCAAGAATCAGCCCCACTAGCAAACTGCCATAAACGGTGTCGTTTGGGATCGCTCCCTGCACGCGAAGTTTTATCAGTATCTCCAACAGGATAAAGAAGACAACGAGTCCAGCAGTGTAAAGCAACGCTTGGCGCAAGATGAACCTTTGTTGACTTTCATACTCGCAGCTCCTCCAGCCCATCCAAGTACCGAACACGCCCCCGGCGATTCCGATCAGTGAACCAAACACTGCACCACCAACAGCCGACGTGGCAGCGGCGCCAAACGCACTGCTCGATTTAGCAATGGTTGCGGATGCCGTTGCCGCTCCTGCTGCGTAAGTAGTTGAAGGTAGAGAGGCCATGACCATTGCAGCAAACGCGGCTTTGGGAACGGTTGCACCTAGCGTGGTGCGAATCGAACCAGTGATTTCGGTTCGCAGCATATCGCGTCCCCGTTTGAGTCGTTGGCGGATGGTCGCTTCGCTTTCACCAAGCGCGATCGCAACATCGCGGGTCGACTCTTCGCAGCGATAGAAAAGAATCAATGGCTCGCGATACGCTTCGGGTAGTCGAGCGAGCATCGCCCAAACCAATTCACGTTCTTGTTGATTGGACATGCTGGCCTCGGGAGTGAGTTGCTTGTCGTCCGGGATTTCCGAAGTCAGAGTGCCCAGCGTGCACTCAACGTGTGTTGATGAGGCGCGTCGCACTGCGTCAATCGCGCGGCGTCGTGCGATCGTGCAAATCCATCCAGGGAATTTTTCTGGCTCATGAATCGTCGCCAGATTCTTCCAAGCCTCGATGAACGCTTCTTGAGCGATATCTTCACTCAGCGCAAAATCGCCACACCGGCTGTAGGCCACCCCCGTGACCATCGCAGCGTTCCGGCTGACCAACATCTCAAAAGCCTCGCGATCTCCTGTCGCCGCAGCTCGCACCAAATCAGCAGTGGATTGCGTCATCAAACGAAATTCTCCTCGGTTTCAACATTGTGCGACCCAACATGGCAGCCGCTAACGAGGAGTCGTAGGGAAATAGTCAATTGTGACAGAATCTGGCTTCAAATCAATTAATTGGGATCGAGGCCAATTTTCGACGAAGGAATCGCTTTTCCGGCTCCTGTTTGGCTAACGTTAATGCAATCTCGAACGCAAGTCGGGCTTCTGAGTTCTTGCCGAGTCGCAAAAGGAACTCGCCACGCGCGGCATGAGCGAGGTAGTAATCCCGTAATTGGTTACGACTTAGGATCTCATCAATGATGGACAAGCCCGAGGCGATATCGTCGCGCATCGCGATTGCGACCGCCCGATTGAGTTCCACCACGGGAGAAGGGTCCGCTCGCAGCAGCACATCGTACAAGGCGACAATTTGTGGCCAATCGGTTTCGCTCGCCTGTTTCGCTTCGGCGTGAACCGCAGAGATCGCTGCTTGAATCGTATACACGCCGAATCGGCGCGATCTCAGTGCTTGTTCAACTAAACGCTTTCCCTCAACAACGAAGGCGTCGTTCCACAACGTGCGGTCTTGTTCCTCCAGCAAAACAATGTCTCCAGCGGAATTCACACGCGCCTTCCTCCGCGACTCGTGAAGCAGCATTAATGCGAGCAGCCCCGTGGTTTCGGGGTCTGGAAGCAATTCAACTAACAATCGAGCCAGCCGAATGGCTTCGTCCGATAAATCAACTCGAGTGAGATTCTCGCCACTTGATGCGGAATACCCTTCGTTGAAAACCAAATAGATCACTGAAAGCACTGGATCGATTCGCTCGGGCAATTCATTCAGCGATGGGATAACGTACGGAATGCGCGCGTCACGAATCTTTGCTTTACCGCGAACGATGCGTTGAGCCATTGAAGAGGGCGTCATTAAGTAGGCGCGCGCAATCTCTTCGGTTGTCAGACCACATACTTCTCGGAGTGTTAAAGGCACCTGGACCTTCGGATCAATCGCTGGGTGACAACACGTAAAGATCAGCCGCAAACGATCATCTTCGATGTCTTGTTCAGCCATGGATAGGTTGGTCGTTTCGATTTCCGAAAGGCGATGGGCCAGTTCCGGTTGCAGTTCAAACAGGCGTGCTCGACGCCGCATCATGTCCACCGCCTTGAACCGCCCAGTCGAGATGAGCCACGACGTTGGATTGTCAGGCGTGCCGTGCTGGGACCACTGTTCCATGGCAGCCGCGAAGGCTTCATGGGTCGCTTCTTCCGCAAGGTCGAAATCACCCAACAGGCGAATCAAAGTGGCAAACACTTTTCGCGATTGATTTCGGTAGAGATCTTCAAACTCGCCAGAATTCATCGGTCACCTAAGGCAAACCCGGCAACTCGACGATTGGACGAATTTCTGTCGTGCCACGCGTCGTACCAGGAATCGTCGCCGCTACGGCGATGGCCTCTTCGAGATTGTCAACTTCGATCAAGAAGTATCCAGCGAGCTGTTCTTTCGTTTCCGCATAGGGCCCATCCGATACCGTGCAATGTCCGTCGCGAACTCGTACGCAAGTCGCCGTGGATTTAGGATGCAATGGTGATGCGCCGAGATACTGTCCACGGTCGTTTAATCGGTGACACACCCGAACCGATTCATCGCGAGCCACTTCAAGTTCATCAGGCGACCAGACGTTCTCTTCGGAATAGATCAATAGAATATACTTCATTGTCGTGTCTCATTGAAAAGTAGAATCGCAAGCGACTGAGCACTTTACGACGCATTCACTCGCGTGCGCTTTGTGCGGGTTTCTCGCGGATTATCATGAACAAGGCACTGGCCAGCTAACCACGTCCATCGAACGCCTTTTGCAATGTTGCGATGTCCAGCTTCTTCATTTGCCATAACGATTCAAACATTCGCTGCAGTGCTTGCGGATCATTGGCTTCGAACCAAGGTTGCAGCTGCGATGGCCAGACTTGCCAGCACATCCCGTACTTGTCTTTCAACCAGCCGCAAGCCAGTTCCGATCCTCCGGCGGTGACAAGATTGTTCCAAAGTGAATCCAGCTCGTCTTGTGTGTCGCAATGAATTGCGAGCGAAAAGGCTTCGGTGAATTTCCAGTCTTGGCCGGCGTTAAGCGAAATGAACTTCATGCCGCATAACTCGAACTCGACAGTCAGCACCGACTGATTGGCCGGATTCAAAACTTTACGCAAGATCTTGGAATCAGGAATGACCGAGACATAGAACTCAGCGGCTTCCTCGGCGTGACTCGCATAAGACAAAAAGGGCGTAATACGCTGTTTGATTTGCATTTCAGATTTCCTATAGCATCGAATGAAGGCCGATCATGTTGCTCTCCGTGTCAGTAACCAATGCAATGAACCCGTAATGACCAATTGCCATTTTTCGTTTGCAAAGTTTACCACCGGCTTGTTCGACACGCGATGCTTCGATCGCACAGTCCTCGCACGAGAAGTAAACCAACGTTCCCATTCCACCGGACGGGCAGCCTTCCATTCTCGCCAACGCACCGGAGGCACCTCCTGAGTCCATGTTCATGGGAAACGCCAGCATCTCAAGTTCTGGCATTGGCGAATCGAGTTTTGTCAGCTCAACCCCAAGCACGGTTTCGTAGAACTTCTTGGCACGCTGCATGTCTTGGACATAAATTTCAAACCAGCCGACAGGGTTACGGTTCATGGTGATTCATTCGTTGTGAGTTGAGGTGATTTTGGTAAATCGAAGAGTGGCCGGATTTCGACGGTGCCTTTATTCGCTGGCGGTAACCGTGTAGCGATCGCAATGGCTTCATCGAGGTTGTCCACGTCGATGATGTAATAGCCGCCAAGCTGTTCGGTGGTTTCTGCAAATGGTCCGTCTGTGATTTGGCGTTTTCCATCAACGACGCGAACGCTTGTGGCCGTTGTCACGGAGTGGAGCGGCGAGGCAGCAACGTAGGTACCTTGCTTCTCCAATTCGTCGCAGATGCCCATCGACTTAATCATGCAAGCCTTTCGCTCGTCGTCTGTCCAGCTACTCTCCGTGCTGTAAATCAAGAGCATGTACTTCATAGCTGAGTCTCCGATGTGATCGGTTTCGTATTGCCGATTGCGAGCCGAAAGATTTCGGGTGTGCGAAGTCCAAGTGCAACCCACGCAAGAACACCAATCATGATTGGAAAGAAGAATGGTTCTCCGGCACGCACATGGGTTGCCGTCGCTCCGCCCAAATACGCTGCGAGCAAGATAGCAGCCACGAACGACGTTCGAGGAACTAAGAACAGAAGAGCGATCGCCACTTCCACGACTCCAATGTTGAACATCACGTCTTCGGTCCAGCCCATCTTTGCGAACATCTCGGACTTGCCCTCCCACTGCGTGAATTTTCCCACAGCGCTCGCTCCGATCAAGAACAAGGCAATCAGGACACTCAGTACCCATCCGGTAATTCTTAGCTTCTTTGATCCGCTCATTGAGTCAATTTCTCCAGTGTTTAGTTGTGTTTTGCGTTGTGATTTCAAGTGGTCGCGACTGCATTTGTTGCCACCATTACCATCCAGCCGACGCCGAACTTATCGGTGACCATCCCATATCGTGGCGACCAGAAAGTCTTCATCAGCGGCATGTCGACTGTGCCACCTTCGGCAAGAGCGTTGAACGCGGAGTCAGCAACAGCTTCGGTAGGAACGGAAAGCGCCAAACGAAAGCCATCGAACTTTGATTGATCATTGCAGCCATCGGACGCCATGATCGTCATCTTTCCGACTGTCAACGATGCGTGCATGATTTTGCTTTCAAAGCCTGATTGCAGCATACCGTCGGGAACTGCATCGGGGCTCTCATTGAACCGCATCTTCATGGTGACTTTTGCATCGACCGCGTGTTCATAAAACGAGAGAGCTTCCTCGCAGCGCCCGCTGAAGAACAAATAGGGTTGAACTAACGCTTGTTGCATCGCCAAGGTTTGTAGGAGCGATTCCTCTTGATGGCGATGGAACCCGTCTGGGTCGAGTTCTGCAAAGTCGTCCATTTCATAAAGCGGACGAATATCAATGTCCGAGTCTTCGAGCATTGGATTTGGGCATCGCTTCACCCAGTCGACTGCTTCCTGCATGGACGAAACCTCCCACAACCAATAGCCTGCGATCAGCTCTTTCGTTTCCGTGAATGGTCCATCGGTGACCGTCCGATGGCTGCCCTGGAAATGGACACGCTTGGCGGTCGACGTTGGCTTGAGCCCATCGCCGGCTTTCATGATGCCTGCGTTCACCAACTCTTCATTGAACTGACCCATCGCGGTGAACAACTCTTCCGGCGGCATTTCACCAGCTTCGGAACTCTTCGTCGCTTTAACGATGACCATGACTCTCATTGAATGACTCCTCGGTTCGAACTTATTCGAGAATTAAGATAATTAAATAACTGAATCAACCAGGCATCGCGCTCGGATCCATCCAAAACATTTCCCAAACGTGACCATCCAAGTCCGCCAAATTGCGGTTGTACATGAAGCCGAGGTCCTGCATGGGGTTGATATCCGCAGTCCCACCGTTGTTTGCAGCCGCCTCGTTCATCGCATCCACGGATTCGCGATTGTCGCATGCGAGAGCAAGCATCACTTCGCTCGAGTTGGACGGGGGAATTTCGCGGGTCGTAAACGTTCGCCACTTGTCGTGTGTCAGCAGCATGACGTGGATGGCTTCGCTCCAGACCATGCACGCGGCCGTTTCGTCACTGAACTGAGGGTTGTTCACAAAGCCGAGTGCTTCATAAAAAGCGATCGACGCCTTCAGTTTCGTTACGGGCAAGTTCACAAAAAGCATTTTGGACATGAGGTTCTTCAGCAAAGAGTGGTTCAATCGGCCTGGAATCTTAGTTCCAGTTATCAATTTTTTGGTCATCGGGGGAAGGCATGCCGCGGCCCGTTTCCACAAGTTGCTTGAGGCTCAAGAGAAAGGTTGCCCATTTCGTACTGCAATGTGCCATGAACTCGACTGCCTCACGCCATCCGCTGTGGCTGAATCGCACGATTGTGTACTCGCCATCTTGCATGAGAGCGAACGTGACTTCGGTTCCAATCCACTCATCAGGCCCTGAATCAAATCGCCACAGCACACGGCGATCCGGCTCCAATGCGACCACTCGAATGTCCATGGAACCAATCTCAGCACCGCTCACCGAGTGAAATCGCACTTGAAGTGATCCGCCGACATTGCAGTCGCCTGTCGCGTCGCGAGTCCACCAATTTGCGACGCCCTCTGCGGTTGCGAGTGCTTGATACACCTTCGCGATGGGGCCTCGGATTCCGATCCTGTGAACAATCTCGACTGACGTTTTTTTCTTGGATTGTAAATCGCGATCCGCAATGAGCTTGTTGGTTTCCGCATCCGCCGGGCGAATCTCGAACGGCCCAACCTTCACGCCGGGATGTAGCGACATCAGCGCGATTGCGTGATTCAAATCGCGAGCTTCAAGCAATAGAATTCCGCCGAGCATTTCTTTGGTTTCGGCGTAGGGACCATCCGTCACATCGACTGATCCGTTCTTCATTCGCAGCGTGACCGCGTTTCTGGCGGATTGCAGCGCTTCGCCACCGAGAAAGTGTCCGCCCCGCCTCAGTTCATCGTCGTAGGCAAAGCACTCCTCCATCATTCGCTGGCCGTCTTCTTGGGACAAAGACAGGTATTTCGATTCCTCAATGAATCCCATGCAAACAAATTTCATCATTCTGTCGTCCATCGATCTCGTTACTTGAAACGCGACTTGAATCGCGATGTCTTTTGCTATTGCTTTAAAACTAGTCGAACAGCAGTCCCACGATTCGACATCGTTCTGGAAAAACTCCTGAAACAAACTTCAGACGTAAACTTCTCGAGAGTTTCCCAATCATAAACGGAGTTCGACTTCGATCGTCGGCTTGAAGTTCACTGATGAACAAACAAGTGTCGGCGTGGACGTCATCAATGGTGTCACGAAACAAACCGATACCACTGCGAACGAACTTTCGCCCTCTCGAATGCAGCGCCAGTCGCTTGGAACACGCGTCACTCGGCCGGTTTCATTTGTCACGCTTGGCTGTGCCGGACATGAAGGTAACCCATTTGCCATCGTTGCCCAACATTCGTGAAGTCATGACCATTTCGTCATCGGAAGTGAACTTGTAGATGTCTTCAAACTTTGTCAATTTTCCTTGATCCACGAAGTTGGGACCGTCTGCTTCCAACGTCAACACGCTTCCCGATTGATCGACCGTGCCCTCGTACCGCCACATGTACGCGGTCATCGAGTCCATCCAGGTTCCAACATACTTTTCCTTTGATTCGTCATAGCCAATCATTTGAATTCCAATCATCGGAGCGCCCGCCCAGTTTCCCTTCATTTCATTCATCACCCAAAATCCGCCGAGCTTTCGTGAACTCAATGTACCGGAGCACTCCATTGGCGGTTGGTCTGGCCCCATCGTCGCTTTAGACTGCGTTTTCCAATTGCCAACAAACTTATCTAACCAAGCGTGCTGCTGGGTTGGGCCAGGCAGCCCCTTGGGTTCTTGTCCAATCGATTCTCCGGCCAAAACAAGCAAGCAGAGGATCAGCGAATGCAGTAGTGTTTTTTTCATGTCTGTTTTCTCAGTTGAAAGCGTTGCAAATGAAGCTCATGTCCTTAGTCGAATGAGGCCCTCCGAAATCGACACAGTCAAAGTATTATTTTCCTGTGCCTTGCCTCGATCGATCGCGTTACGTTAACATGCAACCCAAGGGTTGCACAATAATGTCCTGCGAAAGAAACAGCACAAATGAATAAAAGCTCAAGTGACAAGATTGAAAAGCAAATTGAAGTTTACGCGAGCATTTCGAGAGTTTGGCGGGCGATTACGGACTACCAAGAATTTGGTCAGTGGTTTCGCGTCAATCTGGAAGGCCCTTTTGTGGTTGGCCAAGTCACTCGCGGCCAGATCACTTACCCCGGTTACGAGCACGTGACGATGGAAGTGATTGTTGAGGCGATTGAGCCGGAGCATCGCTTTGCTTTTTGGTGGCGTCCTTACGCAATTGACCCAATGGTTGATTACTCATCGGAGCCACGGACACTCGTCGAGTTTACGCTCGCAGTTTCATCAGCCGGTACATTGGTTCGGGTTACCGAATCCGGTTTTGACGGCATCCCTGCCCATCGACGTGATGAAGCCTTTCGCATGAACGACGGCGGTTGGGCTGCACAAGTTCAGAATATACAAAGCTATGTCCAAGCAAGCCCTTAAGAATCCCAGCAAAGCGGACACCCGAAGAAACGCCATGATATTCTCGGCGTTAGGTGATGAGACTCGTCTTCACTTGTTATTGAAGCTTGGCACGGGCACGCCCCAGTCGATAAAGCAATTGACGATGACCTTGGCCGTCACTCGGCAAGCTGTCACGAAGCATTTGCGTGTACTTGAAGGTGCGAACTTCGTGACGCAGGAAACTCGCGGTCGCGAGCGTCGATTCGTTGCCCGGCGTGCGGCGATCGACGAAGCCCAGGCGGCGCTGGGTGCCATTGCTGATCAATGGGAAGATGCCTTGCTTCGTCTCAAGCAATTCGTCGAAGAGTAAATTTCGGTTGACAGCACGTTTTAACGAAAGATTGCTACTAATGTTTACCGAGTCCATCGCCCAGCCTTTCTGGCTGGGCGTGTGGTAAGAACTCAATTGCCCGGTAGCGTTAAATCGCTAACGAGCTCGCCGATTGCGTTCACTGCGCATGGCCAATGACTCCGTGTGTAAATTGTTGCGCGACGATCCAGAGAACGAGCATTGCACGCGATGTCCAAAGCAGCGTTCGGATCCAGTTGCCGATGACAAGTTGAGAGTGTGTGAGGGCGTCGAATGCGACAGTTAAGCGTGCATGTTGTGGAACTTGCACTGAAAAGGTCACGATCCAAATTGCGGCAACCAACCCCAGGTTGCACGCGAGCATGACGAGAGATGTCTCGCTTGGCCTGAAGAAGCAAAGAAGCATTGCGGAGGCTAACTCAACCAACATCAACGGGGCAACGACCCACGTGGTGGCGCGTGTGTTCTCCGTTTCGTAGCGTTGGAACGCGTCAACGCCGACTCGTGCGAACAGAGGGTAATGTACGATCTGGACAAACCAAATAATTCCCGTCATCGCAAGCGTCGAGGCGAGGTGCGCTAGCAGTATCCAATGCACCATGATCTCTAACTTCGGAGAGTCGACATTCCACCATCGACGCCGAGCACTTGCCCGGTGACCCAGCTGGCTTCGTCGCTGAGCAGGAAACAGGCCGCAGACGCGATATCGTCAACCTGCCCAATGCGTTTCAGCGGGTAGCGTTGGTCCATCGCCGCTCGCTTCTCGTCGCTGGAGAGAAACTTTTCAGCGAGCCGGGTGTCCGTTAAAGCTGGAGCAATGCAATTGACTCGAATTTTTGGTGCGAGTTCCGCAGCCAAAGAACGAGCGAGTCCTTCAACGGCGCCCTTGCATGCAGCGACCGACGCATGCAGAGGTAAACCCTGGGCGACCGCAACGGTACTGAATAAAACAACGGAACTCTTCTCAGCCGCCTTCATTCCCGGCAATGCTGCTTGAATGCACTTAACGGCGCCAATCACATGCAGCCGATAGTCTTCCAGCATTGATTCAGACGACAACGAACGGACTGAGCCGAGATTGATGGACCCTGGACAGTAAACGAAGCCATGGATCATGTTCGGGAGATCGTCCGCAGTGACGGTATCCAGCATGACATCGAATTCGACGTGAGTCACATGATCAAGAGCTTCAAGACGTTCTCTTGTTCGCGAAACAACGGTGACGGAATTACCTTGGCTTGCAAGTCGTTGAACAATGCCGAAACCAATACCATGACTACCGCCAACGACGACAAAATTCTTCTGGTTCACGCGTTAAGACTTTCATTGTGGTTCTGGTTTCTTTTCGAATTGAAGTGCGATCCCGACAATCGCGATTGGACGCTGCTTCGTTCGAGTAACGTAATGATCAGTCGGTACGTTGCCAGTCGCTCGCCGCCGTTCTCGAAAGACGATTCGCGAAGCAAGTGTTCGCTCAATTCAGCGTCGGTGACCTCGAGGGAGCGAAGAATCTTGCGAGCGTCCTCCCACGTCGGAAGCCAGATCATCATCTGCTTGAACTTGTCGACGCCGCCGATCAGGCCCATGAAGTAGTCATAGTTGAGTACAAAGTAAACGCCGTCCTGGAAAGGCGACGACTTCTCGACAAGCCGCGTCATGTCATAGACATAGTGCCCTACCTGCGGTTCCCACCTCAAGCCACGCGCCTTCATGCCGCCCGCCAGCTTGATTTCTTCGCTAGAAAACTGTTCGATCATTTGTGCCCATTCCACAAGCAGGTTTGTCGGTCGATTGTAAAGGAACGACAAGTCGGATTTCTGAAAAAGTTTTTGTTTCTGAGTGGAGATTTCTGAAATTGCGTCCGGCTTTCCCTGGCATCACGCACTTTCGATAGACTGACGCTGGACGTTTGCCTTCGATGGGTGAGGCTGAGTCGATGGGTACGGACTTCAAGAGACAAGACCATGAACAAGACGAACATGAACAAGACCATGATTCAATGCGGTTTGATTTACAGCCTCCTGCTTGTGCACTCTGTGAGTGCCGCTGACGCGAACCCGTTGACACCGATTATGGCTAGCCCAGGTAAGGTGCATTTGGAAATGGACTTTGACAAGGATTTTGTCATCAAGCGAGGCGACAAACTCTTTGCGCTCGGACAAGGCACTCAATGGGAAGCGAAAGACGGCATGCTTGTGGGCAAACAGTCAAAGCCGGAGTACCAAGCAAAGAAGAAAGCGGAGGGTAACGGGCACCTTGGGACTGCGCCTCGGTTGCAGTTCCCCGATTCGCCCAAAGACGTCATCTTGAAGTACTCGTTCAAGATTGTTGGCGGTAAGGGAACAAAGTTGCTGCCAATTATCGAGGCTGGGCATCACTTGCGACGTGTTTACTTTGGGGCGGAAGGCAGCGAGATTCTGGTTGATCACGAGAAAGTGAGCGTGGCAAAAAATGACTTCGTGTTAGAGGATGACCAATGGTACCACGTGATGGTTGAAATCAAGGGAAACGAATTCTTAGTTCGCTTTCAAGATGGACCGAGCTTGTACGGCAACCATCCCGGAATTGGTGCTGAATTTGAAAACTACAACATTGGAATCACAGCCACGGATAAAGGCACCATGTACATCGACAACATGACAATCTGGCACGCCGGTGCTATCCAAGAGGATTGGGAAGCGACTCGGAGCAAGCTTTTCCCAAGTCCGAACTGAGACATCGGCACAGGTGGTTCTAAAGGCATTGCATCGGTCTCAGCGAAAAATCGTTCGACGTTCTCCGGTTGATGCGATTACGTTTCGCTGAGCATCGGCTGGTGACGAGCGTAAGAGGCCTGCGTCGTTGCGACTCAGCGGTTGTTTTTTGCGTCATGGTGATCGCGTCATGGTGATCATCGAAGCCGCTACGAAAGAGAATGTTATTGCGGCAATGCGTGGCGTTGCGGCGAGGACTTTCGTGTTCCGTCGCGACTGATTGGCGTGATGCGTGGGGAGATTGGAGTGATGCGTGGGGAGAACTCGCAGACACAAAAATCGGAGGACGCGACACGTAACACGCGGCAAGTGGATTCGGTTAGAATACCGTTGCGTTCGCCCCGCCTATTCTCAATAGCCCACCCAACTCATCCTCATTACCCTAAAAAAATGATTACGAGACTCCCCGCCTTCAGTCGCAGTTTGTGCACGATTCTGCGCCAATTCACTTTGCTTTGCCTAGTCGTTGCAGTTTCTGGATCCCTTGGATTTTCGCGGTCATTGAGTGCCGCACCGCTCGTTTACGAGGGTACATCAGGACCCGGGGTAGGCAAGCACATTGTTTTTCTCGCCGGCGACCATGAGTACCGCTCGGAGGAGACGCTGCCGGAACTCGCTCGGATTCTGGCCAAACATCATGGCTTCAAGTGCACTGTGTTGTTCAATATTGATCTAGAGACTGGCGAGATCGTTGCGGGCAACTCGAACATGCCTGGTTTAGAAGCGCTCGATACGGCTGACCTTGCTGTCGTTTTCTTGAGGTTCCAAAACTTCCCGCCGGAACAGATGAAGCACTTCGACGATTACATCAATCGCGGCGGTCCTATTGTAGGTTTGAGGACTTCAACGCATGCGTTCAAGATGAATAGCTCGGATCCGTTCTCGAAGTATTCCTATGACAGCAAGGCCACTGATTATGACCGCGGCTTTGGCCACCAAGTCTTGGGACAAACTTGGGTCGGTCACTACGGAAAGAACCACGCACAAAGCACCCGCATCACGATCATTGACGGTAAAGAGACAAACCCGATCCTACGCGGTGTGAAAGACATCTGGGTGCAAGCTGGGGGTTACGTCGGTACGCCCACCGATGGCGAGATTTTGACGATGGCCCAGCCTCTCAATGGCATGACGCCACAGTCTCCCGTGGATGAGACGAAACCACCGCAACCATCGGAGTGGACTCGAACCTTCAAGTCCGCGTCTGGAAAGATTGGACGTGTTTTCACATCGTTGTATGGGACTCCAGAAGACATTCTGAACGACGGTTATCGTCGCATGCTCGTTAACGCTTGTTACTGGGCAATGGGTAAGGAGGCCGCGATCCAAGCTGATTCGAACATCGCTTTCGTGGGACCGTTCAAGCCAAATACATTTGGCAACGGATCCCATGCTCGTGGAATCAAGCCGGAGGCGTATGCTGGATTCGAGAGCCAAATTCCGTTGAATAACGAGACGAAGGCCAAAGATGCAGCGTCTGCAAAGAAAGATGTGCCGAAAGAGGATGCAACCAAGAAGCGGAAAAAGAAAGCTGCTGCACTAACGACAGGAAAACCAGCACGTTACGTGCGCATCGAGCTCCCCGGCGACAAACGCATTCTGACACTCGCAGAAGTTGAGGTGTTCAACGGCGAAAAGAACGTAGCGTTGAACGGTAAAGCAACCCAGTCGAGTACCAACGGTGCGGGGGTTGCCTCGAAAGCCATCGACGGAAACAAGGATTCCGATTGGAACAAAGGCGGCCAGACTCATACGACGAATTCTGGCTCGACAAATCCGTGGTGGGAAGTGGATCTCGGCCAGCCAACAGATGTTGAGAAAATCAGTGTTTGGAATCGCAAAGGATTTGAATCGCGACTGGACGCATTCACACTCACGTTGCTCGATGCCGATCGCAAGGAAATGTTTCGTCTTGCCGATGTCCGGTCTCCGGAAATGATGGAGATTGATGTCAAAAAGCAAGGCAACCCAACCTATTTGACGTACGCAGGTAAACCTGGCGCACCCGTGGTTGGCGGTTCTAAAACAGCGGACGCGGGCGGAAGCAAGGGGCCGGATGCAGTGAGCGAACCGCCTCTCGCGGACGTGCCCGCCGACTATCGCGATCCACTCCCATTTGCTTTCCAGAAAGGCGATGTCGTTGCAATACTTGGCAATGGTTTGCCGGATCGTATGCAGCATGACGGATGGATGGAGACGTTGCTGCAGAGTGCACTCCCAAATAAAGAAGTGCGTTTCCGCAATATGAGTGCCAGTGGTGATCGCCCAGACTCGTTTCCGCGCAGCAAAGGCGCGACGCCGATGACGGAGTATCTGCAGTACGTCAAAGCCGACGTCGTGCTTGCATTCTTCGGCTACAACGAATCGTTTGACGGTGTGAAGAAGGCGGATGACTATCGCAAAAAGCTGGTTGATTTTGTCAAGAGAACACGCGGCTCGAAAGCCAATGGAAAATCGTTTCCGCGCATTGTGCTTTTCAGCCCCATCGCGCATGAAAACACACGCAATCCCAATGTGCCGGATGGCAAGGCCCACAATATCCAATTGGAAGCGTACACCAAGGCAACTGAAGCTGCCGCGAAAGAAGCGGGCGTCGCGTTCGTCGACTTGTTCCATCCTTCGCTTGCGATGTTTAACGCCTCGAGCACACCGCTGACGATCAACGGCGTCCATCTAACGGAAGAAGGTAATCGTCAGATTGCAGAAGTGATTGCGACGGGTGTGCTCGGCAGCCAAGTACGGGCCTCGGGTTCAATGGACAAGCTTCGTGAAGCTGTCCTGGACAAGGCCATGCACTGGAACAACCGCTATCGAGCTCGCGACGGAAACGACGTTTGGGGCGGACGCTCGACGTTGGCATTTACCAATGATCAAACGAATGCTGTCGTGTTGCAACACGAGTTGTCGATGCTCGATGTGATGACCGCGAACCGTGATGCTCGCGTGTGGGCAGTCGCAAGCGGTAGCGACGTCACCGTCGATGACAGCAACGTACCTAAGCCGATCGAAGTCATCTCGAACGTTGGCGGCGGTAGCAAAAGTTCAAGTGCCGAAAAGGAAGGTACACTGAAATATATCAGTGGCCAGGAAGGTATCTCGCACATGGCGGTTGCAAAGGGATTCGAAGTCAGTCTGTTTGCGGACGACGAACGGTTTCCTGAGCTGATTAATCCGGTACAGATGCAGTTCGATACCAAGGGACGCTTGTGGGCTGCGATTTGGCCAACGTATCCCAAGTGGGAACCGCTCAAGGAAATGAACGACGCTCTCGTGATTCTGCATGATGACAACAACGACGGCGAGGCAGATCGCTTGACGGAGTTCGCTCGCGTCCAGAATCCACTCGGGTTCGAATTTTGGAATGGCGGCGTGATCGTCACCACCACTCCGGAAATCTTGTTTCTCAAAGACACTGACGGCGACGATGTGGCGGATGTGCGAATCATCATGCTCCAGGGCCTTGATTCGTCTGATACTCACCATGCCGCGAACAACTTGATCTACGGCCCAGACGGTGCGATCTATTGGCAAAGCGGCGTGTTCATGATGCACAACCACGAGCACCCTTGGGGGCCGTCGCTGCAAGCCGAGGCGTCCGCAATGTATCGCTTCGATCCGCGCCAACACACCATCTCGCTGCATGCGAACAATTCGCCCAATCCGCACGGTATCGCATTCGACTATTGGGGTTACCAATACGCGACGGATGGTACGGGTGGTCGTGCTTACCAAGTTCGGCCTGAGGGTTCGGGGTTCGCGATGCACGAGTTGCTGAAAAAAGAAGTCCGCCCAGTCACCGCGTGTGAAGTGGTCAGCAGTTCGCATTTCCCGGAATCCATGCAAGGCGACTTCTTGATTTGCAATGTGATTGGTTTCCTCGGCATCAAGCACTATGACCTCGCACGCAACGCGGAAAATGGCACTGTGTGGGGTGAACCTGCGGGTGACGATCTGAAGGTGACGACGATCAATGCGGATGGCTCAACCACGATCGAGGAGTCACGTGGATTGCTCATGAGCGGCGATAAGAATTTCCGTCCGTCCGATGCGATCTTTGGACCAGACGGATCGCTTTATTTCTGTGATTGGCACAACGTGATTATCGGGCATATGCAACACAACGTTCGCGACCCGAATCGCGATCACAAACACGGGCGAATCTATCGCTTGACGGCCATTGGTCGTCCGCTACAAGATCCGGTCGCGATCGATGGCCAGCCGGTACCGATGTTGCTGGATAACTTGAAGTCGCCAGTCGACGGAATCCGCCATCGTACGCGAATTGAACTCAGCGAGCGTAGCACACCAGAAGTCATCGCCGCGACACGCGAGTGGATCAAGCAATTCGATCCGAACAAGAAAGAAGACGCACACCATCTGCTCGAAGCGCTCTGGTTGCACCAGCAACACAACGTCAAGAACTTCGAGTTACTCGGTCAACTTCTTCAATCGCCGGAGCCGCATGCTCGGATCGCTGCGAATACCGTCAAACACTTGTGGTTCAATGTCGAGGCTTCGATGCGTGGTGGCGTGATCGCTGAAGAAAAAGAAGCCGTTGCACAGAAGTCTGGCATCCTTAGCGATACAGCGGAGCTTACCACCATCCGCGTCTCAACGATTCGCGAGCGAATGATGTACGACGTCAAAGAATTGACCGTGAAGCCAGGCAAGAAGGTCAAGCTCACGTTTGCCAATCCGGATTTCATGCCGCACAACATTTTGCTCGTCAATCCAGGTAAAGCCGACGAAGTGGGACTCAAGGCAATTGCGCTCGGCGCCAGCGGTTTCGCGGTGAACTATGTTCCGGAGAGCTCGGAAATCCTATGGTCCAGTAAGCTGGTGGATCATGGGCAAGAAGAAGTCATCGAGTTTACAGCTCCGACGACTGAAGGTGCTTACCCTTACATTTGCTCGTTCCCGGGTCACCACTTGATCATGCGAGGAACGATGTACGTCACGAACGACTTGAAGCAGTTTCTCGCAAAGAATCCTGAGCCCACGGTTAAAACGACAGAGTGGAAGGCCGCTGACCTTGACGAAGAATTGAAGATGGTTGGGATGCATCGCAATTTCTCGCAAGGCCAAAAGCTGTTCACAACACTTGCTTGTGCACAGTGCCACCAGATGGGCGCGAAGGTCTCGGCCGAGGGCCCAAGTCTCGCTGTGGGACCAAACCTCGTCGATGTCGTGAAGAAGTACAAAGCGGATCCGAAGGCTGTGCTGTTGGAAATCATTGAGCCGTCTCGCAACATCGAGGACAAATACATGAAGGTGATGCTTGAACTCGATGATGAAATCTATGTCAGCGGCAACATTCTTTCCGAAGACGATGATACGGTGACGATTCAAACTGGACCTACAACGGCTCAAGAGCAAAAGATCGACAAGAAGACCATTCTTTCGCGTCGTCCCTCGCCCGTGTCCATCATGCCTTCCGCGCTGCTCAACACGCTTGACAAGAACCAGATCCTGGACTTGCTCGCGTATGTGCTTGCGGGTGGTGACGCCAATGCCCCAGCGTACAAGCACGCTCATTGATCGAAGCATCGAGAGCTAGAGTGCTCGCGGGGCAAGTTTTCAACTTGCCTTGCGGGCTGGTCACACCAACTTGGCCTGCCTAAGGCGACCGAAAGCGACCCATAATCTCGTTGGGTCGCGGAAATCCCCAGCTTGCGGCAAGTGCGTCAGCGGCTTCTTCGATGTCGCTGATTTCGCCCCATGGTCCGTTTCGCAAGTACGCATGAGCAAACTCGTGAGCGATCACATAGGTCGCAAACTCGAATGAGCACTCGGCGAGACGCGCTTTCAAGACAACGCTGCGGCTTCCGACACTTTCGCCATTGGCACCCAATCCTGGAGCCGCCATGAAAACTTTCGTTCCTTGGCCTGGCACGAAATCAAACAGCAGCATGATAAAGCGAGAGTCTTCGGCGAAATCCTGTTGAACCTCCGCTGGAAGCGCATTGAGCACGTGCTCCACGCGTGTGCGTAAAGGCTCATGATTCGAGAACGCGTCAAGGTGCGACGAGAAAATGACTGGTCTCGCTGAAAACGACTTGAAAACCCGGAAACCGTTTCACTGCCAACAAAACGGACTTGCTTGGAGAACCAGCATAGCAAACAAACGGCGTGCAGACCCGTCAGCGACTCCCAGTTCCGCGTCAATTTCTTTAGGTTGAATGCCGTCGCCGTCCATTGCCATTATAAGCTCACACCCTCGAGGCCGCAGGGCAAGAGGCGACGCATGTGGAACATTCAATGCGGTGCATCGTTTCCCGAAACACCAAGTCGCAAGGTCGGCGGAGATAGACTTGGATGCTGCTTACTTGCAAAACCATGGACGTAGCTTGATCCCTTGCCAACGGTTTCTGAGACGATCATCAAGGTTGCTCCGCCGTTCGTATCGCTGAGTAAAAACTTCACCAGTTGTTCACCTTCGATGCTAAAAAGCGTCGTCGTTTCCGAACTGGGAACAACGAATCTTCCAAGCAAGATCACGTGACTGGGGTTCACATTAACACGATTCGACAAAATGCCTGGACAAGATTCCCAATCGAGCGAATCTTCGTCCCAAGCTTCGTGTGATTCGTCGGTGAGTCCGTAAACGGCGAACGTGGTATTCGGCGTCGCAGCCAAATAGCCAATGCCCGTCGCAGCACCTTGTAACTGCAATTTTGCCGTGTGAATGTTGACCTGGGGCAAAAGAGAGAGATCGAAGTGCAAGTAAGCTCTTCGTCGCCAAGCTCCTCTTTCCTCGAGCGATTCTTTTACAAGGATCACGCCACTGCTTTGGGTTGTTGGCCGTTCCTGCCCCGCGATCACGTATGCGTCGCGACCGTTGCCCACAGCCGTCGTGATTTGAATCGAACGATATTTTATTTCATCGGGCTTCGTGTCAGAAACCGATGCGGTGGACTCCGACGGTTCATGGAGTCGTTCGACGGTCAATGCCGACATCCGCATTGCTGAGTTGGTTTTGACCGAGATCACCTCTCCGGTCGCCAAGTGCTTCACATCAACCAACCCTTGAAGGACACTTACATCGGAAGTGCCTCCAGGCGCTACATTGACGCCAAACACCGTTCCACGGTCGGTCAACGTTGCGGTGGGTGTTTCCACGATAAAGCCTTCGCCGCCGGGATGCACTTCCGCAAAAATTCGTCCCGAGTGAACGCGACAACTCTCGGTACTGACAAGCTCAACATCAACGGGCCCCTCGAGCGTCACATCAACGAGCGGAAACTTCAGCGTCGCGATACCCGACAACAGCACCAGTCGTCCGCGAGACAGCCTTGCCCCGGGCATCGTGGACATATCCGACGCGCCCCATTGGCAGTTTTCCGTTGAGCCCATCATCGCCAAAAACGATTGTTTTTGTTGGATCAAGTAAGCAACAGACAAAGTGCCCAGAAGCAGAACGCTTCCTGCGAGCACCGCAACGAATCGCCGAGAAAGATTGCTCGTGAGGGGTGAATGGCGAGAAGCCTTCTCAAGCGTCGCAAGATCAAACGGAATCGACGTGGCGTCGAAATCAAGATCCCCGCGATTCAACAACGCGGACTCTTGGTGCAAACGCTCCACAAAATCTCGCTTTGCTTCGTCGTCCGCAAAGATTATTTGCTCAAACTCGATCAACCCGGCATCATCCAAGCGATGATCGAGTACCTTGTCCCGAAGTTCGATATAGCGTGACCAGCGATCGTTTTCGCTCATGTTGTATGGAGTCATTGTTTGGCTAATCGTTAGTTCAAAGTTTCATTTGCAATTCGTTTTTTCACACAATCATGTAGCGTCTCTCGCACTCGACTCAACATCCGGTAAATCGCATCCGGCGATCGATTTGCTTGCACAGCGATCTCTTCAACCGACGCACCCGATTCATAGCGATGCCGCACCAATTCACGATGATGCGGGGGCAGACTCTCGATACAACCATCGAGTGCTCTTAACCGGTTTTGGTAATGAGTAACGTTACCAATCAGTTCTTCCGAAACGGCTTCCAAGAACTCATCGCTGAACACGAGGGATTCGCGTTTTCGTCGCGACCGCCAAGCTCGCACTTGGTTAAAGGCGATGGTGCATGCCCAGGCACCAAAGTTAGTCCCGATTTCGAATTTCCCAAACTCACGCCACAGCACGAGGCTCGTTTCTTGAAACACGTCATCGACGTCCTGCTGGGTCGGGAGCAAGCTCGTCAAATACAAACTGATCGTGCGCTGGTGCTTCGTAAACAAACGCAAAAATGCGTCTGGCTCCTCGCGGTCGGTCGGCAAATCGTCTGTTTCTACACGCACTGCTTGGTCTCACTAGCCTGAGTCTCCGCCAAGCAACTAGAGCGAAACACTCCCATTTTGGACTCTATAAAAACTTCTTTGGAAAAAAAACTGGATTCAGCGTCCAAATTCTCCGGAACTAGCTCTTTTCTAACAAAACTCCTCCAAAGAGTGACCCCTTTCTACTCCTTCGCCTCTTCGCACCACTTCGCCTTTTCGTACATGCCATTTCAATTTCAACATTTCGCCACGAGTCGAACTCTGGCTTGCGTTGTATTTTTCGCTGCATTTGTGATGCAAATCCAAGCTGAAGACGGCATTTTGGATTCGGGAAGCGTGCTTGTTGAGGCCGAGTCGCTTGAATTCAGCGGCGGATGGAGTCTGGATACACAGTTCATTCGTGAGATGGGATCGGCGTATCTTTTAGCTCACGGATTGGGACAACCTGTTAGCGATGCAACCGGTTCGGTCACGGTTCCTGCGGCAGGCGAATATCGTGTTTTTGTCCGCACGAAAGATTGGGTTGCTCGTTGGAAAGCAGACGGCCAACCGGGGCGATTTCAGGTCTTGATTGACGGCAAACCACTTGCAGCAACGTTTGGCACGGTCGGAGCCGACTGGCACTGGCAAGATGGTGGCACTGTGGTGCTTGAGAAGCCAAGTTGCGAGATAAGGCTTCACGACTTGACTGGATTTGATGGTCGTTGCGATGCCATCTTTCTTACTCAGGGCAATGCGGCCCCGCCAAACGACGATTCGATTCTCGCCACGTGGCGTCGCAAAATGCTCGGACTTGATAGCGAAGCGAAATCCGTTGAACCCTACGATTTGGTCGTGATTGGCGGTGGTTACTCTGGGCTCGGAGCATCGATTTCTGCGGCGCGAGCCGGTTGTCGCGTGGCCTTGATCCAAGATCGATCAGTTCTGGGCGGTAACGGATCAAGCGAGGTGCGTGTTTGGGCGCAAGGCAATGTGCGCCGCGGAAAGTATCGGCGAATTGGCGAGATCATCGAAGAAGTAGCTGATCGTGCCTCAAAGTCTCCCGGTGCGTATGAAGAATTTGAGGATGCCAAGAAAGAAGCAATCGTTCGCGCAGAGCCCAACATTGATCTCTTTCTCAATCATCATGCGTACAAAGTCGACGTCGATGATAACCGCATCAAGAGCATCGAAGCGTTCGATACACGTACAAGTCAATGCACCAAGTTTGTGGCACCGCTGTTCGTCGATTGCACCGGACATGCAACAATCGGATTTCTTGCGGGAGCCGAGTTGAACATGGAGCCAGATGGCCGCATGGGGATGAGCAACATGTGGGCTTGGGACGAAGCGGAAACTCCGACTGCTTTCCCGGAGACCCCGTGGGCGCTGGATCTGGGAATGGAGGATTTTCCATACCCGCGAAATCATCATGGCGAGTGGTTTTGGGAATCGGGTTTTGATAAAGACGCACTGAACGATGCCGAAGGCATTCGCGACTGGAACTTGCGCGCCGTTTATGGTGCCTTCAACGCGATGAAAAACCGCGATGGCGCCGCCGATCATGCGACGGCTTTCTTGACTTGGGTTGCTTTCGTCGGCGGCCCGCGTGAGTCGCGTCGTTTGGTCGGTGATGTGGTGTTGACACAAGAGGACATTGTTAGCAAACGAGAATTCTCGGACGGGACCGTCCCCAGCACATGGTCAATCGACCTGCACTATCCCAAGAAACAATACGCGCAAAAGTATCCCGACAATCCATTCATTTCGATCGCGCAGTTCGGTGCGGGTGTCGACCGGATGCATGGATACCCGATTCCCTATCGATGTTTCTACTCCCGCAATATCGACAACTTGTTCATGGCAGGACGGTGTATCAGTGTCACCCATGAAGCGCTTGGGACCGTCCGAGTAATGAAAACGTGCGGCATGATGGGTGAAGTCGTCGGCAAAGCCGCTTCGATCTGTCGCGCTCATGAGTGCCTGCCGCGAGACGTGTACTACAACTATTGGTCCGAATTAGATTCAATGTTGCGAATTCCCGGTGCGGCTCGGCGTGCAAATTTTCGCGATGAGTATACAATCCCTGTCGAGTCGACGTCTTACCACGTTAACAACAAGCCATTGCCGGGAATCGTTCTCGATGACCGAGACGCGGTACTTGAAGGTGAGTGGAGCCCAGGTGATTCACTGAAGGGCTATGTCGGCGAAGGGTATATTTACGCTTCGGACACAGCTCCGGCGTGTGCGACATTCGAATTGGCAGTCAAGGAACCAGGCCGATATGAAGTGCGTGTTTCCTATCAAGCACATGAGAACCGTGGCACCCGAGTGCCAATTACCATCATGACACCCAATGAGACTCGCACCGTTCGGATGTCCATGAAATCACCGCCTGAATTGGAACTTGGATTCGCTTCGTTGGGAGAAATCCAGGTAGCTGCTGGCGAAACCGTCACCGTCACAATTAGATCTGGCGACTCGGGTGGCATCACACATGTCGATGCCGTCCAGCTCGTCCCTGCTCACTAATCCCTGCTCACTGAAGTTCTTTCCTATTTTTAGCTCTTATCCAAAAGGTGGATTCATGAAGGATCAAAAAAGTTCGCGACACGCATTTACATTGGTTGAATTACTGGTGGTGATTGCCATCATCGGTGTCTTGGTTGGGCTCTTGCTACCAGCGGTCCAAGCGGCTCGTGAAGCGGCTCGTCGCATGAGTTGCAGTAACAACTTCAAGCAAATTGGATTGGGACTGCACAATTACCATGCGGCGTACGACAAGCTGCCGGCCGCCGGGAGCGGCACTCGGCAACACGTTGGGCGACTGGGCATGTTGGTTGCGATATTGCCGTTTATTGAGCAGCAAGGTTTGTGGGAAATGACCAGCAATCCGTTGCAGGTGCCTGCGGGAACGACTCCTGCGCCTACGGGTGCGATCGCCGGAATTTGGCCAGCGTTCGGTCCTGGTGGCGGAGCCGACGTAACGACATATATTCCTTGGCGAACGCAAGTCGCTGGGTATCGATGCCCATCGGATCCGGCCGACCCCACGGGCGGTCCAGCCATCACGAATTACGCCTATTCCGTGGGTGATGGTATTAAGCGAATTTTTTACAATCGCAATACAAACTGGAATACATCGCCTCCATCGGCACCGAACGCGTTTCTCGACTTGGGTGCCGAACGTGGCGTTTTTCGTCGAGAAGCACCACGAGGCTTCCGCGACATCTTGGACGGAACGAGCAACACGCTTGCCATGGGCGAGATTGCGACCTACTTGGGCGATCGTGGTGTGATCGGCGGTGCGATGGACCAAAACGTCTATCCAAATGCCGCTGGTGCAAACACCGTTGCAACGAACCCAGGTATCTTGCTAACCAAGCTCGATCCAGCGAGACCTAAGTTCTATGCCGCTGGCGTCGGTGTCTACACCTACTTTGCACAATCTCGCGGTCAACGGTGGTATGACGGATTGATGGTCGGTACGGCCGTCAACACGGTGCTGCCACCGAACTCACCAAGCGTCTTTGGTTTCAATGCTTATGGTACGCTGTGGGAACATGGTGTTTACAGTGCGGCCAGTCGACATCAAGGCGGTTGTCACATTCTAATGGCCGACGGTGCCGTCAAGTTTGTGACGGAGAGCATTGATGCTGGTAACAAGGCGGCTCCAAGCATCTCCCGAGACAATAACAATGTCGGTCAAAAGAGTCCGTACGGTCTGTGGGGAGCACTTGGCTCGATCGGCTCCGGCGAAACGGATTCGCTCTAGATCTAATTTCGTAATCCAACAATTTAAGTCAACGATTCAAAAAAGGTGTCGGCTAAAAATGAAGTATGTCCTGTTGCTCAGCGTCGTTTGTTTTCTCGGATGTGGTGGCAGCACCGAAAACACGCTCGTTCCTAACGACCTCACCCCCGAGCAAGTACAGACCGAGATTGATGCGAACAAAGCGATCGAAACTCCACCAGCTACTGGTGCTGGTGTTTGATCTCGTTATCGTTACTAGTGTCGCGTAGTCCATACGGTCCTATTGCGACCGTGTAAACTCTTGACGGTGGTGGTTCACGGTGGTTGCCCACAGTGGGTCTCCACCGTTTTTTCGTTTTTAAATCAGTGGTGGAAAATGTCGCGTCGTTGGCTCTATCTTGCAATTCTCTTTCTTGCAATCGTTGTTGTGACGGGGTTGAACGATTCGACAACTCTACACGCACAGACGCCGCCACTCGAAATCAGCGGTGTGCGGCCTCATTTGACTGTGTATGGCGTCTATAGCCAGAACGGCGCACATCGCAAACAAGGGCACAACGAATGTGGCATCGGTGCCGTTGTTCCATGGGCCAGCAAGTTGTGGATGGTGAACTACGCGCCGCATATGCCTCAAGGCAGCGAACACAAACTGTTTTCCGTCGACGACGCTTTCCAGATGACGATCCATCCGGAAAGCGTGGGCGGTACACCGGCCGGTAGAATGATCCACCACGAATCAAAACAGTTGCTGATCGCTCACTATTTGATCGATGCATCAGGGAAAGTGCGAGTGATACCGATCGAGAAGATGCCAATGCGTGTCACTGCGATCACGCGGCATTTGGTCGATCCCGTGAACATGGTTTACTACATCGACATGGAAGGCAGCGTGTGGGAAGCGAACGTTCACACGCTCGAAGTCACTCGCTTGTTTAAGAAGCCCGTCCCAGGCTGGCACGGCAAGGGTGCTTATGTCTCGCAAGGGCGTCTTGTGGTCTCCAACAACGGCGAACACGCAGCTGGAAATTACAACGACTTGCTCGTCGGCGGTCACGCAAAGAACCCTGAAGAACGCGGTGTCTTAGCAGAGTTTGATGGAAAAGACTGGACGATCATCGAACGTCGCCAATTCACGGACGTGACCGGACCAGCCGGTATCGCAGGTGGCAGCGACGGCGATGACCCGATTTGGGCAATTGGTTGGGATCGTCGCAGCCTTCGGTTGAAGGTGCTCGACAAGGGTGTCTGGTCCACGTACTTACTGCCCAAAGCCGCATTTTGCAACGATGCACTGCACGGTTGGTATACCGAGTGGCCACGCATTCGCGAAATCACCCATGGCCGCTGGATGATGGATATGCATGGCATGTTCTTTGATTTTCCCAAGACGTTCTCTTCGAAAAATTCCGCCGGCATTCGTCCGATTGCGAGTCATTTGCGCTACGTGCCGGACTTCTGTGATTGGAACGGCAAGCTTGTCTTGGCCACGGATGAAACGAGCATCCAAGAGAACCCGCTGGCTGGTCAACCACAGACGAATCTGTGGATCGGCGACTACGATGCATTGAAGTCTTGGGGCCCAGCAAGCGCATACGGAGGTCCGTGGATCGAAGATAATGTCTCAGCGAATTCGCCCTCCGATCCGTTCTTGATCGCTGGTTTCGATCAACGCGTGCTGCACTTGGCCGTCGGCAAAGTCAACAAACCGACACGACCCGAGGCGTTTCGTGCGACTGGAACTCAGAAGATCACGAGGATGCCCGATGCTCTCGCGAAACTTCCACAGGTCACGATCGATCGCGGTGATTGGCACCAGGCTGCGCCGGGCTACGCGTTTGAAGTCACTCAACCCGTTCGCGTTTATCTCGTGGTGGATGGGCGTGGCGAAACGACGTTGTCGCCTGAGTGGAACGCGACGGAGTTGTCGTTGACTTGGAACGGAGAATACAAAGACGTGATCTACTCGCGAGAATTCACGGCTGGGACGATCGCGATTCCTAGCAATGAGACGGAGCATAGGCCAGGCTCATTCGGGATGCCGCACATGGCTTTCGTTGATTCATTGGATGCAAGCGGACTAAAAATCACTGGCATCGGAAATGCTAAAGTAACCATTCCGACAGACGCAAATGTAGAGGAAACAAGGGACTCAAAGCCTGTTGCAATTCGATTGGAAGTGGATCGCCAGGGAAATGGCGATTGGACCAGCTTCACGCAACTCGTGGTTCCAGCGAACGGTTATGTCAACTACCTGTTGCCACACGACCTTGATGCTGTGTGGTTGCGATTGTCGACTGACAGTGACTGTATCGCCACAGCCTATTTGCATCAAACAGCGAACCGTTTCGTTGATGGGACGACACCAGAGAATCAAATGTTATTTGCTGGATTGGCGGATGTGCATGACACAACGGCACTCAGCGCTCGGGTTTACGCGGCGAAGAGGAATAGAAATCTGCGAGTGATCACCGGCGACGATCGATTCTTTGATTTCACCAAGGCGGAGTTCCAATTCGAAACCGATACGGCAGACTCGCAACTCGATCAATTGCTTCAAATTGAGCCTGAATTCACAGTCGACAAGGCCTCCGTGATCGTGGAACACCACGGCGTAAAGCTTCGGTTGCCGAAAGGCGACGCAGCATACGACAAACCGTTTGCGTCCGGTTGGCCGCGTGCCACCCGAGAAGTGGAATCGGAGCGTCAACTCGCGAATATTCATGGCACGTTCTATGAAGTTCCGCTGGTCACAAACGGTGCGCCGCCCGCGTTCAACTTGATGCGTCCCGTTTCAAGTCACTCGAAACAGATCACGGACTACTGCACATGGAACGGTTTGCTAGTACTCGCTGGAGTGCGTGCCGACGCAACCAACGATGGTCACGTGTTCGCAGACACAAAAAACAAGGTGGCGCTTTGGTTTGGCGGCATCGATGATCTATGGAAGTTCGGCAAACCCGTGGGTGACGGCGGCCCTTGGCTGAACACCCTCGTGTCAAAGAATGTACCGTCGGATCCGTATCTCATGACGGGTTACGATAAGAAAACAGTCGAACTCTCCCACACGTCGGCTGAGCCGGTATCATTCAAATTGCAAGTGGACCTCGACGGCACCGGACTCTGGGTCGACTATCACGTGTTTGAGGTCGCTCCAGGCGAAACGGTTTCGCATCGCTTTCCCGCTGGGTACTCCGCTAGCTGGACACGTGTAATCAGCAGTCGAGAGACTACGGCTACCGCTCAATTTTCGTATCGCTAGATTGTCGTGGCCGGAGTCCACTGGAGCGTTCCATTATCCTTGGCATGGGTTCATTCGCGTGAACCCGACAAGACGTAGTGGCTCAACGTTGTTAGATTGTCGCTGAACGTTTGGCTCGATAGATACTCTTGGCCGATCGATAGTTTGGCTTGGCCGACGAGCCGCGTGCCGTCAAAGCGGTCGACCCAGCGACCATTTGAGTCGAGTGCGTCGACAATCTTGGTTGCCTTATTGCCGAGATCAATTTGCGAGTTCGCGGTCGATGGTGATTTACCGACGCGCGCCAACGCGTAATCGCGACCAAGTTCACTGAGCTTCGATGGTGATTTCCATCCATAGTGATCCGGCAAATCGGAGTCGTCATACGTCAGTTCATACTTGTCGCCGTGACGCTGCATATAGAGCGGACGATTCGTTTTTAACTCGTAGTAGCGAGCGACTTGGCCGTCGGAAAGCAACGATCGCTTCAGCCACGCGGCAGCTCGCGGAATGGGTTCCAGGTACTTGCGATCGCCAGTGATCTCGGA
>JBGSNA010000044.1:0-2452 GCA_041739875.1 Pirellulaceae bacterium
GTTTCAGGGTGTCAGGTGTACTAGTTATTCGCCGCCCGGCGTTCCAATTCGGTATCGATCGCTAGGATGCTTTGGGCGTTCGCAAGAGCAACAATGGACGCTTGCAGAATCAGTCCTGCGGAGTCGGGGTCCGTACCGGAAAGCACCGTGAACGCGCCCATTAAGTCGACTGCGCCAACCAGCAATTGCAGATCATCTGCAACGCGCGAGTCGGTCGCGACCCTACCGCATCCTGCCCCCGCACCTTCGGATATTGCCTGAATGGCATGAACGCGGAAGGGGACTTAATTGACTCGCTCTGAGAACTCATCGTTTATGATAATCGTGACAGTGTGTACCTGTTCAAAACGAACTTGGATTAAGGCGTATCAATCATCCAGTTGCGACAGCATCCCCATTCTTGTCGCGGGGGTTTGAGCCCGCGGCTACAATCAACACCTGCCGGTCCCACGTTTTCTGCTACCGGGACCAATACTCCTCCACCAAGCCAGTTTGAAAATGAAGCTGCCGATTTATCTCGCTCTCGTGCTGGTCTGCTTTTTCGAAACGGCTGCCTACGCCACTTCGCCAAAGCCAAACATCATCTTGTTTCTGATCGACGACCAGGACAAGTCGAGTATCGCAGCATACGGCGGCAACACGTACACGCCGAACTTCGATCAGATGGCGGCCGAAGGAATGAAGTTCAATCGTGCTTACGTGAGCAGCGCGGTCTGCACACCGTCACGCTATGGTTGGGCCACCGGTAGATATGCAGGTTGCTCGACGAGCAAACGCTACGACGACGCGTGTGGTGGGCTGAACCGGCAAGGCGATCCGAATTTCAACATGGCACTCGAAACGGATCGCATGAACATAGGGAATGTGTTGCGAGAGGCTGGCTATGCGACAGGTTGGGTGGGCAAGTTCCATCTCGAATCGGAGTTAGATTTTCCACAATTCTTCCGTGGTGACGACGGCTTCAAGAAAATTTCCAAGACCGCTCCAGCTGGCCCACAAACGTCAGCTCTCTTCGTGCACAACGAACAGGTGCTAAGACGTTATATCGAGCAACTTGGCTTCTCGTGGGCAAAGCATGTCTATGCAGGTAACCTCGAGCCGCCGTACAACCACCATAACCCTGAGTGGACCGAGGAAGCAGCCCTAGAGTTCATCGAAGAAAATAAGGATCGGCCCTTTTACTTGCACTACTGCCCGACACTCCTTCATGGTGGCACAGGATCGTGGCGCAAGTCGATGGACTTTCCGCTTGTGTCAGGCGAAGGTGAACTGAAATCTGCCCCCAACGTGATGACCCCGCGGGCTGAGCTTCTCGAAACGCTCAAGCAGCATGGCGTTGATCCGCGAAGTGCTACGGCGGGCGAAGCGTGGATCGACGATGCGCTTGGTGTGTTGCTTCGCAAACTCAAGGAACTCGGTATCGATGACAACACGTTCGTCCTGTTCGCACCTGATCACGGAAGCCGTGGCAAATCATCGCTATTTAGCCAAGATGGTGTTTGCATTCCCATGATCGCCCGCTGGCCGGGTCACATCAAAGCTGGAGCAACATGCGATGAACTGGTGCAAAACGTCGATTGGGTACCCACTGTTTTAGAACTGGCTGGAGTGAACAAGCCAGAAGCCTTTCGAACGAACGGGATCAGCTTCCTGCCATTGCTTCTGGGCAACAAGAAGCAAACTCGGGAGCATGTCTACCTCGAAATGGGGTGCGCCCGCGGGATCGCCACAAAGGGCTGGAAGTACATCGCGGTGCGATACCCGCAAGAACAAATTGACGTTATCAAGCGTTCCAGCCCCGACCGTTTGCCGAGACTGATGTCCTACATCGGTCGTCTTGGGATCGGCACCCGTGGCTCGGAGCACCCGGGGTTCTGGGACGCCGATCAGCTTTACAATTTGGAATCTGATCCCGATGAATTGGTCAACTTGGCCACCGAACCTCGGTACGCGGAACAGCTCCAGCACATGCGTGAGCTATTGACGGTCGAACTGAATGCCGTCGGTCGCCCGTTCGGCGAGTTTCTGCCCGGTGGCAATGCCGCACCAAGCGGTCAAGTTGACTCGCAAATTACCCTCGTTAAAACGATGACCATTGACGGTAAAACTGTGATCATGCCAGCGGATCAGAACAATAAGAATCGATCGTCTCAATCTGGCTCAACCCCACGACGACGCACCAAGATGAAGACAAACGATGAATAGTCGATCCGTACCTCGAAGATTTGGAAGACTGACGATGTCGCAGACCACTCGATCGTTCCTGGTACCCAGCGTCATTGGTTTGCTTACCCTTGTCTCTTTCATAGCGCCCGTCGCGATCGCCAGCGAGACTAAGCCCAACATCTTGGTCATCCTTTCAGATGACTACGGCTATGGCAGTGCTGGTTGCTACGGGGCGAACCCCGACTTAATAAGAACACCCAGCATCGACCGGATGGCTCGCGAAGGC
>JBGSNA010000081.1:0-2484 GCA_041739875.1 Pirellulaceae bacterium
CTGGGCACGATTTGACGCGATGTGAATGACAACTTGGCAGAAAATAAAGTTGTCAACGGACATGCGTGAAAAGCGTGCCAAAGCCAATGCTTTTTGCAGAAAATGCAAAGAGAATTCTGCTGCAGGCGATGGCAAGTTTTGTGCCGAACACTATTGCCCCCCGTCAATCCTATCAGACCTAAAATGCGGCGCTCACCGGGAATGGCTGTTAGATTGCTGCTTCAGCCAATACCTTGGCGACGTACCCCTTGACCTCTCTTGTCAACACAGCGGCCAAAAACAAGTGCAGGGAGGTAATGATGTGTTTGGCCATGTTCGACAACACAAGCTAGAGCATTTGGCGGATTTCTCATCAGGCATGTCTTTTTGAACCGCCCATTCGACGCATTTGCGTGTACTGGCCGACGATTCCTCTATATCGCCAGATCAATGCTAGCAAGCTGCAAGCCCGGTTATGCACCCCTAGCTGGCAAGTGCTCTTGACCAGTACTGTTACGGGTCAGTGTCGCCCTTAATGCGTAGGCGGGCCATTATTACCATCAGCAGTGGAACAATTTATGACTAGTGAATGGCGTTTGGCACGATGTTCGGGCTTTATTCTTGCGACATTCCTCTTTGTCACTGGTGACACGAATTGCCTTAATGCAGACGACGGCGAAGCACGTTCGTCGGAAAATGTTTCGGGTGATTCAAAGCGTCTCCCCAACGGCGAGCAGTTGCTACGGAAGACACTTGAAGATAAACGTGGCGATAAAAGGTTGTGTGAAGAAATGGTTGCCTACTACAAAAGCCAGCGTAATCGTGAATACATACAACTAGCGTTGCACACCAAGCAAGAGATTGAAATCGCTATCGAAATTCTGGAAATTCGATTGACTATAGAACAGCTCAAAAACGAAATAGGCAACGTATCCGATCCGTTGTCGCCGGATCGTGAGCGAATGGAAGATGAATTGAGAACAAAGAGCCACATGCTGTTGGATGCATCAACCGAAAGAGACGCAATAAAAGCAAGATTCCCACACCTTGAATACATCAAGCGAACTCAACCCCAAATCGAACAACGAATAAAGGATCGTGATGATCCGGTGAAGCGCAATGTCAAGCGTCGTGTCATCAATGCTCCACGACCGTCAAACGAAACCGTGCTATAGCATGCTGAAGTGGACCCCATTTTTAGGACCACGGGAGCGATTTTCTTAGATAGAGAAATTGGCTCGTTTTGACCGGCCGCTACGGTAGACATCCGCAGGCGTTTGGTGGTCGAGCGAACTGTGCTTTCGCTCACTGGCGTAGTAGTTGAAGTAACTGCTCAGCCCCTTTTGTAAATCGGTTACGGTGGTGTATTCCTTGCGGTAGATCTCTTCGTACTTCAACGTTCTCCTAAGTCGTTCGATCATCACGTTGTCAATCGCACGTCCCTTTCCATCCATGCTGATCGACACGCTGTGTTTGATCAGCGTGCCGGTGTATTGACGGCTGGTGAATTGTGATCCCTGATCGGTGTTCATGATCTCGGGCGTCGTTTGACTCAGCGCTTCCTCGAGTGCCTCCACGCAAAAGTCGGCATCCATGCTGTTGGATAGACGCCAGCTCAACACATAACGGCTATACCAGTCCATCACGGCCACCAAGTACATGAACCCGCCGCGCATCGGAACGTACGTGATGTCGCTGCACCAAACCTGGTTGAGACGCTCCATGGCAAGTCCGCGAAGCAGGTACGGATAGACGATGCCCGGCGGCTACCAGCGTCGTTCGTCGTTTCGGCGATACTCCCTCAATGCCCATTTTTCGCATCAATCGCTGCACTCGCTTGCGATTGACATTCATTCCAAGATCCTCCAAATGGTCGATCATTTGACGCGAACCTCGCGCCGGATTGCGAAGATGTTCCTCATCGATCAGTCTCATGATCTGAAGGTTTTCATGACTCTGCTTCCTCTGCATCGTAAATGAGTGGAACGGTTTGTTCAGCCCAGGTGATGAAAAGCTTTGCATTATCACTGCTCTCTTTAGCGCGGAGACTGGCTAAGTAGAACTCAGCATTTTCAGCTACCGTATTGCCATTTGCTAACAAAGCCTGCGATTGTTCCAGATGTTGCTCCGCTACCGCCAAAAAAGCCCCGGGGCCCAGTTGATGCGGAATTGAATTCTGTAGTTTTTTGGACAGCGGTGTTGTGAAAAGCGGTCCCAGCGTTCGGGTCAGGAGCCACGGACCTCCGCGTGAAGGCCCCCAGCCCGGAATGAGGAAAAGGTGTCCGAATGAGGAAAAGGTGTGTAACAGTTTAGTCGCTGGGGGTAATGATTGCTCTCGGTGCGACGAAGCATTGGTTGCGATTGAATCCGTTAACGAGAAGATTTTTGACCTCTTCCTGGTCTAGCGTCATTGTGAAAATGGATTCGAGACGTCGATATTTGCCTGCGCCAATCGGGCCTGACTACCACCGCGCAGCGTGCAACTCAGTTCATTCATAATGAACG
>JBGSNA010000092.1:0-5558 GCA_041739875.1 Pirellulaceae bacterium
GTGTTCTTGTGTGACCAGGATGATGTGTGGCACCCGTCCAAGGTGCAGCAGATCATGGCAAGATTCGAAACCGAGCCCGATGTCGGACTGGTCTTTTCAAATGCGAGGCTCGTCGATGCTTCGCTTCAGACACTGGATGAAACATTGTGGCAAGCTCTGTGTCTTGCACAACGCGAGCGTTCGCAACTTCTCACTCCGCATGCGTTTGATCTTCTGTTACGGCGATACTTAGTTACGGGTGCCACGATGGCGTTTCGTCGTTCCTTTCTCGATATGCTCTTACCTTTTTCCATGCATTTGCTGCATGACGCTTGGATCGCACTCGTTTTGTCTTCAGTCAGCCGGATTGGGATTGCCGAGGAAACATTGATCGATTATCGCCAGCATGCGTCACAGCAGGTTGGCGAACGCGACAAGATGCGGACCCTGTGGACCCAATTCAAGACGGCGAGAAAGATGGACGCAGGCTATTTTTCGAAACAGCTCCTTGCTTTCACGGACGTTCGTAATCGAGTAATGAAGCTCAGCGACTGCTGGGTTCATCCCCAGATCGGGAAATTGGCCGACGAAAAAGTTCTGCATTGTGCGTTGCGAGTTGCAATTCGCGAGACGCGTCTGCGAGGTCTGCCACGGCTTGTTCGCGAAGCCGCCGCGGGACGCTACGGTCGATTCAGCTACGGCTGGAAATCGATCGCTCAGGACTTGTTTCTGTAGTCCCATCTGGACTCGCTCCTTGCACTCTGTGCTGGGACAGCATCAGCCTCGACTCTGTTGTGGTGCTTCACTCCTACCTCAATTGTCTCTGTCAGATTCTCAATGAACTCTGTTGACGAAAACAATGATGACTTCAACGTCGTTTTGCCAGTAAAGATCGTAATTCTTGTGGTGGCGTTCAACGGCGTCGATTTACTCGAGGATTGTTTGTCGAGTGTGTTGGCGGCGGATGCCATTGGTTTGGATGTTCACTGTGTCGTGTTGGACAACGCGTCGTCCGATGGGACCGCACGTTTCGTGCGAGATCGGTTTCCCCGTGTTACGCTCGTAGAGTCCACCGACAATCTTGGGTTCGCCGAGGGGAACAATCAAGCGTTGCTTGAGGCGCAGAAACGATTCACTGAGATTGACTATGTCTATTTGTTGAACCAGGACACGATTGTTGACAACAGGTTTCTCGTTGAAGCGGTGCGATACCTTGAGGAAAACGATTCAGTTGGCGCCGCACAGTCGCTGTTGTTGCTGCATCCGGAAGCAGATCTCATCAACACGGCCGGAAACGCGTTGCACTTCTTGGGATTTGGGTTGACGACGTGTTATCGGGAGCAACGTGATAAGGCACCGAGATCTGGGCCGATCGGTTATCCGTCAGGTGCGGCGGTGTTGATCCGTGAATCGCTTGTCAAGTCACTCGGTTTGTTCACATCGGACTTGTTCATGTATCTCGAAGATGCTGAACTTGGGATCAAGCTTCATCTCACTGGACATCCACCGCATCTTTGTGGCCAAAGCGTGGTGTACCACAAGTACCGGTACTCTGCGGGCGTGCGAAGCTATCAGTATTTGGAACGCAACCGATGGTGGTTGCTGGCGGTCCACTATCGTATCGCTACGTTGTTGTTGCTATCGCCAGCGATCCTTGCAATGGAAGTCGGGCAGTTGATTTATGCGACACAACACGGATTGCTGGGGGCCAAGTTCGTTGCAATTCGAGGTTTCTTTTCGCCGGCGTTCTTTCGGCAATCACTTCGCTCGCGTCGTTTCATTCAATCACGACGAACGATCAGCGATGCTGAGTTCTTAGCGGTGACCATCGGCGTCATCGAGTCACCTTATCTCGCCGGCCCACTTGTCCGCTTTGTCGCGAACCCATTGTTCTCTGCCTATCGCCGCTTTTTGATGTGGGTCGTGTTTTGGTGAGGCGAGCGAACCATGCGGGTCACTTGAATTCGCTGGGTTACTGGACAGCACCGCTTTGACGGCATCCTGTCGTTGAATACCGGCATGGGGCGCCAGCGAGTGGAGTTGCCGGATCGGCGTCGCTGACGCTTTTTGCTGCCGGCCTACTCAAAACGTCGGGGCGGCTTGCACGCTCGGTCAAAGCCCCGCCCGTGATCTCCAGCATGCCAATGTTGGGCGGCTGGATCAGTTCTTCGGGCATGTTCTTCTGTAACGGGTCTGCGCTCGCGCGCACCGACCTGCGGATAGACGGTTGTCTCTGAGTCTGATTGCTTATCGCCCGCGACAAGCTCGATTGGAATGCCGGACGCCGGATCGCTGGTTCATGATTTCGGTAGGAACATGGAGGTAGGAATATCTTGGACGCGACGGTATCTCTCCCGATGTTTTTTATCTTCCTACCTCCATGTTCTTACCTGTATCTTTGACGCTGCTATCGATCGTCATTCCTGCTCGGGATGAGGCGGGATGCATTGCGTCGACAATCCAGCATTTGCATCTGGAACTTTCGCTGAAGCAACTACCCCATCAAATTGTGGTGGTCGATGATGGGAGTACCGATGCGATTTGGCCGATTCTGACGAACTTGAGTGTGAGCCTTCCGGAATTGAAGCCCCTTCAAAATACGGGGCTTTATGGTTTTGGGCGAGCGATCATTTTTGGGAATGATGCTTCGGATGCGAGAGGTGAGTTGCCGGATCGGTGTCGCTGCGCTCCTTGCTACCGGCCTACTTGGGGGCGGACAGGTGGCGTGTGATGTTCAGCATGGCGACGTCGAGCAGCGGGACGATCCATTTCGCACCAAACCGATTCTATTTAGGGTGGCTGAATCGTTGTGATTGTAGGTCTTCGTTGTTGGATGCTGTGCTTGCACGCAACGAATGCTGGGTAAGCAGTTCTCGATGCGTGCAAGCACGGTACCCAACGTTTGGGACCGGTTCTTCACGCAACGGGCCAATATGGGATCGAATCCCTTCTCAGATAGTTCAAGGATCGAGCGTAGAACAATTCTTCTATTTGGTTGGCAATCATCACGACGAAGCGTGATGGGTACATTGAAGATGGAGTACTCATGTTCCGCTCGAACATGAAATCTGTGCGTTGCCGGAATCGCCCTGTTTCTGTTTGTATTGTTTCGGCTTTCTCCAAAGGTCCAAGATCTTGGGCGAAAGTCTGACACTTCTCGCTGATCGCCGGCGCTCAGGCTGGCAATTCCAAGAGAATCAGCGTTTTTAATCGATGAATGATGAGCCTGAGGCGCTAGCCGATATTCGACTGAACGAATCTTGAGATCGGCTAGCGCCTCAGGCTCAATATTGCTTGCTATTTAATGACAGAATGCAAATTTGTTGGTCACCGGTGCTGGCGATCAGTGAGAAGTGTAGAAAATCTTTCGATTATGAATTCCCGGTGAATCACTAGAACGTTCTCGATCGATTTGCGAGGATGACGAGGCGATGAAACACTCACACTGTCTGAGGTCGTTCCATGATGTCGAACACATCTGTCGTTTTGCCGTCTGCGCGTCGCTATCGGCGCTCGCTGGCCGGGTTTACGATAGTCGAGCTATTGGTTGTTATCGCCATTATCGCAATTTTGGCGTCGTTGTTGTTGTCCGCGGTGGTGAAGGCGCGTGAAGCTGCGCGATGGACAGCCTGCACGAACAATCTTCGCCAAATAGGGATTGGCTTGCATGTTTTTTCGCAAAAATCCCCTGGCTCTGCTTACTCCACCGGAATGTTTGATTACGAACGCGAGGGCAGTTTAGATACGTATGGCTGGGTCGCGGACCAAATCAATAGCTCAACGCTCACGGGCGAATCGTTGGTTTGCCCGAGCAATCCACTTCGAGTGAACGAGAAACTGCTGGAGGTTTACGGGATCAAGACAAACGATGGTTTGAATGACTTAACTGGATCGCTTGTGTCTCGCTATCGCGATGGTGTCGCTGGTGCCCTTGAATACAACGGGATCGTGGGGCCCGGGTCCGCGAGTGACGGGTTCGCGAAAACGAAAAAGTTGACGAGCGAGCGGTTGGATTTGGTGAGCCGTGCGTTCATTTCACGCGGCTACAACACAAATTACGCAACGTCTTGGTTCTTGAATCACACCGCACCACGAGTGACTTTCGATGCCGCCAACAACCAGATTCGAACGGGTGGCCAAGCAGCTCAGCAAGGATTGAAAGGGCGCCGAGAAACTCTCGGTCCGTTGACTGATGCCTACGTAAATCGATCGGATATCCCATCCAGTATCATCGCTCTCGTCGGTGATGCGGCACCGGGTGATATCGACGAAGCACTCAGCCCCGTAACGTTTGGCTACGGTCCCGATGGCTATTTTGCGGGTACCAACGATGACACGCGATTGTTTGCGGCAGGCGGGACTCTACTTAGCGAATCCGTCCTTGAGGGTCCCGCGTTCTATCACTTGTCGGAAAAGCGGCTGAAACGAATTGGCTCGAATGGCTCTCGACTTACGAAGCAAATGCAGTGCGACCGAACGCAAAGTTGTCTTGCACCAACGGGTAGCAGTGGAAACGAAATGTACATGCAGTCGACCCGCGAGTGGTTTGCGGTACATCAAGGCAGCGGCGGCATGCTTTTGAACTTACTTTTTGCAGATGGATCGGTACGAGGTTTTCTCGATCTCAATGATGACCTGCTGCTCAACCCTGGATTTCCGACACCAACGACCTTAACGACGAGTCAAATGGACGGCATTGGCTACCGAGACAGTCGTACCGAACTCCATGCATCGTCTTTCTTTAGTGGAGTGTTCATCTCACCTTTCGGGAACAAAAACTTTTCATCTGACTGACCCAGTCTTCATGGAAAATTCATGAAAATCGCTCAGGGTATTCTCGGGTGAATTAGGTGCACCAATTGCCCGAACTATGCGACAATTCAGTCGGCCACATCATGCGTGGCAGGTCATTGCAAACGACTAGTTAGAAGAGTAGCGACTTTACCGTCCCGCGCTTCGTGGGAGGATTGGCCGGGGAGCGGCCCTCTCCGGCCCTGAGAGGCCGACTCTCCCACGGGAGAGTAAGAGTAGAGGTTTGTGTGCAGCATGATACCTACCTACCGGCTTCGATGGCGTTTGGATCTGGCAGTTCGTAGTCGTTGCGTATTTCGCTCCATTGGCAGCAGTAGTTGTTCGGTATGACACATCAATTTCGATCGCTGATTTTTTCGAATTCGCAATGGCTACCAAAGTTTTTTGATGGGGCCGCGAATTGGTGGAATCCCATTGAGCTGCCGCGCTCCGTGTCCACACCACAAATCGTCTTGTTGGTGACCGTTCTGGCATCGGTTATCGGGTGTGGAGGAGGAGGCAGTATCGAGGATAAGATGATGGCTCGAGCGAAGGCAAGAGCGGAACAAAATCGGGCTGATGCGGCGGCAGAAGCCGCTAATCCAACTCCGGTTCCGCAACCCGCTGTCGTTGTTGAAACGCCGGTCCAAGCCCCCGCCCAAGCTCCAGAAGAAACTGCGCCAGCAATTGATCCCGTTGCTGCTGTTGTCGAGACCGTACCCGTTGTGACCGCCGATCCGCCGTCGGCGATGGCTATGGATCAAGGCGGGCGGTTACTTGCCTTTGAC
>JBGSNA010000104.1:0-17186 GCA_041739875.1 Pirellulaceae bacterium
CGTCGGTCAAAATCGAAACGTCTTCAGGAGGGCGAAGGATGAAGATCTGTCATCAGGTTAGCCGAAGGCTTCAAAAGCGGCGAATCGCGTCATACAGGTTGGCTCATTTGGAGCGATTAGCGTATCATCTAACGAGGTTTCACCGATCAATCGCCATACCACAATCAAAATCGAAAACCATCATCTGCGCCGGAGAGTCGGGATTAGAAGCAAAAACCATACGGGCACGGCAAGTCACCGGGCTTCTTGAACATAGAATTTGAGCTTGGGCTGAGCGATCGCGTTTCAAACAGCGATGACCGGCAACAATGAAAAGAAATGGAGGATCAACTCTCGCAGTTACGCGAAGTCAAATTCTCATTGGCTATTTATTAGCTCGTCCCCATGCGTTTGTGCCAACGAGTCGGCTCAGACGCAGAATGAAAAACGCCTCCGAATAGTAGTTGGCTTTCGGTAACACGGAACACTATTGTGTACGGAAACCTGGAAAGCATTGCTCCGCGTGTAGGCGGGTCGGTGTAGCCAAACGATTCTGGTCGGTCGCGAATATCGTCAAGGGTTGACTTTAATGCGTCGCGAAAGCGATTGCCTAGGTCAATTGCGATCGCATCGTAGTATGAAAGAGCGTCCGAGACGTCGGAGGGAAATTCTGTACTGAATCGTTCAACGCGCTCCATCTACCTGCCGCCACATTTGCTCCTCGGTCAAACACCCCCCTGGATCACGATCCATCGCCTCGAATCGTCTATTCGATTCATCCCGTACCCACTCTGGGAGAATCGGCGCATCTCGCCGGGAAGCGATTTGATCCCAAAGCTCCGTGATTAGCTGAAGCTTGTCGTTAACAGGTAGATCGGCGAGGTCTGACGCGCGAACCATTCGGAGGTCTCCAATGAAGTTGAGGAGTCTTTATTGTAGCAGGTCAAGCGTCCCGAATCACGGGCAGGCGAAAGTGTGCATTTCGGTCGAATAAAAACGAAAAACGAATTGCGATCTATCCGCTGGTCAGGCGCAATACTGTTCGGCCCAAGAATTGCGGCCGTTAGTATATGATTGGGCGGGCGATAGCAGCGTTCGTAAGATTGGCACGCGAGTTCGCCATTTTGGCAGAACTAAGAACGCACCGTTTCATACTGGCAGTGACCCGGCAAGCCTGCGATAGAATTGCAGCGGGCTGGGTGCTGATGAAGCAGCGAAGTGACACGAAGAAGCGGCGAACATAGAACCCTAGGGACATAGAACCCTAGGAACCCTAGGGACACAGCACTTTTTGCTTTACCTTGGCGATGACCTAATCGGGGTATTGGAGGAAATGGCCGGCGTCGTGGCTACAGATAGCCTATCGACAAGCAGGATCACTTCCATTCAGCCTGCTTCGGTACCACACATCAATCCCACCGCGCAGAGGTTACACGTCGATCCGAGATACGGGCCCGTCAAAGAAGTTGGTTCGCGTCGGTCGACTACTTAACCGCAGTCAGCGAACAGTTCACGCGCCCGACGACGCAGATGAAAGCGGCGGTGAGTGCGATGACTTCGCATCGTGTCGACACACTCGGGGTTTCCCGCAACAGTACAGAACAGCTTGCCGAAATCGCTCACCAGCTCACACCACGAAGCACGGTCCAAACCCAGACGCTGCAAGATCGGTGGAGCGTCCTGAGGTGTCTTGCCCCGTTTACCAGAAGCAACCTGACGAGCGGTCCAATCCAGCAGTTCGAGATAACTCTCAAGTGACATCGCCAAGAAACCTTTGTCGCTGCACCGCGCTTCGCAATCGCTCAAACAAGGACCAACCGGATCCAGCAGCTCGTCGATCGACACCGGGGACAACAACGAATCTCGTCGATGACGCAGTTTTGCGATCGGTTGCTTGTCGGCTGCCGTTGGGGTCTGAGATGCATCTTCCGCGCCCTCCTGAGTCTGGTCCTCTCGCAATGATTCGATCCGTCGCTGAGCCGATGTGTAGTCGCTCTCTTCGAGTGTCTCACACATTGCTGCCCGAATCGGATTTAGGTCGACATAGGCAGCGCACGCCAACAGGGACGCTTCGTCACTCAAACGAGTAGCCCGAAAACGATCCTGGAAAAACCGCCCCGATTCCTCGTCCTCCTGATTAGCCCGCTGCGCCACCCGCTGGCACAGTAGCCGCATCCACCAACTGACGTTACTAAGTCGCTGACGAATTTCCGCGAGTTTGATGGGACACTTGGCAATGGAGTTGATCTCCGGCTGCGTCGGCTCCATCGGAGTCCCGTCGGGCTTGCGGTTATGAGGACACAACATCATCCATCGCCGCGCCACTTCCTCATCGTCCCAGGTCAACACGACGTCGGGGCGCGAGCGCAAAATGAGATGGAAATGATTTGACAAAATCGCAAAGGCCAGCAGGTCAATCCCGAATTGTGCGGCGAATTGCTGCAAATAGCTTTCGATCCACGCTTTGCGATGATCAAAGTTCTTACCGGAAACGGGGTCTTCACCCATAAAGAAGCAGCGCCGAACGGTCCGACTATAAAAATGGCCGATCGCCACTTCGTGGGGATCAAAGACTTCTGCACGGCTCATTCGGGACATCACTCACCTCTCGGGCTTTCAGCACGGAAAATCGCTACGAGCAACAATACCCCTCTAAGCGGCAGAGTCAAGTAGCTAGCAAGGTGCTGTGTCCCCATGTATCCTCCGAAAAATTTGGCGTTCGAGTCGATGGAAACGAGCCTCTGACTGTTCCTGGTCATATCGGTGCACCTGATCTAGACTTAGCGCCCCAAGTGGCTCAGTGCTCATTTTGCTGTGGCACCACTTTGAGGAAATGCTCCAACGTTAAGTTTAGCAATCAGGCTTGGCCTGAACCAAATGGTGACTGCGAGTTTCCTGAACCAACTGCAGACGATATCATCGATTATTTTCGGTAGTAGTATTTCTCATTTGGCGATTTGCCATCATGGCGGTCGTCCTTGCGAAGCACGTAGAGACCAAACGAGATTTATGTTGACTCAACTAACGCGGGACGATCAACAATATTTTGTACTTTACTTTCGCGACTGCAAACTCGGCAACGTGATCCACGACAGAACAGACGGCGAATGCCGATTTGGGCGTTTTGTGCGTGTCGATAGTTGCGAAGATTCTGAATCACAAGAGACTTTCGATATTTACTTGAACTACTCAATTGCGATGCAACGGATAATAATTGCTGGCGAATCTCCTCTTTCGCTTTTTAAAGGTCCCGATGATCAAATGCAAAAAATTTTCCAATGCCTAGAGTCAAGCGATTGGCTACTTATTGATTATTTTGGAGACAAACACACCATAGTTGCACCGATCTTTCAGACAGCGGAAAGAATCGTGTGGATAAGTGAAAAAGAGATCAAAGGCGTCGGACACTGATTTGCCAGTGTTTGCACCGGAGTTGAGCATTGTAACGGTAGCCGATAGGCTGCCGTTTTTCGTTGGCGGACATGAAGTCCGCCACACCTGCGGCACGAAGCCGCCCAGGCGTTGGTTCTTCCGGCAAGCGAAGCGGACGCACCGACGCACACGAAGTGCGTCGCGGCTGTTAGTTACCAACCGAATTACGGTCGTAATTTTTGCCGAATTAGGACTGTAGAGATTTCGGGGTGCTAGAGAGCCTTTTGCCGAATTGCTGAGAATTTTGGAGAAGGGAGGCGAGGCTTGGGCGATGGGGCAGACCGGATGGTCTGTCCGCGCATGAAAAAAGTGCGATCGCTGCGATTGAGCGATCACACTTTGATGGAGAGGTGCGGTGTCAGTTCGATCCGGTAGGTCGATTAGGTCTAGGATTTCACACGACCGAGGTCGCGTTGATAGTCCTCCAACCAACCTTTCAGGATGTCCACCGCTGGCAAGAAATCGTGGCCCTGAATCATCATGAGGTCGATGTTGTTGTAATTCTCTCCGCAGCTAAAACAATGCGCCAAATTGTTCTTCGGGTTGACCGTCGCTCGTAATTCGCCACAGCCTGGAAATTGAAATGTTACCGACCGAATTTCGGTCGTACTTTTGTCGAATTAAGACTGTAGGACTTTTGGTCTTCTGAAGGGGCTTTTGCCGAGTTGCTGAGAATTTTGGAGAAGGATGCGCGGGGCGTGTGCGACGTGGCGGACCTGATGGGCTGTCCGCGCACGAAAAAAGTGCGATCTCTGCGGTTGAGAAACGCTTCGCGTGGGGTCAGGTCCGGGTTTCGGGTTTCAGTAGACAGACCACTAGCTGCACCGGAGTAGAGTAACATTGCTCAAGCCGCCGAAATGCGGCCCTTCTTTTTGGCGAAGGCCGATCTAAGGGTAAGGGGGGAGTTTCAGAACGAGTCACTTCGAATTTGAGTGAAATGACGCTGTAGTGGTCCATAGCAAGGTGGACAATCGCTGCATGCGGACTTGATTTGGGTTGCGATTGAATCAAGGTGGCGGCAACTTGGAGTGACCGTTATCTGCGATTATAGGTTCAACGGTCGGTAGCGGATCGATCGACAGCTAGGCCGTCATCAACTCGCGGGCTCGGCGGCGAAGGTACATTCGTCGGTGGCCATGCGGTGTCCGCATCGCGTCGACCACCGACGGCTTGCCCGCGACCCCCGAAAACAACTTGCCAAAGTCGTTGACCAGTTCGCACCAACTCGACGGGGCAAGCCCGAGACGATTCAAAACCGGCGGAACACACTTTGGCGTCTTGCCACGTTTGCCCTCAACCGACTGGCGTGCCGTCCAGTCCAACAGTAGCAAGTAATCCTCCAACGACATCACTAGAAAACCCTTGTCGCTACAACGAGCGGAACTTGCCGAAACGCAAGGCCCAATGGCGTCGGATCCCTCGTCGAGACTCAGCGGAGCCAAGAACGAATCCGAGGCCTCACGATTCGGATTCGGCTCTTCCTCACATTTGGCTTCGATCCGCCGCTGCACCGAAGTATGGTCGCTGTCCTCGAGCTTCTCGCACATCGCCGCACGGATCGGGTTCAGGTCCACGTACGCTGCGCAAGCCAACAATGAGGCCTCATCGGCCAAAACCGTGGCATGATATCGATCCTGCCAAAATCGACCGACTTCGTTTTCCTCGCGGTTGGCACGCATCGCGACCCGCTGGCAAAGCAACCGCATCCACCACGAGATGCTCGAAAGCCGCTCGCGGATTTCTTTGGTTTTGACGGGACACCCGGCGATCGATTTGATCTCCGGCTCCGTCGGCTGACGGGCCGACCCATCGGCATTCTTGCGATGCGGGCACAGCATCATCCACCGCCGAGCCACTTCGTCGTCGCTCCAAGTCGCCACCACGTCAGGGCGCGTGCGGAAGATCAAATGGAGATGGTTAGAAAGTATCGAAAACCCCAGCAGATCCACGCCGAAGTGCCTGCTGAATTGCTGCAAATACTCCTCAATCCAGACCTTCCGATGGTCGAAATTCTTCCCGGAGCTGGCGTCTTCACCCATGAGAAAACACTTACGAACCGTGCGCGTGCAAACATGGGCGACGACCACTTCATGGGGATCAATCGTTTCACAACGGGCCAAACGAACCATAGCAGCACCGCAGCAGGTTAGGGGGACAATCGGGGGCAAAATCGTTACCGCCAGTATTCTCCATCCGAGTGGCGAAGTCAACCCTCGAAAAAAAGCTCTGTCCCCATGCTTCCCTTACCGCGGGCGAAACGTACGCGTTAGCGAACCAGCGAAGTGATCGCGAGAATTTCAAGCAATAGGCAAATCGCTGCAGCGCGAACATGGAGGTTGTTGTGGAGTCCAGCAACCACGTGCGTTGATCATCCACCGAAGTTACGTAAACGGGCGGGTCGTCATCGGTCAGGTGCTCAACAGCAATGCCCCATTCGACGACGGCCTGATTTTCCACAAGGAAGGTCAGGTGAGCTGAGTTTAAGTGCAGACTATCTGGCGTTAGCAATTCGTCTTGTCGCGACCAAACATCGGATCGCAGACCAAAACGTGTGTACCATTCACGAAGCGCCGCAGGGATTGAAACCCCGAGGCGAGTTCCAGCAGTCAGCATCGCGTTCTCCGGAACGCCAGCGTCGGTGGTTGAGTCTGGGTACCAATCCGCGATCAGACGGGAGAGAACGTGCCAACGTTCATCACGTGATTCAGGAATCGCATTCAATGGAGAAGAGTCGAACATTCCGATTCAAGTCTCCATTTGCGTGTGCGAACGGCGGCGATGTGCGGGCGGCGGCGAGAGACTTGCAAGCAAACGAAAAAGTGTGCCACCGCCGCTCCGTCACCATCGCATTGTTATCGGTGATCGCATGGGTTCCGGCAACTACATTAGTTAGCGTCGACAGGACGCAGCAGCACGAACCCGATCATCAGCATCCGCAAGCAGCACGTCAAGAACATCAGAGATGAGTTTTGGGTTTTGGGCTAGTGCCAATCGCACCGAAACATCAGTGTCATTGGCAAGCGTGTTTTGAATGTCAGCATCAATTTTGCGTTTGCGCGCGACCATATCGCGGACAGTAGGGTCCAGATCGGACGCAAGAGTCTTGAGAATCGGAAGCGGAACGGATTTGTTCTGAGCAACCCAAAACCGCATCTCGGGCATCGTTTGCACGATGTTCGTCCAAGTCTCGATCGACGCGGTGTCGTGTGCAGCACGTGCGTACAACTCAGGGTCGTCGCTCTGCCGCAATCGGCGAAACTCGGCAGCAGATTCGATCATGCACTCACAGTCCGATAACGGCCGCGATAACCGAGTCGCGGCAAATGATTGTCCATTGTCAAAAACGACGGCTCCGCGACTTCGGTTCATCGCATGGTTCGCCGTTGTTCTATCTTCATATCGTACCATGCATCGAACGTCGCGAATTCGAATCCGTCGACTGTCGCCAAGTTCTCATCGACGGACTTATCGGTGTCCATATAGATGATCCGCACGGTTTCCGGTCGAGTATCGTAGGCGAAGTAGTCTCCACATCCGTTTGAGGCAAAAGCGATGAGAAACGAGGGCCAGCGATTCCAGTTGTCAGGAGCGTGAAGAAACTCATTGACGTCTACCCATCGCAACAACTCATAGGGTGACTCAAGAATTAGGAAATCGCATGCATCATGGATTGGATCACTTGGATCACGCATCGCATTTCGATGCCGACTGGAAAGTGATATTCCAAGTTGACGTTCTGCTTGATCGATATTCATGCTGGGTTGCTGACAGTCGGCGAACGTCACGCGTCACCCGGTACGCGCGAAAGACTTTCCATTGCCAAAACGCCCAACTCGCGTACTCGGGTGCACGCGATTGTTACCCGTTTTGTGGGATGCGCGGATGGTGCCTTGCCCACAAGTTTACGCAAACGGCAATCGGGGTTGGGAGTGCAAGTATAGCAAACATCGCAACGATCGGAGCCTCCGACCAGTCAACCTCATCGAAGAACTGCTTGTCGATCGACCAGATGATCCAGAGCCCAAGCAGATGAATAGGAACATAGCCGAGCCACGTAACGTAAGGAACAATGCCAAGGCAAACGCCAAAAAGTGCCGCATAGAACCCGACACCAATGACAATGATGCCAAACTGTCCGTAGTTCGGAGGCGATTTAAAGGGTGGCGTCAATAAGAGTTCAATTGCGGCAATCAAGACGAGGAAGCCAACCGTGCCGACCAACGCGCCGCCGAGACATCCAAACATACTGAGTTGGCCAGCAATTTCCGGTCGGCTCTTAGGGATACGTTGTCGTTTCGGAGGCGGTTCCCGGCTGGCGTCATGTGATGGAGGCTGGAAGGGATTGTCCATCATGTCGATGCTTGTCGGGTAAAGAATCCATGTAAGTCCTAGGTTTGAAGGGTGGGAGCCATTCGTTAAAAAACTGGCGACTCGGACCCGTGATCATGACAGAATGAGCTGTCAGTCACATTCACTCCACCCAACAAACACAAGGACAGACGTCACATGAACATTCTCGCACTCGATCTCGGCAAATTCAACTCCGTTTGTTGCTTCTTCAACAGCAAAACTCGAAAAACCAAATTCCTCACCACACCCACGACGCGAGATCAGATCGTCAGCATCTTCAAAGACTGCAAGGCGGACCTCGTTGTCATGGAGTCTTGCGGACCCTCAGGATGGATCAACGATCTCGCCAAATCCTGCGGACTCGCCACGCTCGTCTGCTCCACCAATGAAGAAGCCTGGCGATGGGCCAACGTCAAACGCAAGACTGACAAGGACGATGCTCTCAAGCTGGCACGCATGTCCGCGATGGGCGAACTCAAACCGGTCCACATGCCGTCGCCAGAACATCGCGAGTTCCGATCGCTGGTCAAGTATCGCAAGACGCTCGACGGACGCATCAACAAAGCGAAGAACACAATCCGAGCTTGGTTCGTCAACCAAGGCATCACGATCGACGCGGGAGACAAAGCTTGGCATACCGGACGTGATCACATCAATTCGTTTCGCAAGCCGCTGGCCGAGTGTGGGCACGACGAGCTTTGGAAAGGCGAACTCGACATCGAGCTGTCGATCCTTGATTCGCTGACGAACCAGATTAGCAGCGTCGTCAAGAAACTCGAAACCATCGGCAAGACCGATTCGCGAATCATGCGGTTAATGACCATTCCCGGCGTCGGGCCACGCACCGCCGAGATCTTGGTCGCTTGCATCGACGATCCACATCGCTTTGAGAACGGACGCCAAGTCTCGGCCTACTTCGGCTTGGTACCGCGGCAATATCAGTCGGGAGAAACCGATCGCAACGGACGCATCACCAAGCGAGGCAACCCGTTGGCACGCACGATCCTGGTCGAGTGTGCCTGGGCCTCGCTCAGGTACAACCCGTGGGCCAGAGGCGTCTACGAACGGATCTGTGGCAAACAAAAAACACGCAAGAAGAAAGCGGGCATCGCACTGGCTCGCAAGATCGCTGTGATTGCCTGGGCGATGTTGCGAGACGAGAAGGATTGGGATCCCAAACAAATGATCCAAGTCACCGAGTCGTTCGGCCGCATGTCGCCGACACTCAAGGACTCGCTGCAAAACATGAAACCTAAAGAGAACAGCGATCAGCGGAAAAGCCGCCTGCGCAAGGAAGCTCGCGCGGAAAAGGCCGCCACCGAGGGTCTCACGACGAAAACAGCTGCAAACACTCCAGGTCAAACAACCACCATGACAACACGATCAACCAAGGCAGCGACGTCCAAACGCAAATCGACCAACTCGACGGCAAGACGATCGCCTCGGTCTGATTCCCAATCAAACGAAATGCCAACAACCAAAACATCCAAACCACGGCGAGCAAGAAAGCCAGCAATCCCTGCCTGATGCGGAAACATCGGCGTAACGAATCGGCCTTGCTCGCCCTTTCAAATTTTCGGTCACCAGGACAACCAGTACGGCTGACTGATGCTTCGACATCGGCGTAACGAATCGGACCTAGTGACCCATCTAATCCACTTCATCACTCTATCGCTTCAACCAACTCACCTCGAAACCGAGTTCTCAGGAAAACGCCAGACCACTCACTACGACACCAGCCCAAGGACAAGACCAACCCAAGTGTGTGAAGCACCGAGACAAGTTGACACTGACGCTTTCGCAATAGGACCGATCGCTGTAACGCATCGTAGAAAGCCCAGACACGTCGCCCTAAAGAATGTGCCACACCAAGGGAAGGTAGCTTGCTGCTCATTGAAGCCTCCAGGCAAGCTGCACCCAACACGCAAACATGATCGTCCAAAGATCGTTGAACCGTGCATGGATAACTGAGAGGACGCAGTCCGCTTGATGCGGATCTACAAGAGTTCAAATGCGTCCACACCTCGAATAGTCGTTTAATCAACATCCTTGACTGAAGTTAACCGTGAGTCGCATCGGCGGATCACTCCTCGAAGCTCATTAACAAAGACATCACTCGAGAACCATCACGATGTAACCAAAAAGAATCCAAAAAAATGGCAAACATCACTTGCCAAACCTAGGACTTCATAGTCGGTAGGGTTCAGCGGGGCCGCGCGAACGACTTCCCACTTCAAAAACGTCAACTCGCGGCCTCCGTTGCAACCCATGGTTCGTCGCATCTTACCATGTAGCAGTCTGAAACAGCCATCGCGTCTTGACAGGTAGCAGTGGTTTGCCACTCTGTCGTCTTGTTTCGGATACCGCAGTCGATTCGGTGGCACGCACGTCCGTGACCGTAACAATGCGGTCGGGAAGTTCTGGTTTCATCGCTTCGAGCCGCATTCCAACGAAAAGATGTTTGTCCTTTCCAGCATCGAGAATGACGGTCTGCGTAATCAGATCGAGTTTGTCAGTCAGTTTCTTGCATTCAGGATCGTCTACGGAAAGAACCTTCGCAAGTATCGGGTCCATGTCGAGATATTGCTGGTATTCCACAGGCAATTCAGGTCGTTGCAGCGTTGGTTGATTCTGGGCAGATTGCGACGACAAAACCATCATTGGCATTGGCGAAACACCGCGTGCCGCAAGACAAAAACGATGAATGTCGTGAGCAGGGACAAGAAAGATCGAATTGCGAAACGGTGTCACGATATAGCGAGTGTCAGTCACGTACGGATCGTCGTTCTCGATTTTCCAGTCGATCGAAAGATAGGGACCGTTGGATTCAATCGTACCGAAGTTTTGTTCGTACAGTCCTAAGCAACCGTGCCATTGGAATACGGCTCCAACGCGTGGAGCAACCCATAGTCGGAGGTTCATTCCAAGTCCATCGCCGGCGTAATACTCGCCCGCCCATGGATGGTTCGGTAACGAAGCGATCTCAGCTTTTGCGTCGGCTATCCGCTCCGCGACTTTTGTGGCGACCGCTTCGCCAGAATCATCGGCGTGTAGCACTTGCGTGGAGAGAAGCGTCAGCAGTAAAGCAACGGTTTTCAACATGAGGCACTCAAAGTCGACGAACGCTAGAAATCACGGGGATCGCCCAAATGACGATCCATTGGTAAAAAGCTTTTTGGCGATCTCCCGTGCATTTCATGGTTCGTCGCCGGTTTCGTTGAGTGAAAGCCGGTTGAGCCGTCCCCGTACGGATCGTGTAACGAGCCAACCACCGATACAGTAGAGCGTGGTAGAAGCAAAGCCAAGAAAAGCCCCGACTTCCATACAGAATACACCGTACCGGAGTGGTGAGCCGAGCCCGACGCTGTCGCGTTCAAAGAAATCGTGTGGTACGCGGTTCCAATACATAGAATACGTTGCGCCACTCAGAAACGCCCACGCGAGACATAGTGGGTAGTGGACAATGGTCGCGAATTGAAGCGAAAGTTGGAATCGAATTTGAAGTAAAGCGGTGAGTGCGATGGGAGTCAGGATGAGAAATCTGAAAATCCAGTGATGGCGATAGTCAACCGCCAGCTTGCACGTTGCAAAATGGAGAGCAATGAGAAACACGAGGGCGAGCAGATCACGTATCCCCAGCGGCTTCATATCGACGTTGCCTCAGATTCAGTGTTTCCATTTCCCACGACGAACGGGAGCCATCAGCGGGCCGCGACGAGCGACTCAACCACTGACAAAACGCCTGACACGCGGCTCCGTTGAATGGCATTGTTATTTGCCGGGCATTGGTGAGCCAGCGTCTTTGGCGGACCGATACTGGCGTGCAGCGGATCGCCGGAGTGACCACCAGCATGCAATCCAAATGAGTACGGATACAAGGGATAGCGGAAGCAGAAAGCTTGTTGCGGTTAAAGAGTACCGAATTGAGTCAGCCAAGTCTTCCGGGCGAGGAGTTGAGTTCCCCATCCCGATGGAGTGAAAGGCGCGAGCCATGCTGACCGCAGTTCCCAACGGACCAGCTATGATGCATATGAGTGCTATAAACCCGGATGTCGTTTTTATGCGTTTTGTCAGCTTGCTCGGCGGCAGGTTGTGGAAAGCGTCGTCAACGCTTGTCATTGGCGTGTACGGTGAGACATTTTGTTCGGTCACTGGAACGGCTTACGGATCGCGTGAGGAAACTGATCTTCAATCAAATAACGGTAGGGTTCAGCGGGGCCGCGCGAACGACTTCCCACTTCAAAAACGTCAACTCGCGGCCTCCGGGTGAGTAGATCGAAGTCTTTCGGGTTTAGCATAGTGTTGATTTCCTCTGTTTCCTAGCGGTTTCCCGCGCAAGGTGCCTAATCAGCCTATGCCTACTCGATTGAAAATTCGACCCCTCCCAGAACCGGACTTGCGCCGTTAACGCATCCGGCTCCCAGCCATCACCTGTCACCATTAACATGTCAGTTGCTCCGGCTCATTGCAATTAGGTCCGTGATCTTTCCAGGCGTTTCAAGCGGGTGACGCTTGCTGTACGTTCGGAATTCATCCCAGCTCACATAAGGGTTCTGGCTGCGACGGTTCAGCCAACGACGAACAAGCCATTTGACTCGTTCCAAGAACACCATCAACTCCGGCCAATTGTCATTGATCGAGTAGTATTGATAATGCCCTCGTAATTTCGCGTTGAGCTTCTTCCAGACTTCCCTTTGCCGCTCAATGAGCACCGAGTGTAACCACTCTTTCATGTCTTGCAGCTTCTGTCGCAGTTTCTTCCGTGACGTTCGCCTCTTCAATTTGAACTTGCCTGCACGGCTGATGCCGCAGTAATGAGTGAAACCGAGGAACTCAAAATTGCCTGGACGCCCTTCGCCATAACGGATGGAATCCCGCTCAGCGAAACGTCCAAATCGCAGCAGCTTTGTCTTCTCCTCTGCAACCTCCAACGAAAACCGGACTAGCCTTTTCGGTAATACCGTTTGGAATGCCCGTGCATCGGATTCGTATTGAAAACAGCAGATGAAGTCATCTGCGTAACGAACCAAATACGCTTCACCTTGGATCGCGCCTTTGACATCTCGCTCGAACCACTTGTCCAAGACGTAATGCAAATACACGTTCGCCAGCAAAGGGGACAGACAGGAGCCTTGAGGCACCCCATCTTCGGTCGCCGAAAGCTGACCGCCGATCAGCACACCGCATTTCAGAAATGACGTGATCAAAGTTAGCAGCCTCGGATCGCTGATGCGAATTTGCAGCAGCTCAAGGAGGCTCTCGTGCGACACGTTATCAAAGAAGCCCTTGATGTCGGCGTCACTCACCCAGTTCACTTTCCTCGTCGCGATGATTTGACCTAGAGTCGCGAGTGCTTGGTGGCATGACCGGCCGGGCCGGAAACCGTACGAAGCTTCGTGAAAGTCCGCTTCATATACTGGTTCCAAGATCATCACAACGGCACGCTGCACGATCTTATCTTCCACTGCCGAGATACCCAACGGTCGCGTCTTGCCATTCCCTTTCGGGATGTCCTTTCGCACACTGGGCTGAGGCTTGTAGGTGCCACGATGTAGTCGAGACTCAAGATCCCGCAAGTTCTCATGCAGGTTCTCTTCATAGTCCTCAACGCTGACGTGGTCCGCCCCGCTCGCTTTGCCTCGTTTAAGTCGCCGGAATGCGAACCACAGCAGCTCAGTAGTGAGCAGCGTGAAGAGGTTACTGAAAACCTCCTCCGGGGTCGATTCCGCGCGATTGGTGATGCGATCCAGACGATCCACAACCGATGATCTGCCTCGGGGTGCAGGTGGTTGTGAATCCGAATCGCGTGATGGCCTCGTCGCCTTCCCTGCAACGGCATTACCCGGCTTCACTCCGCCCGATTGGATTTCGGGTTTCAACGGTACTATGCAACGATCCGACTCCCTGCGAGTCCTTTGCCGTTCTTGCTTCTTCAGCTTGGTAGGCATACTCGATCGTTTACGTTTGGGATAACTCATAAAACAATCAAGAACTCGAATCTCAGGGTCTCACTGGTTACCTTGACGACGTGATGTGTAGCGCGAGTGGGCCTTCGACTCCGGGACTTCCTCGACCACTCGCAACATAACGCGATCGAGAATATTGCCTTCCAGCATGCAAACACCTTGGGCAGGATCCAACTAACCATGATTTCGGAGCTCAATACCATTCAGGGCCAGGTAGACCAACCTGTGCCTTTCACCCTCACTACCTTTCTGTGTACACTTCAACCGACCTGTCTCCAGGCAAGCTGCAACACTCGATACTGGGAACGTCGCTAACGCTTACCCAGACGGGAGTCGCACCCGTTCGTCTTCAAACTATTTCCAGTCCGTACTTGCAACCCATGGTTCTGTCCGCTATTCGTGAACCTGGCAGTTAGGCAATGCAGCGCGGAGTGTCGCAACGCCCGCATCTGACAGTTTCGTATCGTTGACGCCCAGGTGTTCCAACGCATTTAGTGTAGCAAGCGACGGTATACAATTGTCAGAAAGTGCGGTATTTCCTATCCGCAGAATTCGCAGCCTGGGCCATGCGTTTGGGGACGCAAGAATTGCGTCGGTGACTTCAGTCTCAAATAGATCGAGATGTTCGAGGTTTGCGAAGCGTTCTAACGCCGCGCGTGCGTCATCAGTCATTCTCGTAGCGCCAAGATGCAGTGAATGCAGGTCAAGAGGCGCTAGGTACTCGACGCCGACCGCCGAGATAGCCGTGTCGCCAATCGCAAGGCTGCGCAACGAACGGAGTTTTGCGACTGCGGTCATTGCGTCATCCGTGACTGCAGTGCCCTGTACAAGCAGTTCTTCAAGCACATCGAGTTGCGCAAGATGAGACATCCCTGCGTCGGTGATCGGCGTTCCATCGAGCCACAAGAATTTGAGTTGCGACATGGATGCTACGTGAAGAAGTCCATTGTCCGTTACCGCTGTGTCATACAAGCCTAGCCAAGTCATGGACGGCAGATCGAGGAGGAGCGGTAAGTCGTCATCAGTTACCGTACTGCGACTAAGGTCAACCTGAACGACGTCTCCGAAGTAGTCATCACCCAGTAGATTATGCATCCAGCCCGACGGTGCCGCACGAACGCCAAGGTCGAAATCATATTTGACGGTACCGCCAAGGTCACGAACACGCGTCACAATAACGGATTGTTGCTTTGCGTCGCGTAATCGCGATGCAACGTTGAAGACGACGACGCCAAGGAGCGTGACGAGCACCACCAGGGCAACAATTGAAACGGTGCGAAATCGTCGATTCATACGTGGGGTGAACGTCCCTTCGTGACAGAACGCCGCCGATCACGGGGCGGGCGGTGAAAAGGTCTCTAACGGCCAATCCGGTCACTGGCCCGCTCCCGTGCATCGGGATGGTTCTGGCCGCTCTTCGGTACAAAGCCAGGACCGTACCAATCAACGAACATCGTAGGATCTCCAATGTAATCGATCGCTGACTCATCTGATTGAACAGCCGCAATAAATTCGAAATCAACCATCGTTAAAGGTCGAACCCAGCAACCCCAAGCGACGGAGTCTTTGATGATCTTGATAGTGCTGTTGCCCGAAGAAACTTCGATATCGCCCATAAAATACATAGGGGCAGGCTTCCAGCGATGCCATTCAGCATTGTAGCGTACCCAGTCGCGCGCCAAAGTTCCCAAGGGCCATTGTGCGTAGGCGTCACTCTTTGGCGGAAGATGTACACCATGTTTTCGGCTGTGAAGGTAACTGATGGAAGAACCTGGGTTAGAGAACTTCTTGGGGCAAACGAATGCAACGGCACATACGATGATTGCCGTCAGCACGTAGCTCATGCGGCGGTAGCGTTTTGCAGACACCATTAGCTAAAGAGTAAGCAATGAAAATTGAGTAAGGTAGTGCCAGAACGGTTCCGATCAGCCGGCGGCGACGGTTGATCTTCCACTTCGAAACGCCCGACTTCGCCGCTCGGTTGCATCGTCTGGTTCGCCGCATGGCAGCGGGTACTCGGCAACCGCTGTGATCGACCCAAGTCAATCATACAAAACTCATCGCCATGCAGCAAATGTTCTCCGAGATCAGTCAAACCTAGTGGACGGATTCATCTCGCCGGGAGTAAACCAATCAACGCCATATTTCGTTTTTAGTATGCGTTTTTTTGTTCGCCAGAAGCGATGGCAGAATCCCATCCCGCGTTCAATCCCAACTAGTTCAGTGTCAGCATCCTCCGATGCGCGGACGAAAGTCTCCGCCATGTCAGGCAAGTCTTCAACTGGATCGTGGAAAAGGTGGTCGCCTGATTGTGCAAGTAGTAGCTGCGTGATTTCCGTATACCGCGGAGCATCGAAACGGAAGAGTATGCGTCGCGCGAGTCGCTTGGAGATTCGCGTGGCAGAACAAATCTGCGTTACTTCTTGCGGATCAGGTTTACCAAAAAATCGGGATAGCATTCGATTGGGCGCCTGTTTCCTTCAGTCGGCGAACGTCGTGCATCACCGGGTACGGAGTTTTGATTAACCACTTCCCAAGACGCGCTAGCCGTACTCCGGTGCATGCAATGGTTATCCGTGCCTTGGATGAGCGGCGGTTTACGGCCTGCCATCGCATACATCTTAGCGGCGACTCCGCCGCCGGGCAACCAAAACCGCGTAAGCGTCGAACGCGATTCATCAGTCGGAACCATCGTCGAGCACGTGTGAGTCCGCCGCGGATTCGAAGCACGAGAGTGTTCGCAAGATAAAATAGTGTTCACTACGGAAGCAATTCGTCGCAATAAGTTCGTCCTGCTATCCGCAACAGTCGGGCATTGGATTCCTATGCGGTCAGCAGCAAGTCATCACGTTTCCGACGCGAGTCGGATAACGGCGGTCGTCACCGGGCACGGAGAGACAACTTTCCACTTGTGAAATCGCGCAAGCCGTGCTCCGCGTGCACGACATTGTTATCGGTCGTCCGGGTCGGGCATTGAATCGGTCAGTAAACCCGCGTGACCTTGAAGTCAACATACCGAGCGTCGGGTTGTCCAGCAAGCAAATCGTAACGTGTCCATCAGCGAGTCACGCGGCGTCGGTGTATCCGCCATTGTTGGTTGCGATGGATCACGCGTGATTGTCAAGCGTGTCGAGTGTCCGGTCGATTCGCCGAACATGTCGTGCAGCAATTCGGTCCGGTAAGGATGCGGCACATTCGATTCACCATCAACTCCACGAACGTCGCCGTCACAACTCCAAGGTTTAGTACCGATAACGGTAGCGATCAGCGGGCGGCGGGAGTTGATTCACCATTGTCAGAAACGCCACCACCGCCGCTCCGTTGCATCGCATGGTTCGCCTCTTGGTTTAGGTGAGTGCGTCCTCGTAACCAGGCAACGAGGCACCCTAGTCCGTACGACAGCAGAATGTAGTTTGTCACGTACAGCGATAGGAATGTCAATTCATTGCCGGTTCGCAT
>JBGSNA010000133.1:0-43182 GCA_041739875.1 Pirellulaceae bacterium
TCAAATTTTGGCGCAAGAGTTTCTAGTCGGTGGAACAAAGAACTTGTTCTCTTTCGCGGCGGTCTTTGACGGAGAAAAGGTCTTAGCAGGAGTTTCGGCGCATCGGATTCGCCAGCACCCGATGGACTTTGGTCATGCAACAACCTATGCCGAATCTCGCGATATGCCTCATTTGGAAGAACTCGCGACATTGTTCTTTAAACAGATTGGATATCGCGGCGTTGCCGAAGTCGAGTTCATGTTGGATGAACGTACCGGGCAGTACAAGTTCATCGAAATGAACGGTCGATTTTGGGGCTGGCATATGCTGACTCGACATGCCGGTATGAATTATCCGGTGACCTTGTTTCGAATGCTTAACGGCGTCGAAACCACTCGCATCGCGCCCAAGATCAATGCAACTTGGGTGCGAATGTTGACGGACATCCCCACGGTATTGCAGGAATCTATCCGCGGACGAATGTCACTGACCAAAGTGTTTCAAGCGATCGGGAGTCATCGAACGGATGCTGTTTGGTCCTTGAAAGATCCACTGCCATTTCTTATGGAAGCTTCGATGGCTCCGTACCTATGGTGGAAAAAAGGCTTTTAACTAATATCCGCCGCTAGTGTCGTCGGTTCATTTTCCTAGTTCAAAATAATATGATCACAGCTTCCATTACTTTCGTCGTTCTTTTAGTACTTCTGCCGGCTGCGGCAATGAAGTGGGAACTCAAGCCAAAACACTTTGCTCCTTGGTCGCTGCTGATGGCGACAATGGGGTTCGCGATTACGTTTGCCGGAGCAAGTTATTTTGGCACATTGCCGAGTGTGGGCTTTGCGATTGCATCGGTGGTGATTGCCGTTGTCGCTTCGATTGGTGCGATCATGTTCTTCTTCTTTCGTGACCCCGAGCGGCAAGCACCCCTGGACGCCGGCGTGCTTGTTTCACCGGCGGACGGGACGGTGGTGTATGTGAAAGAGATTGAAGACGGTCGCTTTCCGTTTGCCGTGAAAAACGACAACACCATTGCGTTAACTGAGTTTGCGCAAGCGGATTTGGTGCCCGGACGTGGAATTCAAATTGGCATTGCGATGAACTATCTCAACGTTCACGTCAATCGCAGTCCAATCTCTGGAAAGGTGATCATGCTAAAGCCGATTGGCGGCAAGTTTCTCTCGCTCAAGCATCTCCATGCTTTGCTTGAAAATGAGCGGACGTTGATGGTGTTTGAAAACGACAACTTAAAAGTCGGAATCGTTCAGATTGCATCGAGATTGGTTCGCCGAATCGTGCCCTATGTTCAAGAGGGACAAGCGATCGAGCAGGGCCAACGCGTCGGTATGATTAAGTTTGGATCCCAGGTTGATTTGCTCGTCGCATATCGCGAAGATTTGGTCGTGAAAGTGAAGGTTGGCGATGAATTGACGGCGGGTGAATCGATCATCATGACCTGTAACGCGACGAGGCCTGTTGACTCAAAGCGTTCGCTCGAGGCGACCGTCATCGCGAACTAACCGGCGATGCTCGCGGGTGGTATTCGCGGGTGGTGTCGGAAGTGAACCGTCGTGTCCCCAATCATTTTTTCTGTATCACAAGTAAGTCGTTTGAATGAGTGTGAGTTCCAAGCAACCAGCGACAGCGATACCCAGCGGCGTTGCCGTGATTGGGCTCGCTGGACGATTTCCAGGCGCGGATAGCTCACAGCAATTTTGGGAGAATTTGGTCGCTGGACTGAGCGGCGTAACGGACGTCCGTGTAGGGACGCGGCGAAGCAGCTTGCCGGGGCATCCGAATTATGTTGCGAAGTCGGCGGTGGTAAAGAATGGCGACCACTTTGATGCCAAGTTCTTCGGGATCTATCCCAAGCAAGCCATTGATTTGGACCCTCAACATCGAGTGTTTCTGGAGATGTGCTGGCACGCGATGGAGGATGCTGGCTACGTTCCCGATAATGCTCCCGGCCGCGTGGGTGTGTTCGCTGGCTGTCATATGAATACGTATATTTTCACGCGGTTGGCTGCGGATGCCGATTTTCGTGAGTCGCTTGCGGATTGCTTCCCCGGGGGCGGATTGAATGCTGAGATTTCAAACGACAAGGATTATCTAGCGACACGCGTTGCGTACCAGTTGAACTTGCGAGGCCCCAGTGTCGCGGTGCAATCGGCGTGTTCGACATCACTTGTGGCAATTGCACAAGCATGTGAAAGCCTGATGGCCGGTTCGTGCGACATGGCGATCTCGGGTGGCGTGACAATGACGTTCCCTCAAGAGCAAGGGTATTTGCATACGGAAGATTCGATTCTGTCGCCCGATGGCACGTGTCGCACTTTTGATGCGAATGCGAAGGGCACAATTTTCGGTGATGGTGTGGGGGCTGTGGTGCTCAAACGAGTCGCCGATGCTCTTGCGGATCGTGACGATATCTATGCCGTCATCCGAGGCTGGGGCGTTAACAATGACGGCGGAGACAAGAACGGCTACACGGCGCCAAGTGTGTCGGGCCAGTCAACGGCAATTCGATTGGCTCACCAACGAGCTGGGGTCACCGCCGATACGATTGGTTATGTCGAGGCGCACGGAACAGGAACGCTCGTCGGTGATCCGATCGAGATCCAGGCGCTCACCGAAGCCTTTCGTGATACGACCGACAAGAAACAATTTTGCCGCATTGGTTCCTTAAAGACGAACGTCGGTCACTTGGACGTCGCAGCCGGAGTTACAAGTGTCATCAAAACGTGCTTGTCGTTGAAGCATCGAGTGATGCCGCCGATGTTGCACTTTGATTCGCCGAATCCAAAAATCGACTTCGCGAACAGTCCGTTTATTGTCAATTCCAAGCTCACGCCGTGGGAAGCAACCGCGTATCCACGTCGCGCCGGAGTGAGTTCTTTTGGTGTCGGTGGCACGAACGCGCACTTGGTGATCGAAGAAGCTCCGGAGGTTTTGAGGTCTGAGTCGACTCGATCATGTCACTTGCTTTGTCTTTCGGCGCAATCGCTTGTCGCCCTGGACGAGATGACGGACGATCTGGCATCGCATTTGGCTGGTAACCCAGGAGTTGAGCTCGCGGATGTCAGTCATACGTTAATGGTTGGCCGCAAGTCGTTTCGATATAAACGGACCGTCGTTGCGAGCGATGTTGCTGAGGCCGCGAATGTGCTTCGCCAGCGGAATCCTACTCGAGTGCAGACTTCGAATTCACGTGCGGTCGATACTCCAGTCGTGATGATGTTCCCCGGCCAGGGCTCCCAGCATCTGGGGATGGCTCGCCAGCTTTATCACGCGGAACCAGTCTTCGCCGAAGCGATGAACGAGTCCGCCGAATCGCTTCGGTTGCACTTGGGAATCAACTTACTGGACTTGATTTATAATCCACAGGATGATTCCGGTCGTTTGGATCAAACAGAGATTGCGCAGCCAGCGTTGTTCATGGTTTCGTATTCATTAGGACGCTGGTGGCAATCACTCGATGTGCAGCCTTCCATGCTCATTGGGCATAGTGTCGGCGAATTCGCCGCAGCGGCTATTGCCGGTGTGATGTCGATGCCTGATGCGGCGAGGCTCGTGGCGCTGCGTGGTCGGTTGATGCAGTCGCTGCCGGCTGGTTCGATGCTAGCGGTTCAATTGTCTCAAAGCCAGCTTCTGGAGAGGTTGCCGCCATCGCTTGAGATTGCTGCGATCAATGGTCCAAAGTTTTGCGTTGTGTCGGGACCTACCGATGAAGTTGACGCTTTTGCGGACGCGATCGAGTCGGGCAAGATGGGTGAGGATATCGCTTGTCGCCGACTGCGCACGTCGCATGCATTTCACTCCCGCATGATGAATTCGGCGATTGAACCCTTTGAACGCGAGGTGCGGAGCATCCAATTGATGGCGCCGATTATTCCAATGATTTCGTCTGTGACGGCTGAGCTGTTTGATGAAACGACTGTAACGGATCCCGTTTATTGGGCGCGACAAATCCGCGAGCCCGTTCGATTTTCGGATGGTATCTCTAGTCTTGTCGATCAAAATGCGTCCGAGGTCGTCTTCCTTGAGGTGGGGCCGAATCAATCGCTAAGTGCATTGGCACGACAGCAGCCACTTGATGCTGCGAAGCAACATGTCATGTCGTCATTGCCACATGCGAAACAGACCGACGCCGATGCGATGTTTGCGATGGCAACTTTGGGGCGGCTATGGCAGTGTGGAGTGAGTGTGAATTTGGATTCGGTGTACCATGGTGAATTGAGGCGGCGAGTTCATTTGCCGATGTACCGGTTTCAACGTGAGCGTTACTCGTTTGAAACTGAATTAAAGAATGATGAGCCACAGAACCAGGAACGACCGTGCCAGGAACGACCGTCCAGCGCTGTGGCGCAAGAGAGTGCGCAGTCGACCTTCGCAGCTACTGGTAGTCCGCCTGCGGCGGGAAACTTGTTAAAATCCTTTGACGGTAGTGAAACCACGAATCTTGTCATCCAACAACAGATGGCATTAATGAGCCAGCAACTGGATTTGCTCCAGCGAACTCGAAACCCACCACGGGAATCATCCGGATTGTAAATTGACCATGGACCGACACAACTCACATTTCTCCTTAGTCGAGACAGGTCTATCCGACCTTCTTCGTCAGCGCACGGGCTATGAAGTTAGCGATCTCGATCGTGACGCCACGTTTTTGGAACTCGGATTCGATTCACTGTTCTTGATTCAGTTTAGCCAAGAGTTGAAACAGCGTTTCGGCGTCAAGGTGACGTTCCGCCAGCTAATCGAAGAAGTCACGTCAGTCGATGCCTTGATCAGTCACATCGTGGATCAGCAACCTGTGCCCGCAAACGTGGGTCGTGTTCAGCAATCCGTAGGTGTGAGTCAAGTAGAGACTGTTCGTCAGGTCGCTACACCGCCTGCTGTCGCGACATTGGTCGCTTCGTCATCTCAGGCTTCCGCTGTCACGACTGCTCCGCAGCCACCGTCGCCCAAGCCCATCTCCGCCGCAGTCGCGCCCACGCCAGTTGCTTCCACGCCAGTCGCTGCACCTAGCTTTTCTGTTGCGTTACAAATTCCAGCTACAGGACTCAGCGGAATTGAGCAGATTATTCTGCAGCAGAACGCATTGATGATGCAGCACCTGGCGATTTTGAATGGCCAGCCGATCGCTGCTGCTGCTGCTGCTGCTGCTGCGTGTCAAACGCTCCCTGCGACAGTCGGTTGTTTTGATTCGGAAGGGGGCTGTGATTCTGGGCCTTCGCTAGTTTCGCCCGCACCAACGATGGAGACTTCACCGACGCGGGTAAGTCCATTGGCGCCGGCACCCAAACCGGTCAACAAGCACGAGCGTTTTGGGCCCTACAAGCCGGTTCGTCGAGGGATTGGCAACGGGCTGACAGAGCAACAGCAGAATCATCTTTCAAAGTTCATCGATCGCTATACGACACGCACCGCCAAGTCGCGAGCACTATCTGAGACCAATCGCCTCCACTTTGCTGACCCACGTGGGGTCGCAGGATATCGTCGCATTTGGAAATCGATGGTTTACCAGATAGCGGTCGAGCGATCCAAAGGCTCGAAGCTTTGGGATATTGACGGGAATGAATACGTCGACATCGCGATGGGCTTTGGTTTGAACTTGTTTGGTCAGTCCCCGGATTTCTTAACCAAAGCACTGCATGAACAACTCGATCGCGGTGTCGAAGTTGGACCACAGTGTCCGATCGCGGGCGATGTAGCGCAATTGCTTTGCGACTTTGCGAGGAAGGATCGAGCAACGTTCTGCTGTACAGGTTCGGAAGCTGTGATGGCGGCGCTGCGATTATCGCGGACCGTGACGGGGAAGTCGAAATTCGTTTTCTTTAACAAGGACTACCACGGCAATTTTGATCAAGTGCTCGTGCGATCCAACCGTGTCGGCAACACGCGAATGACGTCACCGGCTGCGCCAGGCGTTCCTCAAGCCTTTGCTGATAATGCGATCGTGCTCGACTATGGCACGCCGGAGGCGTTACAAGTTATCCGTGAACGTGCTGATGAAATTGCTGCGGTTTTAATCGAGCCGGTACAGAGCGCCGATCCCTTCCTTCAACCCAAGGAGTTCTTGCAAGAAGTTCGGCGAATCACGCGTGAGAACAAGATCGCGATGATTATGGATGAGGTCATCACGGGATTCCGTGCAGCACAAGGTGGTGCACAGGAATGGTTCGATGTTTGGGCGGACATGTCGACATACGGAAAGATTCTCGGTGGTGGTATGCCGATCGGTGCCCTGGCTGGGTCGCGTGAGTTCATGGATGCACTGGACGGGGGCATGTGGAAGTATGACGACGATTCCGAGCCCGAAGCCGACATGACGTTCTTTGCCGGTACGTTTGTTCGCCATCCGCTCGGTCTTGTCGCCGCTCATCAAGTGCTCACGATGCTCAAGGAAGAAGGGCCCGAGCTCCAGCAACGGCTGACCGATCGCACGACGCACCTCGTCCGAACACTCAATGCATTCTTCGAACTGCATCAGTTTCCGATTCGTGTCGCACAGTTCGCATCTCAGTTTCGCTTCATGTTTCCGCCTGATTTGGAGTACGCCGATATGCTGTACTTCCACATGCTCGATCGCGGCGTCTTCACTCGCGGATGGGGTGACAATTGCTTCCTCTCAACCGCACACTCCGACGAAGACGTGGCGAAGGTGATCCGCGTGGTACAGGAGAGTTGTCTCGAAATTCGCCAAGGCGGCTTCTTTCCAGATCCCGATGGTGTGAGTGAGCCCGTCGCGAGCGAAAAAAAAAACTTGCTAGGATCGGTTAGCAATCGCGCACCGGCCATGTTGTTGGCGGCGCAACGATTGCTACCGGACGCCAGCGGCATTTCGAATCTGGTCGAGATCCAGCCAGACGGAACCAGGACGCCATTGTTTTGCACACCCGCTGCTGACGGGATGACAATGGTATATCACGAACTTTCGGATCATCTGGGGGAAGACCAACCTGTGTATGGTTTGAACTCGCCTGGAGTTCTTGGTTTGCCGATCCCAGATACGCTCGAAGAGTTAGCTGCGGATATGATTCGCGAGATGCGTGAAATTCAACCGCATGGTCCGTATCTGTTGGCTGGCTATTGCTCCGGCGGCACGACCGCGATGGAAATTGCTCGCCAGTTAATTGAAGAGGGAGAGCAAGTTGCAATGCTTGCCATGATCGAGACCTACAATTGGTTGACCGCTCCATCAACCAATCCGAGTGTGATGACAAAGATCGGTTACGGTTGGCAACGCTTCGAATTTCACGTTCGAAATTTCTTCTTGCTGGACTGGCACGACCGAAAAGAGTTCCTGTCATCCAAGTGGGAAGCGGCTCGACGTCGGTTGAAAGTTTTGCAGGGTTCAATCAAGAGTACGTGTTCTCGCAACAAACGCCGCAAACCAGCAGCGCTGGTGAATATGGCTGATATTTGGCTCAAGCATGACCAAATTGCTGAGAAATACGTGCCCCGGGTTTACCCCGGACGCATTCTGCATTTTCGTCCTCGTCGTGACTACAAGTGCCATCTTGGAACGGAAGTCGAGGGCAACGAAGTCGAATATCACCAAATGAAGGCGTACCCAGCCGGCATGATGGTCAATCCGTTCGTCGCCGAACTCGCCGCGAGCATCCAACGCGAAATCGATCGAGGTCTGGCTGAGGTTGGCTCACGAAATGCAGATGATGCATCTGCGGCGTCGAATTCGGAATACGAGGCAGCGGGAGTATGAGTCGAGACACTCGTGCTTCCTCCGCGGGTGCCTTGCGTTCGGAGTTAGCAACTCGCTTTGCGTTTGATGGTGACGTTGGCGAAGTGTTGCGAGATTACTTTTTCCGTGATGCCGCCCAAGCAAAACTCTCCGCTAAGTTCAAACTCTACTACAAACTCCGGCCGTTCATTCCCATACCGCTGCGTCAATTTTTGCAGCGAGAACGCAACCAGGGAATCGATGCGCCAGTGGATTGGTATTTGCCGATTCAGTTTGTTGAAGCGTTTCGGCAAGCGGTTCTGAACTCGGATGTTCAACAGGTGATTCATCCCTGGCCGGATGACTATCAGATGTCTGCCGTGCTGACGCACGATGTTGAAACCAAAATGGGTGTTGCACTTGTCGACAGACTTGCCGCCATTGAAGAGAAATATGGGCTGCGATCGGCGTGGAACTTTATTCCCTACAAGTACAACGTCGATCCTGGTTTATTGCGAGACTTGAAGGACCGAGGGCATGAGATCGGTGTGCATGGATACAACCATGACGGCCGCTTATTCGAATCACGAAGAACCTTCGATCGTCGAACGGGGCCGATCAACCAGGCTCTTGCAACGTACGGAAGTACTGGATTTCGGGCACCCATGGTGCACCGCAACTTAAATTGGTTGCAATCGCTTAATGTTGATTATGACGCTTCGTGTTTTGACATTGATCCATTTCAAGCAATGCCTGGTGGGATTGGCAGTGTGTGGCCCTTTATCGCGGGGAAGTTTGTCGAGTTGCCGTACACGCTACCCCAAGATCACACCCTATTGATATCGCTAGGTGAAACAACGTCCAGGATTTGGGAAGACAAGCTCGCGTACCTGAGAACACTTGCAGGGATGGCGATGCTCGTCACGCATCCCGATTATCTCGATATCCCACAACGTCTTGGTGTCTACGAGAGCTTTCTCGAACATTTGAAGAGCCAAACGGATTGTTGGCATGTACTTCCAGTCGAAATTGCAAAGTGGTGGAGGCAACGTGACAGTCTCGAAATCGATCGTACTGACAATATTTCGGTACTAGTTGGACCAATGGCTGAAAAAGCGAAGTTGATCAAGCTGCGCGATCTCACAGAAGTCTAGTCGCGATCGCGTTCACGCTCGTCCTTTTTGCCCGTGTCCTTGTCTTTTTTGTCGTTGTCCTTCTTGTCGTTATGATTCTTGTCATCGACATGCCAAGCAGAAAAGTCGATGCCATGTCTTTCCCAGCCAGTGGCGCGGTAGAGATCAACGACGCGTCGGTAGTACTCTTCGCCGGGCAAATAGCTGTCCCAGACGACTGCGGTGTTGCGGCTTGCGTAATAGATATTAAAATCAAGCAGCCTTTGTTGCCGGATTGTCTCTTCCGAAAGGATACCAGCGTATTTGTTTTCAAAGAACAAATTGAATGCGATCGCGTGTCCTATGTCGTCGCTTCGCGACAGCTTGATTCCGGCTCCGTTCCGGCTAGAGCTTGTGCGATAACCATTTTGGACGAAGAAGTTGCCCAAAATGATCGCATTGGGGCTAATGGTGGTGTTGAGCCCCGAGCCCATGTTTCTGTAAACAAAATTATTTCGAACAGAGACTGACTTGCCGGAAAGCATTAAGTCCAAAATCATGCCGTTGCCATCAAAGCCGGTGCGATCGATTTGGAATGAGATGTCGTTGTCAAGAACCTTGATGCCGCCCAGCGACGAGTGAATATTGATACCCGAACTGCCAGGGTATCGCATCGTTTCTGAGTAATAGCCGCCGAAGCGTAGTTTGTTTTCTCGAACGGTACAGTTGCTGTTTCCATCTTGGACGGAAATGTGATTCCGTCCGCTGTAAGTCACCTCGTTATATGCGACGTTTACGTTGTCGCAGCCTTTCTGGATGGAAATTCCGATGTCGAGCGAGTGAGCGATTTTATTTCGTACGATCGAGCTGTTCGTAAGCGCGGGTGCAGGCTCAAACGTAAAGATTCCATTGACCGTGTGAGAAATCACGTTCGAGTTGATATTAATCGAGGTGCAGTGCCGGCACTGGATGCCAGCCCAATAACCGTCAATGATGTTTTTCGTTACAGCAACACTGTTGCATTCTTCTAAATTGATGGCGACAACGTATTCGAGTTGTTTGACCAGTGAGAAGTAGCTCTCAAAGGCAGGTTCAATGAGTAGTTTTCGTTGTTCCCAGTCTTGAGAATAGTCGATCGGCGTGTCGGGATCTTCAGGTACGTCACGGATGATGTTTGGCATGTCCTTCCATTTTGGATGCTTGCGAAAATCAACGTTGCGGAAGTGAAAACCTGAGATGCGAACGTGGTGAACTCCACGCAGCAGGAACGAGTGCACCAACGGCTTGGCTCCGTTTGCTGCGATAATGCGGATGTCCTTTCCCTGTTCCCCTGAGTTCAGAACTGGAATGACCCCCGGTCCCCAACCAGTGTCATCGTTTCGGTAATCGCCATTACGAACGATGACAAAGTCACCAGGCTTTGCTCGCTCAACAGCTCTAGCAATTGACCTGAGCGGCTTGCGCACGCTGCCGTCATTCTCGTCTGAAGCTGACGGCGTTCTGGCGACGTAGAGCTGCGCCGCTTGCGCACCAGAGTGATTGGCAACGAAGACGGACAGTATCACGCAAAAGAATACGATCGAGATACCAAATGCTTTCAACGGACGCGTGGCAGTATTTTGCATAAAATTCCTCAATTCGTTCGGCTTTACAGAAGTCAGGATTCCGCCGATTCGTCTCAACTCATTGATGTCCAAAACATTTCCAATTTAGACTAGAATGAACGTACTCTATGAAAAACGAGAGCTTCATCCCAGTTGCAATGGTTGTAATCAAAAACCAGTTCATAAACTGATGGTTCCAAGACTAGAAGGCTCGGAAAAACGAATTAATTCCAAGTGACGTTCGCATCGTAAATAGGTAACGTTTGCCAACGGCGTTTTTCGCCGGTTACGATGGCGGTTAGATGCGAACGTCGCGAGGTACTCAGGCGATAGAACTGGCATTGATAATCATCAATGAGTCGATTTCCGTGTTCTTGATCATTGACTGTCATCAAATGATCAACACGGGTGATTTGCAAATCGCGTCTGGGGTCAATCTGCGTTTGCAAGACGGCCGAGCATGCGGTCGAGGGAGTCGGAGGTTTGGTAGATGAGGGCTTCGGGATAGTGTGGGTACGGATGGAAGTACTCGAAGGTGACGTAGCCGTCGTAGTTGATGCTCTCGAAGGCTGACATGACGGCGGGCCAGTTGGTGGTGCCATCGAGTAACGGTCGGAATGTTTCGAGTGAGTAGTCAGTGCCCTTCTTGGTGAATTCCTTGAAGTGCACGTTCTTGATCCGGTCGCCAAGAATCGGGATCCAGTGCTCGGCGAATTGGAACATCGAAATGTTGCCGGTGTCGTAGTGGACTTGGATCGCGTCGCTGCCGAAGCTGTCAACGAATTGGTTCATCTCCATCGGCGTCATCAGAAACCCGTTGAAGAAAATGTTTTCCATGTTGAGCGAGACTTTTTGTTTCTCTGCTTTGCGGACAAGTTGGCCAATCGCTTCTTTGGCTCGTTTCTCACAGACGTCGTTGGGTACGGGTTCATGGTCGTCTCGCCAAGGAATGTGCACGGCTCCGGGAACCACGAGCAAATTAGTGACACCCATTTGATGAGCAGCCTCTCCCATCATTCCGGCCAATTCGATTCCGCGAGTGCGTTTCGCGGCATCGTTGCTGGAGAGTGGATAGGGCCAGAACAGAAAGCTGCACAGACCACTGATCTCGATACCGATGGAGTCCGCCATGTGCCGAATCGCGGCGAGTTCTTTCGTGGACGCTTTGGGTGAGAGGTCATTGTCGAGATCGTAGTTCAACTCAATGGCGTCAAAGCCTGCGCGCTTGGCAAGTTCCATGCACTCTCGCAGCGTCATGCGATCGGGATAAGGGAACGCCCACAGGTTAATCGACTTGCGCATCGTGTAACGCTTGGGCGAAGCTCGTCGATCGTCGGTAACCGGTGTCGTGTTGTTTCCGGTTGTTGCGGCGGAGCCTTGCTCGGTTCCGGCGAACGCGGCGCCCGCCGTCGCTGCGGTTGCGAGCCCGCTGAGAATGGCATCACGTCGAGAAATACTTCGATTTTGAGCGAAAGGTCGTGAGAACATATTCGGTAGCCTGGAACCATTGCATGGGAGGGGGCGTTGATTTTGACTATCAAATTGTACCTGCCTTGAAGCGTGCCGATGGGCTATTGGATTTCAATTTCCAGAGGCTCGGTCCAGTGCTTCTGTTCGGCGGTGTAGTAAAGGTACGCACGCGACGCTGGGCCTGTGTATTTTCCCGGAACCGTTGCCGAGACATCGAATTCAATCGTTTTGGTGGCATTTGGCTCGATCGTTCGCCAGTACAGGATGACTTCGCGGCCGCGGAGTTCGTAGTAATCAAAGCTGCCGGCGGTTTCTAGTTCCTCCAGACGAGCGATTCGTGGTTCGACGCCTCCGGGAAGCCCGATCATAGCGACCGTCATTCCATGGCCTTGCGGCGTGATGTTCTCCAGTTGTATTTCGACTTGAAGAGTCTCGCCCTCGGTCGTCGGCTTCAACTCATCTCGCTTTGAGCGGAATCTTGTCGACAGTTTGACTGGGCAATTTTCGTCACTGAGCGGCGTCAGCGCGTGGTAGGCGACATCTATGCCGAAGGCTAAGTCGTTTGTCTGTAGCGCGACGAGCTCAAGCTCCAAGGTTGCTGGTTCACGCCCTGATTCAAGTTCCCGTTCGAACCTCGCTGCAGCGATCTTTCGGCCTAGTCCGGTGATCTCGACTGTCGAGCCAGATCTCGCGTCGGATGGCAACTTAGCTTCGCCGATGATGTCTCCCGCGAGTTTGACTTGGAGTGTGCCACCGGCGGTTTCGGTCGACGAGGTGCTGGCCATGGCGACGAGTGCTTTGAGTGCCAAGACGGTCGCCTGGGTGGATCCGAATCCGCCAGATCCGACGCGGTTGGCTGTGATCCATTTGGCAGCGGCTTGAGCTTGTGGTGAGTGACGTGGACTCTTGACCCAGGCGAGTATAGCGAGCGCGGTCGTTTCCATTTGCAATGAAAGTCCACCGCTGGAGACGACGGTCGTCTCTCCACGCAGGCTGCCGTCTTGTAGTTGATGTTGTGACAGTTGTGACAACAGTTGTTCGCCGACGTCGGATCGGCCAACATTCAACAATGTTGCTGCGGAGAGTGCGATGAGATACGGATCGTTCGAAGACTCTGCGACCGACGCCAGTCGATCGAGTTCACTCGCTAGCTCGCGTGTTGCTCGATGGGATTGTCCGGATGCGACATCGGCTTCGGTGATCGCCCACAGCACATACGCGTTGACAATTTCTTGTTGAACGGACCAGACGTGTAGGTGTCGCGGATTGCGTTGGAACCCGCCATTTCCATTGCGTCGGCCCATAAGCCATACCCGCGTGCGAGACATCATCTCGGCATCCACAGCCATCACCTTGGCCATATCCGAGAACTGCATCAGCCCGAAGGCTGAGAGAGCTTCGTGACCAGGATCGCTGCCGAACCATTCGTAACCGCGTTGTTGGCATTCGAAACTGGTGAGCTTTGCGTAGCCGCGATCGAGCATTCCCATTGCACGCTGTGTGGCGTCTGGGTTTTGAGTTTGGCTTTCTTGCATGTAAAGCAGTGCCATGGCGTTGGGATAGTTGGTCGCCGATGTTTGTTCAAAGCAACCGTGGGGTTCTCGCAAGATACTTTCGATGCCTGACATGACGTCCGCCAACGGCGAGGGGTATGCTCTCACGGTCACAGCGAGTGAGCCATCGACAATGTCTTGCGGCAGCGACAATTGCACGGTCTTTCGTTCGGTGACACGTCCGGAGATGGACTGGCTCGCCGGATAGCCAGAGGGTGAGATGTGCAGCGTTCGACGAACGGCGTCGACGACGTTTTGGCCAACGCCGCGCACCGTGATGCTGGCGTCTTGTTCAGCGGTTCCTGCAAGAACGTTCATGGCGACGAGCGCCCGGGTTCGCTGGCCCGCCGGCAATGTCACGGAGCGATTTGCTTCGCCAGCGATCACGAGTGCTGAATCCGCGGAAACGGCCAGCTCAATGCCAATAGGTTCCGTTGCGGAATTCATCATTCCAATGGGCAGGTCAATACGATCACCCGCAGTCACTTCGAGTGGCAATTTCGGTTCGAGCTGGAACGGCAAACGCGACGTGATCTTTCCGCCGAACGAGCCGATGCGACCGCTCTCCGAGTGAGCATCAACGCCCACGCGGAAAGTCGTCACAGAATCGGACAAATCGAATCGAATTGAGACACGGCCGTTGGAGTCGGTGATGAGCAACGGTTGCCAATACAGAGTCTCCGCAAAGTCTTCACGCAATTCAGTCTTCGTTGCGGAATGAACGTGGGCGTATTGCCGAATGGGGAATCGCAAATCGTCAAGCAATTGGTCGGCAATCGATTCCGCATCCAGGCCGCGAGAAGCAAGCAGTTGCTCGAGTTGCTCTGGTGACAGCGTTTGACCCGCCAACGTTTCAATCGCTTGGCTGCGGGCCCGCCGAGTTTTTTGAAGCTCGGCGAGCGTTTCTGAGTTGGGGCTCAATCCCCGCAGCAGTAAGTCGATCCCTTGCGAGACGGCCTGAGCTTGAGGTGACGAGCCCTCGCGAATCGGACCCGGAGCCCCACGCGATGAGTCCTCCGCCGACTTATTTGCAATTGCAGATTTCTCGATTTGCGCACTGGAGACTTCCATTGTACTACTGGATGATCCGCAACCATAAAATACCAGCGTGCATGCAAAGATCATGAGGCCAGCGACATATCGGACTTGATGCAGCCGACGCAAGCGGATTGCGACAGAAATCGCCCAAAGGATGAGGATCGATGCCAGGAACACGCGAGTTTGTAGAACGACGATGCGCCAGATGGAGCCAACCGTTTCGCGATACTGGGTCCAGCGTTGCGCGTGAGTCACGCCGCTTTGAAAGGTTGCTTCGTGGTTGATGTTGGTGTTGCCATCGAGTCTCAGTAGACGCACGAGTTGTTCGCGGAAATCCACGTTGGGTTGTTCGCTTGAGCCGCTCATGAATCGTCTCCAGCCTTGCGTACCAAGAAGCAAGTCGAGCGATTCAGCAGCCTCGGGTTCGTCACTCAAGTAGAAGTTCGCATGCTCGAGGTCTTCGGGTGTTTTGACTTCGCTCGTCAGCAGAAAATGCGTGGGCAACGTTGGACGTTCGATTCGATCCAAACTCAGCGACGCTTCATCCACAACGGCGATTCCAAGTACGGCTGGTGTCGGTTCACCAGATTCGTCGCGAACTTGCAACGTGAACCGGATCGGCTCACCGGGCGACCGCTCGAATTCTTGATCCTCGCCACCAGTCTCGCCAACAATCTCGACACTTAATCGTTTATTCTGTCGACGATAGACAAGTCGTTCGACCAATGGTTGAGCCGGAGATGTTTCGGCATCCAGAACCGTTACTCGAATGACGCCGCCAACCTCAGCCAATGGAAGCGAAACGGCATTTTCTCCAGGACGCAGCATGATGTCTTGCGAAGCGACGAGCTTTCCACGACAGACCGCTTGAACCTTCACCGCTTTTTTAGCGACGCTACGGATCATCATTGCAAGGGGTTGATCGGCCTCCAGCACGCCCACGCCCGTATCCATCACGGGAAGGTCTTTAACAACGGATGGTAACGACGGCAGCTCGGTGACGTCCGCTGGAGACGTGATTTTTAGAGAGTATCGTTCACCTTGTTTTGGAACGAATTCGAATCGCCCGAGACCATCGCGAGTGGTTTCGAGGCTTGCGACGCGCTCCCCAGCTCGGCTTTGAATTTCACCCGCAATACGAATTGGTTTTTCGAGTGTGTCTCGCGCCGTAAAATAAACTCGGTTGATCAACCCACCGACGAGGTAGCCGCCTTCGGGGAAGAACTCAACCGCGACTCGTCCAAGCTGGATCGGAATCGTTTTGGTTTGAGTTTCTTGCGTCGCGCCGTCGTCGATGATCACAGAAAGGTGTCCGACACCTTTTGTGATGTGCGTCGGCAAATGGAAAGCGATCGAGCACGTTCCGAGTGCGGATGTGGTGGTCGTTTGTTCGTGGACGATTGCGTCGTCCAGGTTGGCTACGATGCGCAAACTCGTGTTGGCAAGGAAGCCGCCTTCGGCGCGTTCGGCGGAAAAGTTTGCGTGGACCGTATCCCCAGGACCGTAGCTGCGTTTGTCGAACTCAAGACTCGTCTTGAATCGAGGCACACGATAAACACGGACCTCGAACTCACGTCGTTCGTCGGGAAAGAAGCCGTCAAGGCTCTTCGCAACCAGCGTGTACGTGCCTCCGGGAGCGGCGGAGGGGATCATGAACATGCCATTGCCGACACCTCGTGTGCTGACGCCTTCGATGAACAGACCTGGAACAACCGCGCCGCTGGGGTCGACGATCTCGTAGCGAATCGGAACTTCCACGAGAGGTCGGAGCGATGAACGCTCAAGCGTTAGCGAACGAAAGTAAACGTTTTCCCCAGGCCGATAGACGGGCCGATCGACAGTCACGTAAGTGAGGCAACGTGTTGGTTCGAGTGGCACGGTCACGCTTGTCGTCTCAAGATCGCCTGATGCGGAGCTTGCTGTGACTTCGAGCTTGGCGTCTTTGGGAATCACAAGTTCCGGCGGTATTGCGATCTTTCCCGCTCCATCGCTGTTGGTTTGCATCGTCCCACGAAGCAAGACTTCGCTCTTGGCCAAGACGGAGAATGAGATGATGGCTGGTGTCAGCGGGAAACGTCCTGTTTGGATCGAGGTGCCATCCACTCGTGACGTGACCACTCGAAATTCATTGCTGTGATCTGGCGAGTTTGTTGAGACGAGATTCGCCTCGATTCGTACCGCGGGCCGGGGCGCCGAAGGGATTCTTTGGACTCCGCGCCAGCCAATCAGCAAGAACCCGAGTGACGCGGCGATCGCAGCAACAATCGTCGGTCCGGCCCAGACGCGTTGGCGCGATGACGACAGTTGTGAGGAAACACGTGTCGTCGCAGCAGAGTGCTTGTCGAGGGCCGTGGATTCAGGAAGTTTCGCAGCACTCGCCATTTTGCTTGCGAGTTGGAGCGTTGTGGCCCATTCGGAAGCGACTTCCGCATCTGATTCGATGGCGGTGCGTAGCGTGCGAGCTTCGTCCTCGTCGAGGAGATCGTAATGCAACTCCAAGAGTGCTTGGCGAAGTTCGTTTTGGTTGGAGTACGAGTGGTTCATGATTGGTCTCCCACGGCTTGTCGTAGTTGACGGATGGCGCTTCGCATGCGAGTTTTGACGGTGCCAAGAGGCAAAGACATGGCGTCAGCGATCTGTTCATAGGTCAGCTCTCCGTTTTGTCGAAGCAAGAACACATCACGTTCTTCATCTCGGAGGTTTTGCAACTGGTGCCGGAGCGCGAGAAGTTGCTCGTCTCGAATCAGTCGCGTTTCGGGTGACTCAGCGGTCGATAACATCTCTGGCTCCTCGGCGATCGATTGCCGTCGGCGACTCCAAGCGGCTTTGCGGCAATCACGGCCCGTGTTCAGTGCGATGCGAAAGACCCACGCTCGCAAATTCTCGACTGAGTCGATTTGGTCTCGATGTCGCCAGCACTTCAAGAACGTTTCCTGGAGCGAGTCACGAGCGTCTTCGAGGTTCCCGACGCAGTAGAACAGTGTCCCGAGAAGTTCCCCGTGTGCGTCAGCGAACAACGACTCCAGCTTCAAGTGGAGCCGAGATTCCTGGGCATCGGAGGATTCAGGCAGTGTTTCCATGGGTCAATTCTCGGAGTGACTTGAGCAGTTTTCGCCTTGCCGCTTGATCATCCGTCCAAGAGAACGACGAGGCGCCGGTAGGCACAGTTTTCGAAAACTCAGAAACTTCTCCGATTCGATTCAATCTTGACGTGAAACAAGCGGTCCTGGGACGATCAACGGGCTATGTGGGAGCTGGCCAAAACACAGGAAAGACATTGATGACGCTTCGATTATGGGCTCTCGCGTGCGTTGCTGCATGGACCGTGGCTGTGCTTGTCTCGAATCCGTTGTTTGCTCAGGCATCAACTGCTGGCTGGGAACGCTTTGAATTTGTGGGGAATGCTGAGTTTTCCGACGAGCAGTTGCGATCGGCGCTAATCGCCGAGCCGGATTTCCTGTTGGCCACGCATCCACACAGCGATCGATCATCGGTGAGGGCTGTTGCTGAACGCCTCTTGGTCGCTGGTTACCGCAACTCAGGATTCCAATCACCAAAGGTTGAATTCAAGAGCAACGTCGATGGCGGCGGCGTCGTTTCCATCGACGAGGGGCCGCGACTGCGTTGTGGTCCGATACGAATCTTAAACGCGAACAAAATGAGTGCGGATCAATTGGCCGAGCGATTGACCGGGCCCTCCGCCAAGAAGGATTCTTTTCCGACGTTTGTTGAATTGCAAGGCGAAACGATCACGCGATGGGTTGATTCAAAAGGCAAAGTGTCGTCGCCGGAACCGCCGGTTTGGGAAGTGGGCTCGTTCGTCAAGTTTGATTCGGAAAACAAGCTCAGCAAGAAAGTGGTCTCGGCGTTAAAGGATTTCGGTTTCTCCGCAGCGAGAACACAAGTCACGATCAAGCCGAGCGACGTGGATTTGACTGCGGAGCTTGTCGTTGACATCCTTGAAGAGGGCCCAAGCGATGTAGCCGAAGTCTTGCACGTGGCGGGCACTCAAGCGAACTCGCCTCATGACGTGTTGACCTTTCTCGGTTTGCGACCCGGAGTCGCCGTGGATCAAGCACTGGTCCAGTCAATCACGAAGCAGCTTTGGGACTGTGGCAGGTTCAAGAAACATAACGTGCATTTTGATCATGATGCGAACGGTCGGGGACGTTTGAATATTGAGTTGGCGGATGTAAAGGGAGTGCCATCGCTTGCGGAGCCATTGAGTGAGGCCGCGATTGTCTTTGGACGTGCGAGAAGTTGGTTGAACAGTCTCAATGACAGAGACGAAGATGTCTCGGTCACTTTTCGTGAGTCTGGTCTCGAATGCGAAGTCGTGCACTCGCGACAGGGCTTAATCGTGCAGCTTCGCATTAACGATGGCGCACAAGTCAAATCAGATCCGCGTCCAGAAGTCAACTTGTCGCTAATGTTCGATGATTCGTCTGTGACATTCGTGAACTCAGAAAACATGTCGCTATGGCAAGCAGACGTTAGTAAATTCGATGGCAAAGTACGACTAGAGACGAATTTCGCGGCCGCCGAAGAAGACGACAAGTTCTCGCGGCTGAACTTATCCGGTAGTTGCAATTCGAAGCGGATGGCGGACGAGCTTGCATTCATGAGTACTCTTTATATGTGCCCAGCGGACTGGTCAGGTTTCGCCTACAAAAGTGATCTTCAAACCAGTGTTGCGGATGGTAAACTCACCGCAGCACGCGGCACGGATCGGCTCGAAATCGATGTGACTACTGGCCAGATCTACCATTGGGACAGCGAGGTGGCCTCGCTGCGCATTGAAGCGTCGCAGTTCTCGCAACTTAAGTCGCAGATCGATCGTCGTGGTGTCGGTAAGAAGAACGACTACGAGCCAGAGAAGCCAGTGACAAGTTTGCTAGGCCACTTGCTCAGCCCTCAGAATTGGTCAGGATTTCGTGACGTTTGGCAGCTTCACTATGCGGATCAAAGGCCACGTGATCCAAGTCTCTCCACTGCAGTCACGAAGCTTGTTGCCGGAGAATTGTTGCGTCCTTTGGATGCGTTTGCTGTGCATGTCGCGAACGATCATGCCAACGATGATTTTGAGATTCCGGACGCCCACCCTGAGAATGTGGGGCTAACGAAGATGGCGATTCGAATGGTGGGCAAGTACGGGCTGAAGTGTGCACCGGAGTTGTTTGCCGAAGGGACATGGCCGATGAGTGTATTGCGAGAAGCGTGTCTGGTGATGGTCGAGCGAGGCAAATACAGCGGCGGTGTGCTCAAGGAGTTGCAGGCGGACGATTCGAACGGGCCGTTATGCGATGCAAGTGTGGCCTATTTGCTTTCGCTTGCACAACAGCCTATTGCGTCAACGTTTGCACAGCGATCACTCGAGCGACTTAACCCGGCGAGTCTTCAATCCGATCTTGAGGTGCTCGTGAGTGGACCGAGCGGTCGATGGATGGCGAGTCTTGTCGCTGCATGTGAATCGCTTTCCGACAAAGAAATTGAGTCGCTGCGCGCGATCGGGCTGAGCCATCAGATCGTGGCGGGTTTGTACGCGATTCAGGGACAGTCCGACGGTGGCGACGAGAGTTATTGGTATGACGTCGCCAAGACCGGACTGGAAGGCGTGCTTAGCGGAATTGTACAGCGCTAAGTATCGCGTGAACAATCACTGACGCATGTAACTCTCTCATGTCGGCTATCCCTGGACCACGAAGAGGTCGCAGCTATTAGCCGTGGGGCGCGTTAGCAGCAGCCACGGAAACAAGCTCTGCCTGACGGATTCGACCCCAAAGGCGGTCGCAGTCGTTGTCCGCTGCGACCACCTTCGGAGTCGGAAAGCTTTGCGGTTAAGGATTCCGTCGGTATCCGCTGTCGCTCCAACCGACGGCTAATGGCTGAGAGCCCTCTTGGCGTCGATGGTTGAGTTGGATTCGTGTTCCGTGGGTGGCGCTGCGCTTATCCACGGCTACGTTCCGAAACCGCTCCGCGGTGGCTCTATCCATCTCGAGTGTCGACGTTACCCGGGATCGTGCTGAGAAAGCGACAGAATTTCCGACGAGGTTTACTCAATGTGAGTTTGACTTAGGCATACTGATCCGGGGAGATGTTCGCCCAAACCCATTCGTTCCCGCGGGTGATGCGGATCGTCGGTGAGGAGGCTTCCGGGTTGGCGACGAGTTCGAGCGAGTAGTTCCCGACACGCGAAATGGAGCCGAATTGGAAGTAGCCACTTTCGTTCGTGAACGTACGGGCAATTGCCTGGCCGTCGGCGTTATTGAGGCGTAACTCGATGCCTGAGGCGGCACCAGCGACGCGCCCCTCGATCACCGACTGCATGGAGAATACGTTGTCTTGCATGTTGTCGAGAGCGGTATTGCGGCGAATGACGTCCACCAGTTTCGTGGCTCGCAGATCCTCGAGTTGCTTTCCAGCAAAAAGATTCTCGTACCAGAAGCGATCGCCATCGCGCAGTCGTGAGAATTGTTCGGCAAGGATCGTTTGATGCAGTTCACCGACAGCCGCGCCAGGCACATGGTCTTCCGCTAACGTGCCTACCCACAAATCAATATTGTCAACGGTGCCGTAGAGTTCGCGGAGTGTGTTTTGCAACTCTACTTTGGAAGTGATCTGGTTAAATTCGGTGACTCGCGCGAGTCCGTAGGATTCACGAGTGGTGTTATAGTCGGGAAGTCCATGGTCGCGGCCTCGTTGGATATTCAATGACGCGAGGTCCAATCCACCGGAGCCCGGTTGACCAAAGAGAAAGTTGCGAACGCTGTCGACGATTTCGTTATCGATCGCTTGCGATTGAATCGAAATTACCGACTTGAGCGATGCGTCCACGCCATACTCGGCAACCAGTTCGGGACGCATGAAGACGCTGGAAAGAAGTCGAGTGTCTTGGACATAAGATCCGTTATCGTCCATGAAGAAAACTTCGTCGTTGAGCAGCGTGTGGCCGATGCGGAAGCCCGCGGCGGAGAATTCTGTTGCGATGGCTGGGTTCACGCTGGGGTCGTATTTCGCGTAGGCGGGGATCGCGGTGTCACCCAACAACGCTGGCAAAAACTCATTCATTGTGATGGCTTGGATCTCAGCAATCACGATCGCTCGGGACTCTTGGAATAGATGCTCGTCCGTCCATTCGGGGAAGTCGTTGTTGAGAAGTGAGGCCCAATAGTTGTGCTCACGAACCCACAGGGTATGCATCGCCGTCAAGTTGACATTTTCATCAAAGCGAATATCGCCAGCCAGGTACTTACCGTCGGAGAACGGCAAATAGGCTTCGTCGCTCACACGCATCCGACCGCCCGAGAATTCTCGCAGCGAAACATTGAGTGCCTCGGTGGAACCATAGACCATGCTGCCATCGATCCACGAGGTGATTTCATTGCGGTGTTCTCTGGGGACGCCACTTTCGCCGCCGGTCGTCTCGTCATAGAGCGACCGAGAGAAGCTGATCGTCTCGTTGCCGGTACCGTTGGGATCAAAGAAGCGATCGCCCGTTGGAACACGGACCGGGAGCAACTCACCACCAGGACCTTGCGATTGCGTTAAATCGAGATCATGGTCAATGAATTGGCCCCAGACATAAATCATCGCGGAGAGATTGCTTTCGTTGCGTTCGAATCCAGGCGATTGGCTTGCAATCGCGTTGCCAATGTCGCGAGGACTTGGCCGGTCTTCGCCCGCAGGTGACTCAATTCCGTCGGTGTATGAGGCGGGGCCAACACGTCGGAGTTGAGTTTCAACCGTACCCCAATCGGGATTGTCGAGATTGTTGTTTGATCCATCGATCGAACGATAGTAGCCAGTCGGTTCGTCGTTGGCGTATTGGAAGTATCCGTCCGTGTGCAGAGTTTCGGTGTTCCGCAGCCCAGGGGCAATTCCAAGGTTGTTTACCCAGGTGCCATTGGAAAATACGTTGTCGGATTCAGTTTCGTAGGCGATGCCGTTGATTTCGATTCGGTCGACCCAGAGATTTCGATCGATAACGCCAGGCTCGTAGAGATCGCCGACGAATTGGACTCGAATACGATCCGCACTGATGGAGTTGTCGGTTGTCTCGTACGTGAATGGTTGGAACTCGCGTTGTGCGACGTCGCCGAGCACGTTCTCGAATTTGGCGACGGTCGTACCGTCGATGATCAATTCCATCGTCTCTTGTCCCGTCTCACCGGCGGCATAGATGGTGATCGCTAGCGTCCCCGCGAATTGCTTTCGCCACGAGTTGCTGATGACGATAGCGGAGTCAATGTCGCCGATTTGGTATTCAAGGTTCCAATCCGCATCGAGCGTCGTGGCGCCAGTGCGATTATCGGAGCCTGCGACGTCACAGTTTGTCCATCGAGCAAGCTCTTTTAAGAATTGTCGACCGGCGGACTCGTTTGCCACGCTGCATCCATAGATGAGGATGTCGGCGTCTGGGGTAAGTGCAGCCTGCCACGTTTGAAGTTGTTGACGTTGAGTGCGGAGTTCATGGATATCCATGGGTTGCGATCCAAGTTGGAGCACACCTTCGCTTCCATGAGAGATGACGTGGATCGATTGCACATCACATCGGTTTTCGATCACGCGAGTCATTTGGCCGATCGCGTCGCTGTCGGCGTCGATCAAAACCAATTCGGCTGACTTAGGAATCGAATCGCTCCATGAATCGATATCGTCCATCGCGGAGTCGATGAAGACGATCGCGTGGGTGCTGACGCGGTGGCTCGCTCGTGACTCAACGCTAGACATGGAGTCTGGCGAAACCGTCTCGTTGGAGGCGACTTCGACCGTGTGTGCCGCGACGTCACCAGCAAGCATCAGTCGTCGTTCGAGGTTCGTCAGGGTGGAGCGAAACGGACGCTGGAAAGAGCAAGAAGGATGTAAGCGAGTCATGATTCATTTTGTCCGACGATTCTGATTGGGTGCGGTCCAGTATGATTCGCTGGGGTCGACAATCAATGCAACGATGCCGTTGTTTTGATGCGGAATTGCACATGGGAATCCATGGGACGGGATGCTCGTCATCGTATTTCCGCCATGGTAGGTTGACCGAATCGTGAAACGATGGATCTTCCCGTATTTCCTATACGCCAGGACGTAACGCATGATGGACCGCCGATTGCCGATCAAGTTGACAGATTGTGCAACAAAGGGGCCAGATTCTGGCGCAGAACTGTTTCTGGTCGAGGGCGACTCGGCAGCCCAGGCGGTCGTCAACGCTCGAGATTCTCGGACTCAAGCGGTGCTGCCAATGCAAGGAAAGCCGCTCAATGCGATGAAGGCTAGCCGTGCGACGGTCGCTAAAAACGAATGGCTCCAGGCACTCGTGGATGCCTTGGGGGCAGGTTGGGGTGAGAGTTTTAGGCTGGAGAACATTCGGTACGAACGCGTGCTATTGATGATGGATCCGGACGCAGACGGCATTCACTGTGGAGCACTAATGTTGATGTTTTTTCATCGATGGATGCGGCCGCTATTGGAATCGGGACGAATCGGTGTGATACGTCCGCCGGTTTACGAAATTTCGTCACCGGATTTTCCGGATCGCGTCCACGCGTTTAGCGACGCTCATTACAAGCAGATCTGTGATGCACTCCATGACAAGCAGATCAAGTTCAACGGGCAACGCTATCGAGGCTTAGCCAGCATCAACGCATCCGTGCTCGTGACGACGTGCATCGATCGAGCGACTCGCCACATCTCGCCACTCGGTTGCGACGACGCTGAGGCAGCGATCCGAATCTTTGGCGGTCCACACGAACGTTGAAGTTCAACGACCTGGGTCGGTGTGATCAGGATCCGTGTGATCAGGGCCAGGCCTATCAGGTTCAGAATCATTGGCGTCCGAGTCATTGGCGTCCGAATCATTAGCGTCCGAATCATTGGCGTCCGAGTCGCCTTCTAGGAAATCGGCGTCGATATCTTCGTCGAGTTCATCATCGAGCATCGCCGCGTCAAACAGATCATTGCCAAAAACTTTGTGAGATAGGGGCGAGATCGAACTTTCACCTAAGTCCGATGCGAGGTCTTCGTCGTCGTAGTCCTCGTCCTCGTCTTCCTCGTCAAAATCTTCGTCCTCGTCGTCGGCTTCACCTATTTCCATCAGTTCTTCGGGCGGGTCGGTTCCATCTTGAGGAATCCAACGGATTGTCGGTCTTGGCGGGTCCGTCAATGCGTCGTTGCACACCATCGCCATCCAGGAAATATCACCGGGTCCGTCGGCTGTGTCGCCATCATCCACATCGTCTTCTTCGCTGAGCAAATAGAGCGACGCATTTCGCATGAAGCCTTCGACCTCCGCAGGCTCGTAGCGGTCGGCAATGTAGATTGCTTCCATATCGGGCAAATCGAATTGACCGTTGCCGACGGTATCCATCAACGACCATTCTTCTTCGGCACGAAACAGTCGCACGTTGGTCCACATATCCAGTGGCGGGACGTCGTGGTTCCAAGCTGAGTTGAGTCCTTGGCGAAGACCGTTCTCGTCACGCAGCACTTCGCCGCCTGGATTGAAGTAACAAATCGCCTCGGGCATCTCGAGCAGTGTTTCGACGGCTTTGGTCAGGAACCGTAATTCCTCAAGTGCGTTGTAATCACTGGGGATCAGCGGCAACTCGTCCTCGGAATCTTCGGCAGCAAGTTCTTCTGGGCCGAGCACGTAGCTGACAAGCAACCGAACATGTGCGGTATGTTCTTGAACGAGTTTTGGTGCATCTTCCCAACCCCAAGACTGTTCGCTCGCACGTTGGAGGCATCCGGGAAACGCCAAGGGGCCGAATTGTCCAAGCGACCATGCCACAAAACGATCAGGCGACTCGTCGGGGTCGCCCATTTCATCGGGCCAAGGCGATTCCGACGCTGTGACGAGCAGGTGCCCGCCAACGTCGGGGCGGTACGCCAAAACCAACGTTTCCTGGGTCTCGCTACCGTCCACGGCCTGGGTTCGACCAATCAGCGGAAAGTCCTTCAAACGGGCTTCCAACTCGCTGATTGCGACGGGATGTCGAAGAAGGACGCACATTCCTTGTGTGAACAATCCCTTCGCCATGCTGAAACCTTTCTGGAAACTCGATATCAAATCCTAGGTTTTAGTCGAGTTTGGCGGGTCTCACGAGGGCAGGGGCGGCACGTTATCAGCATTTCGCCGAAGTTCGACGCGAAAGATCGAATCCAAAGTGCGGTGCCATCACGTATCAAGCAGCCCGTCGTGTGGTGCCCACGGTTTCCGTTTTCGGTAGTTCTGTTTTCGTCGGTAGCGACAGAATAGTTTCCACCGCGGATGTTTCTGCCGACGTCGAGTTTGGTTCGCCGAGCCCAGTCCAACGGCCGAAACGTGAGCGACGAACGCCAATTTCGTACATCACCAGCGACATAGCTACGGCGATCGCAAACGAGAGGATCACTTTTACAACGCTCGGCGTCCCAGGAAGCATCCATTTCAAGTCGATGTGTACGAGCACCAACATCGGATGGTGCATCAAGTACAACCAAAACGATGCACCAGCGAGGTAAGCGATCGATTTCGGCACACGCCGCGTCTTGGCTACGGCACACGCGATCGATGTCACCGTGATCATCGAAGCGGCAGCCACCGTTAAACCAGCGAGCAAGAGATGCGATGCCACAGTCTCTGTGTCAGCTCCGGCGGCATTCAAATGCCAGCGTCCCATCAATACCGCAGCCCATCCGGCCACGAGCGACACCGCGACCATCTGGGGCTGTGCCAATCGCGCGAGCACTCGGAGTTGTGGATCATAGTTCGCCCACGCCAGCCCCGTGATGAAGAACATCAAGCTGTAAATCCACTTACTCGGCACGGGCTCAAAACGATGCTGGAATCCCCAAACAACTTCGGGGCGCACTAACAACGTCAACACGGCAACGGTCGCCACCAGTGGCAACAGCACACTGGGTTGGTCCAGCGATTTCAAAATCCGCGCCACGAACGCAACTCGCTTGGCTGCGATTGCACCGCCAGCCACGAGAGCGATGTACGTCAGCATGTAAAGCAGAAACCACAGATGGCTGAGGCCCCACAAGTCTTTATCAACGGCGCCGTCAAATTTCAAACTTTTGAGTTTGACGATCGGGATGATTCCTTCGGAGACCCAACCGCAGAGCCACAGATAAAAATCAATCGGCAAAACAACCAGTACGCCAAACAACAGCGGTCGAGCCAGTCGCTTCCAGCGTGTTCGCAGCATCTCGATGGGTCCGCGGCGAACCAGTGTGGGCGTAACCAGGAATCCCGCGATGACGAGGAATACGGGCATGATGAACAGTTCGATCGACCAGAACACGGCGTCGACAACATCGCTCGCCGAATCCGTGACGGACCAAGTCAGTCCAGGCATCGGATGTCGCAAGTAGGGCACACACGCGTGCAAAAGCACGACACCGAGCGCCGCCAAGGCTCGAACCCATTCCAAACCGCCACGGTGTTGTGGTGATGCAAGCAACGAGCCAGCACCCGATTCACTTGCGTCGGGCCGCTTTGTGTCGGCGTTTGCCTCGTTGGGATACAGTTTCAATACGTCCATCGTCTCGCGCTGATACCAAATCCGAGCGATGCAGCAAAAGATCAAAGCGGCCTGGACTTGCGCAAAGTTGGCGGCCCAGCCATGATGTTGGCTGGAAAAGCACTCGCTTGCCCGTCCTTTTTCTGCTCTTGGGTTGATTCATGTCCGACACGCCGTTGAATTCATCTCAAAGCGGGTGGATAGCATTTTTTGCGAGCGGGCGGGGGATGATCGTGGTCGCTGGGTTGCTTTGGAGCACGAGCGGTTTCTTTGCCAAGGCACCTTGGTTTGATGATTGGCCCGTCGAGGTACGTGGCCTCGGGTTGGCGTTTTGGCGTGCCTTGTTTGCTGCGATCGCCGTGGCTCCATTCATTCGCCGCATCGAATTCAAGTGGAGCTTGGTCCCCATGTCAGCCTGTTTCGCAGCGATGACGAGCTCGTTCTTGATTTCGATGGTGATGGGGAACGAGGCGACAACGATTTGGTTGCAGTACGTCGCCCCGGCCTGGGTTGGAATCGCAGGCTACATGGGGCTGACCGATCGACCGCGACGCGCGGACTTGCCGATGATGGTGATCTCGCTCGCGTCCGTCATCTTTATTGTCGCGATGCAGACCACGTACGGCGGTGAGCCGCTGCAAGCACGCGCCGCGGCGTTGGCACTGTTTTCGGGGTTGATGTTTGCGGCGGTGGTTTTGGCGTTGCGGCGGATGCGGTTCATGGACCCCGCGTGGTTGGGGTTCGTGAATCACATGGGCACCGTGATTTGCTTAGCTCCGTTTGTGATTAACCGAGTCCCAGTCCCGCATGGTGGACAATGGGTGGCGCTCGCTGTGCTCGGCGTCGTGCAGATCGCGATTCCGTATTTGCTGTTCGCGGCAGCGATCAAACGTGTCGAGTCAGCGGAAGCGTCGCTATTGACGTTGATTGAACCGATCGCCGTTCCAGTGTGGACAGCGATCGCGTGGAGTCATTTGGACAGCTACCGTCCGCCGCCGTGGTGGGTGATGATCGCCGGTGGGTGCATTGCTCTCGGATTCGTCGAAAGGTTCTGGGCGGCGCGTCGTTTAAGGCGTGAAAACTTGGTTTGAGACGCCATCCAAGATTCGGTGAAAAGTTTTTAATTGTTCCCTAACAAACTCTTGGCCAGTTCGTTTCCTTGTTGGTGCCGTGACTATTCGCCCCACTTTTCTGTCCTGCTATGACTGACACGTCGAACCAACCGTGGCCCGAGGGGGTGGTGGATCGCTTTGAGCGACCGCTGTTGGCGTATGCTTGTCGGATGCTCGGCGGAGACTGGTCGGCGGCTCAAGACGCGGTTCAGGAAACCTTTTTGAGACTCTGCCGAGCTGACCGCGCGACGATCGAACCGCGTTTGGCTGCTTGGCTCTTCTCCGTCTGTCGAAGCCGAGTGATTGACATGCAACGAACACGCACCGCGATGCCGATGGACGCGTCGCAAATGCACTTACCCGATCCATCGCCTGACGTGGCCCAGTCCCTCAGTGACGCGGAAGACCAAGCGAACTTGAGCGAGTGTTTGACCCAACTCTCGCCGCGGCAACAGGAAGTGTTGCGACTGCGACTCGGCGCGGGGCTGAGTTATCGCGAGATCGCCGAAGTCACGGGGCTTACGGTCAGCAACGTCGGTTTCCACTTGCACGAAGCCGTCCGCAGCCTCCGCCAACAATTCGCGACTTAGTCGCCGTCGCAACCCACCAACCGCACACACGACCTACGTTTTTAGGTTCACTATGATGTCTGAATCCATTTGGAACGATCCGCGGATCACCGCCTACGCTTTGGGCGAGTTATCCGACGACGAGAAAACGCAATTCGAAGCTGAGTTAGCGACGAACGCAGAGTTGGCTGCCGCCGTCGAAGAAACCCAATCGCTCACTGCACAGTTGCAAACGCACTTCACGCACGAGTCGATCCCGGGACTCGATGCGTCGCGGCGCCAAGCGATTTTTGCTCCGTCATCGAATTCAGAAATGCGTGAGCGGGCTCAGCGATCTTGGTTCTCTCGACATTGGATGGCACTCGCCGTCGCTGCGTCACTCGTGTTTGTTATGGTCGGGCTGATCGTGCCAGCCACACACTCCGCTCGAGAAGCCTTGCGACGAGACTCCGATCTCGTTGCGATGGAAATGGATGTGGCAGCTTATGAAGATGTAGCGGCTTATGAGACGTTTGAGCAAGCCGGTGCGAGTGAAGGCGTTTCTGGGATGGGGGACAGCAGTCCTGTGTCGCGCCCTAAATCAAGTACGGCAGCAATTAAAAAAACCGATGCGGTAAAGGCCGATGCGGATACTGCGCATCCAATGCCCATTGACCTTAAGTCAAATGAGCCGAGCAATCGGCCACCTATTTTGAGCAAGCCGCTCGCTCAATCATCACGACGAGACGAAAGTATGGAAATGATGATGGGTATGGGCGGTATGGAGATGGGTAATGCAATCGCTAATGAGCAATCGCAGCGCAGCCCTGTCACTTTGGAACAAATTGAACAACGCAAAGACGGACTCATTGACCGACAGTCGCTAGAAGCAAATCGTCAGCGTTTGGAGCGATCTCAACTTATGGAAACAAAGAATTCGGAAGATACCTTTGGAACAACAGTGCAATTGCCAACCTTTGGAGAACACTCGGCAATGAGTCAGTCCATTACTGTGAATGCGGGTCACGATTTCCAACTCAACGTCACTCCGAGAATCATCATCCAAGAACAAGAGGAGAAGGCTCAGACTGGATTCATCGACGATCCCTTGGGAGAACCCAACGACGAAGGTCGTGGGCCGGGCATCTCCGGTGACCAGTTCGAACCGATCACGGATAATGCGTTCCAACGCGTGAGCGAACATCCGCTGAGTACGTTCAGTGCGGATGTGGATACGGCGAGCTACAGCAAAATACGTGACTTCCTGGTTCGTGCGAATCAATTGCCTCGGCCGGATGCTGTGCGTATCGAAGAATTGGTGAACTACTTCGAATACAACTACGCGCCACCAGCAAGCGACAGCCAACATCCGTTCGCCGCTCACGCAGAGATCGTCTCGTGTCCTTGGAACGACGCACATCGACTCGCTCGAATCGCGGTGAAGGGCAAGACGGTCTCGGCTGAAGATCGTCCGCCGTGCAACTTAGTGTTCTTACTCGATACGAGCGGTTCGATGGACGAACCGAACAAAGCTCCGTTGGTCCAAGAAGGCATGAAGATGCTGCTGAGTCAACTGAGCGAGAAAGATCGCGTCGCAATCGTCGTCTATGCTGGATCGGCTGGTTTGGTGCTCGATTCAACGCCCGCGAACCAGGCTCAAAAAATACGTCGTTCGCTCACTCAATTGGCTGCGGGTGGAAGCACCAACGGTGGTGCGGGGATCGCCCTGGCGTATCAAACCGCTCGCGATCATTTTATCCAAGACGGTGTCAATCGAGTGATCCTGTGTACGGACGGCGATTTCAATGTCGGCGTCACGGGAACGGACTCGCTCGTTCGGATGGTCGAAACGGAAGCCAAGGGCGGCGTATTCTTGACGGTGCTCGGCTTCGGAATGGGAAACCACAACGATGCGATGCTTGAACAAATCAGTGGCCGTGGTAACGGCAACTACGCCTTTATCGATACCGCCAACGAAGCCAAGAAAGTACTCGTCGAGCAAACCGAAGCGACCTTGGTGACAATCGCCAAAGATGTGAAGTTCCAAGTGGAGTTCAATCCGACGCATGTGTCCGCGTACCGATTGATTGGCTACGAGAATCGGATGCTTGCCAAGGAAGACTTCAACGACGACAAAAAAGATGCGGGCGAGATCGGTGCGGGACACACGGTCACCGCGTTGTACGAAATCGTGCCTGCGGGAGCCGACGTGGACGCAGTCGCTCCCGTCGTCGATGAGCTTAAGTACCAGACGAAGTTAAAACCAACCGAAGCGGCCGATAGTAACGAATCACTGACCGTGAAGTTGCGATACAAGTCGCCCGATGGTGACACCAGCGCGCTCGTTGATTTCCCCGTCGTGGATGCGGAGTTGTCGTTCACCGAAGCCGATGACGATGTTCGCTTCGCGGCGGCGGTCGCCGGATTCGGGATGAAGCTGCGTCGCAGCGAATATGCTGGTACTTGGACGCTCGCCGATGTCGAAAAGGAGGCGGAAAGTGCCAAGGGAAACGACCGGTTCGGCTTACGAGCCGAGTTTGTTGAACTCGTTCGCAAAGCGTCAGCACTCAGTGATCAAGAACGCTAGCTGGACAGCGCCAACTTCGTTTAACCGTCAGCCGAAGGCGAACGATCGCATCGTTTTTAGTACGCCTGCGGCTGACTGTTAAACAAAAAATCGAACTTGGCGCTGTCCAGCTAGTCTCTGTTTGAAAAAGGACCGCCTCTGTCCGGTAAGCCGTCCCTGCCTCCGAAGGGTCGAGGTGAGGCGCTGGTGTTTAGCCTTTAGGCGAAAAAAAAACGGCTAAAGCCTTTACACCAGCGCTAGGTCTTGGCAAGTTCAGTGCGACGAATCACCTTTATCGCAAGAAACGAACTGCGGAAGCGTAGACGACCATCGCGACGTCGGCGCTATAAAGTTGTGAGAACCAGGTGCTTACATTCAACTCGCCGTGACGGTTTTGGATCAGATCGATGGACGCTTGACGAACGTCGTAATAGCCTAAGTGTGTCGCAGCGTGGAAACGCGCAATCATGCTTCGCCACCAGTCGCTGTAATGACGACAGACGAGTCGTTGCAGACGTGTGCTCATCCATCGATCGAGCGTCCGTGGCTTGATTTTGAATTGAAACCACAGCACTGAAATGAGGATTGCAAAAAGTGTTGCAAACATGATGGGTGTTTCGAACTTGGGGGAACTGAATACGGTCGCCATCGAAATCACCATCACCGGCACGATCGCGGCGACTGTGTAGCCAAACGCATACAGAAACCACCGCGTCATATTATAGAACTTCAGCGGTGATGCGGGGAACGTTGCATCGATCTGCTGGAGTAACTTCAGTGTCACGGCGTGTCGGTGGTTCACCGACGGCTGTTCGGCCTCCGTCTCAAGCCGACCAAGCACTTCATCGCATGCCCAAATCCAAGGTGATAGGTGCGCGTCGTAGTCTTCGGCGGGATAGGGGAACTCCGCAAATAGCAATTCGGGGTGCTGGGCAAGTCTCGTTTGACAGGCAATCACTTTGCGATCCGAAACGTCGCCAGGTTCAAGGCAATACGCTCGGAGGGCCTCATCGACCAGCTTGCAAAACGGGCCTCGCGCTGCGAACACATCGCGTGTCTTGACGTACGCGAGCAGCCGGGTATTGAATTCGTAATCGTATTCTAGACCAGTGCCTAAGTACTGTGCGTGCTCTTCGATGTAGTCAACGAGTTGTTGTGACTTTTCTTCCGGCGCAAGCCATGCGGCCCGGCGAAGCAAATGGCATGAAAAGACGACTTGCCCGCGGACTTGGTGGTCACTGATGTTGCGGCGACAAGCATCGAGAACTTGTTCGAACTTATCCCACGCGACGATCTGCACCAGCCGATCAAATAATCTCTCGGTGAAGAAGTAGAAGCGGTCGGTGGTGATGACCCTGGAGACATGGACGAGCACCTCTTCAATCGCCGCGTCCGCAATCTGGTTCGATTGTAAGTAATCACCGAGCAGCCTCAACAGCGACGGCTCGTTTGGATATTTCTTTAGCCCCGCAAGTATCCACTTCACGAACACCGCTTCATGCGATGGATGGTCGGCATCGGAAAGGATGGCGAGTGCGTAGTAATCGAGCGGCGACCCCGCCGTCTTGGACTGCAGTTCTCGATACAAGTCACTCGGTGAAGTCTCGTCCAATCGAGCCAGGAGTTGGTCGAGCGGTGGCAACTCGGGTTCGGAGAGACTTGGCGTTGTCTTCGGCTCGCTTGGCGTTGTGACGACGTCCGATTGAGCCAACCAAAGCGATTGCAATTGCGGATCGATAGTGACTGGGGGGCTGCCGTAACGTAGCGCCGTGTCGAGTTGTTCGTACGCGGCGCGAAGTCGTTGGAACTCGTCGGGAAACTTGTCGGGTTTGTAGATCCGCAGCAACTTGTTGTAAGCGCGTTTAAGGTCGCTGCGTCCGAAGTCTTTGGCGAGCCCGAAGAATTCGATCGGTCGATGGGGAAGCAAACTCCAATTCGCATCTCCATTCCCAACGCCATCACTTGGAGCTTCGTCACTCATTTTGACACCGCCACAAGAATTCGTATGAGCGAGACGGCAAGTACCCACCAAACCCAAAACGGAATGCGTGATAAACCGGGAACGACGAACCGCGATCGTCCTGGTACGCGACCGTTCACGAGCCCATCGAGCCACATCGGATCAATCGCGTGAACGCGAGGAAACTCCTTGCGTATGAGCCGTGATGCGGCTTGGTGCTTTCGGCCTTTGGAGGTACGCATTTCGCGAGCAATGATCTCCTTCAAACCGCCGATCTCGCGGGGACTGGCCGTTACAGATTTCGCGAGATAGTTCACCAACGAAACGTTCTTTTTCAGTCGTCCCGTAAGCAGCGAGAAATCGTCGCGCGCCGTGGCCGCGACCACCATCCGTTCGATCGGGATCTCGAGTTCTGGAAACAACTCGACGTTGATGGATTGCAAACGCGATTCCAAGTCGGCGGGTTCGAGCGTCCAAAACTCGGAACGAAGCGTTTGGATTGTGGTCTGTGTTTGTTGTACAAGCTCCGGTGACCGAAAGGAACGCTTTTGCGAGGATGCTCGTGACTCGATCCCAAGCACGGCGGCTCTCATCGCCAGAATCGTATCGCTGTCGACGCTTGGATTGCGTCGTAATTGGTCACGAAAGTACGCCTTGCCGAGTTGTACGCTCATGAAGCGTCGTCACCCGGGGACTCGTCATCCTGGGACTCATAGTCGAAACCGAGCTGTGAGAGCGTGATCAGCAATCCGTGGCGTGCGTTTTGGAAGAAGTCTCGATCGCCGCTGTTCATCGCTTGTTCCCAGCTATCGATGGCGGACTCGAGTTGCTCACGCTGCATGGGGCTGATCTCGCCGACGAGCCGTTCGCAATACCTCAGCAAACGCTGGTTCTCAATCTCGTCTCGCGGATAAAACTTCACGGCCTGCATCTTCTTCACAGCCGCCGCGATCTCGGCTAGCGTCAGATCATTCGTGGGACTGGTCAGCACCGTTTGGTATTTCTTGCCCGTCGCCGGGACAAACGCTTCGACTTCCAAGATTCCGTTCGTGTCGTAGGTGAATCGAACGACAAATTCGGTGCCGGCCGGTCCAGGCGGTATGCCATCGATGACCAATTCGCCGAGCGGCAAATTGTCTTTGATTTTCCGACTCTCGCCTTGGAAAACTCTCAGACGCACGACGTATTGATTCGCTTCGACCGTCGAGAAACTGCTTTCCTTCGAAACAGGAATGGTGGTGTTGCGATGGATGATCGGCTCAAAGTAACCGCCGCTGACTTGCGATCCAAAGTGCTTGACGATTTCGACGCCGAGTGTATGCGGACACACGTCCGTCATCACCATATCGTCAACTGCTGCGTCCTCGGCCAAGAGCGCCGCTTGCACTGCGGCCCCGAGCGCGACGACTTCGTCGGGGTTGTATTTCGTCAACGGTGTCGCCGATAGTTTCTCCGCGACGTAATCATGCAAACACGGCATCCGCGTCGCGCCGCCAACAAAAATGATCTCGTCCACCGCCTTGGGATCGCGATCACCGTCACGCAGCGCTCGATGGATCGGGCCAAGTAAACGCTCAAGAAGCGGTTGCATGAGCTTCGCAAAACTGTCTCGCGTCACCGTCATTTTTTCAGCCGCTGGATCGACGCGGCCATGGATGTCGGGACAGCCGATTTCGATCGTGTCTTGGTTCGAGATCGCGACTTTGGCGTCTTCGCACAGTTGTCGCAGCCGTGACGTGCGAAGCGGCTCTCGCATCTCAGTGACTTCGAAGTTCATCCCTTGTTGCTGGAGCACCGACGCGACGAGACGATCGGTGAAGTCTTCGCCCCCGAGCATGCTTTCTCCCGCCGTCGAAACGATCTCCAATGTGCCTTCGAAGATCTCCATCAGCGTCACGTCAAACGTGCCGCCACCCAGATCGATGACAAGCAAATGTTTTTCGACATCGCGATCATGGAAGCCGTACGTGAGTGCTGCGGCGGTGGGCTCGTTGATGATGCGGCGGACGCGAAGCCCAGCCATCTCGCCGGCAAGCTTGGTGGCTCGACGTTGCAGATCGTTGAAGTAAGCTGGGACCGTGATGACCGCTTCTTCGATCGGCATGTTGAGCGTTTTCTCAGCGTCTGCTTTGAGCGATTTCAGCACGAGACTCGAGAGTTGTGGCGCGGTGAAGGTTTGGTCGCCGAGTTTCATCTCTTGCGGCGTACCCATGTAGCGTTTGAAACGCGACGCACATCGTTCCGGTTGGGTGACTCGCAACTCGCGAGCACTCTCACCGACGAGAACTCGACCATCGTCAAGCACGCCGACGACTGACGGAGTCAAAAACGAACCATGCGCGTTCGCGATCAACCGAGGCTGTCCATCCTGGAACACCGCGCACAGCGAATTCGTCGTGCCGAGATCGATTCCAACAATCATAAAGAAAGAAGTCAGGGGGGGCAGGGAGCCAGAGTCAGGCAAAGTCTAGCGAAGCAGGTACGATTTAGTACTTTATCACGGTTCTTGTTCTGACTGTCCACTCTCCATTCTCCACTGTCCACGGCAGTCAGCCAACTTCGTCAAACTCTGGCTCCATCCCAAGCTTCGGCGAGTAGCTGCACCGCCCGATCGACCTGCTCTCGACTCGTCGTCCAACCCATCGAGACTCTCAGGGTCCGTCCGATCTGTGCGTCGGTGCGACCGATGGCACGGAGTGAACGGGTCATCTCGTCTGCGGGCGAATCCGATTGAGCAGTCGCCAAAACCAACTGTCGCGCACTTCGTTGCAATCTTTTGGCGTCGCCGGGCATTTCAATCGCAAGCGTATTGGACAGCCGCGGCGCATGTTCGCATAGCAAAATCGGTTCAGGCGTCATCACCGTCTGGAGTCCCGCTATAAAACGATCGCGAAGTTGGATCAAGTTTTCGCCTGCGTCCGCCGAGCAACGAGCCGCCAGCGACGCGGCAGCACCCAGGCCAGCGCATCCAGGGATATTTTCTGCGCCTGGCCGCAGCCCCATTTCGCGAATTTCTCCATAGGCAATCGGCGACAATTGAAGACCACGCCGCACATAAAGAGCTCCCGTTCCTTTGGGGCCATAAAACTTGTGGCCGCTGATCGAAGCCGTGTCCACTCGCCACTGGGTCACATCAACGACTGCCTTGCCAAAGACTTGCGTCGCGTCACAGTGCACTGGGATTCCATGATTGTGACAGATATCCGCCACCTCGCGGACTGGTTGGATCGTTCCCAAAACGGCGCTCGCCGCCGCGAGACAAACCAGTCGCGTGTCATCGCGAAGCAAGCTTTCCAAGCGGTTCGGATCAACGACTCCGTCAACCTCACACGGGAACGTTTCAACATCCCAGCCCTCGCTCGACAAACTCATTGCAGCCGATAGGACGGAATCGTGTTCCAAATCCGAGATCAACACATGGCCAGGCGGGCGTTTTCGACAAATACCCAGCACGCCTAAGTTGTTCGCTTCGGTGCCGCTGCCAGTGAAGACAATTTCAAACGGGTCACACCCCGCCAACATAGCAAGCCCCTCGCGGGCGCTCTCGAGCGCTTCAGAGATCGCTTGGGCATGCGGATGCTCTTGGCCAGGCAGCATGAAGTGCGTCGCCCAAAAAGGCTGCATCGCCTCAAGGGCCGTGGGGGCCAGCGGCGTTGTTCGGTTGAAATCAAGATAAATCACTGACACGCTAATTCAGTCCGAATGGTGCTGGAGTGGAGTGGGCAATCGTGAGCGGTTGGCAGCAAAAGGGGACTCGCACGATTTGACAAGCAAAAGTTGACGCGTGTCGATAGCACGCCGATCGAACGTTCACTGGGGAAAAACGGCAAACGTGTGGGGGAAAACGAGAACGTACGTGCAGCGGACAGTTGGTTTCGAAGGTCAACTCCCAAAAGTCTGCGTAAAATACTAGAGTCTGCGTAAAATACTGGCCGAGATCTGCCATCGCGCCGAGTGCCAGCCTGATGGGAAATCAGGAAGTCTAGGATGTCCTGTATGCCCACCCAATTGTGGTGATCTTGGTTGTTGAGCGAGCGTCAAAACGCCAGTTGTTCCAGCTTAGTCCCCACGAATGCGAAGGCTAGCCACATGAATGCTAGCATTTTCGGGGTGGTTAGCCGGTGGAAGGTTCGGTGACGGTTGGATCGACGGCAAACGAAAAGCGTGCTTGGCAGGCATTCGGCTGGATTCAATAGGACGACAGACCTTTGAGTTAGCGTGAGCCGGATTTGGCTTGTTAAAACGCATCATTTGCATTTTCGGTCTCGACTTGCGATAATTGTTGCAGCAAACTCTGTTTTCAAGGAGCGCCGCTTACCTTCAAAAGCGCTCAACACTTTTCTATTCGCTGGAGCGCAACCCATGAAACGAACAAATTCCGGTTTTACCCTCGTCGAATTGCTGGTGGTCATCACCATCATCGGCATTTTGATGGGATTGTTGATTCCAGCGGTTAATGCTGCCCGGGAAGTGGCTCGGCGGAATCAGTGCGCTACGAATATGAAGAACTTCGCGTTGGGTGCGGTACAGCATGCGACTTCGAAGAAAACGTTACCTGGGTGGGTCCAAAATTTCGGGACCTTTGCCCCAGGTGGCATGGGGGGAGTCGATCCTGCGGACGCCGGTGCGCCGACGGCAATAATTCCTTCACACGCGAAAGTGGGTACGTGGGCAGTCGCTTTACTTCCTTGGCTTGATGCACAACCAACTTATGAGCGATGGAACGAAGACCGATACCCGGTGATCACCACCGCTGCGATGGGAACCGATTTCGCGCCAACATCAGGCACGTTTGACGGCGATGGTTTCCACCCGGATGCTGCACCAAATTTGGCGATATTCCAATGTCCAAGCAATCCAGTGACTGACGCAACGGCCGGTTTGAACAGTTACATATCTAACAATGGTATGTCAACAATTCGGACTGGCGTAAGTTCTTCAATTGAACCTTGGGTGGATTCGCAGCAGAAAGGAAATGGTGCGTTCGTCGCCGGCTACGACGGTACGATGGGGCAAATCGGTTCGCGTCTAGCCTTGGATGACTTCAAAGATGGCGCTGGAATGACCATTCTTTTCGCTGAAAATGTCCAAGCAAGACCATGGCATCGCGTTGGGTTTCTCGAGGGAGCAGGTACTGCTCCCCTCACCACAATCAATACCGCCGGTGATTTAAATACCGGAACAGTCGCAATGCCGTCAGCCATCATGCGTGACGCTCTACGAGCCGCCAAGTTCACTACTGGTATGGTATGGCATTTCGAAGACCCTCAGGCGACTCAATTAGCAACACTCTCGCCCGCTCCAACAACGACAGGCGGGGCTTCTGTGATTGAGCCTAATCCCAAGCACCTAATTAATGGTGGTGGAGCGACCGTATCGGATTCGATTTTCACATTACAGATGACCCAAGCTAATGCGCATGACTTAGCTCGACCATCATCAGCCCACGTTGACGGTGTAAACACGGCAATGGCCGACGGTGCGACGCGTTTTGTTGCTGATTCCGTTGATTACCGAGTTTATCAAGCTTTGCTGACACCGCGCGGCAAGAGCAGTGATGTGCCTTGGCCGGAATACGTGCTAAGCGACGAGAGCTTCTAGTCCTCTACAATCGTTCGATTCACCGAAGCCGAGGCCTTTTCAGAAGGGCCTCGGCTTTTTTCGTTTTGATTTTGTAGGGGTTGTTGGGGCTGGGGCGATTACGCATGCGTGCTGGCAAACTTCGGTGACTTTGCGGCTTCTTCTTCTGAGCTAATCTGGGTCGACTCGCCGATCCTTTCTTCTAGCACCGGGAACGACCCTCCCAATCAATGCCGGTGTCGCCGGGTCAATCGACGACCTCCCAAACCCTCCCAGTCGATTGACCCAGCTTTTCCCTTTGTTCTTTGTCTTTTGCACCAAGACAGAGAAAGCGGATGGTGGGATATCGCTGATGCGATCTTCCCAACCGATAGACACCGGCACGGATAGCCGCCGACACCCTCCCAACGTTCCTAGGCGATATCCACGTGAACAAGACGATTCCCGGTTATCTTCGGCTGCATCAAGCTCCACCATCCGCTGGCGATCACGGCCGCGCCGAAGGTATCACCGTCGGACGCGAGAACAAGATCGCCTTGACGATCGATCATTTCTGGAACGCCTATACCGCCGCGACCGGATGGCGAATCGACCCGAAGCAACATCGATCCAGTGGCATCATCCAGTTATTACCGGCCGTCACAATCGACGCGATGAGCATGCCGGAAGATCTCGACGAGATGCCGATGACGAGTGAGAGTGAAGCTCGTCGTCTCGCCGAACTCGCAATGTCGCTCACCGAAGACTTAAAGAAATCCCGTCGAGTACTCCGACGACAAGCTGCCGAACTCGCCGCTCGCGCCGCACTGATTTCCTCGCAACCCAAGCAAGACGATCTGGCACAAAGTATCGAACGAATTCTGGCGGACGCGACACTCGCGTGCGGATGCAACTCCGCCGCTCTGTACTTGCTCGACGAAGACACGAGTCGTTTGAGCTTGCGGTTCAGCCACGGAATGGCTGACGCGCGGCTTGAGGAAGAACCGCGAGCACTGCGTGGAAGTCGCGGAGATCTCGAAGCTCTCGTGCAAGGCGTCGTGACGATCGACGACCTCAAGGCAGGCTCGATCGATACCTGGTGCTGTCCCGAAGAATCAGCCGAAGCGGCGATTTGTGCGGCGGTGAACGTCGACGATTTGCCGATCGGGACCGTTTGGTTGTTCAGCGACACCAAACAACAGTTCGACGCGGCGACGTCCGCAGCCGCGAGACTCACGGCAACGCACGTCGCTCGCGAATTGTCATCGGTCTCGTCGACACCCTCGGCACTGCTCGAACGCCAAACTAAATCATGGGTTCGTGATTTGGCGGCGTGGCAACATCGAACCTTGCCCGTTGGCACACGTTTGGCCGATGATTGGGGCGTTGACGGGATGGTCGAATCGCCAAGTGACTGGGCCATCGGATGGCACACTTGGGACATCTTGCCCGATGGTACGATTCTCGTTGCGATGGCGGAAGCATTGGACCCGTCAATTACTGGAGCGATGGTCGCAAGCGTCGCTCGCACCGCGCTAACCGCCCACGCTGGATACCGGCACACACCCAAACAATTGCTGCAACGGATCAGCGACACGTTGTGGCAAACGAACACGGGTGACCAAATCATCTCAGTGCTGTGTGCGCACATTCAACCTGAGACGGGCGAGGGCGAGATCGCTTCATCCGGCCGATTGAGTGCGATGATCGGCAACCGATACGGCTATCGTCCACTCACGACCGGCAACTCCGACCCGCTCGGATTGAATGTTGACCCCCAGAGTGTGATCAACTCGTTCAACATGACGCGTGGCGATTCCTTGTTAGCCTACGGCCCAGGCTGGACGACCGACGGAGCGACCCAGCATTCGATTGGCGCGGCCTTGAAAGATGGGATGAGCGACTCGAACCTCAATCCACTCGCAACGTTGCGACGCGACCACGCCAAGCTGTCGTTGAGTGCTGAACGCGGCGCGATCGCGATTCTTCGATCGAAGATGTAGCGTGGTTTCGCGACGAGAGTTTTGTAGGGCGGGTCAAAACGCGTCAGCGATGCAGACCCGCCAACCGTATATCGTCGACAACCATGGTGGGTCAGTGCGGCTGACGCCGCTCGACCCTCCCTACGTTTTAAATACGCACTCAGCGGTGCTGACCCACCAACCGCAAATCGTCGACAACCATGGTGGGTCAGCGCGGCTAACGCCGCTCGACCCACCCTACGTTTTAAAAGCTCACAGCCTCAGAGGGAGCGTCAATTCTGGAAGTTGTTTCCGAATGAGTACTTTGCGGTTCAGTTTTGTAGGGTGGGTCAAAACGCGTTAGCGATGCAGACCCACCAACCGCAATTCGTCGACAACCATGGTGGGTCAGCGCGGCTAACGCCGCTCGACCCGCCCTACGTTTCTACGTTTCAAAAACTCACAGTCCCTTCGGGATCGATGGTTGAGTTGGATTCGTATTCCGTGGGTGGCGCTGCGCTTACCCACGGCTACGTTCCGAAACCGCTCCGCGGTAGCTCCATCCATCCCGAGTGACGTCGATTGCATGAGTGGCGTAGTGGACTTCGCGAGAAGTCCCCTTCAGCAAGGAATTCTTGCGAATCCCACTACAAATCGCGCAGTCGTACAATCGACGTCACCCGCGGTAGCTCGGTTCATCCCCAAGGGACCGTCAGATCCCGATCGAGTTCAGCAGGGTTAATCCCGAAGGGATTTTTAGACCGTAGCCGTAGGTCGCGAAGCGCACCTACGGTTCACTTTGCGGTTCAGAACTCAGATTTGAAAATTCACGTCGTGGTCGATCGCGCCGTTGTCGGCACCACCGCGAACGCGAAGTTGTGGCTTCTCGAGTGTCACGGTGGTATGCGGCGATACGGTTTTGGTGATCCAGACCGATGAGCCAATGACGCTATCGTGGCCAATGACGGTGCGTCCACCGAGAATGGTTGCGTTTGCATAAACGACGACGCGGTCTTCGATCGTCGGATGACGCTTCTGGCCACGGATCAATTCGCCGTCGGCGTCCGTGGGGAAGCTCAACGCGCCAAGCGTCACGCCTTGATAAAGCTTGACGTGTTGACCGATCTCGCACGTTTGTCCAATCACGACGCCGGTGCCGTGGTCGATGAAGAAATGATCACCGATCGTTGCACCGGGGTGAATGTCGATACCGGTTTGCTTGTGCGCCCATTCCGTCATCATTCGCGGAATGAATGGCACACTGAGTTCAACCAACTCGTGAGCGATCCGGTAGACCGTGATCGCTTCGAAGCCTGGATAGCAGAACACAATCTCGTCAGTCGTTTGGCAAGCTGGGTCACCGTCAAAGGCGGCTTGAACATCTGACGCGAGAATGCGGCGAAGCTTCGGAATCCGCCTGAGCATCTCGATGGCCATCGCTTGGCCTTTGGCTTCGAAATCGACATCGCTCTCACAATCGTTGTGCTTGTGGGTGACGCGATGTTCGTGACGCAGTGCGCGAGCAATTTGGGTGGTGAGTTGATCGTGAAGTGAATCAACAAGACCACCGACGTGGTATCGGATGTTGCCTGCGTGCAAGCCGGTCTTGCGACGATAGCCGGGATACAGAATGTCCTTGAAATCCAGCAGGATATCCACGACGGTTGTGTAGCTCGGTAGCGCACAGTGACCGAGATGGTTGATCGAATCGTCGGGCGTATAAGTCGCGACGATCTTTTCAGTCAACTCAGGAAGCGATTCTTTAAGACGAACGTCGGATGCCACGGCAATTGCGTCCGCAGTGTTAGAGGAAAAAATGACCAGTTCAATTGCTTGACATCACGAATGATTTTGCGTCAGCAGGACGTATGCCAGGACAGGTCCTGGCTAACGCTACTTTAAACTTTGGGTAGCTGGAGTCGCCAGACTTCAGTGCATCGCAGAAAAACCGAACTCTGGCGAGTCCGGCTACGACTGCCGACCCTAGGTTAGCGACCGATTGTCGGCGGGTTATCCAGCAGGAAGTCACGAGGACCACGCACCGTGTAGTAAGGATAGCCGACTTGGGCGCTTGGCGGACCAGGGGTAAACGGCTGGTTTTGTAGCTGTTGCCCAGCTTGGTGACCGAGAACGCCCGGTTGCAGGTGTGAGCTGTAATCGTGGCCGCCTTGTTGCCATCCGAGCGGGCCCGCTACGCATCCGGTGCGTCCACAGCCACCGCATCCGGAACCGCTGCAAGCACCTGATTTGCAAGAGCCTGAGCCACAGTTTCCGCCACAGAGTTTGCCGAGGATCCCCTTGCCCGAGCTGCCGGAGCTACAGGCCGAGGTTCCACACGAGTTGCATCCGCCTCGCATTTGGTGTTGCATGCATCCGGTAGCTGCGGTTAGCAGTCCGGCCAACGATCCGATTATTAACCAACGATTCATCGCCGAATCCTTCCGCGCGTTCAGTCTGGGTATTCGGACACCGCCGAGGCTCGTGCCCCTAGCGGTATCGAAAGATTGCCTTTGTTCAATCCTTTTTCTCGACTCGCGA
>JBGSNA010000202.1:0-1893 GCA_041739875.1 Pirellulaceae bacterium
GTCCAAGGAAACGGCATACAGGTCGAGTTGGCGCCAACGCTCTTCCGCCACCTCGATAGCCTGTCGGCCAAATCGGAGAATGTAGGCAGTGGTCCTCCCTTGTTCGTCGAGCGTCTGGTAACCCACCGCGCGTTCCCCGTAGATCCCCAGATCGCAAACTAGCCCAGCTTCACTTTCCAGTTCTGACTTACGAATCAGGCTGACCTCGATCCCCTGAATCGCTTGCTGTTGAATCGTCACGAACACTTCTGTCGCCGGACGGGCTGCCCGCGGCGGCCAGAAATAATCGTCGATGATGAAACGGCGATGGACATGAAAGCCATGCTGTACAAGGTCGTAGTTGAATTGGAGGCTCGACAGTCCAGGCTGATCTTGCCAATAGTCCTCCGTCTCGATGAGAGCGACGCTCAAGTAGCGCTTGGTCTGGCAGGTCGATAGCACGGCTTCATAAACCGTTCGCCACGTTTCGGTCTGCTTAAAGCTAAGTTCTTGCCGCAGAAGTTCTTCAAGTTGCTGTGACACTTGCTCCAAGCGAAAGTAGGCTTGCCGTTGAAAGACAGAATCCTGTCGACCGATCTCTTTGGCGAGTCGATTCAGTTGCTCAACGAGCACACGGGCCGCGGCATCGGCCGTCTCTGGCAGTGGCTTGGGCCTGAATAGTCGAGCAAATAGAGTTTGTGGCGCTGTAATCATGGCGGAATCTCATGAGAGTCAAACATGGTTGTGATGCATGAGTTGATGAATAGGATGTAGGAAGATCGAAGCGGAGAGATTTAGAAGAGAAAGTTCCTCCCGCCTACCGCCGAGAGGGATGAAGGCTATTCGCCTTCAATCGGCGCAATTTGCAGGGCTTCCTGCTGTGGAGTCGGCCGCTGATCGAGCAACGCGGCCACCTTCTGGCAGAGCTGCTTGATTTGCTTGCCGGAAGTAGCGAGCCAGCCAAGGTAAGCTCAATGAAGAGGAGGCCCAGTGGCGTGCAACAAAGGACCTCTACGAGAACCGCCAGCTCAGAACAGTTGAGTTTGCACGTCGGCGGAGGAATTGAAGGGACATGTCATTCGCCCGCTTCTTCCGACCTTTCGATTGCAGCCGTTCTTCGGAGCACATTCGCTAAATGACCTCTGACCTCGGTCTCGGCGTGGTTCTGTGGATAGAATCCGCCACTTTCGAGCCAACCGTGAAGCGCTTCGGCGCGCTCGCGGGCAATGGTCATGTCGCCATCTCGCATCGCATCGATCATTTCCAAGAAACATTGCGTCGGGTCCATCGAATTATCCTCCTTTCTATGCGCATAAATGGCAGCGACCGTGTTCCTCGCGCGTTTGTAGCCGGCGACGGTCAACCGTGGTGGGAAACGCGGGAGAGCTAGCCAGAACTTGCTTGTCAAACTCCCCGGCCAGCACGCGCTGGATGAGATCCAGCGCGCGGTCTTCGCTCATCCAGGAAAAAGTGAGCGACTCGATCTGCACGTAGTCGTCGCCTTCTAGCCTGAGCACGGCGTATTCCTGGGCGCCGTCGGCACATGTCGCATCATTAACGAACAGGTACTCACCTAAGCGAAAGCCATTGCAGCCACACCAGGTGGACTGGGTGAGCTGACTGGCGAGCCACTGGGCGCTCTCGGAGTGCGTCACGTACCAGACACGAGTTTTATGCAACATGGCGCTCGCCCTCCTCTGCCAGTTCCGAGGACTCTTGCAAGGCGCCGATGATTCGGGTTGCCGTCCGTTGAATCCGTTCGAGCGAACTCACCAAGGTCTCCTTGTTGCCTTGGTAGAGTTGGATATAGTCCGAGCTGCGTGTCGAGCAATCGAACTCAAACGCATTGCAGACGACAAAGGCGACTGCCTCCGCTTCCGTTTCCCGCACCGTTTTAGCCAAGCTCTTGCGCTG
>JBGSNA010000211.1:0-4032 GCA_041739875.1 Pirellulaceae bacterium
CCTCCGGCCGGCGGCGCTTTGCCAACGGAAAAAGGTTCGTGGGGACTTTTTTGGAATGCAGATCAATATCTAGTGACCTCGGCCGAAGACCCTAAACGTGGCTGGGGATTGTTTTGGCAGTCTGGCATCGCTGACGGTAACCCGAGCCCCGTGGACTGGTATTTTTCGACCGGCATCGGCGGCTCAAGTTGGCTGCGCTCGCGTCCCAATGATACATTTGGTGTGGGTGTATTCCATGTCGCGCTCAGTAGCCAAGCTAAACGATTGTCACAGTTCGTCGTGCCACTTGAGAACGAACAAGGCGGTGAGATTTTCTACAACATAGCCGCCACGCCCTGGTTCCACATAACGCCAAACCTTATCGCCGTTGATTCAGGCGTCGAAATTCGTGAGTCGCCATTGTTAGTGGGACTACGTGCAAAAATAGATTTCTAGTCTGTTCCTGCGATTGGAATCAGGAGCAACAAGAAGGAACTTAAGGCATGGAGCGGCCCGATTTACTTAAGTTCATAAGTGACCTCATTGATTTTTCCGGTGAACCGAAAGGCACCTTGGTATTTATCTGATGAAGGCGTGCCGGTATCTTCTCCCACATCCAGTGTTTCATCCGCAGAAAATGCGAGCGGGATCGTTTCCTTTAAGCGTTGCTCTGCGACCGTCTTACCGTTCACGGTCAAACTTATGGTCCCGCCTTTGCCAAGCCCACCACCGTCGTAGACAAAGTCATAAGCCAATTTGACTTTGCCTACAGGTAGCAAATCTTTACCCGACAGCGTCGTATACTTCGACCCGAAATAGTTGTAAGTGAACATTGGCTTGCCCTCCTTCACAAACAGTGACAGGCCGGCGAAGTAGCCGCCGGCCGCTGTCACAACACCCTCTACATTGCGGTCTGCAGGAACAACAAGATCCGCTGTAATCGTATGTGAGCGGTTTAGGATAGCTCGGATTAGGTCTTCGGGAATGCGAGTTGACCCGCCCGGCAATGTAAACGAAGTTCGATCACCGAGTATGCCCGGCCGTGCGCCAACTACTCGGGCACCCGCGCGGTCATCGAGCGGGAACACTTTGTTTCGTGCCGCTTCGATCATGAACGAGTCCTTCAGCTCACGCAATTTCTCCGGATACTCGGATGCGACGTCCTTACCCTGTGAGTAATCCTCGTCAAGCTTGTACAATTCCCAGCGGTCTTGGTCGAAGGCTACTGGCGGTTTTCTATCCCAGTTGATGTGATGATACGTCGAGGCCATCCACCCGTCGCGATACATGGCCCGCGATCCAATAACCTCAAAGTACTGACTCTTGTGCCGGCTCGGTGCATCCTTGTCGTCAAAACTGTAGATCATGCTGACACCATCAAGCTGTTGCTGCTCGGCACCGTTGACAGAGCTCGGGGCCGGTACACCGGCTGCCTCCAGCAAGGTTGGCATGATATCCGTAATATGATGAAACTGACTTCGCAATTCACCTTTGGCCTGAACGCGATTGGGCCAGGAGATCACCAGCGGGTTTCGAGTGCCCCCTAGATGCGAAGCAAACATCTTGGTCCATTGAAACGGCGTACACATCGCCCAAGCAAAACCGACCGGGTACTCGTTGCTGGCTTTGGGGCCTCCCGCTTCGCTTAACCTAGCCAACACGAACGACTCGTCCTCAGCTACTCCGTTCATGGTGGCCATCTCATTGAAGACGCCGCGTACGCCGCCCTGCGGTGCTGCGCCGTTGTCGCCCACCATGTAAAGGAAGAGAGTATTATCCCACTCCTTCTGTTCTTTCAATGCACTGACAAGACGGCCGACTTCGTGATCAGTATGCGCTAGAAAACCTGCATAGACTTCCATTAAACGTGAAGCGACGGTTTTTTGATCGGCAGTTAGAGAATCCCACGCAGGTATGGCGTCGGGGCGCGGCGTCAGGATGGCATTTGGTGGCACCACACCCAGCGATTTTTGGCTCGCAAATATCTCTTCGCGCAACTTGTCCCACCCCTGAGCATACTGACCTTTAAATTTGTCGCGCCAAGTAGCAGGCGCATGGTGCGGCGCGTGCGTCGCGCCAGGAGCTAGATAAACAAAGATGGGTTTCTCTGGCGACACGGCTTTTTGAGTCGTAATCCAACTGATAGCGTGATCTACCAGATCGGTTGTCAAGTGATAATCCTTGGCATCCTCGGGACGCTCCACCGGTTTTGTGCCTTGAAACAGGCCAGGGTTATACTGATGGGCCTCGCCGCCCATAAAGCCATAGAACTCTTGAAAACCCATCCCCGTTGGCCAGCGATCGAACGGCCCGGTCGGTCCTACTTCCCACACTGGAGTATTGTGCCATTTGCCGAACGCGGCTGTGCCATAACCGTTTTGCTTTAACACTTCAGCCACAGTCGCAGCACTGCGCGGGATGACCGAGTTGTAACCGTCAAAGGCGGTTGCGAACTCGGAGATAACCCCAAAGCCCACCGAGTGCGAGTTGCGGCCAGTGAGCAATGCCGCCCGACTGGGCGAACAAAATGCGGTCGTATGAAAACAGTTGTATCGCAAGCCTTGACGGGAAACTTGGTCGAGAGTCGGGGTTGGAATGGTTCCACCAAATGTGGCCGCTGCCCCGAACCCGACGTCATCGAGTAACACGATGACTATATTCGGTGCGTCTGCTGGAGCACCAACAGGTTCGATCTGATTGAGCTTTGATTGTTTGTACGTCGGCCCGACCTGTCCACCGCTAGATCGAAATGGAAGGGGAAGCACAGATCGATCGATCGTTTGCTTCTGGGATTTTTGATGAATTGGGCCCGGTGGTGAAGTAGGGTCCCCAGCATTGATCCCTTTCGCAGCAAAGCCAACCATCAGCCAAGCAAAAAGGAAAAGACAAACTAGCTTCTTTTTCATGGGGCACACCTCAAAGTTCCCGCTTTAAAAAGTAATCGAAAGATCGCGACATTGGGCGGAAACCAAACGGCTACGCACCCGCGGAAGCCGGGCAACGCGATACCAATTGGCCCGCACCTATTAAGTCCTCCTCGTGAGCGAAGTTTACCATATTAGGAGTTTATCCGCGGGTAATGAGACTGGGCTCTATTCGTCAGGGTGTAATACTCAGAGCTCTCCGTTAACGAAGGATTTGCAAAGGAGCCGGATTTCGCCGCCCCCCGCCTCGCCACCTGGCTAGCCTGCGTGGCCTCATTTGGCGGTTCAACTCTTGGAAGCAAGCTTGGGGCAGGAATGCAACAAACGGAAGTGAGATTGCCTAACCACCAACTCGCTCCGGTTTGACACACCGGAGCGACTTCCCGTTATTCGTTTCGGTGCTCCGGTGGCCGACTCTGGTGCCTCAATCCTTCGACGCCCCGGTCGATGAAACCGGAGCATTTTCGAAACGATCTGACCCATGATACTCGCTCGGTGCAACCTGTCAGCATCCACTCTCTGCCGTTAACTACACTCGCCACTCCGGTCGCGTTTCGCGCGACAGGTGCTTGTTCGCATCATCGTCGCCTCTGAACGTTTCAGCGACTGGGTCCCATGTGAGTTCTCGATCAAGGCGATACCCGATGTTGCCGAGATGACAAATCGTCGCTGAGCGGTGTCCGATCTCCGCGGTGCAGATACAGTCACCTCCATTGCGTATCGCATCAATCCAGTTTTGGTGATGATTACTCGACTGCATCACTCGTTGGTCGCTATCAACAAGCGGTTCTTCGAGGATGGCACTGGGTCGAGTTGAAATACCACTGCGGCTGACGAGTAACATTCCGCCGGTATGTGTTGGGCGCGAAAGACAATCATCCTAAGTTGTGCGCAGCGTTGACGGAGCATTTCACCGCTGCTCACGAAGCAGACTTCAACGGATTCAACGTTCGTCACTATCAGACGCACGAGAAAGGGCATGGTCGCACCGAGACGCGGCACTACTATCAGAGTTCGATTCCTGACTCGATGCGTGACCAAACGGATCAATGGTCAAAGATGAAAACGATTTGTCAGGTCGTCAACCTGAGCGAACGTGACGGTAAGGGAACCAGCGAAGTCCGTTACT
>JBGSNA010000356.1:0-40406 GCA_041739875.1 Pirellulaceae bacterium
GCCTGAATTGTGCAAAATCATCACCAAGGCATGTCAATTTGCACCCGACGATCGATACCAAACCGCTGACGAGCTGAGGATCGTCTTGGATCGACTCCTTTCCGGTGCAACCGTTGGCGATCGTCGCAAACGCAAGCGCGAGCCCGACGAGGTGTTCAAACGCAGCTATCGCAAGAGCACCCTTCTCGCAACAACATTCGCGACCGCCGTCTCCTTTGCCGTTGGTTTAACTTACTTGGAACTCAAGCGGCAAAATGCCAGCCAACCGATCGCAAACGACACATTGATTTTTACACCGACCGCATCCACGACGCACTCAGGCATCGTACTAATCGATAAGCTAGCGAACGAAAACAACGATGATATGGTCGAAATCGTCCAGGACTTCGTGAATGAGTCTCTCGGAGTATCGGGTGACGAAATGCAGTTTGCCGATCCGAATAAGGTTGAGATGAAACAGCAAGTGGGCCAACTCCTTGCCACGATCAACGACGAGGGTGGACTCACGAAAGAATCACTGAACAAGTTCTTGCAGAATTATCGTGGCACAAACTTGCCGAGCACAACCAAAGTAATGCGATTGACCTTCATGGTGCAGAACGCTCGAACAATGAGTCGAGCTGAAAAGGACAACGCGTTCAAGACTCTTCAGGAGCTTGCGCGTGCAGTGACTGACGGACGCATGCAACCAAATGAAGTTTCGGATCTTGTCGACGGACTGACTCAAGGACAATCGAACTCGGTTGCGGAGGTGTCGGAATTGCGTGTCGCGGACGCCGATCTTCGTGCGTGGCTCGAAGTCGTTCGTCGAAGACTTTCCAGCCTACCAAACAGCGACGACAATAGCGAAGGTGTCATTCGAAGCCAGATCAAGAAGGCGTTCGAGGGCGCATCGGAAAAGTCATCGCCAACGACAAGGTAACGCGAGCGACAAGGCAGCTTTAGCGAATGAGCCAGGGGTCTTGCATGACAAGGGTCTTGCCAGGTTTGGTAAGACAATCAATCAGCTTCTGAGTGTCGGACCACAATCGACATCGCAAAATGGTGTTGCGATCCACGATCACTTAAAGTTCGAATCGTCGCTGGAAATCAGATTCTTGAACTTGTCCAGAGCCCGATAGTAGCGTTTCTTGGCTGTGTCGAGCTGAATCTCCAGAGTTTTGGAAATCTCCTGGATGCTCATTCCTTCGGTGTGTCGCATCTCGAGGATCTCTCGATCCAGCGGTGGCAAACTGGCAATGCGTTCGCGGATCTTGTGAAGCTTCTCTTCCTTCTCCAGTTGCGTGTGAACTGATGGCGAGGACTCAATCATAAAATTCAGCAACAGATCGTGCTCGACGTATCCCGCAGCTTCTCGAATGGGAGATCGCTTGGCGCGGAAATGGCGTTCATGCGTTTCAGCGACGATCTGTTTGCAAATTAGTCGCAGCCAAACATAGGGGTGAACCTTGGGTTCCTTGAGGAACGTTTCCAGTCCACGACTGGCACGAATATAGACCTCTTGGACAACATCCGACGAATCAACTCGTGAACTTAAACGACTATCCAATCGCGTGGCAATCATCGCTTTGAGGTGTTCGCGAGTCGACGTAAAGAGAACGGAGAGCTCCGCCTCGCGATGCGCTACCAGCCTCGAAAGCACTTTCGAGTCATCGATCCCCAGAGAGTCGCTTGCGTGGACGGCCAAGGCATCCTCCATTTTCGACGATCACCCATTCGAAAGTTGACCACCCAGAAAGTCAAAATTCTCTGCGAAGAAATTGACACAATCAACTGTTCCCCAAACTGCAATACCCAGTTCGATTATACGCGGAAGTAAAGGCCGTCTTTCCTTGCTGCTTATAAATTAAAACGTTTGTCCCGGTTATTCGGTTGGCGATGGCGTCGCCACGATCACAAGTTACTCGTGCGATCGAATCGCAACACATGGTCTATTCTATTGCTAAACCGCAAGCGTTCTCGCGAGTGCCCAGGTCATTGCCGCTGTCATGGCGCCGACCGCCATCAATCCAAGCCAAAACCATTTCGCCAGAACGAGTGACTCTCCGGCTGCGACATCTTCAACAAAAAGTCGGCAATGAATTCGATGCGCGCCGCTGCAATGGAGTATGGCTACGAGTTGATTTCCCTCGTGCGCCAAAATCCACGGAGCTTGCATGTTCCAACGCCACTTGATGAATCGCACGACCTCCTCGTCGTCAACTTGGATGCTGATACAACCAACAAGCCAAAGCGAGCGAGGGAGTTGTTCCGCCGTAACGAAGAATCGACGGCCCTCCCATACGTGCAGTCCCGAAGAAATCGCCAGTGGAGCGTCGTTCTCAACGCTTGCAACTGGCTCGTAAGGATTCAAATGAGCTGGCTTTCAATTTCGTGATAGAGCCTCGCTTGGATCACAAGCGAGGCTGGTCCTTTGCACGATTCAGTCGACCGAATCATTCGGCCGTGTTTGTTTCCGCTGATTGCGGTGGTTGCGCGGCCGCTTTCTCTTCGGCATCTGGATCAGCTTCCGCCTGCTGTTTGTTGACACGTGCCAAATCTGCCTCATACGCGCGGATTGCATCCAAGTCGACGCCTTCAGTAACCGTTTTGCTTGCTGGTTCGCTGCATCCCGCAAGCAAGCACGCAAGGCACAACACCGTCAAGTAAGTCAAATGTTTCATGTTCAAAATTTCTGGGAGTATGTGGATCTATACGAAAGATAAAAAACGAAGTTTCAACACGGATACAAACTGCACCCGCGACCATATTTTTGTGACAAACGTCATGCACGCTTGATCACAAGCACTAGAAGCCTTGAACGGTTTCTGAGCTAGCTCGCGTACCGAGTGCGCCCCAGAGACCATACGGGCTCGCACTGCCTGGGGCGGCTCCGCCAGTACCATTGAGCCAAACGCTTGGAGCTCTCGAGTTTCCGGCTTCAATCGAATCCGTGATAAATTTGACGGCACCATCGCCCATCAACACATGCGCTCCGCCTTGATGGCGGCTCGACATCGTTGCGATGCAAGTGGTACCGAGAGTGTTGAACGGACCACAGATCTCTCGGTTCGGTGGCAGAATCGTATTGCAACCACTGAACAGTGGTCCTTGGTCCGCCCAACGAAAACCTCTGCCGAAGTTGAAACGTGACTGCATCTTGTAAATTGCTTGCCAAAATCGAGGTCTTGCTGGGTCAACAAGAGGCAAGCAGACCGATGGATTGTTCCGAATGCTTGCGAGTGTAACGCCGGGTGCACTCGCGTTCGCGGCAGACTCAGTGACCTGGGTTCGGTTGCTGTTGTCCTGGAGGTCAGTCGCAATCTCACCCATTGCAATTGTGTTCGATAATCCGTCGAGGCAGTCACCAAAACGCGTATTGTCGATGGGCTTGAAGAATCCGCGGTGAGCGGCTCGCGCGTCAGGATCATTATTTCGGACGGTGCGAAGGTTGTTCCACGGTCCAAAGTAGACGTCCCAAGATGAATCACCCAAACTTGCAGCGTAATTGGTTCGCCCCAGCGCTGGCAAACCAAAACCAGGATCACTTGGGCAACGAAATGTTGGAATGTCCGTCGTCCACGGGATGTATTGGATAACCTCAGGCGTCGGTCCCATGGCTGGCCACGGAGGCGACTGGACCATTCCATCCGTTCGCCGCGTGCTCGGATTTGCAATTTGTTCCCACAGTGCTTGTTGCTCCACAAAAGGCAAGCAAGAAACTAAGGTACTTAGACGCATTCGGTTACCAGCGTTCGAAGAATTGAAATACGCGATTGCTGGATTCTCTCCTGGCATTGTCCCCGCCCCGTGCGTCGGTATTTGATCGAATGCCGAGTGGTAGTTGTGAATGGCTAGGCCAAGTTGTTTAAAGTTGTTACTGCAACTCATCCGCCGTGCTGCTTCGCGAGCGGCTTGAACCGCTGGCAATAACAAACCAACCAAAACACCGATGATGGCGATCACCACCAGCAGTTCCACCAACGTAAACCCTAATCTTGATCTCTCTTGGTTCATAATCTCGTCCAATAATGTGTTGAAAAAACAAGATCGCTCAGCGTTCTATGAGTTAACGCGAGCAAGCACGCACCCCATTTTGAACGATCCAGAACAAATGTATCGCTACGCACTAACGCGAGTCAACAAAATTCCATTGCCAAAACATTTTTTGCGGCAGCATTGAATTCGCGACATTCCAGTATTGTTTTTCCCGGCTTTGTTGTGGACTATCGTTTGAGAAGTTGGCGCAGTCCTCGGTGAAATCCGGATCGCTTAGTTTGCCTCGATACAAACAATCTCGTTCATAGTGTGCGCAAAACACCGAGACTGCGCAAAGGTAATCGATGCAAGACTCCAGGTCTCACCGCCTGGACCGAGATCATTGATGGCAACGATAGCCTCAGGTGACAACTGCTCGACATCCGCATCAATCACGTAGACCGTTCCAGTAACCACCGGGAAGAATAGATAGCGTCCGACTCTCGTTGGGCTCGCTGCGGAGATGTGGCCCCAGCCGGTCCCGTTGTGGCCTTTGTCACCCACTGCATATCCGGCCGCATTGCGAGGGTGATTGGCGGGATTTCCTTTCGTCCACAAACGCACATCATGCTGGCGATCCTCGGTGCTTGGCATCAATTGAGCTGGCAACTCCAAGTACTCCACCTTGCCCGTCTGCACATTCACACGTCCGAGGTAGTGGACGTTATGCGACAGAAACCAATGCCAGTCGCCGACAACCAGGTTGGCTTGGTTAGTATTCGGGTGCCCTTTGCCGGCTTTCACGGCAACGTCCGATTGCTTGATCCAGTCCGCTTGTGTCGGGTCAAAATTCCAAACGGTCGCACCTTCGTAGAGTGGCTGGCGACGCAGCATCGCTCCGTTCTTGGCGTCCAGTACCACATGATGGCCGTCGTGAAAACCGAAGACATACTTTGCGTTCCAATGACACGCAAACGAAGGATCGTAACGATCAAGGTCCGTACTCCATAACGTCGAGCCTTCTTCGCCCGGCGCAAGTGACGTGAGACTTTGACCGTACGGCATTTCAAGCGCACCGTGTGGCCCGCCCCGCGCATGAGAAATGGCGAATTTACCCTCGGCGGTCAATCCGACTGTGGGTGTGTTATGTACCGACGTGCCAACTTGTTCGCGCCACAGCACCTTGCCCGTTCGCTTGTCGATGCCATGCACGTAAGTCCAAACCTCCTTCTCGTCGATACCGTCTGGGACATCCGTGCCCTTCGAAGGCTTACCGGGTGATTCCCACTTTTGAATTTTTGCACCAGCCTCCTTGTTCGCAACTTCGACATAGAGAATCGTGTCCCCGACTAGATATGGCTCGGCTTGTCGATTGTTGTGTTTGAAGCGTGGCGTCCATTCTCTCAGCCACACTTGGGTTCCCGATAAGTTGTAACAGCCCATTGAACCACAGCGATTGAAGAACCAGACATGCTCTCCGTCCGCAATGGGTGCGAAAACGGTTCCGTCAGTGAATCCGCCAGCGAGCGAAATGAAAACGCTTCCGGGTAGCGTGACTTGCCAGAGCACCTTGCCTGTAGTCGCGTCGAGACAAAATCCGATTATATCGCGAACCGATTCTTTCTCCTCAAGCGTTTTGATCGGGACGTGGGTTGTTACGAAAACGCGATCGCTGCTGATTGTGACGTTACTCATTCCCGCCTCAGGCATCGCGGTGCGCCAGAGAATATTCTCGTTGCGCGTCACACTCCACTGGGTCGGTGGTTCGCCTTCGACTTGCCAGTTGCCGTGCGGTCCAGCCGCTTGGGGCCAATCTTCGCCTCGTGCAAGCAAGCCAATGGACATGAGCAGCGAGATCGGGATCACGAGTCTTTTAATTTGCATGGCAGGCCACGGCGTCAGTGTAAGAACCGCACAAAACTTTTGAATGCTGAATCTTAATCGCTGTGCAGGTTGCGTGGGCAGCGTTCTCCATCAAGGCCGTGGTCTCTTGGACCAAGCGTGCGACTAATCGCGACGCGACGACTGATTTTTCATTGGTTCCGACGGTAGACGCTCGAGAATTCGTTTGGGCGAAGCGATGGGGAATTTCGATAGTTCTACCAGCAATTGCTTCATGGCTTCGGTGTGCGATTGGAGCTGGTCGCGTTCTTGCGTCGCGTTTTCCAATCGAGCATGGGACGCCCGATAATCCGATACTGCGTCTCGAATGACGAGGTTTAAATCGCACGCCGAATCAATCTCCCTCGCTCTGTGAATGCACTCGAGCGCGCGCGCGTCATTGAACTGTCTCCAGTAAGCTCGTGCGGCCGCAAAACACGCAGCGACCTGGTGCCGTCGTGATTCCGATAAGCGGAGTGCTTGCTCATTGAGTTGAATCGCATCTGCATCGTTTCCAGATTCCAGTTCAACTTGAGCGAGTCCAAGCATTGCCCATGTGCTGGACGGTGTGCCAAGCATGGCGGTATTCAGTGACACTTTGGCCTCGTCCAATTGGCCCGCTCGCAGCTCAATCCAACCGATCACGGCATGGGCAATTGCATCCGTCGGATTGTGGTCCAACGTGTCAACCGCATACCGTTTCGCCGTCTCCAATTGACCTCGCGAAAAATGCAGCATTGAAAGCAACGACAGGTACATCGCCGGATTCTCGACAGTTGCGGCCATTTGCTCCGCCCAGTCAATCGCTTCGGTTCGACCTCTTAAGTCGATGACCCGCATCAACAGCGAGTCGGCGGATGCGTCGAAGTCCATCCCAAACTGTGCCGCCGTTAGAAAGCACTCGACCGCAGCCTCATGATTGCCTGTCGCCGCGAGCGCGAGTCCCTCGTGCCAATGCACCCAATCGGATTCAGCGGCGAGGCTGCGTCCTGTCCGAGCGTCGTCCAAGCTGGACTGCATGAGTTGATTGGCTTGGTCCAATTCAATCGATGTTGCTCCAGGAAGCGTCCGTATCAACGTGGCTTCTCGTCGAGAGACGGAGGATCGATCACAGTAGGCAAACGGAGCATTGGGACGAAGTTCAATGCATCGTTGAAAGGCCTTTCGAGCAGACTGGAAATTTTCAATTGCGGTGCGTTGATTCTCACGGGCAATGTCCTCGGTGCCCATCCAATAGAACGCATGTCCTAGCGCAAGATGTGACCAGTAATGCGACGGGGCTTGTTCGGAAGCGGTTCGGATCGTTTGCAGCAGCGTCTCTAAGTTGCTTGGTGGCGTCGAATCGCCATCGCGAAGATGGCTACCGTAACCCGAGAACCATGTTGTAAAGGTTGGATCCATGTGCGCAATCAAACATAGAATCGACAAACTGTATCCATCCGCCGCGTTTTCAGGCGGACCGAGATCCGACGCCTTCACCCGTTGGCCTTGGCGAAGACGAAAGTTGGAGGTTGCGGTGTACCAACGTGTCGCCTGGGACGGTTGAAATGAATCGATCCAACGACCCACTTCGATCGCGGCTTTCGACTCGTTCACACCAGCGTCAGTCATCACGTAACGACGAACCATCGAAAATGTGATCGCCATACCGCTGTCTGACATACCGCCCAGCGCCGATCCCATCCGACGCACCAGCAAACCATCGAGCGTCAGCAAAGTACGGTAGACGTCCCACTTCAATGCATCGACTTGGATCGGATCTAAGTCCTCCGCTGGGAGAGCGTCCCACCACTGATTCGATTTCCAAACGCCCACCGCGTCGAGTGACTCGAGCAAGACCGACATCGACTCCGACTCTCGTGCAAGAAAATTCAACTCCTGTCCGAACTCGGAGAGCTCAAGGAACTGACCCAGACTCGAAAGGCGAGTTTGCTTTGCTCTTAGAAGTTCCAGTGAGTCGGTGTGGGATGCGTCTTGTTCCGCAACACGGATGGCCAACGCAAGCGTCTTCGCCGCGTCCCGGTAGTTGGATTGCGCGAGCGACTCATTGGCGGTAGCCACGAGCTCCTCGAAATCCGCTGAGTCATCGACCGTCGGCGCAAATCGGTTTTCGTGTAATTCCGCCTGACAACCAGACAGTAAAAAAGCACACACCAACAAAAGTATTTTTAAAGCTGGCGTATGAGACCGAGGACTGCGTTTCGAAACGGGTTCTTGCCGCTCACTATCGTCCGCCGAAACGGTGCTCGCGGACGTAGCGTCAGTCGTACTTGGTTGGGTCGCAATCATAGGCGTATTCTAGCCATCGAAAGCGGAATTGTTCGTCTCGATCGGACGCTGGAGGCCAACAATGTATTTCCCTCGACAGGCAAAAGGCAGAGGATTCGGAGTATCTGAATTAATCGTCACAAAAGTGAGCCCTCGTGGAAACATTGGCTTGGCGCGGTAACAATGGGCCGATGAAGACACTTCAACCCCGGCCGACGACCGCTGCGTCCATCGAGACCGTTTCCTTGGACCGATCGCTGCTGCTCTGGCTGGTGCTGTCGTCTGGCATCGCGTTTTTCTGGCCCGTCGACACGATCGGTTTTGATCCTTTCGTGGCCTCGTCGTGGGTGCTTTGGTCGCTGATTGTCGTCACGATGTTCTCGCTCGGAACGCTGGTTCGAGCTGACGAACTCCGCCCCTTGCGAGAAAAGCCGTGGTGGGTCGGCCTTGGTGTCGCCGTCCAGGTCATTGTGATGCCCGCAGCAGCTTGGCTTGTGACTCAAGTCGTGCCGATGAACGAGGAGTTAGCCGCAGGAGTGATCCTCGTCGGTTGTGTCCCGGGTGCAATGGCGTCCAATGTCCTCACCAATACGGCCGGTGGAAGCGTTGCCTATTCCGTGAGCTTAACGAGTATTGCGACCCTACTCTCTCCAGTAACCGTGCCAACGGTGCTGTGGATCGTGACCGGTCTGGAATCGGACAAGTCACTTACCGAGCCCGCGCTACTGCTCGCCACCTTAGTCGTGTTGCCAACGGTGCTAGGGTTTTACGCAGCACGCCAGTCGACAACTCTCAGAAGCTTTTTGCAGCGATGGAGTCCGGTCGTGGCTTCGGGGGCGCTTCTTTGGATCATCGCAAGCGTGGTTGCTGGCAACCGAGAGAAACTGACGAGCGTCAGCGGTATTCTTGTGATTGCACTGCTTCTCATCAACTTGCTTGGCTACCTTGCGGGATACGGATTTGGACGCGTCGCGGGGCTGCCAACACCGTTTGTGCGGGCATTGACGTTGGAGGTGGGCATGCAAAACGCAGGTCTTGGAACAGCACTCGCGGTTTCGCTCTATGGAGCGAACACGATGGCCACGATCCCCACCGCCGCCTATACCTTCGGCTGCATGCTTACCGGAACCGTCTTGGCCGTCGCGTGGCGAAGATCAAGTTCAGTCAACGGCCAGCTCCCTGAGATAGAAACAGTGAGCACGACGGACGATGTTGAAACCCGTGTTGGGTAGAGCGATCGATTTCGCATGAGCACATCGACTTCGCATGAGCACATCAATTTCGCGTAAGCACAGAAACTCCACGAAAAAACGACGACCCAAGCTAACTTCGGACGTCGTTTCAGTTGAATAAGTTGCGCTCGCGCGGATTGCGATCCTGAGGTCGGACCGAACTAGGGTCGAGAGAGAACGCCTACTAGCGGCGAGCTTTCTTGACCTTGGCGCCGCCTTGGCGGACCTTGAACTTCGGAACGCTCTTGCAAATGACGTAAATTCGGCCGCGGCGTTTGACGACTTGGCAATCAGGGTGGCGGTACTTCAACGCGCCGATGCTGCTTACAACTTTCATCGGATCGATCTCAAATGTCTTTTCGGATAGGATCTCTCGGGCCCAACAGCACCTCAATGTGCGTCCAAGTTGGCTCCCGGTTTCTGTTTCTGGGCTGCCCGTGCATTGGCCCGGGCCGCAGAGTATACCGAGCTTGCACAATCCTTCAACGCCAAACCGCCCCTCCAGGCTGGGAAAGAATTCTCAATGGCCAGAATTGCCTACTTTGACTGTCTTAGCGGAATCAGTGGAGATATGACGCTCGGAGCTCTCATTGACCTCGGTGCCGACGTGTCGGCGATCGAGACGGGGATCCGGTCGATGGGTCTGGGTGAGTTGGCAATTACGACAGAAACGGTGAAAAAGTGCGGTTTTCGTGCTGTCTACGTTCGCATCGAGCATCCGCCTGAGCTCGCTCACCGGCATTTGCACCACATTGAGGCAATGATCGACCGAGCAGACGCGATTTCGGACCCAGCCAAGACTCGAGCCCACCAAATTTTCATGAAGCTCGCAGAGGCGGAAGCAAAAGTCCACGGCTCAACGATCCGAAAAGTGCACTTTCACGAAGTCGGTGCGGTCGACTCCATCGCCGATATCGTCGGCACGGCGATCGCCATGGATTTGCTCGGTATCGAAGACGTCCAAGCGTCGCCTGTTCCGACGGGAACTGGATTTGTCACGATCGCTCACGGTCGCGTTTCGATCCCTGCACCGGCCACCGCAGAACTGCTGTGCGGGATTCCGATTTCTCCATCGAGCGTCGAAGCGGAACTGACGACGCCCACGGGTGCGGCCATTTTAAAGGCCACGTCCTCCGCGTTCGGTCCCGTGCCCAAGATGACAATTACAGCGGTGGGCTATGGCGCAGGAACCAAAGACCTTGAGGGGCAAGCTAACGTCCTTCGTGTCTTGCTTGGGACGACCGATGATGTGTGCGTCAGTATGAATAGCATCGTTTCGGATCGAGTGGTGGTGATGGAGACAAACATTGATGACTCGACACCTCAACAATTGGCACACTGCAGCGATCGATTGTTCGATGCCGGCGCGCTCGATGTGTTCCAGATTCCTTGCACCATGAAGAAGGGTCGCGTCGGTGTACTTCTGACTGTTCTTGCGGCGGAGTCACGCGTCAGTGCACTTGAGTCGATCATCTTCGAACATACAACGTCAATCGGCGTTCGTCGTCACGTTTCTGACCGCCATAAGCTGGTCCGCGAGAACGTGACGATTGAAACACCGTACGGCCCCGTGCGTGGCAAAGTCGTGATACTGCCCAATGACCAGTGCCGTGTGAGCATCGAAGACGACGATGCCAAAGCGATCGCGGTATCTGGCCAAGTCACTGTGACGGATGTGAAGCGAATCGCTGAACAGATTTGGCGAAACAGTCTGTCCAGCGGTCGCTAGAAATCCGAATTTAAGTTTGCGTCTATTGCAAGTTGATCGAGTCGATGTTCATCAGCCCGCCGCGCCGCTCGGGATTCTTGAAAACGACGTAAAGCGAGTCTCGACCGTCCGTCACGCCAAGCTCGATGGTCTTTTCGTAGAAATCCGTCCAGTCACCGTTGACCTCGACCGTTGTTGATCCGAGCAGCGGTCCGTCCATGCCGCCACGATGCAATTCGATCGTGCCACCCACGCCAGCACTCGCGACACGCACAACAACTTGCTTGACTGCGTTGAACGGAATATTGGTAAACTTCAAGAATCCATCGTGCTCAATGCCACCCATGAAGTGCTTGCCTTGAGCTTTGTCGCTGCCGAGCCTTTGTGTACCGCCGAACTCGTCTGCTGACTCCGCCTGCAAGTTTCGATTTCGCAACATGATGGTCGCGGAACCGTCCAGTTTCGGAATGTCGCCGCGACCGGCGTCCGCATAGTTCGCTGAGAGCTGAACGCTTTGCGAGTCCTGAGCCGTGGGCAACGAGTTGTTGAAGCCTGTGGCGCTAGCGTTGGAGGAATCGGCCGTTGCGGAAAAAACGGTCTCGACCATTAGACGCACTTCAGCAACCGTGTGTTGCGAATGTGGAAGCATGCCGACTTTGCCCCAAACGCCTGTGGAGCCATTCATCACTCGGCCGACTGAGACGTCGACTTGGTGCGGTTGATCACGATACTTAGTTGCGATATCGACAAAACTTGGCCCCACAAGCGTGCGGTTCGGAGCGTGACAATTCAAGCAGTCTGTTTTGCGAATCAGCGTCATGCCGGGAGTCTCATTGCTCTTGGACGCATCACTGACGGGCATGACTTCCACAAACATGCGAGTTGGCGCCAAGGCATCAATAAATTTGTATTCGCCATTTTCGGATTCTTCTAAGTCGCTTGTGCCATCTTCCACATCTCGAACCATGACGTTGTATCGAATCGGTTCCCCGGGCGTGTAAAAGTCACCGTCAAGCGGTTCAATGAATTCAACGCTCGGACGTGAATTGCCGACAATGACGGGCAACGATGTCATACCAACGGCCCCCGCCTCATCGCGGACTTCAAGTGTTACGGCATACACGCCTGGCTCGGTGATCTCCGCAGACGCTCGCGCCGTCGTCGCGAGTTCGATCGCCGTCGGTTCAGAAGAATTTGTGCGTGTGAGTGACCACTTGTAGGTCAACGAGTCACCGTCTCGGTCGAACGAACGACCATCATCGAGCTCGACTCGTAGCGGTTCTCGCCCCATGTCGTTTGTCGTGCTTGCCATCGCGATCGGCGATCGGTTTCCGCGAACGTAATCGATGCGGACCAAACGAGCGTCTGCGTTAACGCCCCATGTTTCGCCGTACTCGATCATGACAAGAGCGCCATCGGCGTCGAACTGAATATCGATCGGCCGAGAGAACTTCATCTCCGGTAGAAACGGCTCAATTCGTTCGACATGCGAGTGATCATCAAGATGCACTGCATAGATCTTGCTCCGAGACCACTCGAATGCGAATAGCGTGCGATCATAAGCATCTGGGAACTTCGTTGTTGACGCCAAGCTTGGGGCGAAGTCGTAGACTGGTCCGGCGCAAGCCGTTCTTCCGCCACTACCCAACTCCGGAAACTTCGACGAATCGGCTGACGGATAATAAATCATCGCAGCGTTCGCGGGAGGCAGTTCGATGGCACCCGTGTTATTCACCGACTCGTTTCTCGGTGCCAGTGAATCAAACTTGGGACCGATTTCGCCCGTCGAGAAGTTCACTTTCGAATAGGCGAAATTGTCGCCGATAAAGTGCGGCCAACCGAAGTTGCCTGCCGCACGCGCCTGATTGATTTCATCGTATCCACGTGGACCGCGTTCATTCTCGGATCCAGCGTCTGGTCCGACGTCACCCCAATACAAGTAGCCCGTCTTCTGGTCGATGTTGATGCGCCAGGGGTTACGACATCCCATTACGAAAATCTCTGGATGCCCTATCGAACCGTCTTTGGGAAATAGATTGCCGTCGGGGATCGAATAGGTGCCATCGGGTTCTGGGCGAATACGAAGTACTTTCCCGTTGTAGCTTTTTGTATTCCCGGCGGAGCGTTGAGCGTCCCACGGAGCTCGATCCTTTCGCTCGTCGATGGGCGCGTAGCCTTGGGAGTCGTTGAACGGATTGGTGTTATCGCCTGTTCCAACATAAAGATTCCCATCCGGCCCAAACTCGAGTGAACCCGCGTGGTGACAGCACTCGCGGCGCTGTTCTTCGTAAGCAAACAGTCGCTTTTCGCTCGCCAGATCAAGTCGGTTTTCGTGAAACGTAAAGCGGCTGATGTGCTGGCCCGAAAAGTCAGGCGGCGAGTACTGGAGATACACCCAGCCATTGTCAGCAAAGTTCGGATCCAGAGCCAACCCGATCAGCCCATTCTCTTGCGCGGTGGTCACGTCCAGTTTGCCCACCACCTCCACTTGGCCTGACTTGGGATCGATGACTTTGACGACGCCACCAAGTTCAATCAAAAAAATTCGACCATCCGGAGCAATATCTAGCTCCATGGGTTGGATCAACTCACTCGCGATCGTCGTACGCTCAAAACGATCCAGAACCACGTCTTCCGAATGGCCAACCCGAGCAACTTGAAGCAACATGGCACAAAAAAGAACAAGCCAGAAAAATCGCGGCATCGAAAAGCTCAGAGTGACAGGCAGGATTTGGGGGTAAGGAAATTCTATCTTACTCGCCCGTGACTCCAATCGCAAAACCAGCCAATCTGTGTCGCCAATTCAAGTTCGATGCACACGTCAAGGACCGTTCCTTTGCCCAGATTATTCATGGCCCAGATTATTCATGGCTCGGATCGCAGGTGTGCTGAGCGAGATGAACTCCGCGGTGCGGCGGTAACCAGCGATGGCCTAACGCGAGACTCGCAGCAGCAACAAAAAAAGGGCGGAACAGTGACCTATCTCACTATTCCACCCTGACTGTTTTACGCCAACACAAAGAGCCAGCGTTTTATTCTCGATGCGTAATCAGCTGCAACCCATGCTGTTGCCACAGTTATGGCACAGGTAGCAATTGCCATTGCGAACCGTGATGCTGCCGCAGTTATCACAGCCCGGTGCGTCGCTTTGGAAGCGAGCGAACTGGTCCATTTGGCTCGAAGAAATCTCGCCACTTCCATGACCATTGGTGTGCCCATTGGTGTGCCCATTGGAGTGTCCGTTTGCGTATCCATTGGCATGGCTATCCAGCGATTCCGAAGCATCGCTAAGTCCCGAAATCCGAGTCAACAACGACTCGCGTTCTTGTTCAAGAACGCCGGCAACGGGACCCGTCACCTTTGCTCCGCTTGCTGGTGGTTCCGCCACGGCGGGTCCATTGCTACTGCTCATAGGATTCTTTTGCAAACCTGCGACGCCATGCTCAGGGTGTCCGCTCATGAACGTCAAGCCAAGCCAACGAGCGATGTAGTCGACAACGCTCTTCGCAATACGGATATCCTTATTGCTTGTATGCCCCATAGGCTCGAAACGAGTATGACTGAACTTGTTCACGAGCACTTCGAGCGGCACACCGTACTGCAACGAAATCGACAAGGCGGTTCCGAAGCTGTCCATGATGCCGCCGATTGTTGAACCTTCCTTTGCCATGGTGATGAAAATCTCGCCAGGCCGTCCATCGGGGTACAACCCGACGCAAAGATACCCTTCATGACCCGCGATGCTGAACTTGTGAGTCAAGCTTTGACGCGTGTCTGGCAATCGCTCGCGACGTGGTTTGAAGACGATCTTCTCCACTTCTTTGGTGACAGTGCGAACGCCGCCCTCGGATTTGTTCTCGTCACGCGTCATGTTGAGTGGTTGTGACTGCTTGGAACCATCACGGTAAATCGCGATTGCCTTGAGCCCCAACTCCCAACCCCAGAAGTACGCGTCGGCGATGTCCTGTGGTGTTGCATCGGTCGGCATGTTTACGGTCTTGCTAATGGCGCCCGACAAGAACGGTTGTGCCGCAGCCATCATGGTCACGTGTGCCTGCCATGCGATACTGCGAACACCATTCGCCGCCTTGAAAGCACAATCGAAAACCGGCAGATGCGACGCATCGAGCTCTGGAGCTCCCTCGATGGTGTCGTTCTCTTCGATGTACTTCAAGATCGCATCGATTTGCACGTCCGTATAACCGAGGTTCACCAAGCCGCGACGAACCGTTTGATTGACAAGCTTGAGCATCCCGCCACCGGCGAGTTGCTTGTACTTGACCAACGCAATGTCAGGCTCGATGCCGGTGGTGTCGCAATCCATCATGAAGCTAATCGTGCCGGTGGGAGCCAACACGGTCGCTTGGGCGTTGCGGAATCCGTATTTCTCACCAATCGCCAACACATCATCCCACAATTTGCGAGCCGCTTCCTTCAATTCAGCGGGGCCGTTGTCGTCGATATGGTCGACTGCGTCGCGGTGCATCTGCATCACGCCGAGCATCGGCTTCTCGTTGTTTGCATAACCGTCGAACGGACCCACCACGCTAGCGATTTCCGCACTGGTTCGGTTCGCTTCGCCATGCAACAGCGCTGTCACCGAACCGCACAAACCGCGGGCTGCGGACGAGTCGTAAGGCATACCAAGCGTCATCGCGACGCTACCTAGGTTCGAATAACCAAGACCGAGCGGACGATAACGATGGCTGTTTCGAGCGATCGGTTCTGTCGGATAGCTTGCGTGATCGACTAAGATTTCTTGTGCAATAAAGAACAGTCGACACGCGGCTCGGAAGCGTTCCGTGTTGAACACTCCATCGCGGCTGACGAACTTCATCAAGTTGATACTCGACAAGTTGCACGCGGTATCATCAAGGAACATGTATTCCGAGCACGGATTGGATGCGTTGATCGCACCACTGTTCGGACAAGTGTGCCATTTGTTAATCGTGGTGTCATATTGGACCCCCGGATCACCGCAATTCCATGCACACTCAGCCATCTTGTTGAGCAACTCTTTGGCGTCGTATTCCGGAGCACTGTCCGTGGGCTTGTCCGTGATCCAACGTGTTTGCCAACGGCGTCCATCACGAACGGCCTGCATGTAGTCATCCGTCAAACGAACCGACAAGTTCGCGTTTTGGAAACACACCGACGAGTAGGCTTCACCGTTGAAGTTTGACTCATAGCCCTCGCGAATCAACGCGTGTGCCTTCTTTTCTTCACGCCACTTGCATTCGATAAACTCGAGAATATCTGGATGCCAGACTTTCAGGGATTGCATCTTCGCGGCGCGACGGGTCTTGCCACCGCTCTTCACGACGCCAGCGATCGAGTCATAAACTCGCATGAACGACAATGGACCTGAGGGAGTGCCTCCGCCCGATAGCTTTTCACGCTGGGACCGAATCGTCGATAAGTCGGTGCCCGTGCCAGAGCCAAACTTGAACAACATCGCTTCGCTGCACGCGAGCTGCATGATGTCCTCCATGTTGTCTTCGACGCTTTGGATGAAACACGCGGAACCTTGCGGATACTCATACGGATTGTCCGGTTGAGCGGTCGTTTGTGTTTTTCGGTCCCAATGCCAATTGCACTTTGCTCCGCCCACTCCGTATTGCGTATGCAGTCCCACGTTGAACCAAACCGGGCTGTTGAATGCGCCGTGTTGATGCAAACACAACCAAGTCAAATCACGATAGAAACGCTCGCCATCTTCAGGTGAATTGAAGTAACCATCTTGCAGCCCCCAGTCAGCGATCGTTCGTGTGACGCGGTGAATCAATTGACGAACGCTGCGCTCACGCTCACTCTTATTGCGCGGATCACCATAAAAGTATTTCGAGACCACGACGTTTGTCGCCAATTGGCTCCAAGCGGCTGGGATCTCGCAATTCGTTTGCTCGAAAAGAGCTTTGCCACTCTCGTCTTTAATCGCGGCGCTTCGCAATTCCCATTGCGTCGTGTCGAACGGGGTCCTGCCATCATCAGGACAGAAGACAGCGTCGATTAGCAAACCAGTTGGACTCAAATCGGTGCGTCCGTCGCGGAGCGCGGTACCGTACTGCTGGCGAGCATATGCAACGCCATGCTGGTTGTTGACGTGCTCCAACGCGGGGTCAGAGGACGCATCGAGATCATTGGTCGTGGTGAAGACGGTGGCCATAACTATTTCAGACTCCTTGTGTGTGTCATCCATGGGCGCGTTGCGGGCAGCCAAACGTCTTTCGCATTCCGAGCGAAGCAGCCAGCACGAACCATTGTAACAAAGCGGTAATGAACGTACGTCACCTTACGTGTGTGCCCAAGCGATTCCTCCCACGCACCACTCCCAGTTCAATTGGTGTGCAGGTAAGTCTCATGACTTGGGATGAACCATACTTTCTCGTTCCTTGCTCTACTCAAGACGACAAGTCGCCGTGAATGAGTTGCTTGCATCGTGGAGCAAACATCCAAGCATGGTGATGAGAAGCACTCAGGGTCTGGGGAGCTGTCCTGTCGAGGCTAATCAAGCAAGCCGACTAGGCGTAGATCCGTCTTTCCCCTCAGACCAAAAACCTCCTGTAAAATCAATTGAAAGCACTACGGGTAGTGATTTGCATCGCCAATGAGCACTACATGTGGGTGACGGACGCATCTTACAGCTTCGATCAAACGTGTCAACAAAGAAACGCTCTGGGGCGCAAGTCGTCTATTTGGAACGGTTTACGAAACCAGCGACGTGGTGACTGGGCAAACCCCGCGCTTGCCGCAATCGCCGTAACATGAAGCACCATGAAGGGTTAGTGAAGTTTGCTAGCATGTTCCGTGATGCTGGGGAAAAGTTGTTAGAAACTCCGAAAAATATCAGCCACTTCCTGGACGAGCGAGCAACGCGAACAAATAGGCGAAATAGGCAGCCCAGGTGCTCGTTTTCGAAAAGGCAGGTAATGCAATCGCTATCGTCAACATGATTCATTCGACCGCCTGAAAACGCTTGGTGGCACCACTATGAACACAGGTCCGTCAACAGTGAACGCATTCATACCGAGAACTGGGGTCGCAACACTTGCCTCGGAAACGAATGCGGAGACAATCTCGATCGAGCTTTAGTATTCATATTTTCACGAACAGACTTTCTAAGGGATACCGCAAAAGTGGACGAACTCATTCAGCAACTGACAAGCAAGCTTGGAATTGATGCCGCTGTCGCCAAGGGTGCGACCGACAAGGCCATGGCGATCGTCAAGCAACACGCTGGCGACGACATCTTTAATAAAATCAGCAGCGCGATCCCAGGAGCTAGCGAAGCTGCCTCGCACGGCTCCGCACCAGCAGCGGAGGCAAACGAGGGCGGTGGTATGCTTGGGAAGTTAGCCAGCATGGCTTCGTCGGCTTTAGGTGGTTCAGCTGGCGGTGGACTCGAACTTGCGTCATCACTTACGAGTGCTGGCGTCGGAACGGACAAGCTTGGCACTTTCGTCACCATGCTTGTCGACTTCATCAAAGAGAAAGCAGGCAAAGAAGTCATGGACCAAGTGCTGGCTAAGTTTCCTATGCTGAAATCACTCCTCAGCTAATCAGCCTGATCGTTGGTTGCTGATTCTCGGCGATGATTGTGGGTCTGGCGTGCCTGATTGCGGTCTGGCATGCCTGATTGGTAGACGGTCGCGTCCGGTGATGATCAAGCAGCACCTTTTTGCGTGATCATCGGCGCGGCGGCGTATTCGCCTACCCGATCTGGAATCTGGTTATAATCGGGCCAACGAATCCTCCCGTCAACGCAACAAATCGTTCGACTTCTACGAAAGAGAATCCAATGCTGAGGTACTCCAGTTACGTATTCATGGTTTGCACGACGCTCACGTCGCTTGCCTCAGCCGAAGTCACGATCACCCCAGACGTAGTCTACGGACACAAGTCAGGACTCGCGATGACGCTGGATGTGTTCGCTCCAATGGAGAACCCGAACGGCGCTGGCGTGTTGTTCATGGTCAGCGGTGGCTGGTATTCGAACTGGACGCCGCCTGAACAAATGCAGGGAGCTTTCAAGCCGCTGACCGACAAAGGCTGTACGGTTTTCGCGGTACGTCATGGAAGCAGCCCCAAATTCTCGATTCCTGAAGCGGTCGCGGATGTTCGCCGCAGCGTCCGCTTCATTCGCTTGAATGCAGACCAGTTCAACGTCGATGAGAGTCGATTGGGCGTGTACGGATTCAGTGCGGGCGGCCATCTGTCGCTCATGCTTGGCACCGCATCGGATGAGGGCGATGCCAACGCAAAGGATCCTGTCGAAACAGTTTCGGATCGTGTCGCCACCGTTGTTGCGTTTGTTGCACCAACCGACTTGCGGATCATGGTGAAGGAGAACCCAGATCGCTTACCAGCGTATGCAAAGTTCCCGGCACTCGACCTCGACATGCAAAACGCAGAAGCCAACTCACCGATGGTACATGTGACATCGGATGACCCGCCTACGCTGTTGATCGCCGGGGATAAAGACGAGCTCGTGCCGATCGAACACAGCCGCAACATCCAAGCTGCATTCGAAAAAGCGAACGTAACAAGTCGCTTGGTCGAGGTCGTCGGTGCCGGTCACGGATTCCAAGGCGAAGATGCAAAGAATACCACCGACGAGATGGCAAACTGGTTTGTATCACAACTCGCAAAGCCTTCGGGTCCAAAGTAACTCTTGCCCGCGAAGAGGGTAGCGAACCATTCCTTCAGTGATTCCCTATCTCCATCAGTGATTCCCAATCGGGCGGTAATGGCTTGAATGGCTTCGCCCTTGAGGCGGAGCACTTCAATGGTCACGACGTATTCCTTGATTAGTTTCACCGAGGATGCTTTCCAGACAGACGTTGGTTCCAAAGCCTAAATGCGATTCTCAGCCGCACTGCCAGGGAATCCACTCCCCCGCGTGCCTATTCCCTCAAGCCAGAATCGTAAATCTTCGTGTTCCCTAACCCATTTTCACTCGGGTTGTTTCGCTCGGGTTGTGTGACAAACGTCAATTGACGGTCTTGCCATCGTCCAAGTCGCTTGTGTCGCCTTGCTCATAGTCCAATCCCGTCAGTCGGCCAAGCGAATCGTATGGAAAATTCAACGTGGCGATCTCGGCGCTCGTACCTCCGGCGATATCGTTGAATCGCGTGATGGAGTCATAGCGACCATCCACGCTGTAGGTGAGGTCGATGCGTTTTTCTGCGTCGGTATTTCCGCCGGTCGCGCCAAGTTGCACGATCTGGGTCACTCGTTTGAGCGAGTCATCGTTGTACGATCTAGAAAAATCATCGGTCGAGTCGATCGTGGCTGAAAATGCGGTTCGGTTCCCGTTGGCATCGCAAGTTCCTGGGCAGTCCCAAGCTAGACAAATCCCGCATCCCGTGTCTAACCCCACGCGAACGTTCTAAGATACTGAGGATCGAAGGCAGATCTCGTTAGCAAACTTTGGCGAAATCAACAACGACACGACAGCATGAACGACACCGGCTACCACTGCTGCGGTAAGCAAACCCACGGCAAATGCACCCCAATATCCGAGAGTCACTTGAACTGCGGCATCTGCGGCCTTTCCGGATGACCACGCAGCGAAAATTGCGACAACGAGCGGAACGCTATTACGTTTCGATGTTGGAGTGGTGGTTGAATCCGACAAGTTGGGCATATGCTCTTTTTTCCAGCTAGGACGAAGATCAAAACACTATTACCTATTGGTTGCTGCGACGTTGAGCTCGCCACTTCATTCCGCTACCAGCAAGGATCATCGTGAGGCCCGCGAATTTCGTTCCAGCGCCTTTGAGTCCATCGGCGGAGATCATTCCCGCATCAGCCGAAAGTGCCAACAGAAAAAGAAGCAATCCTGCACCACCAACAATGCCAGCAACATACTCAATATTGAACTTGATCCACATAGGACTTTTTTCGTCGGCGAATGGAACCGTTCACCGGGCTGCGGCGAACGACGTTGATTTCAAAATCCGCGCGGCCCGCGGCTCCGTGTGCAACGGATTGTTCGGCGTGTTATTTGGGTTGCAAGTAACGATTGGGAACGTTGCTCAATGCTGGAACACGTCGTTGTGATGACTCCAATAGGTATCGCACATTGGAGTAGATTTCAGTTTCGATCCGATGAACCTGTGGCATGAGACCCATCTGGGCGTACGAAATTGGCGTGACATCGAAGAAAGTTGATTCCCATTCATAACCTTTCCCCCACACGAGGCCTGACAGTTGCAAATCCGTTCGGCTTCCGGCGGACAAAAGCAGCCTCATGATTGGCTCGGATCGATTGAAAATTGAATTGACCGTATGAAACAACGGGGTATGCCCGTTGAAACCATTTTCGTCGATGTCCGCGTTGGCGTTCACGTCTGCCCCAGCCTCCACCAGCGCTTGCGCGGCTTCCAAGTTGCCATATTCTGCAGCTACATGGAGCAAAGTGACTCCCGTCAACGGTGTGAATGCAGAAACCATCGACGTGCGGTGGTGAAGTATAGCCGGTTGACGCTTTATAGCCGATGCGACGGCAGGTGCGTCGTTGAACAGTACAGGCGCCAACAAAGGGTCCGGCAGCTTCGCCCCGCGTTCGAATAGTAGGCGCAGGCAATCGCCGAGTCGATCCGATCGCATGTACTCTTCGAGCAACCAAACAACAGGTAGTTTCCCACGAACTGGTGAGCAGGCATCGGCCCCCGCATCTAAAGCGCACCTGATCCCCTCAACATTGTGTCCGTCAAATGACGAAAGGAGTTCCGCTGTTGCATCAGCCATAGCCATGCCTGTTTAGTCTTTCACGCCGAACGATGGCGATCTATGCGTCTGGTTTCGGACGTATAGATCGGACGCTGAACTTTGCCGCTTCGTGGGTGGCCGCTACGTTTGCGGTTTCTATCGATACCTGCCCTCGGACGACTGACTCAGTTTACTTGAGTGAGATGGTTGGTCGCAAGCTTGTGAGCATCAAGTCGGGGCGGATGAGTGATGATTGTCGCGATGAGTGTAGGTAATTTGAAGCTGGTGCGCAGGGCTTAGACGTGCTCGGGCTTGGGCCAGTCCGTGAGTGATGATCGCGAGCGTTGTTGGTTTGACGTTGAGACGCAACAACCTCAACCTGGCAAAAGCATGTGGATGGCGTTGGATATTTTATTTTTTGTGTGGCTGACTCTTTGTAACTCTGCTCCATGCTGCAATCATATCCTCGCGATTGGTCAGCAAGATTTGGAAGTGATTGCTGAGTACCGACTTCCTGCCCAAACTTCAATGAAGGGTCGATCGATGGTCGCGTTTGTTTACTCTTTCGTTAGCTCTTGAAGCAATTTAGTGTGCTGAGCAATCATTTCGGCTTGTTCATTCAGAATCTGCTGTTGTTGTGCGATAACGTGCTCTTGGTCCTGAACCACTTTTGCTAGCACCGCAACAAAGTCCATCGGCGACAGATCACGTCGACTATTTGTAGCGACCAGATCGGGCACGTCTTCTGCGATGAACCCTGCATGCTGTTCTTCTGGCTCAGCGTTGTATTCATAAAGTACGGGCTGCAATTTCTGGAGCGTTTCTTTTGCATCTTGTATCGTCAACTCTTCGATGTTGTGTTTGAGTGTACGACTACTCGCGTTCGTCCAAACACCTCCCGTGGTACATTTTGCGCCATTTTTTAATTCAAGAGGGCTGGTCGGATTTCTAATCCCGAGCCCAATTCTTCCATTTTTGACAACAAGTGAGTCCACGTTCTTATCACTTGGAAAAATAATGATTGGGTTGACTGAATTATCATTGTCGCGAACCACGTAGGCGCTTCCGAGATTGTGTGAGAAGTCGGCTTTGGTGGTTGCTAAACGGATTGACGTGCCATGCGCTGCAGAAAACGTTTCCAGAAACAATAGTGTTTTCATTTGAGAATTGACTGCGTGGATCGTCGCAACCCCCGACGGGTTGCCGGGATCAATCGTAACTTCGCCAGGTTCATTGGCGCTAAAGATCGTTCCGACGTGCAATTTTGCATCTGGAAAACCTGTCCCGTGGATGCTTACGCCGCCGTCGTTCAATGTCATGCTACCGGATTGTGCCGCGGCCGTGGTTACGATCACTCCCGCGTTGAACGGGCCATCGAGCTTCCATAAAACATTGTTAGCGGGCGTGGACCACAATAAGTTGCCTCCAGGATCGCGATAATTTAACCTGGGTAGATTGCCTTGAATTGTAAGCACTTCAATCTGTGCCACCGCGGTTCCAGCCAAACATCCATAAACGGCAACAGCGCCGGAAAAAATCGCGTACGCCTTTAAAGTTCGTAGAAAGAGCATCGTTATCAACGCCTTTACGTTAATAGAGCTAAGCCGAAAACAGAGCATCTTAAGCTTATCCGTCGTAAGCCAGACAAACAAGCTTTTGCGATAATTTTAATTTCACTTACAGTTCATTCTGGTTTCAGGCAAGCTTCTTTACTGGCCTCGTGGCATCGAGGCTTGCTCAAATCGCTTCGCACCGCCCGATTTGAATTAGTGTGCGCAGCACACAAGACTGAGAGAAATGCAGAAGAAAATCGCAAAGGATGTAAACGAAAGACGCAAAAGGAACAACCACGGTCTACAAGTCTCGAACTGTTGGATTTCCGTTTTTAGATGCATTTCTCCATTGGCGACTCAGGCTCGAAGTGCTTCAAGCCGCTCGATTACGACAGAGACACTCGCGTCATACGCAGCATAAACGATCTAGACTTGTCACCGAATCGCAACTCCGTTTCGAGAGCTACGAGGTATCAGACGACTCCGCAGTACGACGTTCACGCTGGCAATCTATCGAACAACCCCAACCTGGCGAAGGCTTGTGGATGTCGTCAGGCAGCAAGATGGCGTTTCCCGGCCGACCGAGGCGCTGGCCCCGTCAGTTCGCTGGTTCAGCACGCTTCTTTGGCTGCTTTACCTTCGCTGGCTGTGCTTTTTTCTTGGTCGGCAGTGTATCATGCTTCCACCAATCCGGGCCTTCCTTGAGCACGGACGCGTCATAGGCCACAAGCTTCTCTCGCAACTCGTTGAATTTATCTGGATACTTGCTCGACAAATCCTCTGTCTCTTGCCAGTCCTCACGGATGTTGTAGAGTTCAAACGTGGAGAGATCTTCGGAGGCAATGATTTTCCAGTCGCCGTCTCGCATCGCAACACGATACTGTTCTGGCGCCAAGTGATTGCGCCAATAAAGCGGTTGTTTGCGAGCGATTGGTTTACCGTCAAACACGGGCAAGAAGCTGGCGCCGTCAATCGTCCGATCGGTGGGCAGCGCCACGCCAACAATGTCACAGATCGTGCTGAAGATGTCGCTTCCGATCACCGGCGTGTCACTTTCAGAACCAGCGACCACGTGGCCTGGCCAGCGTATGATGCCTGGGACACGAATGCCGCCTTCGTGCGAGTGACGTTTGCGACCGCGAAGCCCAGCGGTGATGCCACGTGATCGCCCCTTCACTCCATCGCCTTCCGGGCCATTGTCGGAAGTAAAGATCACGAGCGTGTTGTCGCGAACACCGAGTTCATCAAGGCTCGCCATGAGTCGACCGAACGCTGCATCCATTTGAGTCACGTTGCCATGGTGTTGCCGCAAATCAGGATCGTCCAAGTCCGCGTACGGCTTCATGTATTGCTCGGCGGACTCGATCGGCAAGTGCGGTTCGTGGGTCCAGAGCGTTAAGAAAAATGGGTTGCCGGAATCTTTGCGTGAGGCAATCCAACCAGCGGCTTCGTCCGCACAAATCATGGAGCTTGTGCCATCGACGCGGCCGATCGCGACACCGTTGCGAACAAAGTTAGTCGGATTGAGGTGATTCGGTGCCGCATTGTTCTGGGTCGCCAACCAGTGATCGAAGCCATGGTCGTCGGGCTGGGGTTGGGCGTCATCGTTGAACAAGCCATTGAGGTGCCACTTGCCCGCGTGGCAGGTGTCGTAGGATTGTTCCTTGAGGATTTCGGCGATCGTCAGTTCGCTGGTACGCAAATGGTACTGGCTGCCTTCGGGGATCCATCGCCAGACTCCGTTTCGATACGGGGTGCGTCCCGTCAAAATAGCGGAGCGTGACGGCGAGCAAACGCTGCACGCCGAATAGCACTGAGTCAGCCGCAAACCTTCGGCGGCGAATCGATCCAAATTCGGTGTTTGAATTCGTGGGTGACCATAGCACGCCAAATCTCCCCAGCCCAAATCATCGGTCAAGAACACAACGATGTTCGGCCGGTCAGCCGCCTGGGCTTGACCCGCGATCGAAAACAACACCATCACACAAGCAAGCAGTCTCATCGTTATCTCACGTAGAAGCAGTTTTACAAGTCCGCGCCAGCCAATGCACAAAACACAGTGACACCGGTTGGCAAGCGGAAAACGAGATCGACGCCTATTGTAGAGCAACCTCGCCCCACTTGCTCGCTACGGCTGTGTCCTGCGTCTGTGTCCTGCGTCTGTTTGTTGCGTCTGTTTGTTGCGTCTGTGTGTTGCGTCTGTGTGTTGCAGCCTCTTGTTGCGGTCCAATCGGTAAAGAAGCAAGAGATGAAGCAACTCGCTTTCTGCGTGGTTTTTCTATTGTGGGCTGGGATGATATAGTTGCGAGTATATCCATTCACTGTTTCTACCGAGATGCTGGCCCGACCCCGCGATGAATTCGAATTCTCTGCCGCGATGCTTCGCTGTTTCTCTGTTGCAATGCTTCGCTGTCATCGCGGCGCATTGCTTTCTAGCTCCGATGTTGCCTGCGAAAGATCCGATGCACTCCTATTCCCGCCCCGACGAAGTCGCGATCAAGCATCTTCACTTGGATCTTCGGGTGGACTTCGAAAAGCAAATCATGTCCGGCTTTGCGAAGCTGACGCTCGATCGCAAATCCGAAGCCTCCCAGCTCATCCTCGACTCGCACGGACTCGATATTGCTGGCGTGAGCCGTCCCAGCGGCGAGACGCTGGCATGGATGCTCGGCGACACGGATCCTCAACTTGGCCAGCCACTCGTGGTCGAGTTGCCGCCTAGTGCAACCGAGATCGTGGTGAGCTATGCCACGCGACCAACGGCCGAAGCGGTTCAGTGGCTGTTGCCCGAGCAGACGACGGACAAGCAACAACCGTTTCTGTTCACACAGTCTCAAGCGATCCTGGCGAGAACGTGGGTGCCGTGCCAAGACTCGCCGGCGGTGCGAATGAGTTACTCGGCGAGAGTCCAAGTCCCGCCACAGCTTCTTGCAGTGATGAGTGCGTCGAATCCCCAAGCCAAGAACGCGACGGGTGTTTACGAGTTCGAAATGCGGCAACCGATCCCGTCGTATCTATTGGCATTGGCCGTTGGCGACTTGGCATTCCAAGAACTCGGACCGCGTAGCGGCGTTTATGCGGAGCCGTCCGTGCTTGAGAAGGCGGCTTGGGAGTTGAGCGATACCGAACGTATGATCTCGGCTGCCGAAGACCTTTATGGACCGTATCGATGGGACCGCTATGATGTGATCTTCTTGCCGTCGAGCTTCCCGTTTGGGGGCATGGAGAATCCGCGGCTGACGTTTGCGACGCCTACGATTCTCGCTGGCGATCGCTCGCTCGTCGCTTTGATCGCACACGAACTTGCTCACTCGTGGTCCGGGAACCTTGTCACCAACGCGAGCTGGAATGACTTTTGGCTCAACGAAGGCTTCACGGTTTACTTCGAGCAACGAATCATGGAAGCAGTTTACGGACGCAAGTATTCGGAGATGCTGGCTCGACTCTCGCTCGACGGACTGTTGTCAGAAATCAGCGAACTGGAGGCTCGCGATACCTGGCTCAAACTCGATCTGACGGACCGCAGCCCCGATGATGGAATGACATCGATCGCGTACGACAAAGGCTACTTCTTCTTGCGAATGCTGGAGGAGAAAATTGGCCGCGAGACGTGGGACCGTTTTCTGCGAACGTACTTCGATAAATTCGCATTCCAAAGCATGACCACTGAAGGTTTCGTGGATTACCTTAAAGCAAATCTCGACGTTGACTTGGGAAGTGGCATCGACGTGGAGAGTGGGATCGACGCTTGGGTCTATGGGCCCGGTTTGCCAGCGAATTGCCCCGTTGTTGAAACAGCCGAACTCGCCCGGGCGGCTGGCGCGTCGGCCGCGTTCCTCAGCGGCACACCGGCGGCACAGATCGACACCGAGGGCTGGACAACGCATCATTGGAATCACTTCCTGCGATCCTTCGCGACGGTGCTGACCCGGAAACAAATGGCGGAACTTGACGCCGCTTTCGAGTTCACAGACTCTGGCAATTCCGAGATCACTCAAGATTGGCTATTGCACGTGATCGCCACGGGCTACGAGCCTGGGATGGCAAAGCTCGACACGTTTTTAACCAGCCAAGGTCGTCGCAAGTTCCTCGAGCCGCTCTACAAGAAGCTGGCTCAAACACCCGAAGGCAAACAGCTCGCGACAACCATCTACACGAAAGCACGGCCTTCCTATCATGCCGTTTCTCGTCAAACGATCGACAAGGTTCTTGGTTATTCCGCAAACTGAATCGGCGTTGTGACCATGGCGCCGCGGTCGTCGATTAAGGCAATGAACCAAGTGTTTGCATCCCGTGGCGGTTTCGCTACGGAAACTGATCCTGCCGTCACGTCTGCGGATTGACTTTGCCAAGTTCGTTTTGAACGCAGCCCGGTATCGGTGGTGTAGTGCAGGACGGCGGATCGAACGGGCACCGTGCTGGTGTATGGCAACTCGATGCGTTCGCCAGCGAGCGACACGTTGCCTGGTATTAGCAATGCCTCGCCGTCGCGACAGAACGAATCGATAAACAATCCGATCTCCTGGGGAGCCCATCCAGGCGGATGCCCGTGCCGCATGTTGACTTCGATTCGCATTTGCTTTGGCCCAGGGACTGCGTCGTAGCTTTTCTGGTAACTGTCGAGCGGATAGTGAACGTCGTTCGTGCCGTTGACGAACAGTATGGGGACTTGGCAACGAACCAGCAGACTGGATGGATCGTAGGCTCGGATCCATTGTTCGCGTCGCTCGTCGAGCTTATCGATTGATGGCTTCTGGACGGATTCACCTTCGTGGAGATAACCACAACCATACACAGGCACGGCTGCTCGAAAACGCTTGTCGACTGAAGCAACCAAGCATGTCGTGTAGCCACCCCAGCTGATTCCTGTGACGGCAGTCCGGTCGGGGTCGACTTCGTCAATGGATCGCAACACCGAGTGTGCTCGCATGACGTTCGCGACAGCGTGGTACGGCCAGTCATCCGAAATGTCACCACCGATGCTGTCAAACTTCTCCAAGTGTCCGTGATTCGGTCCGCCGTTCGGCAACCGTGTCCGCGTCTCTGGCTTGCTGGATTGATTCAGCACGGGCACTCCGGCTTCGTCATAGACGGGTTCGATCGGTCGGCTTCCAGATAAATCCATTGCGATGGCGGCATAACCACGTTTGGCCCACAACCAAGCCCACTCCGCGAACGCTGTACCGCCACCACCATGAATCAGAACAACGCCAGGATAACGTTGGCCTGTGGCGGCTTCTCCAAGTGTTGCTGGCGATGCGTAAAACGCAAACACTTCAGTTGCGTGTCCGTCAAACTCTTCGCTTGAATACAGCAACGAGTGCACAGACCCAGATTGCGAGACCCAACGCGTGGCTGGCGTTTTGTGCAACTCGGCAAGGTTCCATGGCCCGACGGTTTGCGGCGTTTGGGAGATCGCGTCTTGCCCGCTCGCTGGGGTGATCAAGGGACGTGAGAACGCAAAGCAAACGATTACGAGCATTTGACTGAGAAAGCGAAGCGAGGGGAAGGTAGAGGTCATGATGGTTGGGGGCTGGAGGAAGGAGATGAACGAGTGCTTGGGTCTACCCTTTGTCCCCATTCTCACGCCACATTCAAAAAACGTTAATGGGCTCCGGTGAAATTTCTACAGAAACTTCCTCGAACATTGTTGACATGGCGGGGGGGGTGGTATAACTGAATTCAAAAAAGCGTCTGCTGGACTGAGAGCTTATCCAGGCTGCCTGATGGCGGGATCGTTTAAGCGGACAGTTTCTGAAAAACGGAGAAGCACAATCGAGTTTTCTGAACACTTAATAGTTCAGCGTTCTCAGACCGCTGTTAGGCTAGCGTTTACGTGATGGGAATTCATTCTGGGGGTTTAGGCGATGAGCATAAAAACGAAAAGCCGTCTCAAGTCGACTAGAAATAGTAATGTTGCAAATCTTCTACTATTCTACGCTGCAGGACGGAAACTGCGTAACTTCGTAACGATGCGCTTTCCAATATTCGCCGAAGTCGATGGGCCATTGATGAAAAGTGTACTTTCTTTAATTGTTTTGTTCGCGAATGCATCGGTTTTGGCAGCCGATCCAGTTAAAGTATATTTGGCGGAATCGTCGACTTCCATTTATCCAGTTGCTTCCTGTTCACTTGGAGACATGAAGGCATCCGAGAAAATAGCGATTGATCTGGAGATAGTTAGCAATCTTAAGTCTAGAGTTGAGTTCAATAACGTTAAGCGTGCGTGCAGTTGTACAAAAATAGCGCCAGAGTCTGGAGCGATTGAACCCGGCGGGTCTTTAAGATTGCGAATTGAGTTTAGTGCAATCGATCTACCAGTTGCAACAGCTGGTGGAGTGAGAATAGATTTTGCAATGAATGAGGTACCTGAATTTGGTCTCAGGCTTCAATATAACGTGAAAGGGTATTTCGCATTTACTGACAGCGTAGTAACAGCGAATGCAGATAAAGACGGTAGATTTTTATTCGAAACGCGTTATTTAAAGTCAGACGACATTCAACTCGACAGGATACGCTTTAAGCTTGGTGATGGCGCCAAGAACCCGGGATTTAGGCTCAATGCTGATACGCAAATACTGAACGTGAGCTTTGATTGCGATACGAAAGCGTGGAACACGGTGAGCCTAACCGCTGAGATCGACGGGGCGCAAGTGGCCAGCAATGTGGCAGTACTCATTCAAGAATATAGCGACTTCCGAGTGTTCCCAAGTGTTGTGCGTTTCTCGCCGTCGAAGGAAGGGTCGAAGGAGGGCTGGTCAGCCGTCTTATTTGTGAAACGCCAGTCACCTGCCAGTCTTGCGAAAGAAGAGAACGAAAGATTCTACGTGACTGCGGAGCTAAACAATAACGTCGTTGACACCAAAGTAGCCTACCTTAATGACATGCTTGCTAGAGTCACTATTTCAACGCCGTTTATTCCCAGTTCAGAAGCGAGTACGGCACCCAGCCGATCTGCGAACACGGGCACTCCAGCGACTTCTGAGAGCAAAACGCTAACTGTTTTGGTAACGTCCGAGCAGGATACGCGCACCTTTGCACGTCCTGCATTCTTTTTTGGAGCAACAAAATGAGAAGAGATTTCCGTTTGCTTGTGATGAGCTTGGGTTTCGCGTTCCTAACAAGCAGTCATGAGTCAGCACAATCAAGCTGCTATTGGCTTCGTAGCAGGCATTGCAACATGCTAGTTGTGAATACACCATGTTCTTCGTATTCTTGCTACAACACGGGCAACACATACTTCGACGAAGATGGGAATCTGGTGGAGGTGATCGTTTGCAACAATTCGATGGGGTTTCGTCCGGCGGACAAGTCATTTAACGTGGCGGAACTGTGGTCGGCTGGAGCGCCGCCAATCGTTCCGTATTATCCCACCGGAAACAGCTACTACACGGACTACAGCCAGCCTTGGGTTCACTGCTTAGAAGCACAAGCTTGTAACACATCGGATCTGTGCAGCGGAACTTGTGATGCGACAAGTGGCTGGTATCCATCTTATGGGCCCACGTTCAGCGAGAATGTGAGTGGGACTACCTGCCCAACTGGTTCCTGATTCGTACTTTGACAATCGCATTTTTAGTGGAGCAGAGTTTTATGCTTTTTGGAGCTAAGTTACATCGCTGGTTAGTTGTATTCGCATATCTATTCGGCCATCCGATATCTGGTGAAGACATCCCCGAGAAGGTTGAACTGATGAGCACGTTGGAGGCGTATCAACAGAACTGCAAGGGCTTAGCTCCCTTTGACTTTAAGTTGCGATTAGTTGTAACAGATCACTTTCGAGATGATGTTCGACCCGTACAGACAGCCGATGGACGTTTTCAATTCGATGCGGAAGGTGAGCGGTTACGCTGGGTGATAAAAACAGTAGACGAGTCTGTTGAAAAACAAGAACCTGTCTTCTACGCAGTGAACATTGCTGGAAAGATTGGGCACGCAGTGTCTACGAATGGGAATATTCCCATGATTCAAACATACAATTCGTTTGAGTCTGCTGTGCAAGATTCAAATGTTTCATTACCTTGGTTCTGGGGAATTATTAAACATCCGTTTGGAGATAATCACGATGCCGAATTGAAGAGAATTCTTAAAATCGTCGTCTCGGACAATACGTCCGTGAGTGTCAACCAGAGTGAGACAGAGGTTTCTCTACAAGCAAAGCAGGTGCATGAGGAAGGCCTTCGATTTGACACCTATAGCTGGCGTTTCTCGCTTCCGAATTTAGTTCCTCAAGGTACAACGCTCCGACGTGCACTTAATGGTAAGGACGTAGTCTACTATGACGTTAAGCTAAGTTGGGAAGAGGTGAACAGCCACTTGGTCCCTTCCTATATCTTCGCATCTACTGGTAGGCTTATTGAGAGTGAAGGTCGAACCGTCTTAGGGCATCGTGAGCATGATACAGAGATAGCTTGGATTTCCGTGCATAAACCGCTCGAATTTGACCATGACTTCTCTATTGCGTCTGTTGAACACCTCATTGAATTTTTGGAGGTTGATCAGTGATCGCCGTTGCGAATGCTTCGCGTGGCGTCTATTAGTCGTGGGAGAACATAGTTTAGGTTTAAGTTGCGCTGGCGCGGGGAGGGGATTGATTGGGCAAAACGCAACGTGGGGAATCGAGAGATACGCCAGGGACGCCAAGAGATACCAATGCAGAGAGCCAGAGAGGCAGAGAGAGAGTAGAAACGAGGCAGAAGCACAAAAAAATCGCAGGGCAAGTTGGAAACTTGCTCTGCGACGTGATGCTCTGTTGTGACGAAAGTGTTCGGCGGATGTGCTGCTTACGTGAAAAGACGCAGCTTATTCGAACCAGCGTTTGATGGCGCGTACGGTGGCGGCTCGGCCGGCACGGGCGATGGAGGTTGTGAGCGGAATCTCTTTCGGGCAGACGGCGACACAATTTTGTGCGTTACCACAAGCTTGCACACCACCGGGCTCCATTAACGCTTCGACTCGCTCTGTCGCTAGGGACTTGCCGGTCGGATGGTTGTTGAAGAGCATGGCTTGCGAAATCGCGTGGGCGCCAATGAAACTCTCGTCGTACGCAGCCTTCTTGCGAGCTTCGAACGCTTCGTCCGTCTCGCCTTGCTTCTTTGTCAACTCGATCTTGTTGAATTGTGGGCACGCTTCGAGGCAACAACCACAACTCATGCATTGGCTCAGTGGATAGTTCTGCTCTTGCTGGGCCATCAATTGACGCTCGCCCGCTCCCATGTCGTAGTAGCTGTCGACTGGTACCCAGGCTTTGACTCGCTTGAGCGAGTTGAACAGACGTTGACGATCGACCACCAAGTCACGAATGACGGGAAACTTCGTCATCGGCTCCAATACGATTTCGTCAGGATTATCGACGAGCAAGCGATCAACAATTGCACTGCAGCTTTGCCGCACTTTGCCGTTAATCACCATCGTGCATGAACCGCAAACTTCTTCAAGGCAACCACAATCCCAGGCAACAGGATTCACTTTCTTGCCATCTTTCGTTTTCGCTTGGGCTGCGATCCTCTGCAGGACGCTGATCACATTCATTTCCGTCTCGTAACGGATCTTGTGAAGTTCCCAATACGGTTCCTTGTCCGGCGCATCTTGTCGACGCACACGGACGTTGATGAACTCGGGTCGTTTCTTGGCGGACGGTTCGAGAGCAATCATGGAAGTTCAAAAGTTAAAGTGCAAAATTTGATGAATGGAAGGGGGACTTAAGAAAGAGTTCAGACCCTTTCTTAATTCAGTTGGACTTCGACCGTCCTAGGCATGAGCGAGCATGTCCACGGTCGGTTTACCTTGGTTAGCAAGCGCGGCGGCTCGTTCTTTCCAGACCTTTTCGATGTCTTCGGCGCCCACCAACCCGTAGAGACGGGGGCGTGGCGGAATCAGTGACGTGTCGACATCTTCGTAGGTGATCTCCGGCTGCATGGTCGCTTCGTTCCACGTTGCGATCGTGCTCTTGAGATACTTGCGGTTGTTCTCTTCGAACGCATCGCACCATTCTTCGGCCTGGCGACGACGTTCGACGGGGTCCTCCGCCGTCAACGAGGGCTTTTCAAACTCAGGCTTGTAGTGAGCACCGCGGCATTCGTCACGCAAGAACGCTCCCTTCAAAATCGCCTTCGCGATCGGGAACATGTCTTGGACGCTCTTCGCGAAAATCACATTTTGATTCGTCCACGTTCCCGTGTCGGAAAGACTGACTCGCATCGCTCGCTTGTGCAGTTCATCGACTTTCTCGAGCGCGTCGGTCAGTTGGTCATTGCGTCGGACGACTGTCGCGACTCGCGTCATCAAGTCACCGAGTTCTTGGTGAATCAAATACGGGTTCTCGTCGCTCCCAGGGGTACCGGCAAGCAAGTGATCGTGGCGGTCTTGCTCACGCTTCATCGCCGCATCAATGTCACTTTGAGGGACGTTCTTGTATCCAGCACCGGAGTGACTGTTGATGTGGTTGACGATCGATGGGCCTGTGAACAAGCCTGTGAAAATACACGATAGGAGCGAGTTCGCACCGAGACGGTTGGCACCGTGGTAGTGATAGTCGCACTCACCCATCGCATAAAGGCCGTCGATGTTCGTCATGTGGTTCCGCGGCGCCCCTGGCTCGAGACCACCGTCAGCCGACTTGACGTAGTCGGCCCACAATCCGCCCATGCTGTAGTGAACCGCTGGGAAGATCTTCATGGGTTCGTCGCGTGGATCGACGCCTTGGAACTTCTCATAGATCTCCAAGATCCCGCCGAGCTTCCGATCGAGCTCTTGTCGCGGGATGTGAGTCAAATCGAGATAGACGCATTGGCGGTCTGACTCAACACTCAGCCCCTCATTGACACAAATGTCGAAAATTTCACGCGTCGCAATGTCGCGCGGGACGAGATTCCCATACTTCGGATAGCGTTCTTCGAGGAAATAGAAACGCTCGTTCTCGGGGATTGCTTTCGGAGCTCGCGGGTCTTGCGGGGTTCGCGGCACCCAGACGCGGCCGCCTTCGCCACGAGCCGATTCGCTCATCAAACGCAATTTGTCGGCACCAGGAATGGCTGTCGGGTGAACTTGGATGAATTCGCCGTTACCGTACTTCGCCCCAGCTTTGAAGCAGCGTGCGGCGGCGCTTCCGGTACAAAACACACTCATGGTGCTGCGACCGTACACCAACCCACAACCGCCTGTAGCAACCACGACAGCGTCAGCGGGAAACGCTTGGAACTTCATCGACACCATGTCTTGGGCGATCGCACCGCGGCAACGGCCAGCGTCGTCTTGGATCAAACCACAGAAATCCCAAAACTCGAATTTCCGAACCATCCCCTCCGCTTCACGTCGACGAACTTGCTCATCCAGAGCATAAAGCAGCTGTTGGCCAGTCGTCGCGCCGGCGAACGCAGTCCGTTTGTAGAGCGTGCCACCGAACCGTCGGCGATCGATGAAGCCTTCGCCGGTACGGTTGAAAGGAACACCTAGGCGGTCCATCAAGTCGATGACTTTCGGAGCCCAATACGCCATCTCCTTCACCGGTGGTTGGTGATTGAGGAAGTCGCCACCATAAACGGTATCGTCCATGTGCTTCCACTCGTTATCACCGAGTTGGCGTGTTTGGTCGTTACAGCTATTGATACCACCTTGGGCACAAACACTGTGCGATCGCTTCACCGGCGTGAGACTGATCAGGTCCACGTGGACGCCCAATTCAGTCAGCTTCATCGTCGAAGCCAAGCCAGCCAAGCCACCACCAATCACTACGACTCGATTTTCAGACATCTTCGTATTTCGCTCGTTGAATCGTTATCGTTCAAAACAGGTGAGGCAGCGATGCCGCGACTCACTAACCGTAAAAAATCTAGAGACCAAACTCGCGGATCTCTTGGCTGATGCTTCGAAATCCCCGATCCATGATCTCTTATTTCATTCGCCTTGGAACCGCTTCTCTTCGCTCGGATAAACAGATCCGCTTTCGACCCCAGCATCGTACATTCGATTTTCAACGCTGCGAGCCTGTTCGATATCCGCTTCGCCCGGCGCCACCGCGGCGTACCACGCACTCACACCGACGATCGCGAGCAAGACGCCGAACCCGGTGCAAAGCTTCGTGGCCCGTTTCTGAGCAACTGGCGTAATCCATAACCCCCAAGTGATTCCGGCAGTCCAGATACCGTTGGCGAGGTGATAAACGCATGATAGAACGCCCGCCAAGTAGAACGCAGGCCAGAACCATCCGTTCATCGCCTGGATCAGCGTACTGGCAGCATTGTAGGGGCTGAATTGAGCTCCACCGAGCGGTTTTGCGACCGCGAGCCAAGGCGAGGCGTGGAACCAACCGTGCAAATGGAACACGTGGGCCATCAGGTACGCGAAGGCAATCAATCCCGTCCAACGCTGCCAAACATAACGCTTGTTGCCCGTCATTTGGTAGTGACTCAGGTTGCTCTTGCCTGTTCGCCAGATCCAAACACCAACGATGGCATGAAACAGCAACGGAGCGAAGATGAAGCCCCACTCGATGAGCGGAAGCAACTTCCCGAGGCTGTGGATCATGAACACCGCCCGTTGGAACGTTTCCGTTCCATTGAGAAGGCTGGCGTTGGTCGTCAGGTGGACGACCATGTACGCGCCAAGCGGCACGATGCCTGAAAGCGAATGAAGTCGCCGAATCAGAAATTCGTGACGCAGGAAAAACGCAGTGGCAGTGGTAGTATCGGACACGCTGGATCGTCTGGATGTTTTAGGTGTGTCATTGCACTAAGATCGTGTCTGGAAAAAGCGTCTGAGGCTGTTACACCAGTCTCGCAGCCGTTGGACACTCGCAAATCCACGCCGAAGCTTGTGCTTCGAGGCGAATTGGCAAAGAGAAAACGACTGGCTCAGCCTCTTTCTTTCAAACTCGATCTAATCTGCTTGTCAGAAAACACAGTGTAAACGCGAAAGCCGCCGACAACGAGGATAGGTAACGTGGAAATTTGGTCGTTGGTCGCCGTCTCCATTGCGGTCGTTCTCGTTTGCATCCTGGTATTCCGGCTGCACGCGTTCCTGACGTTGTTAATAGCCGGATTATTGGTCGCGGTGTTAACAACCAAGCCCGCATTGATCGACTTCGCAGCCTCCCAAGTCGCGTCCGGAGCGTGGACGGAGAAGGCGGCCAATTCCTTCCCCGGCGTTTCTGGGGCGTCGCGGCTTGCGACTGCGTTCGGGGAGACAGCGGCGAGCGTCGGGATTCTCATTGCTTTGGCGAGCATCGTCGGGCAAGTTCTGCTCGAATCGCGAGCGGCGATGACGATCGTCGACGCGATGCTCCGTGTGACAGGGCAAAAACGAGCGGCCGAGGCGCTCGCAGCCAGCTCGTTTGTTCTTGGCATCCCAGTATTCTTTGATACCGTATTTTATCTCATGGTGCCGCTCGCGCGTTCGCTCCGCCAGCGGCTGGGGAAAGACTATGTATTGTTCATTCTCGCGATTCTTGCAGGCGGCTCGATCGCGCATTCGTTAATTCCGCCGACACCCGGTCCGCTGCAAGTGGCCGAGATTATCGGTGTCGATATTGGCACGATGTTGCTGGTGGGCTTGGTCGTGGGCGGTTGCAGCAGCGTGTTGTCGCTGATGGCGGCTCGTGTCATCAACCACTTCGTCACGGTACCGCTTCGGTCGATCGATCCGTCGGCGAGCGATTCAGAGCTGGTGGAGCTTTCGACTGTCGACGGCGAGACGGGGGAGTTCGGTGAGTCGGGTCAACCGAATCCGCCATTGAGTTTGGCACTGTTACCGATTGCCTCGCCGGTGTTATTCATCAGTGCCGAATCGGTATTGAAAACACTCATCAAGGGCAAGCATCTCGAATCGAGTTGGCTGACCGATGCAGTGCTGTTTATTGGCGACAAGAATGTTGCGATTGGGATCGCAGTCTTGTTGACGTTCTTCTTGATGCAGTATGTCGACGCAGCGAAGCGAACGTCGCTGATCAGCCGCTCGTTAGCTTCGGCGGGGAACATTATTCTCATCACAGCTGCTGGGGGCGCGTTCGGCGCGATGCTTCGGCAAGCAGGGATCGCCACGGCCGTGAGTGACTTGGCGAGCAACGTACCAATGATGATGCTGTTACCGATCGCTTTCGCAGTCACAGCGGCGATCCGGACGCTTCAAGGCAGCAGTACGGTGGCGATGATTACTGCGGCGGGAGTGCTTCAAGGCTTTGCTCACGCGGAAGGATTACCGTTTCATCCAGTCTATTTGGCGATGGCGATTGGGGCTGGCAGCAAACCGATCGCGTGGATGACCGACAGTGGTTTCTGGGTCATGTGCAAGATGAGCGGGATGACAGAACGAGAAGGACTCATGACCGTTTCGCCAATGAGTACTGCGATGGGCTTCAATGCCCTCGCGGTAACCATGCTCTTTGCGAACTTTATGCCGCTGGTCTAATCTCAGTTTCAGTTGAATCTCCATCCGGAGAGATTGAGAGAATGAATTGAATTCCGCGAGCTCGGGTTTCGGTGGTCTTAAACTTAAACTCAGATGGAGTTTTGACCGGTACGCCGTACGGAAAGTTCAAGTTTAAGTTTAAGTTTTTGGTAGGGAAAACAGTAGGGAAAACAGGGACATCCACGTTCTATGTGTCTCGAAGCGTTGGATATCGATTTCCAGATGAACTTCTCCATTGGAAACATAGGCTGGAAGCAGGCCCATGGTGCTTCGCACCTCCCGATGTCGAGACGTCATCGCAGCAACTAACACAGCTCTGTAGCTATATAGGTCGAAACGAGCGAAGCGATGTTCCGGCGATGCCTTTTGTAGGCGTTTGCGTTGTCGCAACGTCGCTGCGCATGCGCAACCGGGTCGATCGGCGGTGATACAGTTCGTCGCCTCGGCCTGATCCTCGACGAGCAAGCCTTTCGCTTTCACGCTGAATGCCACCTTTAAGTGAAAGAAGAACCTTGAACGCGGAGCGACTCGTTGTCCACCAGTGCCAGTCCTTGATGTAACCGAGGGTAGGCGGCTGGCTCCGTGAAACGCTAGTGTATAGCCTTCAGGCGACTCTTATTTCTTTGTCTTGCGCTTGAGCGGCTGATGCCTCGGAATCCTCGATACGGAGTTGCGACTCGCGCGCAACTCTAGGTCTTTTATGTTCGAGACTTCTAGACCGTGGCTGGCCCTTGTGCGGCTTTTGCGGGCTTCATTTTGCGTGCTGAACGATAACGTGATAGCCGTGAATCACGGTTGGGTCTCCTATCGTTTAACAGTCAGCCGTAGGCGTACATGGTGGTGAAGACGGGACAAGAACGCGTACGCCTTCGGCTGACGGTTAAACGATTTGTCTTCATTGGTATGCAATACCGAAAGCGACAACGCCGACAACGGGCCATCCACGGTATTGACGGAGCGAGACCGCTAGGTTGTCGCTTGGGCGGACCAACTTGACGCGAAACGCTGCGTTGACGCAGGCTCAGCGTGCTTCACGCTGCTCCATTTCGAGAATTGAGCGCAGCACCGAACGCAAAAGTGCCTTTGAACGGTATGGTTGGTGATGAGACGGACGACATGCCGAGCGAGTTCTAACATGCACACAGCTAACGCTGGCCGTTGGGAATTGCTACTTGAGCGAAACTCTCCACCGCCCTCGCCGCACGCTAGACTTACGCCCGCTCCGCCACTTCGCAAAGAAGTTTTGAGGTTTCAAAAGACGTACCCCAGTGCCGGGGTTAAGCGACCAATCTACGAAGTCCAGCACAATTTCGATCTGCTTTTGGTTGGCCCCGGACGTACCCGGGACGCAGCCCGTTCAAGCTCGCGACCTAAGCTGACTCGGGTGCCGCTTAGCAGGATCGTCGCAGCGTCAGAATTCGGCTGGCACCTTCATGACGCTGGCACCTTCATGACTGCCTGACAGGGACACCAGCCCCGCCCATCACGCAAAATGAGCGGCTTTGGCGCTAGCCACCGGCCCTATTTCATCACACGGCATCCGCGAGCCGTTGTCAACCATCCCCAATCCTGAGAAAACGTTTGAGTGGCCCTAACGTTCGTTCGCCCTCGCCGCAGTTGCCCTCGCCTCGTACTAGCTTTCTTCAGAGTTACATTTGGTATACTGCCTCGTCGTAAAAGAAACCGGAACTAAATACAGGGGACTTTCACCCCACAAGATCACGCCCATGTTGGGCGTACTGCAACGGAGGACGCGAGCCGAGCGGTTTGGCAATGGTACGTCTTTCGCGCGTCCTCGGTGATGTCCAGCGTTCTGCCTACATACCCAAAGACTGTCGCGACACCACATCCCACGTCTCAACCAGCGACCGAACGAAAGAGCCATGAAAAAGACATCCCTTCAAACAGCTGATGGTCCGAGCAAAGAGCTCTTTGCTGACGGCACGGTTTCAGGGGAAGGCAAAATGAAGTCAGGCAAACGTCATGGCAAATGGAAGTTCTATTACCGCAATGGACAAACGAAAGCGGTTGGCAAATATGTGGATGGTGAGCTCGACGGATATTGGGAATGGTGGCGTGAGAATGGGCTACCGCTCCAGGCTGGCGCATTCGCAAATCGTGTCCAGGTTGGGGCTTGGAAGAGATACTACGAAAATGGACAGCTTTGGGACGAAGGCGAATACAAAGACGGCAAGAAAGTTGGTGAGTGGACGACTTACGACAAGTCTGGTGTTGTCAAACAACAGAAAACCTTCAAACCCAAATAGAAGCAAATCGCCTGATTCGTGGCAGAACAAAAAAATGAACCCGAGTTGCCGGTCGGGCGTTTCCTCAAATCAGAATAACTTGGCGGCAACCGGGTTATTTTGGTCGTTCCCCAACTAAAATGACGCAAAGACCTTCCTTTCAAGGTGCATCCCTGTGCTTCGTTGCGATGCTGGCGTTGGGATGTGGTGACGCCGCTAGAGACGCATTACCGGTGTCCACAGAGCCTGCGAAATCAGTCGCAACCGAAACTGTCTCGAATGCGATTGTTCAGTCCTCTCCTTCGATCGCTGACGCCGGGATGACCTGGGAACACCACCTTTATGGATCTCCGATTGCCGAGATTGCGATCGCGCTTCCACCTAAAGCAATCGTAGTCGCAACCGTTATTGGATCGTCAAATGAAAAATCAACTTATGGTAATCC
>JBGSNA010000294.1:0-3678 GCA_041739875.1 Pirellulaceae bacterium
GAGTCCCAGCAGCGACGGCATTTTACGGATTGCTACCAATCTGCTTGATGTCCCCGCTGAGATGATCTCGCTGCTTTACGCCCAGAGGTGGCAAATTGAGATCTTTTTTAGATTCTTTAAGCAGTTCCTGGGCTGCAATCATTTGCTCAGCCACAGCCAGAACGGCATCGAGATCCAAGCCTACTGTGCGATCATCGCTTGCCAGCTGATCAATCTATGGACGGGTCGCAAACCAACGAAGCGCACGTTCGAGATGCTCTGCTTCTACTTCACCGGCCTGGCCAGTGAAGAGGAACTGGTTGCCCATTTGGAGCAACTCAAAGCTCACGACGAAGCCAACGCAAAAAATCAGTAGACAGCGATCGGGGAGCGTTCTTAACACGCTCAACTCGCCGTTCATGCTGCGCAGTCGCCAACGCAAAGTGTTAGCGATTTTCTAGCGACGGCACACTGCGAAACAATCGTTCGCAAGCAGGCACCGAACACGCGAACTCATCGCTTTGAGCAAGCGATGTGCCGAACAGTATTGGGTTTGACCCATTTGATTCTTCCAATGGTCTTCTTCAGATCAAGTGAGTCAACACAACATCGATCGCTGCCAAACGATCTTCATCTTCGTCATCATCAACTTGCAGCGAAGCGATCTCAACTGTGGACGTCGCATCAACGGCTTGGCGTCCCAGGTAGTTGATAATCATCAAGGCGTCGACGGCGCTGGTATGGCCATCACCGTTAACGTCGGTACTCGATCGGACCATTTTGGTCACTTCTTCTGGTTCGGCGTCCGTGCGGTTCATCGCATTGATGATTTGCAGTGCGTCCAATGCCGTAACTCGCCTGTCGCCATTCACGTCAAGCAGTATCTCAGGATCGGCATTTTGGAATGCGAAATCGACATTCACGGCGGGTCCGCCGGTGACCACAATGCCGCTCTCGGCAACATTGACCAACAGTATTGTGGTCGAACTTGGTAATTTATACTCGCCTGTCTGAGACGGATCCTTATAGAAATTCGAGACGGCAATGTCGTCTGCAAGGTCGCCATTAAAGTCGGCAACAACCAAGTCGGAGGGTGCCGTTACGTTGTTGATGGTGGTGACCAAGGCGAACTTTCCATTTCCGTTGCCGACATACAATTCAATCAGTTGACTTCCCAAGTTAGCAACTGCCAAGTCCATCAATCCGTCCCGGTTGAAGTCTCCGAGATCGAACGAAGTTGCACCCGGGCTGACGTCAACTGAACCGACTTCAACCAATGCGACGTTTTCTACCGAATAGACAGCGAGGAATCCAGCTTCGGACAAGGCAAGGATTCGATTCCGAAGGTCCGCGGGATCTTTCTTCAGTGCAGCGATTCGTGCTGAGACCAACCGGTCAATTCCTTCGACACGAATGGGGCTGGCAAACTGTCCGCGGCCGTCCCCGGAAATGAAAACCAGCTCAGAACGATTTGGCCCATATCCAATGCCTGCGACGACGATGTCTCGGTTACCGTCACCATTCGCGTCGCCGGAGTCCACGGAGATCACTTGCGAGGGAATATCAAGGGAGATTGGTTCAATCTGGCCGTTCATCAATATCCGCAACTCAGACGAACGAAAGGAAGCGGTCAGCACGTCGACTTGACCATTGTCGTCCAAGTCATCCAACACAATCTCGATCGGTCCGTTCCCGGCACTCAACTGCGAAACGCTGGCCGTTCCGTCAATCATGTAGATTGATCCGCCATTGCTGGGCGTGCCAATGGCGGCGACCGCAATCATCGGCGATGGCATCGACGGAGTCTGGTAGGCGGCAATGCTTTGCGGGCGGTTACCCAGTGTGATTGTCCGCAGCAAACTGAAGGTTCCATTGTTGTTCTCCAGCACTGCGACGTCGTTGCTGATATCGTTGGCAACCAACAGGTCTTGGTCACCGTCTCCATCGATGTCGGCAGCGGTGATCGAACGAGCCAATAAACCAACATCCAGGTCACTTCGCGAGATTCCTGGATTGGTGGGAACCGAGCGGCAATTTGCTGGAACTTTGACCACGACCGTCAGCGTTGGATCCGTCACATTGGGGAAACTGTAGTTGCCGTTGGCATCGGTCAACGTCGAACGCTCGGTGGCATCAAGCAGTCGATTGCCGTTGGAATCCAAGAACACGAGTGTGCCGACGACCGACTCACCGACATCTTCGATACCGTTGCCATTGGTGTCGCAGGACACATGGCCGTTTAGCCCAGCAGCCGCAGTCACGGCGATCGACTCGCTGGCGGAGTTGTTGGCTAGGTTTGTGTCCGTGCTCGTGGTTGAAACCGACGTTGATGCTGTGAAAGTGCCGCTTGTGCTGCCTGCATTGCCAAGAATGGTCAGCATTGTTGAAGCGCCGGCAGCCAGTGCTGGCAAGGTCACGTTTGCAACGTTCCCATTGAAGCTTGCTGTTCCCGTCTGCGGAGTGATGCTCACAGCGCTGATGTTAAAATCTGCCGGCAAGGTCGTCGTCGATACGACGTTTGTGGCGGAAGCAGTTCCTTGATTTGTGATCAGGACGACAAACCTTACGGCTCCACCCTGAACAACTGAATCGAAATCGTCAGTGACTGTTGTCAGCAGGTCCACCGATGTGGGACTCGTGACCACGCTGATTGCGCTCGCACGGTTGTTGGCCGTGACAGAGTCAGTTTGATCTGCCGAAACGTTACCTGTGGTAGTCAGGATGCTACCGATTGATGCGGCCGCATCGACCGTCAGATTCAATGTGATGAGATCGTTCGCTCCGGCAGGGAGTGCGTCAATCGTCACCGTGACCTGATTGCCGTTTTGAACAATCGTTCCCGCTGTAGAAGTGCCGCTTACGAAAGTCGTTCCAGTGGGAATATCAAAGACCGTAATGACATTGGTAGCAGTCATCGTCGATAGATTCGCGACTGCAAAACTTTCGCTGAACGAACCGCCCGGATTCGGCCTACCCTCGATCGAATCTGCGTTAATACCAAGGTTGACGCCAACGACTGGCAACGTGAATCCGAACGCCAATCCCCCAGCAACGACCTCGTTGATCGGTTGCGGCTGAGAAGCGACTGGAACAATGTTTTCACCGGCTGCGAGCGTAACGAGGATCGGCTGGATGGTGGACGCAACTCGCGCGGGGTCCGTTGCCGTAGCGGTCAGACGGTAGTCGCCCGGTACTAAGCCAGTGAAGGTAAAGTCGCCGGTAAAGTTGGCCGGCGTGCTGCCCACGGTCAAGAAACCACGGCCATCATTCCGCTCCAAGGTGATAGTACCGAAACTGGCTAGATCAGGATCGTCAGTGTCATCGGCGGTTCCGAGTACGTTGTCCGGCCCCGGTCCAAATGGTGTGCCGTCACCAGTGACGTCGTCAAAGAGAGAGACACTGATCGATTGCAATGCAAAACCAAACTGTAGGTCGGAGAGAACTGTTTCGTTGATCGGTCGTGGCTGCGAAGTGACCGGGACAACGTTTTCACCCGCGGCGAGCGTGACGAGGATCGGTTGGGTTGTGGTGGCAACTCGCGCGGGGTCGGTTGACATGGCGGTCAGACGGTACTCGCCCGGTACTAAGCCAGTGAAGGTAAAGTCGCCGGTAAAGTTGGCCGGCGTGCTGCCCACGGTCAAGAAACCACGGCCATCATTCTGCTCCAAGGTGATCGTACCGAAACTGGCTAGATCGGGA
>JBGSNA010000332.1:0-42212 GCA_041739875.1 Pirellulaceae bacterium
CCGTGAATGCTGCGCGGTCGCCAAAATCAAGCGACGACAAACAACAAGGCAGCGCCAAGAATGCGCCTACCCGTAAGCTGAAACGAAATTACTGCGTCGAAACGAGTCTTACAGCAACCGCTGTACCGGACACTATTGGGCTGAACGTATTATTCGGATACCGAACTTCGCCAATTGCGAACCGGATGAGTCGCTGGATGCAAGAGACTTGGGACACGGCACGGGGTGCGGCGGCGGCCAAGTAGATCGCAGTTGCTTGCGTGGCCAAGAGGCGGGCACTATTCTTCGTGCGGTCGAAATCTCCCAGCCTCATTCAAACGTCCCACCATGCCCATCAAGTTAATCGCTGCTCCGCACACTCCGTTCGATTCTCACGGAGACCTTAATCTTGACGCCGTTGCACCACAGGCGCAGCATCTTGTTGCATCGGGCGTCGCAGGCGTCTTCATTTCTGGATCCACCGGCGAAGGACATTCGCTGTCGGTTGATGAGCGCAAGCAGTTGACAGAGGCTTGGACAAGCGTCAAGCAAGAAGCTGGTTTGATGGTGATCGTCCAAGTGGGACATAACTGTGTCAGGGATTCTGTCGCGTTGTCTGGACACGCCGCTGAAGCTGGCGCGGACGCCGTCTCCTCGATGGCGCCGTGCTATTTCAAACCCGCTAGTGTGGATGACTTGGTCGACTACCTTGTGCCGATCGCTGAAGCGTGTTCGTCCCTTCCGTTTTTCTACTACGACATTCCATCGATGACCGGCGTAACGCATTCGAGTCTCGAAGTGCTTCGACGCGGCTCGCGTTTTCCAAATTTGGCCGGTGTGAAATTTACCAACCCGGACTTGATGACGTTTCAAGAGTGTGTCCAGTTCGAAGATGGTAAGTATGAAATCTGGTTTGGGTGCGACGAAGCTCTTTTGGCTGGTTACGCTCTTGGGGCTCGGGGAGCCGTGGGTAGTACGTACAATTTTGCGGCACAGCTTTATCACGAGATGATTGCTGCTCTTGACGCGGGTGACGACGAGACGGCGAGACGATTACAGCTCAAGTCGATCGAAATGATTCGGGTCTGCCAGGAATACGGATACATGGCCGCAGCCAAGTCGTTGATGTCGCTTGTCGGTGTCGATTGTGGTGGTGTACGCTTGCCGCTCCGGAATTTGACGGCGAGCCAACTGATTGAACTGCGTACGCGAATTTCATCGCTGGGTGTGTTGTCCGCATCGATCTGAGACGAGCTTGCAACAACTCTTGCACGCAGCAATCGGTTACAATGGTTGAACCTGCCTCAGCAAACTCAGTTCTGAATTTCCCACCTGTTCTTGGATCCTGCCATGCGATACTCACTGGTCCGCAGTTCACTGGTCCGCAGTGTCGTTTCACTCGCTTGTCTGGTATTCATCCCCGCGATTCTTCCTGGCCGTGTGCATGGAGATTGGCCGTCGTACCTCAACGGGAATGATCGAGCGGGATATTCACCAGCGACGCTTGAGCCTTCGCTGCGTCTTGCTTGGACCTACGAGTCACCGTCCAAGCCGGTCATCGCGTGGTCGGGCCCGCGAGCCGAGCCGATCGAAGGCCACGAGATGAAGCATCGGGTCGATTTCGATGATGCACAGCAAGTCGTTCTGGCGAACGGGCGAGCGTACTTTGGCAGCACCGTTGACCACCGCATGCATTGCGTTGATGCCAATACAGGCACCCCGATTTGGAGTTTCTATACGGACGGAGCGATTCGTTTAGCTCCGACACTCGCGCATGGCAACGTCTACTTTGGTTCCGACGATGGAGTCGTTTATTGCCTCAGCACAACCGATGGCAAACTTGTTTGGTCCATGCGTGTCGGTGCAAAGGATGATCGGTTGATTTCTCGCAGCGAAATGGTGTCGCGGTGGCCAGTTCGCACGGGTGTGCTGATCGACGGTGACGTGGCGTACTTTGGCGCCGGCGTCTTTCCCCACGAAACCATTTATATGTGCGCGGTCAACGCCAAGAGTGGCGACGTCATTTGGCGCAATGACACGATCAGCGAACAGAACGCTGGACGCAATGACCTCTCACCCCAAGGCTATTTGCTTGCGAGTGAGAAATACTTGTTTGTTCCGTCAGGACGTTCGCTGCCGGTTGCGATCTCGAAAGCGACTGGCGAGATCGTCTTTCAACGCACACACTCCTGGCGAGCCGATGCGGGTGGTGTTGTGGGCGGCACGAAAGCACTGCTAGGCGACGGTCAACTTTACGCAGGCGGGACGCATCACTTCCTCGCGATGGACCAAGACTCTGGAGATGTTGGCGAATCGTACATCAATGGACGCCAGATGGTGCTGGCCGGTGATCTCGCTTACCTCATGGATGGCGAGAAAATTTTCTGTGTCAATCGAGCTGAACATGCCAAGGCAAGCCAAGAAAAGCAGAAGTGGTTTCTCAAGGCTGCGAAACGGCCCAGCACTCCGGAGGAAGTGGCGGAAGCGAAACGGATGATGAAAGAGGTCATGCAAATTGGCATCGTATGGGAATACAAAAGCGATTTCGATGATGTGCTGATTGCCTCGAGTAATCTCGTGATTGCCGGTGGCTTGAACGAAGTGATTGCACTGGACCGAGCGACGGGCAAAAAGGTTTGGGACCAGAAAGTTGACGGAAACGTGCGAGGTCTTGCTTTCGACAACGATGTGCTCGTGGTCAGCACCGATTCGGGTAAGGTCTATGGCTTTGATAACACAGCGGTCGAAGTCGCGAACTGGCCAACCCCGTACACGCCGCCATTCCCACAAGACACGCTCACGGAGTTCTATGAGAGCGCGGCGAAGCAGATTCTCGAGCGGAGTGGCCTACGTGACGGATTTTGTCTCGTGTTGGGCAGTGAGCACGGTCGCTTGGCTTTTGAGTTAGCACAGCAAAGTAAACTGCAAGTTTTTGCTGTTGAACCGGATACAGATAAAGCAGTGGCGTCGCGAGAGGCGTTGGAGAGAGCGGGGATCCATGCGACGCAAATCACGATCATCAATCTTCCGCTTGAAGATCTGCCGTTTTCGAACTACTTCGCGAATTTGATTGTCTCCGACTCGATGCTGATGACCGGCACATTGCCAGGCGATCCGATCCAAGTTGCGCGTCACCTCAAGCCCTGCGGCGGCGTTGCTATTTTGGGGCGTCCCACCAATGCTCCGCCAGTCGATCATGCTGCGACGGGAGAGGAGACCGTGGCGTGGCTGTCTCAGTTTTATCGACAAGAGGAAGGTGAACTGACCGTTGACTCGCCATGGTACATGCTTCGCCGCGGCAAGCTCGCCGGTGCCGGGAATTGGTCGCATCAGTACGGGAATGTTGCCAACACGTCCTTTAGCGATGACCATCGAATTCGAGATGGGCTCGGCGTTTTGTGGTACGGCGATCCCGGCCCCAGCTCGATGATTAACCGTCACGAAGCAGCCGGAGCTCCGCTTTCCACCAACGGTCGAATGTTTATCCAGGGAACCGATAGTGTGATGGCATACGACGCTTACAACGGAACATTCTTGTGGGACTATGCGAATCCCGGCGCGATACGTACAGGCGTTTTCAATAATCGCGAAACACACAACTTAGCGGCGAGCGACGACGCGTTGTATGTTGCGATCGATAATCAGTGCATCGCGTTGGACGCCGCGACAGGGACGGTATCCACGACGTACGAAACTCCGCCTTCGTCCGATGGCGTCGAGCGAGTCTGGGCATACTTGGCTTACGACGATGGACAACTGTTCGGAACCAGCACCATTCGTGAAGAGCTCGAACAGAAAATGCGCCGACGCGGGCTGACTGTGAAGAGCCAGACCGATGCTATTTTTGCAATCGATACGAAAACGGGAGAGCGAGTATGGACCTATCGTGGCAGCAACATTCTGCATACGACGATTGCGATTGGTCCAGATCACATGTACTTCATCGATAGTTCACTCAGCCCTGAGGAACGCTTGCAGCTCTACTTGAAAGACAAGGGAGATCTGAAAAAGCTGACGGGTGAGGCCGCCCTCAAGGCTGAACAAGACATGAAGAACTACGACGTTCGTTTGGCAGTCGCCTTGGATCGCCGCACAGGCAAGAAGCTTTGGGAAAAGCCTGTGAACGTCACCGATACAACGGACGTGAGCGCGGGCGGCGGAAGTTTGACGTTGATGTACGCCGACGGGCATGTTGTGTTATGTGGGGCGAACGCCAATGGCCATTACTGGAAACAGTTTCTCGCGGGCGAGTTCAAGGAACGCAAGCTCTTGGTACTCGACGCAGACAATGGCAACGAGCTTTGGTCCAAGAACGCCAACTACATGAACCGACCGGCGATCGTGGGGAATGATATTTACGCGGAGCCGTGGGCATTCGACCTGCACTCCGGTAACGCGAAAACTCGCAAACATCCGTTGACAGGTGCTGAGAGCGAATGGCAATTCAGTCGTCCAGGCCATCATTGCGGCATCATCACGATGACGCCCAACATGATGTTCTTTCGCTCCGGCTTCATTGGATACTACGACTTGTATACCGACAGCGGCACGCGGCACTTTGCTGGACAGCGTCTCGGCTGTTGGGTTAATGCGATTCCTGGCAACGGTTTGGTCATGATCCCAGAAGCCAGTGCCGGATGCGTCTGCCAATTCTCGATCGCTTCCACTGTGGTGATGGAACCCAAGACAGAGAACAAATCGTGGGGGATCTTGAGTGCGACGGGGCCAACAACACCTGTGAAACGAATTGGCATCAACTTCGGCGGCCCCGGTGATCGCAAGGACACTTCCGGACAGGAATGGTTCGGTTACCCTCGCCCCAGCGCAGTCGGACGATTGGAATTTGTTTTCAACTTGAAACCAGAACTGGCCAAGGGAGGTGGTTGGTACAGCCGTAATTTGGAATCATTCAACGTCGCCGACGCCACAAAGCCCTGGCTGTTTTCCTCAGGTGCCCGAGGGTTGGGTCAGTTCGAGATTCCACTTCTTGGTACAGACGACAAACACGCGAAGTATGATGTTAAGCTCTATTTTGCGAACTTAACTTCATCCGACACGGGTACATTCGATATCAAGATGCAATCCAAAACAGTTCAGTCGGGTTTCGTTGTGAAGGCCACCTCAGGCGAATCAGCGCTGCCGATCGAGGTGGAGTTTGAGGGTATCGATGTTGTCGACAATTTACTGGTTGAATTTGTTCACGCTGACGAAGCGACCAACAATCCGGAAAAGTTACCAATCGTCTCTGGCATCGAAGTAACGCGGGTGGAAGAGTAATGAAGCGACTATCACTTTACGTTCCAGTTCTAGCCTGCGCCGCCGCGTCGTTCGCTATGGCGTGCCAAGTCCCCGTGTTTCGATACGCACTCGAACGCTGGCCAGCCGATAACTACGAGATTGTTGTACTTCACGATCGTCCGCTTAACGAGTCCGAACAATCGGCCGTCCAAGAACTGCGAGACTCAACACTCGTATCGGGTCAAACCGTTTCTGTATCGGGTCAAACCGTTTCGAATCCGACAGCGAATTGCCAGGTGAGGGTAATCAACGTTGCACAGAGCGACGATAAACGCATTCAGTCTCTATACGCTGGAAACTCAGTCGACGATCAACCCATCTTGGCCGTATTCTACCCACAGAATGCGCAAGAGGTGCCGGATCATTTGGTCGGTGTGCATCCACTCGACATCGACTCGGTTGCTCACCTCATCGATTCGCCGCTTCGCCAAACGATTGCAAATCGACTCATCAGCGGTGAGTCGGCGGTTTGGATCTTCGTACCGTGTGGTGATCCAGCGCAAGACGATGTGGCATTCAAAACTCTTTTGAGAGAAGTCGAATCCAACAAAAGGTCCTTACAGCTGCCTGAGCAAGAACCGATCGAAGACGAGAAAGCGTTGCTGGAGCAAGTCGAGATCGAGCTGAGACTGGATTTTTCCGTCGTCACACTTTCACGAGACGATCCCAAGGAACGACACCTGTTGAAAATGTTGCTGGCGAGCGAATCCGATCTCGAAGATATGTCGACTCCGATGGCGTTTCCGGTCCTTGGACGAGGTCGTGTGCTTTACGCCTTGGTGGGAAAAGGCATTTCGTCCGATACGATCAGCATGGCATCCAGATTTATGATCGGCCCTTGTTCATGCCAAGTGAAAAACCAAAACCCAGGCTTCGATCTTCTGATGAATTTCGACTGGGATGGCAAAATTGGCGAGGCCAAGCTGAGTGATCCGTTGCCCGAAGGAAATGGCAAGCCCGTATTGCTTTCGATCCCAAGCGGCAAAAAGAAGTAGCGAATTGCTGCCAGAGTGGCTCGAACTCGTGAACGAGATGGTTGATTCTTACACCCCCAAAGAGACCCGCGTGATGCTGAAGTTTTATGGCTTAGTTTTGTTTGTCGCATCGCTTCATCCGTTGATGGCTCAAGCGATTGACCCACCCACGTCAGGCAAGTATTGGGTGTTCCTCGGGACGTACACCGAAGCGGACGGGAGTCGCGGGATCTATCGCAGTTCACTCGATGCCGCGACCGGTGAACTTAGCGAGCCTGAGCTCGCTGCGGATGTCGATAACCCATCGTTCTTAAACTTGTCCCCCGATGGCAAAACGCTCTATGCCGTAAGCGAAGTCGCACCCGAAGGAAGCGTGCATTCGTATCGGATCGATCCGAAAACAGGCAAATTGAGTGAGCCAGTTTCGCTTTCAAGCGGCGGCCCCATAGCTTGCCACGTCAGCACCGACAGCACAAATCAATTTGCCGTCGTGTCGAACTACTCCGGCGGCAGCTACGCCTTCTACAAACTGAAGCCGAACGGGGATCTTGATTCACAAATCGCGTATCACGCCATCCCAAAAACTAGAATCGAGAACGAAGATCGCAAGGCACTTGGCCATTGTGGCTTCTTCGATTCCACAGACTCGCTTGCCTTCACTTGTGATGCAGGCCAAGACAAAGTCCATCTGTTTAAACTCGATCGACAACTGGGAACTGTCACACCGAACGATCCGCCCTTCATTGCCATGCCAAGACTCAGCGCTCCGCGTCATATCCATATCGCCCCAGACAACAGCGTGGCGTTTGTGAACGGCGAACGTGATATGACGGTGAATCTACTCAAACTCGATGTCAAAGCGAATCAATTTGAAGTGATCCAGAGCCTTTCGACGCTGCGAGAATCCGAGAAGGTACAACCAGGTTACAGCACCGCGGAATGTCGCATTCACCCGAACGGAAAATGGGTTTATGTCTCCAATCGCGGACACAATACCATCGCGGCGTTCAAGTACGACGCGAGCTCCACGAAGCTCTCTCCAGCCGGGCACATTACCGGCGATATCAAAATTCCACGGAACTTCAATGTGACACCGTGCGGTAAATGGATGCTGATTGCCAGCCAAGATGGCGGTAAGGTCGGTGTTTTCGAAATGGATGACGCAACCGGCCTGGCGAAAGAAACGCCGAACGCGATCAAAATCGATCGCTGTGTTTGCGTCAAGTTTTTGCCCCAGCCTTGATCGGTCCCCCGGTGACTTGATTGAGCCTGCGGTAACTTGCGTGCTGGTTTGGCTCTGAAGGCTTCGAGCGTGTACAACGAAAGCATCGGTTCCTTGAGATTCTGAGTCTCTCACACCCCTTTTAATTCGCGACATCGCAAAATGATTTCGTCTTCGCATCGATGTCTGATGCTATTCGTTGCTGTGCTCTCGTGGTGCATTGCTTCCGGCAATGCCGTTGCCTCCGATGACTGGCCGATGTGGCGAAATGATGCGCAGCGTTCGGCGGCGTCCAGCAACCAACTACCCGAGACGATCGCACCGCTATGGCAACGCGAGTGGACTCCACGACTCCAGGCCTGGGACGATACGCTCAATCTGGACTTGATGACGTACGATCGAACGTTTGAGCCGATCGTCCTCGACGGACGCATGTTCGTGGGCTTCAACGATCAAGATAGACTGTTAGCGCTCGATGCGAACACGGGAGAAGAATTATGGTCGTTCTATGCTGAGGCTCCCGTCCGTTTGCCCCCAGTAGGCTGGAACAACCGAGTCTATTTCTGTAGCGACGATGGCGTTGTTTATTGCATCGACGCGCGAAAGGGAGAGTTGGTGTGGAAATTCAGCGGAGCACCTAATTCGCAACATGTCATTGGCAATCGACGACTAACCTCAGCCTGGCCTGCTCGCGGTGGTCCAGTCATTCGCGATGGCCGACTCTACTTCGCTGCAAGCATCTGGCCCTTCATGGGCACGTTCATCTATGCCCTGGACGCTGATTCTGGCAAAGTGGTGTGGCTCAATGATCGCACCGGCGCACAATACATCAAGCAACCACATAGTGCTCCCTCGTTCGCCGGCGTTGCTCCTCAAGGCGCACTCGTGGCGACGGAGAAGGATTTGATTGTTCCCGGTGGACGTTCTGTTCCCGCAGTGCTGGATCGCGCATCCGGGGAACAACGGTACTTTGAAATCAATGCCGGCGGCAAAGGCACCGGTGGATCGTTTGTCGCGGCGGACGACGACCACTTCTATGTTCACACTCGCGATAAGGGGACGCGGGCGTTCAGTATTGAAAGCGGTTTGAAAACGGCCTTCATGCCGAATGAACCGGTCCTGGCTGATAGCGTGATCTATTCCGCAGAATTGTCGGCCGACGATCAACCGGTGATTCGTGCCTACTCGAACAAGGAAACTATGTTGTGGGAAATCGCCGCTGATGGACGTGGCGACTTAATCCTTGCCAACGACACCTTGATCGCGGCCGGCGTCGACGCGATCACCGCGATACGGCTGCCCCAAGAAAATCGACCTGCGGAAGTCGTCTTTCGCATGCCTGTGGCGGGAGATATCCAGCGGTTACTTGTCGCCGACAGCAAGCTGTTTGCTGTGACACTCCAAGGACAAATCATGGCCTTCGGTGCGACCGGCTCCAACGAAACGTCGGCCTCGGTCGTCGGCTTGGCGAACATAGCCCCCGCCGAGCCTGTGCCGTTGAGTTTTGGTTCGGCGGAACGCCTTGCTGTTGAAAGTATGCTGGGCGTCTCCAGTGCCGAGGGTTTCGCACTGTGGTATGGCAACACAGATTCCGATGTCGCCCGCGCGCTCGCCACCCACACCCCATTTGTTCAATTGGCGATGATCGACGACGATGCCCAGCGAGTCGCACAATGGCGTCGAGCCTTGGAAGCGAGCGGTATCAACCGAATAGGTACCAACCGAGTAACAGTCCACGAGTCCGAGCCCGCGAAATTTCGTGCCCCAAGCTATGTGGCACACATGCTATTCCTTGCTCCCGAATTATCCAACCGAATCGAACCATCCACACTTTCGGCGATCTACCAATCCGTCCGTCCCTATGGCGGTGTGATGCATATGTTGCTTGATCACCGCGCTAGTCAAGATGAACGTACTCAGCTGGCTGCGCGGATCGAAGCGATGCAACTCGAACAGGCCGAGGTGCAACTGCTCGAGCATAGCGTGTGCGTGCGTCGTGTTGGAGCCTTGCCCGGCTCGGCGGATTGGACTCACCAACATGGAGACGTCGCCAACACGCTCAAGTCAAACGACAGTCGCGTGAAGCTTCCGCTCGGTGTGCTGTGGTTTGGTGGAAGCAGTAACACCGACGTGCTTCCGCGACACGGTCACGGACCTCCCGAACAAGTTGTTGCTGGGCGACTCTATATCCAAGGCATGAACAGCCTCAGTTGCCGGGATGTGTACACCGGCCGCGTGCTATGGAAACGCGAGTTCGATGACTTGGGGACCTATGATGTCTACTTCGACGCAACCTACGAAGATGCACCACTCGATCCAAAATACAACCAAGTGCATATCCCAGGCGCCAATGGACGAGGCACAAACTATATCGTTACCGAAGATCGAGTCTACCTGCTGATTGGAGCCTCGTGTTTAGTGCTCGACACGGCATCAGGAGAAACGATCACGCAAATTGAGTTGCCAAAGGATAAAGATGGTGAGCAACACGAGTGGGGTTACATCGGTGTCTATGAGGACGTGCTCATCGGCGGCCTAGGCTTTGCCAAGTATCGAACCCGGCACCAACTTGAATTTGAATCCGACAAATCGTTAAACGCCTCGAAAGCCGGCTTCGGTTCAAAGAGTCTCGACCGTGCCGCGAGCGCCGGGCTCGTGGGTTTCAATCGACACACCGGGGAACAACTTTGGCAAGTGACCGCCCAGCACAGTTTCTGGCACAATGGAATCGTCGCTGGAAATGGAAAAGTATTTTGCCTCGACAAGAACCCAACGCATATCGACGAAGCCTTGCGTCGACGTGGTAAGACGTTGCCAACCAACTACCGCATTGTGGCCTTGGACTATCGTACCGGCGAAACACAGTGGCAGATTGATGAAGGTGTTTTTGGGACGTGGCTCGGCTATTCCGAATCATTTGATCTTTTGTTGCAAGCGGGAGCCCAAGCCAGCGACCGACTAGCCACGGAAACGGGTCGCGGCATGACCGTCTATCGAGGTCGTGACGGTAGCGTCCAATGGAAAAACGACTCGCTAGCTTATTCAGGCCCCTGCATCCTGCATAACGATTTGATCATCGCCAACGCGAACTCATATTCCGAATCGGCGGGGGCGTTCTATCTGCAAACAGGGAAACAAAAGCTAGTCGAGAATCCGCTGACGGGTGCAATGCAACCTTGGAAGATTACGCGAGCCTATGGTTGCAACACCATCATCGCCAGCGAAAACATGTTGACCTTTCGTTCTGGCGCGGCAGGCTTTTATGACTTGCTCAACGAAGGAGGTACCGGCAATCTCGGCGGTTTCAAGTCGGGTTGCACTTCGAACTTGGTCGTCGCCAACGGTGTCCTGAATGCACCTGATTACACGCGAACATGCAGCTGTGCGTACCAGAACCAAACGTCGCTGGCGCTGGTGCACATGCCAGATGTCGACGTTTGGACCATCGAGCCGAGCTTGGCAACGGCTGAATCAGACGAGCCACTGAAGCAATTGGCGATTAACTTTGGTGCGCCCGGCGATCGCCGCGAAAGAGACGGGCAACTGTGGTTGGAATACCCGACAGTCGCTGGTGACTCAGCCGCGTTGCAGATTCAACTAAATGCCGAAGCGAAGTTCTTCCAGCATCATTCGTCCTTGATTGCTGGTGCGTCGCGGCCCTGGGTCTTGGCATCCGGTGTGGATGGCGTAACCGAGTTAGAAATCGGATTGAATCTGTCGAAGCCTGTTGACGTCCAAAAAGGCTTACCGGTCGAGCATGCCGATGACGACGCCGAGGAAGATGAGAAAGGTGATGTCTTGTTAAGCAGCAGTGATCTCGAACTTGTGGATGACAAGGGTGACCAAACGATTGGTGTGCGTTTCAACCAAGTGGATGTCGCACGCGGCACGAAAATCCGCAGTGCTCATCTTCAATTCACTTGCGATGAACCGTCCAGTAAGTCGACATCGCTGCTCATCGCGATCGAACAAACGGCAAACGCCAAACGATTCACGGAGACGTCACACGATATCAGTTCGCGATTGCGTTCAAAAACCGAAGTCGCGTGGAATCCTAAAGCCTGGGCCAAAGTGGGCGATGCCGGCGAAGACCAGCAAACGCCTGATTTAGCTAAGCTCGTTCAATCCGTTGTCGATCGTGCCGATTGGCAGCCTGGAAATTCCTTGGCTTTTGTAATCAGTGGCCAAGGAAAGCGGGTAGCGGCCGCGTCAACAGGGAAAAAGTCAAACGGCCCGCGACTCATTCTCGATGCCGACGTCCTCGACGCACATGACGCAGAGAGCACCGAAACTCCGAGTCTTTATGATGTGAATTTGCACTTCGCCGCACCGCTACTCGGCGCCGACGAACGACGCGTCTTCGATATCTATGCCCAAGACAAATTGGTCGCCAGTGACGTGACGCTTGATTCGGCGGGATCCGACGCCCAACGTTTTGTCGAACTTCAACTCAAAGATCTATCGCTTGCCGGAAAATTGCGATTGCGATTTGTTCCCAAACAGGGTCACGCCACGCTCTCCGGAATCGAGTGGATTAGAAAAGACGTTGGTCCCAAGTTATCTCGATAGTCGGAAATCGCCAGACTGAGAAACGGCAAGACGATAGCCTGTCGCTCTTCCTACCGGATTTCAATCCATTTGCCGTCGCCCAACTCTCCGTGGTCGGCTTGAATACAAAACTGAAAACTGAAAACTGAGGGTTCGGTGGCAAAACGTGACATTTGTTATCCACTCGATCTGAAAGCGGCGAGGATGAAGTAACGGTTGATCGCCACGAGTGGAAGTGTGTGTTGGGTTCCGGGACTATGCTGCAGGGGATCTGGCGTTAAAACATTGGCATGGATGCAAAACAACCCAGGAGATCGGACGGCGCGTTTGACCTGGATCTCGGACCAGCCACACCACACCGAGCGATTCCGTTGCCAATGTTGGTGACGGGAATCGCGGGTGTTCCAGGCTACAATGCGTTTCACTATTTTCGCCAGCGCTATGGCGATCAAGTCGTGGGGATTCGCCAACCCAAAATGTGGCCGCTGGATCGCGAAGGCATCGTGGTTTGCGATATCGAGGACGCTGATGCTGTGGAGGCGCTGTGGAATACACACCGCTTCGCGAGCCTATTGAATTGTGCCGGCGGATGTCGGTTGAAGCCTTGCGAACTTGATCCGGAGATGGCGCATCGCGTGAATGTGCTTGGCACGGAGAATATGCTGCGATGTGCCCGACGCAGTGGCGCGCTCGTCATCCACCTGTCGATCGATCTCGTTTTCGGTGGTCGCGATGGGGGTAATTATCGCGAATCCGATACGCCCGACCCGGTGACTGTGTATGGAGCGAAGATGGCCGAAGCCGAACGGATCGTGCTTTCGCTGAGGCCCGATGCATGCGTGCTTCGCATCTCGTTGCCGATGGGAGTCAGTTTCAGCGGACATGCTGGGGCAATCGACTGGATCTCTTCGCGGTTCAAGCAAGACAAACCAGCCACTTTGCTTATCGACGAGTTTCGTTCACCGACCTACACCGATTGTCTCAATGAATTGATGGAGCGATTGCTCGAGCGTCCGCTCTGTGGACTTTATCATGCCGGTGGTCCGCGTCGATTGAGTCTTTTCGAGATTGCACAAATCGTGAATCGCGTCGGCGGATACGCCCCGGATCTATTGATGGGTCGATTGCGAAGCGAAATTGGAACGATGCCGCCACGAGCCGGCGATGTCTCGATGAACTCTTCCAAGCTCTATGATGCGTTGGGCGAGTGTCCGTTCGACGGATGGCCAAACGATGGCTCGCTGGTTCCGACTCACCAAGATTGGCATCATGATCGCCGTGGGTTTGTTGGTTCTGCGGATACCGTGACACGTTTGCTTTACCAAAACCCAGGACGATTGAGCGAGATTCCACTCAGCCGCGAAGAACGATGGGGAGTCGGACGTTTCAGCTGAGACAGCGTCTGTCCGAATTGGCCTTCGGCGACCGGCGAATTTGTTCATACCGGGAGCGAGAGGCTCCTGCCGAACCCGTGTTCTGCCGGTCGCCTTACTTCGTCAACGTGAGCGCACCGGAATCCGACGTATTTTCCGATGAGTTGTTTGGCGTGTCGTTCCATTTGGAAAGAATCGCTTGAGCGGCCGCATCGTTCGCTTGTGCAAAGTCAATCAATGCCTTGAACAACTCGGGGGAATAAGCACGCTTATTGGACCGAATGATCTGGACGCACTCTTGCGTCTGTTTCCATTGAGACGAAAGTTCGTCGAGACGCGATGGGCTAATCGACTGGACCTGGTTCGGTGCAAGCTCGATCATCTTTTCAACTAGCCCAGGCACCTCAGCCAAGCTCCCCGCCATCAACCGAAACTGGGGCGCAGCCTTTTCGCCTGAGCTAGTATCGATGATTGAATCGCACGTGGATTGGCATCGAGCACAGATGCTCGCGTACTGGTTCAGAATCTTGTCTGGAGTCTCCATACCAGGAAGCACCTCCGCCCATTCCTCTCGAGAAACTTGGCTTAGCGATTTGTACGCAAGCGTCCCAAGCGTGCCGACGATGACAAGACAAAATACGGCGACGGCAAAAGTCTGCAGCTTCTTAATACGCGATTTGCGAATCGCATCGCGGTTCGTTTCTCTGTAGGCTTTTTTAGCCGCGCGACGAAAAACTCGTTCGCTTGTCGCTGGTCGAGAGACTTCACCGACCACCATGATTGGCGGCGGCAGCTGACCGAATTCTTCAAGACTTAACCCATTCTTCGCAATGATTTTGCCGTCGGGATCAAGCAAACTCTTGTTTGTACATATCGGACAGGTAACTTGCGCACGCGTCTTTGGCGCATTGACTTTCATCTTGTGTGCACAGGTCGTGCATTGGATTACCAATTCGCGAGTCATTTGCTCATCCACCCAAGCTTGTTTCAGCCTGGAAAACACGGGAAACCCAGCGAAAACAGGAGGCATGAGGTGACTCGAATTCGCAGGTCACGTTGACGTAACGGTCTCGCTACACGAGCTCATGCACGGTCGCAATCGCAACCCGTCATTCACCCCAGAAGCAGGACAAGCGCATCCTAAATGCCGATTCTGAATCACTCAATGCCTCGCTTGGCACGGGTCCAGCTCGAGCGCTACGCTTTACCCTGAATGGCCTCGATCGCTTTCTGGTACGACTCGCGATACCGACCGCTATCGGTCTCGTCGAGGAGTCGTTGAAGAATCGGCAAAGCATCCTTCGCGTCGGGACCTACCTTGCCAAGTAGAAACACAGCGTAATAGCGTTTGCGTCGGTTCTCCGATTCGAGACCTTCGATGAGCGTTTGCACTGCGCTCGCGTCTGCGTCGTCGATGCTTCGAAGCGCACCGCTCGCGGCATCCTCATCCTCGTCACTATCGAGCAGGTTAAAAAGTTTCGCGACCGATGCTTTGGCTGCACCACCAAGATCGCCAAGCGATTGGGCGGCGTCACGTCGTACAGTCCAATCACTGTCGGAAAGCGCTTCGATTAAAAGTGGGACTGATTTAGTCGCATCCGATTCGGTCTTCGCAATGCATTTCACCGCTGCACCTCGAATCGCCACATCCGCGTGTTTGGTCAATTGAACCACAGAAGCCGTATTCTCTGCCGCGTGTGAACCCATATTCGTTAGCGAGACCAGTACATTCAAAAGCACTGTTGGATTCTCGTCGCCAAGCAACTTGGAAACGGCTTGCGCAGTTTCAGTAGTCGGAATTGCGATCGCGCCAATCGCCGCGACACCCGCAGAACGCAGCCGTGCGTCGGAGTCATCGAGAAGTGGCAGTAACTGCGGAACGGACGATTTAGCGGACTCGCCCATGCCGCTCAGCATCGCTGCGGCACTGAGTCGCACATCGGAATCCGCATCGGAGAGTGCGCCGGTCACGGCGGCTAGGGCGCTCACAGCCTCAGTTCCCAAGGTGGCAAGCCCGTCAATCGCCCGACGTCGCACGATGGAAGCGTTGTCCTGGACAGCCGCAATGAGCACCTCGCGTACTCGAACATTAGACGCGTCGACCTTGGCGACGGAGTAGATCGCGGCGCCGCGCACAGCCCCGTCGGAATCTTCCGTGAGCGAAATCAAGGTCGCGATCGATTCGGGTTTGAGCGTCTTGTAGTTACCCAGCGCCGAAGCGGCTGCCTCACGGAGTTGATTCTCCGAACGATTCAAGCATGCCACCAAGTTATCTTCAGCGGATGGCGGTGGAGGTATCATCCCACCGAGCGATTGAGCGGCACCGACGCGTGCGGGGATGGAGTCGTCATTCAAGGCTTCAATCAATGGCAAGATCGCACTGGGGCCAATTCCGGCGAGTGCAGACGAAAGTAACGCCAATGATTGTTCTGGGTCATCCGTCGCACGAAGCAGCGGTGTGACAGCGGCGGCACCAAGGCGGCTGAGCGCATGTGCGATTTCTTGACCTTCACCCGGATGCTTTTTGAGCGCGCGGAGCAAGTCATCGGTGGCTGCGGATGCCGCCGGCCCCATACTTGCCAATGCAAAGGCAGCGGATTGGCGAGCACGAATATCGTCACCATCGAGCAACCTTGCGAGCGAGGGAATCGCTTGGTCGGAGTCCTTGCCGAGCTTGCGCAGCGCCAACACACCAGCACCGCGAACGTCAGTTTCAATATCTGAGATCGCGGCGATAATGATCTCGATCAATCGCTCACGCTCGAGGTCGCTTGATGATAATGCGACGACGGCCGCACAGCGAACATCTCCGTTTGGGTCCGAGAGTAACTCAACCAATCGATCGCGAATCGACTCAGAAACCTTGCCGACATGCGACAAGCCTTCGGCGGCGATCGCGCGAACTGCACTGTCGTCGTGATTCAACGCTTGCCCCAGAGCGTCGGTCGCTGGCGTACCCAAACGTGACAACGATTTCGCCGCCTGTTGACGGACATTGTCATTTTCGTCGGAAAGTGCCGAAGCGAGCGTGGGTGCCAAATCGGATGCATTGTCGCTCATCCAACCCATCGCATCGAGTGCGGCGGCGCGTCGTTCAGAGGACGGTGACGCCAGTGTTTCTTGCAGCCTCGGGATCGCGCTCGGCCCGATGCGGAACAATACCCAGGCCGCACGATAGCGTTTCTGTTGGTCCCGATCACCGAGGTTCTCTACCAACGCATCGATTGCTGGCTCAGCATCCGCACCGATTCGAGCAATCGCCATCGCGGATTGCATCCAAACCTGTTCATCGCGATCGCTCAAACTTTTGATCAACGCGTCGAGCGCTCCAAATGCCTCGTGCCCAAGCTTCGCAAGCCCGTAGGCGGCGTCCCGACGTGTGCCGAGTTCCGTGCTGGTCAGATCGTCCGCAAGTTTCTCGACAGGCGATTTGGGCGCATCGGTTGCGTCCTCGGAATGCCCGACCGAAATGGCCACCAGCACAAGCATCCCAGCGAGAACCAAGCGTTGACAACCAAGAACGCACGGCCTTGGGCGCGTGGAAAGCACGACGATTGTGTTCACTAGATCTCCAATCCTGCGAGACGCCCCGTGCTGTCGCCCATGTAGTCGACTGGCGAACCAAAGCGATCGAGCATTGACAAAAACAAATTGCACATCGGCGTCTCGGTTGAAACTCGAATATGCCGACCGGCATCAATCGTTCCACCGCCACGACCAGCCAGCAGGACAGGCAGGTTCTCGTTGTTGTGGCGATCGCCGTCACTTAAGCCACTGCCATAACAGATCATCGAGTTGTCGAGCAAGGAACCGTCGCCGTCGGGAGTCGCTTTCAATCGTTGCAAAAAGTAAGACAATTGAGCGACATGGAAGCGATTGATTTCACGAATCTTGGCGTGCTTCGCAGCGTCACCACGGTGATGGCTCAATTCATGGTGGCCTTCGGGGATATCGATGTGCCGGTAGCTACGATTGCTGCCTGCGTCGGCCAACATGAACGTGGCGATGCGAGTGCGGTCCGTTTGGAACGCAAGCACCATCATGTCGCACATTAACCGAATATGCTCGCCGTAGTTCCCCGGTATGCCTTGCGGAATGGGGTAGTCGACGTCCATAGATATTCGAGGCTCGTCATTGCTGCGTTCGATTCGACGTTCCACTTCGCGGACGCCACCGAGATACTCATCGAGTTTCTGGCGATCGTTGCTGCCGAGCGTCGATTGAAGTCGCTTGGCGTCGTCCGAAATATAATCAAGCACGCTCTTTCGAAGCGCCTCGCGACGCAGAGCATCCTTGTCGCGAGTGCCCGACGGTTTGTCACTAAAAAGTCGTTCAAAGACAAAACGAGGATTGACCTCTTTGCTCAAAGGGGTCGCTTCGGATGACCACGACACACTCGACGAATATGCACAGCTATAACCGCTGTCACAACCGCCTGCACTGCGGCCGGGCTCGATCCCAAGCTCGAGCGAAGCAAAACGAGTCGCGCGGCCCGTCAACTTAGCAGCGACTTGGTCCACCGAGACGCCGGAGCGAATATCCGCTCCTTCCGTCTTTCGGGGCTGGGAACCGGTAAGAAAAACCGACGCACTTCGAGCGTGATCCCCAGGTCCATCGCCGTTGGCGCGCCCCTTGTCATGCGTCAATCCACTAATCACCGTCACGTCGTCTTGGACGGGAGCAAGCGGCGATAAAATGTGCGGCAAATCGTATCCGAATCCGTCGAGCTGTGGTGTCCAATCCGGCAAGTGAACGCCGTTGGGAACAAACAGGAACGCCATCCGCTGGGGCATCGCCGGTGTGCCGCCGAGCGACGCTGCGGAAACTCGCGGTGCAAGCGACTCCATCCAGGGCAATGCGAGTGAGACGCCGACTCCACGCAGCACATTGCGCCGTGAAACGGTGCGATCCAATATCGAACCCGATTGTTTTTTTGAACTCATCGCCGTGCTCATTCTTCCCTCTTTGCTTCGCGCATCGTAAATGGATCGCTCGTAACGATCGAGGTCACCAAGGAACTGAATCGATATTCGTTTTCTCGCAACTTCGCGAAGGTGTCATTGATCGTGCATCGATCGTACGACACAAGCCCGCGACCCAGCGCATACGTCAATAGCTTCTTTGTTAAACAGACACTGAATTCATGCTTCATGTCATCGCTGAGAATTTCCATCAACTCCGCCGAGCCAGCAAATGCTTTACCACCAGGCAACTCGCCCGAAGCATCGATCTCGAAACGACCATCCAGCTCACGATAAGCTCCGACCGCATCGAATTTCTCTAGCCCGAAGCCAAGTGCATCCATGGTTTGGTGACATACGGCACATGACGGATTGGACCGGTGCTGTTCCATTTGCTCGCGGAGCGAACCGAGCGTCTCGGCGCCCTCTTCAAGCACGGGCACGTTGGGTGGCGGCGGCGGCGGTGATTGGGCCAACATATTGTCGAGAATCCACTTGCCGCGTTTCACCGGCGATGTGCGTGTCGGATTCGACGTAAGCATCAAAATACTCGCGTGAGTCAACACACCACGGCGACCTCCCGTCAACGAAACGCGTTGGAACTCTTCACCGACGACGTTCTCGATCCCATAGTGCCGAGCGAGCCGTTCGTTGACATAGGTAAAGTCAGCATTCAGGAACTCGAGGACACTGCGGTCGTCCCGGATCATGGATTCAAAAAACGTTTCCGTCTCGCGGCGCATCGCGACTCGCAACTCGTCATCAAACGCGGGAAACTTGTCGGGGTCCGGCGTCAGTCGCGAAACATCTCGCAGTTGAAGCCACTGGCCCGCAAAGTTGTCGACGAGCGCTCGAGCCTTCGGGTCCACAAGCATTCGCGACGCTTCGGCCGCCAGCACATGACGGTCGTGCAACTCTCCACGCGCCGCAAGATCGAACAGACGTTCATCCGGCATACTGCTCCAAAGAAAGTACGACAAGCGAGACGCCAACTCATAATCATTCAACTCGCGAATGCCGTCGTCATCCTTCGCGTCTACCTCTTGCTCGACACGAAACAAGAAATGAGGACTCGAAAGAACGGCGGCGGTCACCGTTTCGAAAATCTCCGCCTCTGCCGCGTCTTGCTTGAACGCGGCAACCATGATTTCAAACAGGCGAGCTTCCTCATCGCTCGTGATGGGTCGTCGAAACGCTCGCGTCGCAAACTCGCGAATGTTCTGTTTCGCAGCCTCAACGCGTTCGTCATCCGAGTTCGCCTGGTGCGGGAACGCTCGCTTTCGAGCATCTTCGTTATCGTACAAAGCCTCCGCTGCCGTTATTGCCGCAGCGAGATACTTCTCCATCAGCACAGGCGGAATCGAAAGCACGTCCGCGATGTTGTCGAAACCATTGCCAACGTCGTCCGATGGAAAATCATCCGCGAGCCGCAAATCCAATCCCACCAGATCGCGGATTGTGTTGTTGTACTCAGCTTTGTTCAAGCGACGGATGGTAACGCGGCCGGGGTGCTTGTCGGCGGAGCAATCAAAGCTTGCTAGCTCGGTATCGATCGCAGCGGCGAACGCGATCACTTCGTCACTCGTCGGTTGCTCTTCGTCCGGTGGCGGCATCTGGTGCTCGTTCACCAACCGCGAAATCTTCTCCCACAACTCATAGTCTTTCTGGACATTCGCAGAGTCTTTGAAACGCTCGAGATTGACACCACCCTCCGCATCATCCGTGCTGTGACAGGCAACGCAATGAGTGACCAGGAACGGTTGCACGTTCTGGACGAAGTGATTGAGCGGCGGTGCATCTTCGCAATAGCCGGACGAGAAAGTCAGCAACACGAAAACGGCTGAGGGGATCAGCAAAGGCGGGAGTCGTTTCAACATGGCTACAGTGTACCCGCTCGGGAACTCTGGGAACAAACGCATTTTCGCGGTTCAGACAGCTATTTTTGTCCGAGTGTCTTACGTTTTTCCGCATAAGCGTTAATCTTCGCCCGCTCCGCATTCGTCGCGTGGAACCACGACCCGATTTCGCCACGCGTGCGAAAACATCCCTGGCAAACGCCTTGGCGATCCAGTTCGCAAATTTTGATGCACGGCGATTCGGCGATACTTGGCTCAGCAGAAAGTGGAACGTCTGGGTTCATGCGGCGGAAATCAATGGGATGGAAGGTAAAAGGTGGTCGAAAAATTCTGGTTGGAAAACTCTGGCCAAACAAGGTCAGATGACTGCGTGAGATGACATCGATCGGTTGGCTGCTTCGTTCTCAAAACGTCTTATCTCGTTGGTCGAAGCAGCGAGTCGAGGCTTGAACCTTGGGGCAAGTCGATCGCCCCGTGGCTGGTCAACCGATCCAATTCCTTGTAACGAATTTCGACCAACGAGGCGATCAGTTGAAAACATTCCTCCGCACGATCCCGAACCATCTTGCTCGCTGGTCGTGACGGCAACTCAACCGCCGAAAGCAATTCTCGAAATCGTTTTTCAAGTTGGGCGTCACTCGAAATCTTCACATGATCCAACTCATGTAAAACCAATCGGTTGGTCCAAAACGTTTCGAAGTCTGGCGGGTCGCGAAACCATACGACATGCTTGTTGCCGAGCGTGACGCTTCCCGCTCGAAACGTCGTCACAGCCTCTTGGCGATTTCCCGCACCTTGCAATCGCTCCTGAGTTCGATATCGATACGTCAAGGTGTAGTTCAGTCAGCGCATCATGACGATACTCAGTCAGCGTATCGTGACGACGACCCACTGTCATCGATGTCGTTGACGGCATCTCCTTGGCACCGTACGTGAACTGGACATCCGCACGATGAATCAATTCCGCAATCGCACTCGGCGGCGCAGGTAACTGTGTGAGTTCAATTGTGCCTGATTGGGCGGATGCACTCGGCAGGCCGACGAAACAGCACCATGCGACTCCGAACAACGAATGGGGCAAGCGCATGCGACGTGGCATGATCCGTCCTATGATTGCGTGACGCGAATTTATTTGACGCTGGATCCCAAACTGACAAGGAACTGACCGCCCGTCGAGGAGATTTCACTCCGCAGCGACAAGTTGGGCGCAAGTCGCGAAAACCGATCGACAAGCCATGCTGCGGTCGCCTCCGCGTCTTGGCGGGTTGGGCAACGGGCCATGGCTTCACGTCCGCCTTTCCGTTCAAGTCGCTCTGCGACCGCGATGATCGGCGCTGGGTCAACAACGATCAGATGCTCGGGCCATGCAATCACGGGATCGATCGCCCCTTTGCCTGTATTGCATCCTTTGTGAGCTAATCGCTCGGGAGGAACACCCAACTTGTCTTGCTTTAATTTCTTTGCACGTGCCTTGGTGAGACGTGTATCGACGCTCGCTCCACGCGGGTCGTTGGGTGGCATCTCTCGATCAACCGGCTCGTCGCAAAGCCAGCACCGCCATCCATCTGCGTCACCAATCTCGTTGAGTTGTGCCATCCACTTTTCTCTTTTTTATTTTCGCTTCGAAAGGCCACTTCGACAGGCCACACGAATTTCGATCAGCCATTTACTTTTAGATAGGCACAGTACCGTGCGTCAATTCCCTCAACAAGGTTAGCATCTGTTGTGAAATATATTTGCTTTCCAAGAACCGAAACATGTTAGGCAGCTTTAGAATCGGCGACGACAAGATACCATCTTGCTCCACGAACGGACGTAACGCCCGTAAGATCCGATGGAGCGGTCCAACGGAGCCAATCCAGGGCAAGCCATGGCGTCGAGCAATTCCCGCGAGTATCGTACGACGTAACCTCGTACTGACTCATCACCTCGGGTTCGCCGAATTCGCTGGCGTTTGCCCCCAACAACAGGAGCCCTTCATGAAACCGCTCGCTTTTGCCCTGATCGTTGCGTTGCACGTTGCCGTAGCCCAAGCTCAAGTCGAAGATTTTGACTCGATCCAACTGTTTACACTGAAAAACAGCAACGGCATGACGGTCAAAGTAACCAACTACGGAGCCATCATCACGTCTATCGTTGTGCCCGATCGCGATGGCAAAATTGCCGACGTGGCGCTCGGGTACCACCATGTCGAAAATTACATCAACGCTGTCGACAAGCCGTACTTCGGGGCCGTCGTGGGCCGATACGGAAACCGCATCGCGAAGGGTGAATTCTCGCTCGACGGAGAAACCTACTCGCTTCTGAAGAACAACGGCCCCAATCACCTTCACGGCGGTGCGATCGGCTTCGATAAAATCGTCTGGGATGCAAAATACGACCAAGCGAAAAACACGCTGGAATTGTCTTACTTGGCAAAGGACAAAGAAGAAGGGTACCCAGGCAATTTGCAGCTCAAAGTCACTTACACGCTCACCGACGATAACGCGATCATCGTTGACTACGACGCCACAACCGACAAGGCAACGCCCGTCAACGTGACTCAGCACACATACTTTAACCTCAAGGGCGAAGGTGCTGGTACGATTCTCGATCACGAGTTGATGCTCAACGCGAAAAAGTTCACGCCAGTCGACGAAACACTCATCCCGACCGGTGAGCTGGCGAACGTCGCCGGAACGCCATTCGATTTCAACACAGCCAAGGCGATTGGGCGTGATATCGAACAAGAAAACGTGCAATTGAAGTACGGACTCGGTTTCGATCACAACTGGGTGCTCGACAAAGGCGGCAAAGACGGCGAGCTGACGTTGGCCGCACGCGTCTATGAGCCAACCACCGGTCGCGTGATGGAGATTCAAACGACTGAACCCGGGATCCAGTTCTATTGCGGGAATTTCCTTGATGGTCGGCTCCAAGGGAAATCTGGCAAGAGCTACGTTCATCGTGGCGGCTTCTGCTTGGAAACTCAACACTATCCCGACAGCCCCAATCAGCCAAACTTCCCGTCGACAATCTTGAAACCAGGCGAAGTGCACAAGACTCAAACCATTTTCAAGTTCTCGACGAAGTAGCGGTTCTCGACCAAGTAGCGCAGGTAATAACAGTAATAATACTGCGGGTCGCACCAGGTCGGCGCCTAACGCTCGGCAACCCGAGAGACTCTCGCTAGCACAGAGTCTCTCGGTCGCTGGTTTATCAGTCGCTGGGTTCTCGCTAGCTCAGCGGGACAACACATCTCAGGAAGCGGACGCTCGCTCTCATATCGATCGCGAATCTCGCTGTTAGAATGAGGCGTCTTCGAATCGCCTCCAAAAACACGCATCTCGTCTTTTCATGCGATCCCTCACTTCCCACGAAGCTGTGCCGATTGCGGTTGAGAAACGGAAGAGCTTGAAAGTTGGCGAAAACGTAATGGCGGTGCATTGCAAGCAGACCAGCGGTGGACAATTCATTGATGTGCATCTTGTCGATGGTGACAACTTGCCGACACTGCCCCGACCCAAACGATCAACCAAGCCGTTTCAGTCCGAGCTGATGACCCAGTGGGGCGCGGGAGTGACGGATGAGAACGCTTGGACGGAGTACCCGCGTCCGCAATTGCAACGCGACAAATGGAACAATCTCAACGGTCATTGGGATTACGCGATCACGCCGATTGCACAAACGGAAATTCCTGGCGATTGGACAGGCAAGATTCTGGTGCCGTTTTGCCTTGAATCAAAACTCGGTGGAGTGGAATACTTACTCGATGCTTCCGAAGCACTTTGGTACACGCAAGTGCCCGGTATTTGGCAAACCGTTTGGCTGGAGGAAGTGCCCGCGAGTTATATCAAAGACTTGAAAATCGAGAGCGACGCAAACGATGGAACCATCCGCGTGCGGCCGATCGTTCAAGGTGGCGGTGCAGTGCGCATCACGGTCAAGGATGGAGATGCCGTCGTTGCTGAAACCACAAGTGCCAACGAAACCACAGGCGCCAACGAAACTTTAGTGTTGAAAGTCGCGAACGCGAAATTGTGGTCGCCCACGACGCCAACTCTTTATGACATCGAAGTAACGTTACTGGATGCGAGCGGCAATGCGCTCGACCAAGTCAAATCTTACGTTGGCATCCGCTCGGTTGGCAAAGTCCAAGACGCTGATGGGCACTGGCGATTCACGCTTAACGGCGAAGCGATCTTTCATTGGGGACCGCTCGACCAGGGCTGGTGGCCCGATGGCTTGCTTACACCGCCATCGGACGAGGCGATGCTGTTCGACATCCAATGGCTCAAGTCCGCTGGCTTCAATATGATGCGCAAACATATCAAAGTTGAGCCACGGCGATACTACTATCATTGCGATCGAGTTGGCATGATGGTGTGGCAGGATCAAGTCAGTGGCGGCACAGGACGCAATCAAGGCTGGCCCGAATGGACTCGCCTATCGCCCAACCCTGTCGACGCGAATTGGCCGCCTAAGCAACACCAGCAATTCATGCTGGAACTGGAACGCATGATCGGCTTGCTTGAAAACCATCCGTCGATTGTGTGCTGGGTCCCTTTCAACGAAGCGTGGGGCCAGCACCGGACAGTCGAGGTTGGCCAGTGGACATCGAAACGAGACCCCACTCGGCTCGTCAATGTTGCCAGTGGTGGCAATTTTTGGCCAGCAGGTGACATTGTGGATGAGCATCGCTATCCGCATCCCGGGTTTCCGTTCGAACTCAATACCAACGCTCGGTTCGATGCATTCATTAAAGTCATCGGTGAATTCGGCGGCCATGGATTTCCTATCAACGGCCATCTGTGGGACGCGAATCGTCGTAATTGGGGCTACGGTGACATCCCGAAAACCGAAGCTGAATACAAAGACCGCTACGTCACATCGATCAAGATGCGCAAGGAATTGCAAAGCCAAGGCATCGCCGCCGGCATCTATACCCAAACCACGGACGTCGAGGGCGAGATCAACGGCTTGATGACGTACGACCGAAAAGTCATCAAGATCCCTGCAAAAGAACTCACGGAACTGCATTCGATTCTGTTTCAAGCCAAGACCCGTGATGGACGCGGCAACCATTCGTGCTGGCTTGCAATCACATGATCGAGCGCTCTACATCAAAGCCGGTTGGATTCGTGATCCGTACATCACGCTTGCGTCCCTAGCGAGGGCTGTCCCTAGCGAGGGCTATTGTGACGCCTGGCGGGAGCCCGCCGGATGGGAGTCAACCAGTTCAATCACGTCGATGAGTTTGCGTCCCGTTTGTCGGCGAATCCACTGCTTCAACTCAAACTGAGTTCGCCACGCCGCATGGAATAAACGCGGCACGATGGCTGGCGCAACCGCTCGCATTCGAATCAACCGTTGCGGCACAGCATTCATGCGAGCTTTGTACGGTTCGTCACCGCGCAACAAGTCCACTCCGAACAATGTCGATTCATATACATGCTGGAGAACGCGGACGTTTAATAATCGGCCTGGCTCCAGTTCCGACTGGGCAATGTCGTAGCCCGTGCTGTAGCAATACGAGCGTCCATTTTGACCGATGAAATGCAACTCCGCTGCGATGACGTCTGGCCCCTTGTGTAACGTCGGCAAGTACAACTGGCCATTTGCTTGAAACGCTTGCACGGCTGCTTCGATAAAGTCTCGGAATTGCGGTTCGGCATAGGTGCCCTTCTCGCCCGCAGCAATCCAACGAGCTTGGTGCATTTGAATCATCCGCGCCAATGCAAATTCAACATCAGCGCCTTCTGCGATGCGACATTCAAGCTCTGGCATTGTTTCCAATCGCTTCGTCAGTTGGCCGATCGCACGTCGCGACGATTTACTTGATTGCTTGAGGCCTTCATCCCAAGTGCCTTCACACTTTTTGAACCAGGTATTCATGCGCGACATGGAATGCAGCGTTGCTCCGCCGAGCCTCAGCCCACGAGCGAGTGCGCTGCAGGCTTCGTTGCCTTCGACAATGCCATCGAGATCGAGCACGTCCCAACCAAACTCTTGATGCGATGCCATCGCAGCCAAGTGCCGGCCCATCGCCTCAGCCACACCGCCGGAATGCTCGTCGGTCGCAAGCACTGATGCGTCGTCGGTACACGCATTTCCGTCACCCATGAACTGGAGCGTCCGACCGCGAGTGCCACTCCCAGCACGATACAGCGGCAATAAGCCCTGCACCGATCCATTCTGGTCTCGGGCAACAACGAGATACGCTTCGCGTCCTTCCGCAAGGTGCTTCCACCACGACCCAAGCCAGGCTACTTGGCGAAACGGAACGCCCCCAGCGAGCGAATCCCAAAGTTCACGCTGGTCAAACCAACTTTCAATCTCGGATGTGATTTCGATCGAGTACATCGATATTTACTGCGGCTTGGCGATATTGGCAATTAGCTGCATGGTGGGCAAAAAGACGTGTGGAATTGCGGAATCTGGTTTGGACATCAAGCAAAAAGCGGGAACTGCACGGTCCAGCCGGTACCTCGAATAAGCCTACGCCGAATCCCAAGACCTGACGGCGAAGCGATCACTTTCGTCTACAATGTCCCTTCACCTAGGACCGCACCGCACCGGCTGATCCGCACATTCGCTATGATCTGAACTTGGGCTGTGGCGATGCCTTGGCTTGTGTTCGGCCATCCAGGCAACTGCCAGACGCATGTGCCCACCAACCGCTTGTTCAATCCCACCCTCGAAACGACGAAACGCGATGAAACGCTCGCCCCGAATCAATCATGCCCCTATCTTCGCTGCAGGCATCGTAGCCAGCTTGTTGGTCTTCGGTTCCGCTTTCGTGGAGGAACCAGCCAAAGCTGAAACACCGCAGCTCGCTTCCGCATTTGTCTCGTCCGCGTTTCGTGGTGTCGACGGCACAGGAAACATCGACCAAGGTTCGATCCCATCCACGTGGACCGATGCTGACTATCGATGGCGACGCAATCTCGGATCGCGTGATGTCGGCTCGCCCGTTGTTGCGGGCAATAAAGTGTTCTTGCTCGTCTCGAAGCCTGCGAGCCAACAGATTTCTGTCGAAGCCATTGACCTCACCACAGGCAAGTTACTGTGGTCACGAGAATACGCCCAGCGACCACATCACCTGCACAATCGCAACACGCTTGCCTCGAGCACTCCAACAGCGAACGCAACGCATGTTTATGTGGCCTGGAGCGAACCCGAACACACCTTTCTCAAATGCTTGACGATCGAGGGTGAGGAAGTCTGGTCACGCGACTTCGGCAGCTGGAAAAGCCAGCACGGCTTCGGCACATCGCCACGCATCGTCGGCGACATGGTGCTCTTGCTCAACGACCAACAAGCCGACGAACTTCCCGCTGGTGAGACGCCCGGTGAAAGTCGAATGGTCGCTGTCAACCGATTGACTGGTGAAGACATCTGGACAACGCCGCTTACCGCGACGCGTGCATGTTACGGCGTTCCCGCTGTCTACACGTCACCCAGCGGCCAAACACAAATTATCGACGCGAACACAGGCAACGGACTGTTTGGCGTCGATGCCGCAAGCGGCAAGTTGATGTGGAATCTCGAAGTCTTTGATAAGCGATGTTGCAGCACTCCAGTCATCGCTGGAGATCTCGCCATTGGAACTTGCGGAAGCGGCGGCGGTGGCAATCGACTCATTGCCGTTCGCATTCCGGACCAACCAGGCGAGAAGCCCGAAGAAGTCTATTCGATCGATCGTTTTGCACCCTACGTGCCCACGCCAGTCCTCAAGAACGGTCGCCTCTACTTGGTCGCTGACAGCGGGATCGCCACCAGCGTCGACTCGCAAACGGGCGAGACCATTTGGAGCAAGCGAATCGGAGGCAACTTCGGTGCGTCACCTATCGCTGTCGGCGACAAGTTGCTCATCATCAGCCTCGAAGGCCAAGCGACAATCCTCAGCACCGGCGATGAGTTCAAAGAACTCGGACAAGTCGATTTGGGTGGCCCCGTCGGCGCGACTCCTGTTTTTGCGGAAGGTAACTTGATCATCCGCGTTGATAATGAACTGCGCTGCATCGGCGGCGAAACGACCTAAGCCACAGGTTTGAAATCTGCCACTGCAATCCCTTCCAATCAATCCAAGTTGCTTGACCGAATCAAAAACTTAAACTCTCATACTCCACCTCCCCAACCCACTCCTGCTCCCTGATTCCCTTTCCACAATCCACAACCTTCCCAATTTCTTGAAAGACCCTCAAATTATGTTTCAACGATTCGCCCCGTTTGCCTTACTCATCGTTTTAGCTGGAGCCGTTTTGTACACACCATCCACCGCTGAAGAATCCAAGGAGTCGAAAATGCTACGTCACGTTGTGATGTTCCGATTCAAGTCCACCAGCAGCGAAGCGGATGTCCAAAAAGTTGTCGACGCGTTTCGCGAACTGCCCAAGCAGATCCCCACGATCGCAGACTTCGAATACGGCACGAACAACAGCCCCGAAGGCCTCGCGGATGGCTTAACGCATTGCTTCCTCGTTTCATTCAAGAGCGAAGAAGACCGTACGGCCTACCTTCCGCATGCCGCCCACATGGCTTTCGTCGAAGTCTTAAAGCCGCATCTCGAAAAGGTCGTCGTGATCGACTATTGGTCTGCAAAGTAGCAAAAAGCCCGTCTTCGCAACGTTGCTGATCTGTTGCGGTATGCGGAACGAATCGCCCCCCTGCGTTGGCTGGGACCAAGGCTCCGTTAAAAATTGTCACCCGCACGGTTCCTGATTAAACTCAGGGTTCGGCGGGTTTCATCTATTTTGAATCTCGAGTTCCCGTCGTCGCCTGCGGCCTCCGCGCATCTGTCACTTCTTGAAACACGCACTCCTCAATCAACGTCATGATCTACTTCATCCCATGGGTCGTTTTACTTCTCAGCGTGATCACTGCGTTTTTCGTCACGATGGCCATGAATAAACCCCGGCGGCCCAAAGCGGTTGCCGCCCCGATCGCCAGCATGGACGATGCTGCGTTTGAGGAAGCTCCCGTCGAAGACGAAGTTCAAAACGAAGCCACGTTCGGGGAAGTTCCCGTGCAGGCCGACGAAGCCGTCGTCGATGACTTCGCTGCGTTTGATCAAGAATTTAAATAACCCGGCGGATCAATAACCGCTTCTGACTTTTGAGTTCGCTCGCCTCCCTCGCTCCCACCTTCTACTCATCGCGTTCAATGAGTATCGCGTTCAATGAGTGTCGTCAAGAACGGTTTCGACGGCTTTGAGTAACTCACCCTCCAGCGGCGTCACCGACGCAAACTCCGCGATCTGGTCACCTCGGCGCGCTCCGACAAGTGCCCCCGTCACACCAGGCTGGGACAACGTCCACCCGATCGCGAGCTGTGCCATCGTCATGTCGAATGACTTTGCCAAGGGATCCAACTTGTCCATCAAATCATGAACTCGACGACGCGCTTCTCCTTGAAAGATCGGATAGTTCGGTCGGCTGTCGCCCGCTGCAAAGACATGATCACGCGTGATCTTTCCCGCCAGTAATCCTTTCATCAACGTCCAAAAGACGTACACGCCACAGCCCGCGTAATGACAAGCTGGAACGAGCGTGCCAAGCGTATCCGGCTGGACCATGTTCAGCGGACATTGGATCGCATCGCAACCCACCGCCTCATAGAACGATTGCCACTGATCCACGTCAACGTTGCAAACACCAATTCGATCGCACATTCCGCGCGTCCTGAGCGACTCGATCGCTCGCGCCGACTGCTCAAGCGAGACTCGCTCATCGACACTATGTAGCATCAACAAATCAAACCGATCGATGCCGATCCGAGCAAGCGACGCTTCCGCATCCGCCACCAGAGTCGCTGGAGTGCAATCGATAACTCGCTTTCGATCGTTGCTCCACCGCTGGCCCACTTTGCCAATCACATAACACTCGTCACGCCGCGACCGAATCGCGTCGCCAAGGTAACGGTCGCTTTCGCCATCGTAACCATAGCCGTACGCGGTATCGAATGCGCGAATACCTCGGTCCAATGCCGTTTGAATCGTTTCACGAGCATCCGCGTCCGATACGCCGGTGGTCGTTACCCCAGCGATTGGCCATAACCCAAGAATGACGTTTCGAGGCAGTGGTTTCCCGTTCATCCTGTGATCCTCAAGCCGCGATGTCGATCTCTGTCGTCTCGCCGTTCTTCGCGTGCGATGCGTCGAGTGTGTTCAGTTTCAACGTTAACGAATCTCCAGCAACTTCCCCATGCACCCAACCACTCGGCTGTGCCTTGTCAAACACGTAGGCCACCGGCGGCAGATTCACCAACTTAAGTTGCGACGATTGATCTTCCGACGACAACGGGCGGACGTTCCAGTGATGTGTATGTCCATAGACGTACGCTCGCACACGCGGATGATGGAGCAACAGACGCTGAAACGCTTCTGAATCCGCCAGCCCACTGGGTTTTGCTCCCGTCGCAACAGGCTCAACTTGAAGATTGTGGTGACCAACGACAATCACAGGCTTGGAGCTTTCTGAATTCAAGAACGTTGTCAACCACTCTCGTTGCTCATTACCAATCTGTCCCGTCACCTCGTTGACCTCCCAAAGCGAGTCCAACAGAACCAGATCAACACCGTCGAGCGAAATCAATCCCACGTGCTTCTCGTCCACCGCAACATCGTAATCTTGCTGATCTCGGAGCGCCGCATACATCGGAGCCCGGTCGTCATGATTGCCCATCGTGACATGAAGCGTATGCCCCGCTTCCTTGAGCGGTCGCACCAACGTTGCAAACGTCTTGTAATCTTCGGGCTCACCTTTCAAATAGGCACAGTCACCGTTAACGATCACATGACTCGACGCCGGCAAACTATCCAAACACTCCTTCACGACGCGTGTCAAATGCTCCGCCATCTTCACGCCGCGAGCCTCGGTCGACGCATCGCCCGCAATATGCGTGTCTGAAAGGAACGCGATATGTGATGACACCTTCGGCACGACTGGAACGACCGCCTCCTCAGCCCTCAAGACCTTACCGCCCAACCCCCAGCGATGCGCCATCGCCGTCAACGCCAAAGAACCAGCCAATCCAGAAAACTGGCGACGACTCACTAAATTTCGACTCAGCACGAGACTCTCCCCGCAAACGTCAACAGCAATCGATTCCGCCGAACATCATACTATCTCCCGCAACGCAACGTGACGCCCTGGAGACAAAGAAAGTCCCCATAACAAAGCTCGAAAAACGTCAACACAACAAAACGTCAGCACAACCAAGCATCAGCACCCGAATCGCCCTGCCTCAACACGTTGCAATTCGAGTTCATCAATCTACCTTCCCCCACCTGTGACCTTCGCCACGCATGACCACGCGATCCGTCGATCTGGCGACGGACGAAAAGGTGATCCGACGACGCTCACAGCGTTCTCGCGGGACTTGGTTACGCATGCAGCGACTCGCACGCAAGCATCTCCCGACCCCACGTACTCTTCATCCGTACCCGAACCAACGTTTTGCTGATCGACTCAAAGCAGGAGCCGTATGTGGTAATTCTTCAAATACGGATCTGTGCAGGGGGCGACTGGCAACAGCCGTCCCTACCGCGATAGACCCGCGGCAATGCTCTCGCGTAACGACTCCTGGAATCTTTGTGTTCTCTTGGAATCTTTGTTTTCTCCATGCTCGAAACAATACCTAGGGGCTCGTTGCAAAGCGAGCGTCAAGTTCGGCTCTGGGGGGACATTTGGCAAATCGCCGTCAACGTTCCAATCCCAGTAGCACAGGGGCATCTGTAGGGTTCATTTTCTTGCGCGTGAATGATTGCGTCGAAATGTCGTACTTCCGGAAACTCGATTTTGAGGTAGTAGGAGTTAATGCGCTACAGAACCCAGCCCGTGAAGCGAAGTTCCAATCTGGTCTAACTCAGCTGCTCGAGCACTTTGGTGAAATCTTCAGAACCGGTCGGACGACTTAGGCTTAGCGATAATGGCAAGTGTGCGACTTGACGCACGCCGCAACACAGTAAATCCGTTGGCATCACTTCCGCCGCCTGGGCAGGGAACCCTTCCAAGATCGAAAGATCATTACCTTGTTGAGAATAAATTATAAGGCCGGTGGCTAGCGCCAAAGCCGCTCTCTTGTACGTTCGAATGAGCGTGGCGTTGTTGACGCTCGAGCGTTGGCTGGGGTAGTTGATGATAGGGTCCTGATTATAACCACCGTAATGACAGGTTGGAAACGTGCACCGCCTTCAGCAATCGTTGCTTGGATGCTAAGCCGGGAACTCATTGCGGGGCATTTGAGAGGCTTTTCGTACGCTTGCATGCGACTCTGGCTTGCAATGGCCGTGGCTAGGCTTCAAACTTGGCGACGCTTGGACTGCGGGTGCGGTGCCGGACTTCTCTATCGCTTTTAAAGACATTGTATGCTTCGCTATGCTCTGACCATCTTTGTCAGCGCTTTTTTGCTGTTCCAGGTACAGCCGCTCATTGGTCGGTTTATTCTGCCTTGGTTCGGCGGTGGTCCGTCGATCTGGACAAGCTGTATGCTGTTCTTCCAAGCGGCTCTCTTGGGAGGCTATCTGTATGCTCACTTGCTTTGTGCTCGACTCTCGCTGCGCTCACAAGCGTGGACGCACTTGGCGGTTGTGGGCTTGTCGGTTCTGCTGCTTCCAATATCGCCAAACGAAGCGTGGAAGCCTCTCGAGGACCAGGCGCCGCTGTCGCGGATTTTGTTGCTGCTTGTGGCAACCGTCGGGGGCCCGTACTTTGTCTTGGCATCGACAGGGCCACTGATGCAGAAATGGTTCAGCCAGACGTCGCCTGACCGCTCGCCGTATCGTTTGTATGCGTTGTCAAACATCGGTTCGTTGCTGGCTCTGTTGAGCTACCCATTCGCGTTTGAACCCTGGCTTACACTGCGACACCAGGTCGCGTCTTGGACCGCACTCTACGTGGCGTTCGCGTGCTTCGCCGCTTGGTGCGCCGTACGCGTGCTCCAACACTCCCAACATGCCATTGTATCGACGCCATTTACATCGACAGAAAATGGTGCCACAGAAAACATCGCGATAGCCAACGCCGAGATAGCCAACGCCGCGACGGTCGCGAAACCTGGTTGGATTCAGTTGTTGTTATGGCTTGGCTTGTCAGCGTGTGGGTCCGCGGTTCTGTTAGCGACGACAAATCAATTGTGCATTGATGTGGCAACGGTACCGTTTCTGTGGATCCTGCCGCTCAGCTTGTATCTTATTTCGTTCATTATTTGTTTCGATCAGCCGCAATGGTATGACCGTCGAGCATTCATTTTGCTTTTGATGGTGTGCGTGCCGTTGGCGGCATGGGCACTCTCTGAGGGTGCTGACTTGGATTTAATCAAACAAGTCGTGATTTTTTCTGCAGTGTTGTTCGCATGTTGCATGTCGTGTCACGGTGAGTTGGTCCAGTCTCGACCAGATCCTCGTTACCTGACTTTGTTCTATCTTGTGATCTCAGCCGGTGGTGTGCTTGGCGGTTTATTCGTGGCGCTTGTGGCGACCAACCTGTTTACTGGATATTGGGAGTTTCCGATCAGCCTGATTGCGTGTTGCTTATGCACCCTTGCGGCAACCTGTTACCAGCGGGTTTGGCGTTCCAAGCCATCGCTGGCCTATTGGACTTGGGCTGGCGGAGCCCTCGCGATGACAGTCGCTGGCGTCGCAATGATCTGGGTTCCTCATCACGAAGCGATAGCCGCTACCGATGAAGTGGCGATGTTCGGCGGCTTGGGTGTGCTGGTGCTGGTGGGCCTGGTTGCGATCGGAATGAAGTCGGAGACGACATCGCGAACTTGGATTTGGTATGGGTTGGCCGCGTTGCCTTTGGTGTGGACGATCGGTTGGGGCATCTGGCGAAATCCCGACGTGATGACGACTCAGCTCTCAAGCCTGTGGGCCGGAGCATCGCTACTCGCGTTCAGCGTCGCCATTGGTGCGTTCTGGGGACTGAGACGGCTTCGCGAGGCACCCCAACAACTTTTGATTCGCGTCTTAATCGTGTTGTACGCCGATATCCTGCTGGGGCTCGCATACTATCAAGAGCTGGTGACGGCGAAGCAATGCGGCGCCTTGCTCGTGCTCGGTCTCTGCGGCCTGGTAGCGGACTATTTCGCTTATCGGCTGCGACGCACCAATCGGCTGTCGCTTGGGATTTGGTATTGGTTGCCAATGCTGGCGCTCGTTGGGTTAATGGGAAGCAAGTTGAAAGAAGAGGCGGAGTCGAAATCAGATGAAGTGGTTTACCAGTCACGGAATTTTTATGGCGTGTTGAATGTCGAGTTGGAACCCGCATGGGAGGGCGACGAGGATGCGATGCCGGCCCAGTACCAATTGACTCACGGCCAAATCCAACACGGATTCCAATTCGACGATGATTACTGGAAGACACAACCAACAACGTACTACGGCAAGGAGAGCGGGTTGGGGCTTTCCATCCATACGATGCGCGGCCGAAAGGCGGTTCAGGAAGGGATTCGAGTGGGTGTCGTCGGCCTGGGCACGGGTACAATCGCTGCCTACGGCGAGGCGAACGACGTATTCAGTTTCTATGAGATCAATCCAGCGGTACGTGATCTCTCAGGAAAATTCTTTACCTACTTGCAAGATACTCCTGCCACGACGGCAGTGAAGATCGGCGATGCAAGAATTGTGATGGAGAGGGAACTGAAGAATGGGCAAATGCAACAGTTCGATGTGTTGGCGATTGATGCGTTCAGCAGTGACGCGATCCCCGTTCACTTGCTCACAGCAGAGTGCGGCGAGATTTACCGTCAACACATTGCCCAAGACGGCATTCTGGCGATCCACATTTCAAATCGGTTTCTCGATCTCGGCCCAGTCGTTCGTGGACTCGCGGAAAGTCTCGATTGGCAATCTGTCCGTATCGATAATGATGACGATGATTCAACGGGCGTTTTCAGCTCCACTTGGGTCCTGTTGACGCCGAGTGCGGAGGTGGCGGAGCAATTGGAGTTGAGTGCCCAGTATGATCCATGGCCGCTTGATGATCCTGTTCTCTTGTGGACAGATGATTATTCAGGACTATGGCGGATCTTGTCGTTCTAGCAAGTAAACGCCGAGCTTGGCGCAACAAGAAGAGTTTTCACTTAAACTTCAACTTCAAGTGCGATGCGCCCGCCTGAATCACTCGTGGGTTGGTAGGGGAGGATTTTAATCTGCCATGGCCGGTTGCAATCCTGCGCTACGATGGAACGCGTCGGCTTTTCGCGACGCTGTGCAGTCCGATTTAAGTTTAGTTTTTTGGGGAGAGAGGAACAAAAAAACTAGAAGATCTGCCACGCTTTTGATTCGAGTTCTTGTTGCAGTTCCGTATCATTGGCGCGTGCGAGCAAGTCGTAATAGGCATAAGGATACTTAAAAACATGACCGATTCCGAGAGTCTTATCGCCTCTCGCTTGCCAGTACTCCGTCGCGTTAGGACGCAACTTGTTCGGTTGATGGTCGGCGATCTTCTTCTCTCCTGCCTGCGGGCCTTGTCGAGTCACCGTCACGTACTTGCAAAACGCTGTCCGACAACTCTCAGCCCATTCGACATCACCCATCGCGGCCATTTCGACAAGTGATTGGCCAAACGTCAACATGTGCCCAGCAAAGCCTTGACCGAAGCCTGAGAAACGGTCGATCGAGTTGCTCGCTTCTTGCAAAATGTACTTTGATGCGGCCACGTCGTCAGCAAATGGAGGCGGGTTGACGTCGTCATCGGGCTTGATGTCACGCCATGGCTTGATCGCTCGAACCAAATCACAGACGCCTGCGACACGTTCGGCTGTCGCCGATTCCGGCAGCATTCGAAACGCCTTGATCGCGTGCATCGCAAAGATCGCATCATGGCCAACTTCTCGCAACACACCGCCGCTCTCCGCCAACGCCTTCCCCACTTGCTCGACTGCATTCTCAACCGGTTCGCCTTGAGGAAACGGTTCACAGAGCTTCGTCGGTGCCCAATTCAGATCAAACAACTGGACAATTCTCGTCGCGATTGAATCATCCCATTGGTTGTCCACGCACATCAGATGCGCTGAGATCATTGCCGCCCCACGGTGACCATCCGCAAAATAGCTCATCTGCGGCGCGCGTGCTAACGCATTCAAACCAAGCAGAACCAATCGGTTCTCAGTCAAACTGGGCTCCTCAGCACCCAGACGCTCAATCCCGCGTTCCTCCGCAGCACATTCAAAACGACGGCCCCATAACGCTCCGCCAAACAATGCCCCCGTCACTGCAAATTGGGCTCCCGTCACAGCAAATTGGCGTCGATTGATCGGTGGGGTCATTTGGTTGTTCGCTTGGTGTTGGGCGCACTTGGTGTTTGCTCGAGACCTACGATTGTTGCAGAGTTTGCGTGAGGGAGTACCATCACTTGTTGAAAACCATGATGAAAGTTTGGCCATGACATTCATACTTGCGAGATTGAATGCTCCGGATCGATGGAACCGTTCAAGACACGATGGATTGCAAAATGACTCGAAACACAACAATTCGTCGAATGTATCAACCGTGGCTTGCCGTTCGACTCGCTTGTTTAGCGAGCTGTCTAGCGACCGTGTTGCTTTGTGTTTGCAATGAGCCATCGTTTGCCAGTGACTATTTTGTTGCCACCGATGGTAACGACACAAATGCGGGAACGATCGACGCTCCGTTTGCGTCGATCCAGCGTGCTCAAGAGTCGGCGGACCCCGGCGACACCGTCTTCATTCGTGGCGGGACGTACACGGTTCTGCCGAATGCGATTGCGTATGAACGACGCATTTGGGCCCACGTGATTCGGCTTGACAAAAGCGGAACGGAAGGGAATCGCATCAACTACTGGGCCTATGAAAACGAAACGCCCGTCTTTGACTTCACACAAGTCAAACCTGCCAACAAACGCGTGCATGCGTTTTCGGTCAGCGGTTCGTGGTTGCATTTGAAAGGCATCGAGGTCGTCGGCGTCCAAGTTACGATCACTGGGCACACGCAATCGATTTGTTTCGCGAACGACGGAAGCGAGAATATTTACGAGTCCCTCAGCATGCACGACGGTCACGCGATCGGCGTCTACAGCGTTCAAGGCAAGAACAATTTATTTCTCAATTGTGATGCCTACCGCAATTACGATCCAGTATCCGAGGGCGGTCGCGGCGGCAACGTCGACGGTTTCGGTTGCCATCCAACTCGCGGATCAACGGGCAACGTCTTTCGTGGCTGCCGCGCTTGGTTCAACAGCGATGATGGATTCGATTGCATCTCGGCGCACGAGTCCGTGACCTTCGAGAATTGCTGGGCGTTTTGGAATGGTTACACACGCGATTTCAAAAGTCGGGCGGATGGAAACGGTTTTAAGATTGGCGGCTTCGGGTCGATATCGGTTCGCCAGCTGCCTCGCACGATCCCTCGGCACGTGGTCCGACAATGTGTTGCGGTCAAGAACAAGACCCACGGGTTCTACGGCAATCATCACATCGGCGGCAGCGACTGGTTCAACAACACCGCATTCGCGAACGGTTCAAACTTCAACTTCCTTTCGCGACTCGACGATAACGTGACAGACGTCGCCGGCTACGGACATGTGGTGAGGAATAACCTCAGCCACGCAAGTCGTCGGCTGGTGACTGAATTGGACATGACCCAGAGTGACGTTTCGCACAACTCCTTCACCGATGAAGTGGACGTCACCGACGCTGATTTCGAAAGTCTCGACTTGAGTCAATTGACGCTTCCGCGCCGGCCCGATGACTCGTTGCCTGAGATGACTTTCTTGCAGCTAACGCACGATAGCCAGTTCGTTGATCGCGGAGTCGATGTAGGGCTGTCCTTCACAGGCAAAGGGCCGGACTATGGCGCGTTTGAGAGACAACCAAGCTTGCCGATTGAGAACGAACACCCGGCGGACTCGAACTTACCGCGTTTTCAAATCTCGCCAGTCCCCGCCAGCCGGGATTCACTTTGATCGAGTCAGACTCGATCTACAGCGATGAAACTGGATTCGGCAATTTTCTCGCGGAACCAGGTAGAGCGAGCGTCAGATAAAAAGCTACCGTACGGACTTCAAGTCGCTTGATCTTCCGACGAACAGGATGTCCATCGTACGTTCGGTGGTTGCATGGACCTGCCTGACTTTGATCCTTCCCAGCCTGATCCGAATCCATCATTCCGAATCCCACCCAGCCCCAGTCCCAACCGCACGACGCAGCGTCTGTTGGGGGATTGAGTTTGACGGTGTGTCGCGATTTCAGATGCGATTGCGACGATCTAGATCCGAGATGCGGTCCACAGAAATCGTTGGTCTTGCCCATTATGCAAGAAACTCAAATACGAGTCGCCGCTGAATGATTCATCGTTGATTATCACGCGATGAACTGAGATGCACGCGTATTTGTAGGCGTCAATGATTCGAATAAACAATGACAAACATGATGTCTCCGAAAACCAACTGTGGCTCGCGAATATGTCGAAGGTATTCGTCTAAAACACCATGAACGCACGTCACCAATGTTCAATGGAAACAAATGCACACATGTGGTAATTGCGTTATCGGTGAATAATCGGGACGACTCACACCCATCAGTAGTTTCATCGTAAAAAGTGTCGTTCTGCTGAGGAAAACAACATGTTTTCTTGGTGCACTATCACTTCGCGACCAGATTTCTAGAGGTGTTGTTTTGGTCGAGATTGCCGTCTAAACCGCCTCCGACGAATACCAGGCACCCCCCGCGTCGTCTAGGATTTTTGCCCTAGAGTTGGCATTTTTGTTATGGTCGGGGCAAAGCCAATTGGGTAGGCTGGATGCAAGAAAGCTTGTCCTGAAAGCGTTTTTTACCTTCAGGTATCGGTTGTTCACTTCCGTAGGTTTGCGTAAATGAACGCTGTTGTCTGGATGTTTTTTGGAATGTCGCGTCAGCACAATTGTTGTTCTCGACAGAGTTGTTTCCGCTCAAACCCAGCCGCGCTGAGCACGTTGAACTTCGTTTAGCGCTTCCAGCGATGTTGGTTACCTCGTCCTTTTTTCCTTTTCTTTTCATGGAGTGTTTCAGTTGAAAACTAGAAATCGTGAGTTTGGTTTCACCTTGGTGGAACTCTTGGTTGTCATCGCCATCATTGGTGTTTTGGTGGGACTTCTTCTCCCGGCCGTCCAGGCTGCGCGTGAAGCCGCTCGAAGAATGAGTTGCAGTAACAATTTCAAGCAAATCGGACTTGGAATTCACAATTACCATGCAGCCTTTAACATTATCCCCAAGCATGGCACGGGGACTCCCAACCGAGGTGGCACACCTGAAGGCCCAAATGCCGCCACCGCCCCCATGGCAAGCAGTCGACTCGAAGTCAGCTGGCTCGTTGGTATTACGCCGTTTATCGAGCAGCAAGCGTTGTGGGAGCAAATCAGCAATCCGTATCGCGACGCAGTCTCGGGAGCGAGGTTTCCGCCGATGGGTCCGAATCCCCGTCGATCGATTGGGCACCACGCAACAGCACGTTATGAGCCTTGGCTAACGGAAATTCCGACACTTCGTTGCCCCAGCGATCCGGGTGTTGGCTTGCCTGCTCAAGGACGAACGAACTACGTCGCTTGCGTTGGTGATTCGGCACATCGCATGATGGGCGGTGTTGGTGATAACGGCAACGAGTCAACCGCTGCTGCGATCTCAAGATCCGCTTCTTGCCGAGGGTTCTTTGTGCACCGGTACGACTCAGCGTTCCGTGATGTCTTGGACGGCCTATCCAATACGATTGCTGCTGGTGAAGTTGCCACCGACTTGGGTAACAACGATACGCGAACGCGAGCTGCTTTATCGACGAGCGCGAACGTGCGCGCCGTCGGTGGTAACAGTACGTGCGATGTTCATGTGAATGCTGGCCGACCTCAGTTTTGGGCACCGACGGCAACCTTCGTCCCATTGGCGGGCGGCGGTACAGAGCCCGAACAACGTCGTGGATTCAAGTGGGCGATGAGCCGGCTGATTTGGGGTAATTTCAATACGATTTTGCCACCCAATGATCTCCTCTGTTTTGAATCAAACAACTTCAATTGGGGCATCGCGCCAGCAAGTAGCCGCCATCAAGGTGGATGCCATGTTCTCATGGGTGACGGTGCGGTGAAGTTCGTTACCGATTCGATCGAAGCGGGCAATCGCCAAAGCGCTCACGTTGGGAACTTCGGTGGATCCGTGCCCCCGGGGAGCGAAAGCCCATTCGGACTCTGGGGTGCACTTGGAACGAAGGCGGCGTCGGAAACGGACGTGACACTCTAAGGCATTTGCTCATGGCGTCCGATTGCCTTGAAGTTAATTGGGCCAAGCAACGGATCGCCGTGACTTGACCCTTTCCAAAGACGAAAGATTCCAGGACGACAGATTCTAAAGAACACAAACATTTCGAAGAACCCGAACACGACGAGTTTGTTTATGAAGCGTTTTTACAAAGTTGCGGTGATGCTATTGGCTGTTTCGCTGATTGTCGGTTGCGGTGACTCGGCGACGCCGACGCCAGTCGCCGATCAAGACGAATTGGCGAAGTACGCTGCGGAAAATCCGTCTCCGCCCGAAACGCCAGTTGAAGATCCATAATCTCGATAGCGACTTAACTTGCTGGTGTATGTAGACTGTAAGGCGTCTCGTGGAAATCGATTTCCGTGAGACGCTTTTTTTTGCGGCATGTTTGCTTCAAGTCGCGCATCATCTTTTTTGGCGACTTCGCTTTTTAGTGTAGCCCGTTGCGTAGACTGGTCGGTGATGGGTGTTTTCGATGACGTATGGATGAGGGGAGATTAGTTTGAAGGGAGTGTGCTTTCAGCGTATTCAGCGAGTTTCCGTTGAGCAACTTGCGACTCCAGCCATCGAAGCGCCCACTGATGCGATTGTGCGGGTGGATTTGGCGGGGTTGTGCGGAAGTGATCTGCATCCATTCTTTGGCCGTGAGACTGGGATGGATCCTGGAACGGTGATGGGCCATGAGTTCGTTGGCGAAGTCGTTGCTGTTGGCGATCGCGTGGAATCGATTCGTGTGGGTGACCGTGTTTGTGCTCCGTTTACCACAAATTGTGGCGGTTGTTTTTACTGCAAACTTGGATTGACGGCGCGGTGCGAATTCGGCCAATTGTTCGGTTGGCGTGAGCAAGGCATGGGGCTGCATGGCGGCCAAGCATCCATGGTGCGTATTCCGCTCGCCGACTCCACACTGATGAAGATCCCCACGGGGATGTCTGACGAGACCGCACTTCTTTTGGGCGACAACTTCAGTACGGGTTACTTTGCGGCTGAGGGTGTGGGGATTCAAGCCGATGGAGTTTATTTAGTGATCGGCTGCGGAACCGTGGGCCTACTCGGCATCGTTGCGGCGTTCCAACAGGGTGCAACGACTGTACTCGCAATTGATCCGGAGCCATCACGATTGGACATCGCACGGGCGATTGGCGCCGAGTGCTATTCGAGTCCGGAAGTGTTGCTCGAGAAACTTCGCGAGCGAACGCACGGACGAGGTGCCGACGGTGTGATGGAGTTCGTGGGATTGCCGCAAGCTCAGCAGTTGGCGTACCAGGCAATCCGTCCTGGCGGCACAATGTCCGTCATCGGTTGCCACTGCACGCCGCATTACGCCTTTTCACCGAGCGACGCGTATAACAAAAACCTGACGTTTCGAACTGGGCGATGTTCAGCGAGGCACTACATGACCAAGTTAGCGAACACGCTTGCCACCGAACTGATTGATTTGTCGTGGTGCATCACGCACCGTTTCCATGTCGACGACGGTGTTCGTGCGTATGACGTGTTCGCCGGCCGCAAAGACGGCTGCGTCAAAGCCGTGCTCACGTTCTAGCGCCACGAAAAGCGTCTCATCCGACAGCGGCATGTTCAATCAACGTTCCAGTGAAGCAGCAATCGAACCGATGCTGGCAGGACCAACAGCACGCCCAGTAGGATTCGAACCTACGACCTACGGATTAGAAGTCCGTTGCTCTATCCAGCTGAGCTATGGGCGCGAGTGGGGGTGGTGACGCTTTGGCGTACTTGGGTCACCGGAAAACCAGCGCGAAAGTTAGCATCTG
>JBGSNA010000338.1:0-52928 GCA_041739875.1 Pirellulaceae bacterium
CAACAATCTAGCCAACCCCGTTTAGCTAAAAAAGCGTTTAGGTAAGAAAAGCATGAGTCTTGAGAACACAAGAAACATTGGTATCAGCGCCCACATTGACTCGGGCAAGACCACGCTGAGCGAACGGGTTTTGTTCTATACAGGTCGGATCCATAAAATTGAGGAAGTCAAAGGTGGCGGTGACGGCGCCACGATGGACCATATGGAGCTCGAAAAAGAGCGTGGGATCACGATCACCAGCGCCGCAACAAGCGTCGAATGGGCTAACAAGCAGCTCGGTAAGAGTTACAAGATCAATTTGATCGATACACCCGGCCACGTGGACTTCACCGTCGAAGTTGAACGCTCGCTTCGCGTTCTCGATGCCGCAGTGCTCGTGCTTTGCAGCGTTGGTGGTGTTCAAAGCCAGTCGATCACGGTCGACCGCCAGATGAAACGTTATCAAATTCCTCGGCTTGCATTCATCAACAAGATGGACCGAACCGGTGCGAATCCGACTCGCGTCGTGCAGCAACTTCGTGACAAGCTCGGTGCCGAAGCGTTCTTGATGCAGATTCCAATCGGCATTGAAGACAACTTCCGCGGCGTTGTTGACTTGATCGAAATGAAGGCGCTCACGTTCGCCGGCAACGACGGTGAAATCGTCGAAGAGAACGAGATCCCAGCAGACTTGCAAGACGAAGCTGTCGAAGCTCGCGCCGCGATGCTTGAAGCATTGTCGATGTACAGCGACACTATGATGGAGTTGCTGCTCAGCGAAGAAGAGGTGCCGAAGGAGATGATTTACAAGGTCACTCGTGATGCAGTGCTCGCGGGAGCAACCCCCGTCTATCTCGGTAGTGCGTTCAAAGACAAAGGGGTCCAACCGCTGTTGGATGCGGTGACTCGCTATTTGCCCAGCCCGCTGGATCGTGAAATTCGCGGTAGTGATCCGAAAGACGAAACAAAGAAGATTGCGTTGCATCCGGATGCGACATTGCCGTTTGTTGGCATGGCCTTCAAGATCGTCGAAGACCCATTCGGCCAATTGACTTTCATGCGGATCTACCAAGGTACGATCTCCAAAGGCGAGACATACGTCAATCAACGAACCGGGCGGAAGGAGCGATTCAGCCGTATCGTGCGGATGCACGCGAATAAGCGTGACGAAATTGACACCGCATCCGCCGGAGATATCGTTGCGATCATGGGGATCGATTCGGCAAGTGGTGACACCTACGCCGCCGAACGCGACTATGCAACGCTCGAATCCATGTTCATTGCCGAGCCCGTTATTAAAGTCTCCGTCACACCAGCTAGTCGTGCTGACGCTGACAAAATGGGCAAAGCACTTCAGCGATTCCGTAAGGAAGACCCAACATTCCGCGTGGTGACGGACGAAGAGACCAGCGAAGTGCTGATCAGCGGTATGGGTGAGTTGCACTTGGACGTGTACGTCGAGCGCATGCGACGCGAGTACGGTGTCGAGGTCGTCGTCGGTGCTCCGAAGGTGAGCTATCGTGAAAGCCCGACCAAAACGGTTGAGTTTGATTACAAGCACAAGAAGCAGTCCGGTGGTTCCGGTCAATTCGCGCACATCAAGGGTCGTCTGTCACCGATTGAAAACGCTAGCGAAGACAGCTTCGAATTCGAAGAAAAAGTCGTCGGCGGTCGAATTCCCAAGCAGTTCATTCCACCTGTCGAAAAGGGTTTCCGCGATAGCCTTGCCAAAGGCCCCGTCGCGGAGTACCCAGTGGTGGGTACAAGAATCGAGTTGATTGACGGAAGCTACCACGACGTCGACTCGAGCGAGCGTGCGTTCTATATCTGTGCCCAAGGATGTTTCCGTGAGTACTTCAAACAAGCGAGCCCTGTCTTGCTTGAGCCAATCATGAACGTGGAAATCGAATGCCCTGAATCCTATCAAGGGACAGTCGTCGGTGACGTGATCAGCCGTCGAGGTTTGATCACGAACACGGACATCCTTGACTCGATCAGCGTGATCAAAGCGGAAGTGCCATTGTCCGAAACCTTCGGTTACGCAACGGACCTTCGCAGCATGACACAAGGCCAAGGGACATTCACGATGGAGCTACTGAAGTACAGTCAAACTCCACCACACATCCAAGAAAAGATCATCGAAGACAAGAAGAAGCAACAGCTCGTTGGAGCCAAGTAGTCTTTGCTCTTTCGAGATCATTCAGATGCGAAACCGGCGAGTGCAAAATGCTCGCCGGTTTTTTTATGCGCCGGCTGTACCGTTCTGCTACCAGTAAGCCCGGCATGCGAATCGCAGGCATGCTACGCTTTTGACATTGCCTTTTCAGGTCTTTGTCTCTTCCTGTCTTTTCGATGCGAGCAGCGTTTGATGCAATCGCCCCAGTTTTGGAATGACCTTGTCCCGAGCGATCCGCAATTCGCTGTTAACTTCATTGACCGGATGTTGTCTCTGGCGATCGCGCAACAGGCCAGTGACATCCATCTCCAGCCAAGAGCTTCCACTTGGGAGATTTTGTTTCGTATTGATGGCGTATTGTTGCCAATCGGCGAAATGCCTCGCAGTGAACTGACTGATCCGGTCGCCAGGCTGATGGTGATGGCGGGTCTACCGAGCTACCGATCGAGCCAACCGCAAGAAGGTCGATTATCGGGTTCGCCAGCGGGAGTCGATATGCGGCTTGGGACGTTCCCAACGGTGCATGGCCAGAGGGCAGTGATTAGATTATTTGGCACCACGCTACCGCTGGAATCGATTGATGCCTTGTCGCTAAGCGACGACGTTGCAACTGATTTGATGCAGTTGTGTGACCGCCGCGACGGCGTTGTTTTGCTAGCAGGTCCAGCCGGTAGCGGGAAGACAACCACACTCTATGCATGCTTGCGTTACATAGCGGGTGCCACGTTCAAACGTAGTGTACTAACCATCGAAGATCCAATCGAGCTATTGGTTGAAGGAATCAGCCAGAGCCAGCTCAACCCAACTACAGGGATGACTTTGGCTGCTGCCCTTCGCAGTGCTGTGCGGCAAGATCCAGAAGTGCTGCTAGTAAGCGAGATCCGAGACGAAGAGACGGCGGATGCAGTACTTGTATCCTCTTTGACGGGGCATCTGTGCTTATCGTCAATCCACGCCAGCCACTGTGCAGGGGCGCTGCGGAGGCTTGTCCAGATGGAGTTGCCGGCATATTTGCTTCGGAGCGGGTTGCTTGCAATTTGCAGCCAACGATTGCTGCGTCAGCTATGTACAGCATGCGGGCGGGGCTCCGACGCAGTCGCATCCGATTGTTGTGAAGTTTGCGGTAGCGCGGGCTATCACGGTCGAATCGCGATCGCCGAATGCGTTCGTTTCGATACGGGAGAGGTTGGTGAAGCCGTGATGCGTTGTTTGGGCAGTGACCAATCCGCTGATCAAATCCACGCGGCCGCGGTCGCGGCGGGAATGATCGACCTGAAGTCCCGCGCATGGCGATTGGTCGACAATCGGCAAACCGATGCGGCAGAGGTTTATCGTGTTCTTGGTCGGCAAGCTGGGGGCGGGTAAGGCGTGTATCCTTTTGGTCTCGTCACAGATTTTGGGAAAGAATTCTTGAAAACAAAGTTTCTTGAATAAAAAGACTCTTCCAAAGCATCTCCTCCCTTAGGTGCCCTCATCGACCGAGCCACTCAAACTTATCACCTTCAAAACACGATGCAGCTGACGTCCAACCACCTCGCTTTGCTGCTTGATGAAGTATCGGCGATGGTATCGGCAGATCGGCCAATTGCCGCTGGGCTATTGGAGCTTAGTGATCGCTCGCTCGGTCGGCTGGGTCGAACCGCAAAACGTCTATCAGCGAGGCTCGAATCGGGAGAGTCTCCTGCGACTGCCTTTGCGAGTGTCAGTGGTACGTCGTCCACCGGAGTAGCTGCAGCGTTTCGCATGCTGGAATCGCTGGGTACAGCGGCTCCTCTCCGTTGCATGGCTCGTTCGATCCAAAGTCGCAACGAAGCTCGAACACAGCTGCTGGTTGCGCTAGTTTACCCTGCGATCACGTTGCTTGTTGCTTATTTGGTTCTCGTTTTCCTTGTGCCGTGGATGCTATCGCCCTCGCTGTTTGGTGACTTTGGTGTCGACGGTCCAGACCGCCGTTTTGTGGCTGCGATGCATTGGTTGAGATCGAACGTTTGGTTGCCGCCAGCGATGCTTGCGGTTGTGGGCGTCATTTGGTTCTTTTTCGTTCAGCCGGCATTGGGCTGGTCCGGGCGAGCGACGATTGACGAGCGGTGGGCATTGTTTTGTGACTTGCTGGCCATCGAGGTGAAGGCTGACGTGGAAACGAGTCAGGCGATCGCGATTGCGTCGGAAGCGGCTGGAGATGTCCAGTTTCGCGACCGGACAATGTCGGCTGTCGAATCACTGGCATCTGGCGCGACGGATGCCGCTGACTCGCGTGCGACTGGCTTCATGCCGCCGTTATTACGCTGGTCGTTGTCGCGAATTCTCTGTGGCACAGGAAGCGACCATGTGCTCGAACTACGGTTGCTAGCGGATTGGTATCGCGATCAAGCGGCTCATCGCAATCGGTTTTGGATTCAATGGTTTCCTGTGCTTTCAACCGTTATCGTGATGACAATCGTGGTCATCACTGTCGCGATGGTAACGCTGGTTCCACTTTATAGAATGTTGGGCTGAAGTCGTAATGGAAAGCGTGTTGACTAGCGAACCGTCGATCGAAAGCGTTTTGGCGCTGATTGCGTCACGCGACGACGCGACGACTGGGTTGCGTGCGCTCGCTGAAGAAACGGGAGGAAGAACGGGCCGACGTTACCGAGTGATCGCGGATCGAATCGAACGCGGCGAATCAATCGGCATTTCCAGTAGTGCGTCAGCGTCCATGAACTCCGTCGCTTCGTTGACACGTTTTGCGATTCTGCAGCGTAGCCGAGGCGAAACTCGCGGTCATGTCATCGCTGTGAGTCTGCTCGGCTGGATTTACTTGCTTTGTTCGCTCGCCGTAGGAATGTTTCTGCTTCAAGTCGCGGCTCCGTTTGCAAACACGTTGATCGCTGACATTGATTGGAATATAGGCGACAGAGGTGACATTTCAGCCACGATCAATTTGTATGTTGGACTGTTTTGGTTCGGAATCGCCGTTACCGTCTCTTTAGGGATTCTGTTCTTGATTCGGATGCTGCCGAGAGCACCAGTTTGGATCGAGTGGTTATGGGGCAAAGTGCCTATCATTGGCCCCACATTACGCGCGATGGATCTGGCCGAAATGGCTGAGTCGTTCTACCAGTCGCTGGCCTCGGGGCAAGACTATGCGATGGCGTTCGGCGCAGCCAGCAAGACATCTCGCTCGAAACGATTGAGCAGATGGTTGCTACGTTCGCAACAGCGCATTGAGGCTGGAGAGTCATTGCATGGCGTCGCGCGTGACTTGCCTGTCCAAGGTGAATTTATCAGCGGCGTATTCGGATCTTTGGCGAGCAATCACTCCGCGTCGAGTGCTTTGGAAATGTGGCGAGAGACCTCACTTCGTATGCACTCGCTGATGTTTCGCCGCGGCGTTCGCGTGAGGACTGTGTTGGCGCCAGTTCTCGTCGTCGTGTCGATGCTGATCGCATGCGTCGCCTTCGTGGTGTCGATCGGCACGCTGTACTGGGTGATTCAGATGATCGCTGGCTTAACTTAAAGATTGCATCAGAGTTTATGGTATTGCAAACACTACTGTCGTCCGCATCATTGCCTTTCACGCTAGCGTGCATCGCGATGGTATTGCTGACGATCGACATCGTCGTGAAGGAGCTCCAGCGACGATCGCCGGAAGCGGTTCCACGTGGCTGGATCGCGATGTTCACGGTGGTTCGGATTGTTGTGTGCATTGTCTTTTTCTTAACGCTCGCCTGGCTGCTAAAGAGCGGCATCGGCATCATCATCGTCTTGTTGGCCGCCGGGTTATATGTGCGGTCCATATTCGCACGTCGGCGTGAAGAGATCGAGTCGGTGAACCAATTGATTCGATTGGTTGCGGATCATGGTGGATCCCTGCCAGACGCCGTTGAAACATTCGCGCCGTCATGTTCGAGCGTCATCCATCGTCGCTCTCGCGATTTTGCCTACTGTATGAGATGCGGCATGGATGTGGAATCGTCCGCTCGTCGAAGTCGATTGTCGCTAATGCCAGATACAGTGATAGCGGTACAGCGAGTCGCAGCGAGTTCTCCGGAGCATCGCACCGAGCGGATTGCGACGGCAAGCGAACTGAATGAACGTTCGCTTGCATCGGAGTTGAGATGGCTGAGTTGGCCCGCGAGCGGACAATTGCTGTATCTTTTATTGTTAGCCGTATTCACTGCTTTGATCGGATCATTCTTGCTAACGTTTGTTTACCCAACGATGGAAAGAATGTCTGAAGAATTCTTGTCTTGGAATGGCAGTTCGGGATACTGGATGCAGTTTTTAAAGCAGAACTGGTATCTGGGACTTTCAATCTTGCTGTTTGTTGCGATGGTTTGGTTGGCGCTTACCGTATTCACGGCGATCTATCCAAGTCCATGGATGACTCGCATAACGCCCTGGTTCGGGAATTGGGTTCGTCAGCGAAATCGCTGGACAGGCTTACGTTCCATCGCCGCCGGACTTCACCGTGGTGAGCCATTGTCGGCCGTACTTGCTGCGGGCACCAAGGCGACGGGTTCTCGATGGATACGATGGCGGTCACAAAATGCTCTGGCTCGAATTCAGCGGGGTGAAACCTCTGCCGGTGCGCTGCACCAGGGTGGATGGATCAGCCGCGCTGAAGCCCAGTGGCTCAGTGCGGCTGAAGCGAATAACGCGTTGCCCCAGGCGATGGATACTTTGGCGAATCAAATCCGCCGCCGTTATGACATGTTGTGGCAGTTACGATTATCGTGGCTGGTACCCGTCGTGACAGTTGCATTGGCGTCTCTTGTGCTTCTTCAAGCCATCATCATGTTTCTGTTTATGACTGAGATGATCTATGGACTTACTTAACGATCAACATTCGAGACGGTCCACACGTCGATCGGGGATGACACTGGTCGAGATTACTGTGACCCTGGCGATGCTCGGAGTGGCTGCTGGCGCGGTGGCGAAGCTTGCCGCAATTCAATCTCGTTTGACTCGCCAGCACGAGGTGCGGCTGGTCGCCACACTCCAATCACAAAACGCCACCGAGCGATTGCGACGAGTAAATTACGACCAACTTGCCGATGCCGTCACAGGCATCGAGAACGACGCGACGTTCGAGAACCTGCGTCTGAGTTTAAGTCCGTTCGAAACGGACGATGCGAAAGGGCTGCATTTACAGATCGACGTTATGGATATCGACGACAAAGATCGAGTTTTGGCGACTGAGCATCTGTGGCGAATCCAAAGTGTCGAAGGAGACTCCAATGCGAGTGAGTAGTCGAAAGGGCTATACACTGATCGAAGTCGTCGTCGTTGTAGCGACACTAGGTGTGCTTGCTTCGACGTCGCTGGTCGTGCTGAATGCACTTGAGAAACTACGTCGATCAAATATCGCACAAACAGCCAGTGTTCGCGAAACTCAGCGGTTTGCGGATTCACTCCGTCGCGTCGCTCGTGTTGCATCCGCGGCGGAGGTTGAAACCAATGGCAACTCCGTGTCGATGATGGATAACCGCTATGAGCATCGCTTTGCGGAATCGTCTGACAAGTTGTTCATCGACTACATCGGCACGCCCCGAGCGAATAGCGATGCGGTTCGGCACGATCGGTTTATGATTGGCCAGCATACAGAGCTATCGTTTACGCGGGCTGAACAATCTCCGCTGGTCTCCGTGGAGTGGATACGCGAAGTCGGAGTCGCCACGGAACTGCGAATTGAGGCTGCCTTGGCGAGCGTAGACCAAGTCGAGAGTGAGTCACCATGAAACGTAATCCATCACACCGTCGACGTACTGGGGCGGTAACAATTCTGTTGACCCTTGTGACCATGATCGCTGTCGTGACGGCAGTCGCCATCACAACTCGCAACGAGGTTGCCGTACGGCGAAGTCAAATCGATGCGAGTCATGTTGCGAGACTGGAGTCCGCGATCGAAGCTATTGCTTTTTCTGCTCTTGAAACATCGTTGCCAGTCCGACTGCCAGTCGACCCCACGCTCGACCACTGGATAGAAGTTCAAGCGATGGAAGGCTCCACCACATCCGACACAACAACCACTGAACCATCTTTTGAAACGACGGCGTTCAAAGCGACAGAACTGCGCGGCGGGCGCATTTTTCGTAGTATCGAACGTCGTATCAATAAGGCCACGAAATGACTACGTCGACTAGTTTTGAGTTATTGAATCCCCAGAGCTTACGTCGTCCCCATCGCAATTCAAGCGGATTCACGTTGGTTGAATTGCTCGTTGTGATGGCGATCATCGGCGTCTTGGCAGGTCTATTGATTCCCTCGGTCCAGGCCGTTCGTGAGGCCTCGCGACGATCCGCTTGTCAGCACAACTTGGTCGAGTTGAGTCTGGCGATTATGTCGTATCACGATCGACAAAATCACTATCCGATCGGCACTCTTGATGCGACAGGGCCGATCCACAGTTTGCCTGAAGGCTATCACCACAATTGGCTGGCGGCACTACTGCCCCACATGGATGAGAATGTGATTTCAGATCACATTAAGACGCGAGTCAGCGTTTACTCTCCAGAAAACAAGGTTGCTCGAAGCGTCGCGATACCGAGATTGCGTTGCCCCTCGGCAACAGGCGTGCAAAACTTCACGAGTTGTTACGCCGCCATTCACAGTAGTATCGAAACGCCGATTGATACGACTAACAATGGAGTCTTCATGCTCAATCTTCCGACTCGTCAAGACGATATCCCTGATGGCTTGGCGTACACGTTGTTCCTGGGCGAAAAGTTGTCGCATCCGCTCGATGATCTCGGGTGGATGAGTGGGACGCGTTCGACAATTCGTAATGTTGGTGGTGGGTTGAGCGCTCAAAATATTAACATATCAGGGGCCGTGGATTTGACAGGGATTCCGACGGGGACGGATCCCTCGCTCTATGTCGGTTCGCTGCAAAGCCATCATCCAGAGGGCGTGCACTTGCTGATGGGCGGTGGTGAGGTCACGTTCCGCACAACATCAATGGACGCGGAGTTGCTTGCTCATATGGCCAACAAGAGTGACGAATCGATTCCACCAGGACTCGTTTCAGACGTTGATCCTGTGGAAGCATTTGTGCCGAACTCACGGTGAGCAAGCTGGTATGAATGAGCGATCACTTCGCTTGCCCGGATCAGCGACTTTGCTCGTTGTGATGTGGTCCAGTTTTGAGCTGCTCGTGTGCTGTGTCGGCTTGGACTCGTATTTGAATTCGGGTGCAGCGATTGGTTTGTTTCTGGTCTCATTCTGCTTAGCTGGACTCTTTGCAGGGTGGCTATTTGTCGTGACTTGGTTGCTGCTTGGGGCACGACCGACCGTGAACTCCATGGTTCCCATGATCGAGGCGACCGAGTTCAGGGCTCTCTTGATTCGGGATCGTTGCTTTCGATCGGCAATATTGTGTGTTGTCACGGCGCAGATGATGTTGCTTGTCCTATCCACGCACAACGGCCGCTGGTGTGTTGGATTATTGATAGCGGGTTCGGTCCCGTGCCTAGCTTGGCCGACCGTTTATCGCCAGATCACTGGGCGTCGGATCGGCAAGTACGCACCCCAAGTCGCCGCTTCGCTAGATATCCGAGGCATCATGTTGGTGACTATCGTGATTGCGGTAGCCAGCAGTGTTTGCCGCGGCACAGAAAATTCTGAGCCGGAGGCGTTGGTTTTAGCCGTGGCGTTCGGTGCTGCGGTTGGATTGATGTGGCTGGGCGTCATGTTGTGGATGCTCCACCGCAGACGCCGCTGGTTCCTGCTGAGTGTGCTGGGGGCTTGGCTTCCAATCGGGATTGTGGCCCAGGCGATGCTGATGAAGCGATCTCTGGGGCCAGATTTAGTCGACCAGGCGGTCGTGGGTTCGTTGACTTTGTACGTGCACGCGGTGGTCTATTTCGGAACGCTTCGTGCGTCCGATTATCGGCTTGGTCTCGACACGTCGCCATCGAACTTGCGATAGCTGGTCGTTGTGCCCACCAAGTACATTCGGAAACAATGTGTGAAACAACTCGGATTGATTGCTATCACCGCAGGGCTGTTTATTCTCGGCTCACCAGAGGGTGTGCGAGGCCAAGACAGCACACCACGGGTGGAATACTCCCAGCCGCTGACACTGTCCGCCGACGAGGCTCGCGACTCGGTGCAGTGGCTCGTTGATTTGGCGCTTCGCCAAGTACCACGAACCTATGAAGGCGACGATGATTGGGGTAACACCAAGAAAGTCTGGGCGGGTGTGCACGTCAAACGAGAGGGACTGGAGCTGAAAACCCATCGCCGTTTCAAGGAGGTTCGGCACGGCCGGTGGGTCAAATACGAACTCAATATCCCCGAGACATTTGCTGTGGGGCCGTCGGCCAGCGTAGCCAACTCAGTCCATATTAACAGCGTCGAGCTAACCCCAGATCACCGCTGGCAAGTGACTGGTACGGTCCTCGCACCGCTTGATTTTAAATGCCGCGTAGAACGGTGGAACCTCGGTTTCCAATGGTACAGCGTCAGTATTGAAGGCGATCTGCGGGTGAGAATGAGCTTTTCCGCGTCTTTAGCCATGCACGCGGATTACTCGGAAGTGCCCCCAGCCGTTGTGGTGGATCCGCGGATTGAGGCCGCCGCACTGCAATTGGAACACTTCGAAGTCGACCGAATTAGCAAGATTGGCGGCGATGTCGCCGAGGAACTGGGCGAAGTGATCGAAAAGATACTCCGAGACAAGTGGCTCCAAAAGGAGAATGCCCGTTTGCCTGATCGGTTAAATAAGGCAATCAGTAAGAAACAGGACAAGCTGAAGTTTTCGTGGACTACTTGGTATGCCAGGTGGCAATAATTAAGCTGAACGTATGCGGAATGCTCATCGAAATTTGACTAAAAAGAACTATCTTCCACCCGCCTTCGTAAGTTAAGCTCAGACTTATTAGGGCGGTGCAAGCAGACTGTACCTCTCCGAACCCTTCTGAGTTTTCGGTTTTTAAGGAACACGGCCAGTGCACCATTGGGTCGCACGACTGACGCTCGTTGCCTACCTCATTGGTGGATGGATCGTACCATCGATTCATCATCATGGATCGCATGGGCATGGATCGCATGGTGTCGGTTCGCCGCTATCTCATGCTGCATGCGAGTCAACTCCCCATGCGACAAGTCAAGTCGTCAACACCTCTACCACGGAAAACTCGGGTCATGGGTGCTCCTGTGACCACCATTTTGTATCGACAACGAAACAGAGCGGCGAGTCGGTTTCGCAAATCTCGATTGAGTCCAGTTCAAGTGGGCATTCCGATTGTTTCGGCTTGTGTGCGGTCTGTTCAGCCAGAAGTCTGACAACGCACCAGATTATTGAGTCACTGCCATCGATTTTAATCGTGGTGGTCGCATCGGTTCGCGTCCAAGACTCGCTGTTTACCGAAATCGATCGTGTCGGCATCGCCTTATCGCGTGGTCCTCCAACGTTTGTTTGATCTCGGGCAGTAGCTTTCCAGCTGCTGTGAGAGAATTCAGTGTTTTTGTTTTCAGCTGTCATTGTCACAGCGGAATCAACTCGCATCACCACCCACTTCGTGTGATGCCATTCTCCACATCAAACATTATTTTTGAGTCACCACCCATATGTCTTTGTTATCTACCAATCCAGCGGAGCGTCGCTCGGATCATTCAGTACGCGAGGCTTTTACGCTCGTTGAATTGCTTGTCGTGATCGCGATCATCGGCGTTTTGGTTGCGTTGCTTCTACCAGCGGTTCAAGCCGCACGCGAAGCTGCGCGACGAATGTCGTGTCAAAATAATCTGCACCAAATTGGCTTGGCACTTCACAACTACCACGGATTGTTCAATCAGCTGCCAAGCGGATGGGTCGCTAGCGATACCGATCATCATGAACCTGGATGGGGCTGGGCATCAGCGATCTTGCCACAGATGGAACAGTCCGCCATTTACGAAAAAATTAACTTCAGTCTCGCAATCGAAGAGGCGGTACATGACGAAGCACGAACGTCTGTCGTTTCCGCATTCATTTGCCCGAGTGATGTTTTGGAGCCATTGTTCTTTATCGCTGAGGGCGAAGAAGATCACGACCATGATGATCACGGCGATGACGATGACCATGCACACGAGCACGATACGGAGAATGGTGAGAACGTTGACGAAGGTCCCGATTTTCTTTTCCAGGTCGCGAAGAGCAATTATGTAGGTGTCTACGGAACCGTCGACGTTCACGAAGACCTTTACAAAGGTGATGGGCTGTTTTTTGGAAACAGCCGTATGCGCTTCCGCGATGTGCTCGATGGACTGAGCCAAACCGTGATGGTGGGTGAGCGAAACAGTCGCCTTGGTGGATCAATTTGGCATGGCGTCATTCACGATGCCAATGCGGCTGCAGAGCGAATTGTTGGTTCAGCTGACCACACGCCGAATAGCTCAGTGGGCCACTTCGAAGACTTTAGCAGCCACCATGCAGCCGGTGCACTGTTTATTCTTTCCGACGGAAGCGTTCGAATGCTGAGCCAATTCATTGACCTTGACGTCTACCACGCTCTCGTCACCCGAGCACAGTTCGAAGTCATCCAGAATGGTGACTTTTGAGTCGCGTCACGCCGGACGGCACCGAAACTCCAAGTCAATCGCTAGTTTGACTTGGGGCGGAGACGCTAGGCTTGGCAAGAGGATGTTCGTGGTTATGTCCCGGCAAGCTTTCAATCGCGATGGCAAGCACGACGCCGACCAACAAGGATGATGTCAATTTTATTCGATCGTGATCATGAAACGCGACCTCGGGTAGCAAATCCGAAAGCGAAATACAGATAAAGAAACCCGCAGAAATCGCTAAGCCCCAGCCGAGGAGTTCGGAGCTGCCGATGACCATGCTTGCACTTAAGTAGAACAATGCAGCGCCAATTGGGCATGCCAGCGAAAAAAGAAAGTTTGCAAAGCTTCGTCCACTTGCTGACCAACCGCCCTTTTGCATCACCGAGCTGATCGCAAAGGCATCCAGTGGTTTGTGAAGTGCAACGGCGAGAAAAGTTCCAAGTCCCGCTAAGCCCAGCCAAGATCCATGCTGCGCATCGGTAACAACACTTGCCGCCAAGGCGATGCCATCCACGAGAGTGTGCAATCCTAAGCCGAACATCATGCCCGCCCAACCCACGTTCTTGGCTGGTTTGGCGTGAGCGTGGACTCCATCTGAATGATGATGATGATGATCATGTGCGTGGTCATGCTGATGACTGTGGGTGTGATCGTGGCCGTGTTGGCGTTCATTGCGATGTTCGCCATGACGAGTCGAAGATGCTGTGTTTTTTGTTAATCGATGGCTTTCAACATCGGTTGCTATGGCATCATCGGGCGCTATGGCAACATTGTGGTCGTGGGCGTGGAAAAGTCGCATCAGCAAAAACATGGCAATCACACCACCCAACGCCGCGGCGCCCGCTTTAGAAGCAGAACCGAGTGCGTCGGTCGCGTGCGGCAACAAATGCAGCATCGCGATGCCGAGCATCAATCCAGCGACGAAACTCATCAAGAGCTGCGTCCTCAAATGAGTCATCCGCATCAACATGGGTAGCCAGCCACCAGCCATTGATGCCACGACGATCAGGATGCAATAGAGCACCAACAACATCTCACTAGGCATTAGACAATAGAGCTCGGACGCGTGTGACCAAATGGAGTATTCAAACAACTTGCACAGATTACGCTATTGCAATCAAGTGGCAAGGAGGATGTTCTGCTGCCAGCATGCACCATTGTTTTGGTTCTTCGCAAAGTGGAGTGCAGGCTGGTCGGCGTTATTCTGAAAAAGTGGAATTCGAACCAGTGAAATGGAGAGATCCGGGGCACCAGACCCCCAAACCCCCGGCGAATTGTCGCTTGGTGGTGCCTCCCGAAAGGTGAAGGGGTCGGCCATACGAAAATGACCGCTTTCCTTTCGATTGACACCCCCGACTCGGCACTCAAGTTGCTTCCCGGCAGCGCCCTATCCTCAAGTCAGGTTTGGGTAGTCTAGCTTCCTGCAATTGGCGTTGCAAACATCATGCGGCTGCTGTTGTCGACACTCGAACGTGCTTCTCGACAATCAACAAGTTACCCACAGCCACCTTCGGCAACACCAAGTCCAACCTGCATCGCATCCAGCATGAGCATCGTGTTCGAAATTGTTTGCCCCAAACTAACGATTGGGGTTCACTGCGTCATTTACTCGTTAGGAAATAGTCCGTTCGCCCATTGCATCGGCATTGAAGCCAACGCGTTCGCGAGCGCATTGGACCACCACTGCGTCGCAACAGCAATTTCCGACTGAGAGAACCGGACAAACGTCGCTCGTCGGGTCGTGTTCGGAATCACCGCAACGTCGATTGGACAGTCAACGTCGGTGACGCTCATGCGAGTCGCATCGAATGCGAGTAGCGCCAATCCAACCGCTGTTTGTAGCGAGCTTTCGTATCGGAGTAGCCGATCCAAAATAGGCTTTCCGTAAGTGGTTCGCCCAATGATAAAATAAGGCGAGTCGATGGCTGCCTCGACCCAGTTTCCTTCGGGATAGACATAGAACAGTTGGGGTGACGCGTCTGCCGAGAGACAGCCGCCGATCACTGCATGCGTATTGAAGTGCAAATTGCTTGCCGCAAGCGATGGACCATCTTCCACACGTACTTGACGAAGTTTTTCGCCAAACAGATTGGCGATCTTGTAGACCCGATCTAATGGCTCGCTCGACTGGAGTTCTTCATCGAGATAGATCAAGGTCTTATCTCGAACCGAACGCAATCCACTCGTCATTGTAAATAGCGAGTCGTCCGCGTGGATGACTGCGGCTAGCTTCTGCTTACTGACTTGTTCGCTGCCTCGAACGATTTGCGTATCGGCTAACGCAACGACTCCGTCGCGAACCTTGATTCCAATGCAAAATGTCATGTTCAGAAAGTTTCTAAAGTTGTAGTGGGTTTTGCCAAAATTACGTTCACCCCAAGGAATCCATGCGAATCTCGCGCCGGGCATACCCATTGCAGTATTTCGCCAAACTTGGCTGATGAACGCATCCAATTGACGGGTTATTTTTTGGGCAGCATTCGACTGCGTCCATTCGCGATCGATTGATCCAAAAGACTGCGTAATTCGTTTGCGATTTCTGGATAAACCGCCGCGACGTTTTCCTTTTCGCCTGGGTCTTCGTCCAGATCGTACAATTGGCCCGGTGTGTCGGGCGCGGTGTCGGGAAGGTAGTACTCTTTTAACAGGGCATGCGTTTCGTAGTTGTTGCCGCCGGAGCCCTTGTGCGCCATGTACTTCCATTTTCCGCGACGAATGGCGAGACTCGATCCGCCCATGAATCCTTGTTGCAATAGGTAAGGTCGAATGGGCTCTCGGTCCACGGTTTCAAACAGTGCTGGCAACAGACTGAAACTGTCTTCGGCAGCGTCATCGGCTAACGCCACACCGACGATGTTCGCAACGGTTGCCATGACATCGGTTAACGACGTCAATTCGTTGCAAGTGGTTCCTGCGGGAACCATTCCTGGCCAGCGGACGATAAATGGAACCCGATGACCGCCCTCCCAATTATCGCGTTTGACACCGCGCCATGGACTGGCCCCATCGTGCTGGTGGTCGTGTCGCATGTGATAGATGGTTGGGACCTCGGGGCCATTGTCGCTTGTGAAAATCACTAGCGTATTGTCGGCAAGTTCGAGTTTCGCCAGCGTCTTCATCAGCTCGCCCACAATGAAATCGAGTTCAAAGATAAAGTCCCCGTGCGGTCCGGATTGCGTTTTGCCCTTGAACTGATTTCCTGGAAACGATGGCAGGTGAACTGCTTGAGTTGAATGGAGCAAGAAGAAAGGTTGGTCGGTTGTTTTCTTGACATGTTCATTCAGGAACTGTTGGCTCTTTTCCAGAAACCGCATGTCGACTTCTTCCAAATCGAAATCTGACGCCTGCATTCCGCGTCGGTTGTCTTGCGAGTACGCGTGATTTGGCAACGTTGACTTATCGAGCAGGTCGGTGGGAGGGTTTGGGATTCGTTTTCCGTCGATATACGCGTACAGCCAGTCTGTCGTCGGACAACATGCGGTTCCAAAAAACTGATCAAAGCCACAGTCGATGGGACCACCGTCGATGGGGCGCGAATAGTCAATTCGGCGCACGGAATCGAGGTCGCCTTGGTGGATCGGTTTTCCGTCGTGATCATAAAACGTCAAACCGATGTGCCACTTGCCAAAACACACAGTGGCGTAGCCCAGATTACTTAGCATCTTGGGCAACGTCAGGCGGTCCGGCGTGATCAACGATGGTCCTCCGGCGCCTGAGAAGACTCGGCCGCCATTGGGTACACGAAACGCCATTTGTCCCGTCATCAAGCTGTATCGTGTTGGTGTACAGACAGTGCATGGGCTGTGCGCATCGGTGAACCGCATTCCTTGACTTGCCAAACGATCCAAGTTGGGTGTGGGGATATTGGAAGCATGGTTGTAGCAACCGATATCGCCGTATCCCAAGTCGTCTGCCAAGATGACGATGATGTTCGGTCGACTACCGCTGGTCGGTTCGAGGGCAATCGCCGTTAAGTGCGATACATCCCATGCACACAGAGCGAGGATGCAGACAAGGAGGTCATTGGCGTTCTTCATGGCTGTTGAATTAATCGCGTTTGCATTTGGGAATCAATACAGAACGCCTAGGCATTGGGTGGTTCTGGGGTTTGTTGAACGTCCTGTTCAGCATCGGGCAAAACCGGTGCAATGACTTCTTCAGGTCTTAAACTCAATCGCTCCGTGACGGGTAGCCAGAGTCGAAAGCCGCCAACAAACGCATAGGAGTTGCTCCCCAAGCGACAACCCGGCGGCAGTTCTTTCAATTTCTTGGCATTACCCCCACCAAGCACGACATCATTGGGGATGAACGCATCAATGAACCGGCGCAGTACCAAATCCACGTGCCGTCGCCACTTCTTCTTGCCGAGTCGCTCGATCCCGCGTAGTCCGATGTAGTCTTCGAACGTGGCATTGCGATACGAAAGATGTGCTAGTTCCATCGGCACGACGACTCCATCGGCAACCAGCGCGGAACCTAGTCCCGTCCCAAGCCCCAAGAACAGCAATAAGCCACCTTCGTAACTTCCGAGGGCCTGCATTGCCGCATCATTGATTAGCTTGACCGGACACTCAAATGCGGACTCAAAGTCAAATTCCCTCCAGCCGTACCCGAGGTTGTGGGGCTCATTTGCGATCTTGTCATTGGAGATAACTCCTGGATAGCCGATCGAGATCGCGTCGTAGGTCCAACCGGCGGCGAGTTCCTTCACTCCAGCAACCATCTCCGACGGAGTTAAAGTGGGGCCGGATGGGAATTTTCGAGACTCCTTTTCGCCAGTGGCAAGAATCTTGACGCCAGTTCCTCCAATATCAATCGCAAGAACATTCATAATGGTTGCCTTTGGCATTTCGCCCGGGGTGAAGACTAAGAAGTGTGACAGTTCAGGGCTCGAAGAACGAGATTCGACGTCGAGTTTTAGGCGATTTGTAAGTGGGCGTGTATGGCTAGTCAATCAACGCGAGTCTTGCGACGGATACTCGGCCGCACGGATCCACGTCAGGTCCGGCCAATGGCCAGTGTCGTTCGGTTGTGTCGCACCAAGCGTGGTTCGACCACGAATCACGATCTCCGTAATTTGCGTTTCTAGCGAAGCGGCGATTTTCGGATGCAAATCGACAATGTTGTTCTCTTCGCCGGGATCACGCACCAGATCATATAGTTCGCGTTGGAAGTTTTTGTGTGGCAAGACGAGCTTCCATGCTCCTTGGGTGATCGCGAATCGACCGTTATTGGAGTGGTTGACTAAGGGAAGTCGTTCATGATTCGAATTTGGCTCAAAAAAGATTTTTGCAAAGCTTTGGCTGTCCTCTCCGGCGTTTTCCGGCAATTCAGCGCCAATGATCTCTGCGAACGTGGCGATCAAATCCACTTGCCCAACGAGCGAATCGGATATTCGCCCGGGTTGCGAAATTCCGGCTGGCCAACGCGCGAAGAACGGCACACGATGTCCTCCCTCTTCGATGTCTCGCTTGCCTCCTTTGTAGATGCCGCTACTGTCGTGATCGAATTGTTCGATGCGATGCTTCCAAGACGACTCCGGGCCGTTGTCGCTCGAAAATACGATGAGGGTGTTGTCATCGAGTCCCGATGTTTTCAGAAAATCGAGAATCCGTCCGAGGTGAAAATCCGTTTCAATCACAAACTCGCCATAGCCACCCGCGTTCCCTTTCCCGAAGAACTCTGGCAATGGACAAACCGGGTAGTGAGGTGACGTGTAGGGCAGGTAAACGAAGAAAGGCTTTTCACGTTTTGCACTGTCTGTTTTCATTCGCATCCACTGGATCGCTTGATCGGTGAATCGTGTGAGGCATTGATTGTCGATGAAGTCCGGAGCAACCTCCATGCCCTTGGTTCCCAAAGCTTGATGGGCGGCTTCGGGCGAGTCTTGATAAGGCGGCATAATACGATAGTCGACATGCCGCTCGTTTGGCTTCTTGTTGGTGAAAACTGTTGGTGGCGTCTTGGCGTAGCGTCCTTCGAACCATGCGAGCACTCCGTAATTCAACGACGCGGGAACGCCGAAAAAGTAGTCGAACCCTTTGTCAAGCGGCATGTCCAGGACGGGCTGCGACCAGTCGCGATTCGTGTGGTTGTCGCCTGGGAAATCCATTCCGAGGTGCCATTTTCCGATCATCGCCGTGTCATAGCCGTTGTCTCGCAAGAGAGACGCGAGTGTCATCCGGCCATCCGTGATCAGGCATGTTCCCTCTGCGCCCATGACGCCAGTTTTCTGGCTGGTCCGCCAGCAATAGCGACCCGTTAGCAATGCGTATCGCGAGGGTGTGCAGACGGTGTCCGCACTATGCCCGTTGGTGAACGAGATGCCTTCGGACGCGAGACGATCCATGTTGGGTGTTTGAAATTTCGAATTTGGATTCAAGCAACTGACATCGCCGAAGCCCTGGTCATCCGTGTAGATGACAATGATGTTGGGTTTGGTTGCCGCATCTGCCGTGACAACGTTTACTGCGATACCGTAGCCCAACACAAGGAGTGCAATCACAGATCGCGAGTTCGCAACCGAACGGTTACATACCGGTGGTTGAGCCGTGTCTAAAATCATATCGCGATCTGCCTCCATAATCGTCGTCTCGCCAATCATCAAGGCTATAGTCTAACGGGTCTGGCAACACACTGCGCGGCGGAAGGGCGAAGGATGGATTCCCGCCAGCGACGGACAGACTTTACGGCTATCGGGTGTGGAAATTCACTGGTTTCGGAACGCGATGGTGTAGTAGGGTGTCATTTAGATCGTGTCTCCTGGCTTTAGGATCGTCAGTTGACGCCCTTGAAACACCGCCTGCTGGACATTCGGGTAGGAAGCGTTGTCGAAACACGCCATCAGCTCGCCGTCTTGTGGGAACCAGAATAGAGGCTCGGCCAAGATGCTCCCATCGATTGCGAAAATCGGTTCTTGGTGAATTTCGAATCGTTGCCAACAATCAACGAGCCATTCTCGGTGCTCGACGCCGATGGTGTCCAAAATATCATTCAGGTCATCTTGGAGACTCGTAGAAAATTCAACGCTTGGTGTCGAGTTCATCGCCTCGACACAATCGCTAATTGTTTGAAGGAGTCGCCGAGACACGGTCGATCCATGAGTCAGGCCATAGATCGCAAGCAATGATCTCGCACGCGTCATTGCGACGTACAATGAATTCGCAAGGATCTGGCCATCGCCCGTAATGTACTGATCGACGCAAGGAATCATCACGACTTCTGACTCGTATCCCTTGTAAGAATGCGACGTAGTGAAAACTAGCGTGTTGTCGCGTCGCTCGTACGGGCGGTTCATCTGAACCGACAAATCTCAGCCATCATCGGTCCGAGTCTTGCTTCAAGAAGCTGAATAATCGATTTGCCGTTATTGATCAAGCAGATATCACTCGGCGAAATACCCTCACGCTGGATGAGATGCCTCAAGTGATTCGCGATCGCATCCAGCTCAGCCGTGCGATGATGAAAAGAGTGGAGGATCGGTTTAGGTCCTTGGATTTGGTTGAAGCGGACTCGCAACCACTCGGTACCGTTTCGATCCACTTTCTCGAGCAGCCCCATCTTTAGCAGTTCATTCTGATCCTGTCGATCGTCGGGCGGCGTCAGTCGATGCAGGACATTCACCGCAAGTTCGGTAATCGGAATCGTCGAACGAAAGCTCTCTCGCATGATCGACGAGCGGCCTCGCATGTCGAGTCCAAACTGTGGCCACTTCGGTGTCTGTCTGCCGTAGATATTCTGAGCGTTGTCATAGAAAATGTGTGCCGAGCGACTGTTTGGGTCGTCGGGGTCGGTCTGCTCCACGAGCGAAAGTAGCAACTTGCGCGTGAACGGTCCCATGTCCTGGGCTTCGTCAATGAAGAGAGCAGAGCATCTTGGCAAGAGTTCTGCAGCGTTCTGGCGATTCAAGAACTCTTCGGATGCACGGTCGTAGTCAAATTCGAACGAGTCTATCGACAATGAGACACTCGGCATGATGCCCGCGAGTACATCCTTCACCTGCAGGAGCGACACCTTCGCCCAGGGGAAGTCAGGTGGTTCGAAGAGTTGGTCCGTGAATAAGCTCCTCCATGCTGATTCGACCGATTCTCGCAGCAGTTGGTGCAATGATCGGTTTGCGTATCGAAGACAACCACGTCGGCTTCAGCGCCCTGTTGGCTGTGGACCGTTGACGCTTGCCAATGGGTGAGTTGCCACTGCGATAAAAGTTTAGAAACGGATTGAGCTTGAGCCTTGTATGGAGAAACGAATAGTCCTTCAGATTTCCTTAGCTCGGGATCGGCAAGCAGCTTTTGGAGAACGGATGAAGTAACGGAACGCACCCAGCTTTTATGACCAGGTCCTCGTTCGGCGCGAATCGCTGCGAGGTCACTTCCCTCTTCGTCGAGGAGATACCAGATGGCTCTCGAGTGCGCCGCGATCCGCTGCGGTACAACGGACTCGCGGTTCTTTGTCTCGTCGGCTGTCGTAAGAAGTCCGCAGTACTGGAACTCCGAAACGACTCGACAGACATCCGAGTGCATTCGATATTGCTGGGAGAGAACGTGCACTGCCGCCGGTGTGTCTTCGAAGGCATCGAGATGGCTTACGCCAGTGCTAGCGAGCCAGTTTTGCTGGCGTGCCGGAAGAATGCGAGAAATCCGGCTGATTGGCGCGAGCTGTTTCGAGTCACCAACAAGGAAGACTCGCCGCGCCGCCAATAGCGACAACGCAGCAATAGCGGTGCGCGACATCAATCCTGCTTCGTCGACGAAAATCGTCGTGAACGGTGCGTCGCCGTCATGGAGCATCTTGTTGACATGCTTCTGTCCAAGCAAACTCATTGCTTTAAACGCGGTACAGACAGCAACTCGCACCTCGGGATCAACAAAGTTGTGATTGGCATTGCCCGACGGCCTCATTCGCAACTCGGCGATCTGTTTGCAAGTGAGTGCTTTTTCTTCCCAGGTGTCAAAGAGTCGAAGCTGGCCGGCCAGTTCGTCGATCTTGACAAGAACTTCTGATTCGGTACCCCGAAGCATCGAGTCCAAGCCCGCCAGTTTGAACTGTTGGAGAGACGCGCCATTGCCAATGCGCAAGAGTCGTCCTTCATCAAGGTCGGTCAAGGTTCTTGTGCGAACCGCCTGACCAATCGACAGGGCGACCGCATCCGTTGCTCGATTCGTGGTCGAGACGACGAGAATCCGCTCAGTCGGATCCTCGAGGACCGCCGCAATCTGCTGGCCGGTGGTCCATGTCTTGCCCGTACCCGGTGGCCCCCAAAGCACACTCCAAGAATGTTGCCACCAAGGTTGTAAGTGAGACAATCCGACGCGACTCTGGCTTGCAATCTTGGGGTGGATACCGCCCTGGGTCGCGGCTAAGCGACGTGGAAGTTCGCAGCGAATGCTCTCGAACTCGGGTTCGTTGTAAGCCGAATCTAGTACCGAAAGGAACTCGAATGGACGAACAAAAAATGAACCGGTCGTCGGCATTGACTCCGGGTTATCCAAACTGATGAATAGGCAACCGTTTCGCTCATCCACTTCGACAACTTCGCCTTTCCAAGCGATCTCGTCTTCGAACTCAGCATCCTCGTACGTGAGATTCGAGACCGCCCCGTTGTCGTCAAGCGACTTGGGCCGAAACGCCAAAGCACCTTCCCAAGTCCAATCGAACTCGACAGAACCACCCACATGCACAACGCAGATGGTACCGCGATCGCGTTCGGCAAAGAGGCTTAACTTGCGGCAACGCAACCGTTTCCAACGCGAACACCCGCGGTACTCTTGGCGAATCGCAGCAGCGGCATCTTTGAGTAATTGAAGATCGCCCATCGGCAGCCGAAGGTCTGCGAGAAAGTGAGCTGGCTTGAACGCCATGGGTGATTGGTCGGTCTCGTCCTCGATTTCGTTGCCCAGTTACTATCCATGCTGAAGAGTCATCCTATTCGAATAGGTGTTACCAAACTTCATTCAAGGACTCGCGGCGAACTTCATGGGAATCACCTCGCCGAAACGTGATGGAGAATAAAATTTTTGATCGTCGAGTGACGGTTTCTTCGATCGACGGGTCGGCTGGGATCCCGATGGCCATGTGTCATGATGTGCAACGTCGATGTTTTGCACGGATTGAACACGGGGATTATGTGGTCTAAAACGTCGTTGAAAACCACGCGAACAAATTGAGAAACATCTATGGCAAAACCACAAACGGGAAAACAGCACAACAAAGTAGCTGAGGCGACTGATGTGAATGCTGTTGTTGCCGAGTCGCAGCCAACAAGCGACACGGGTACTGCGGTAGCGAGCACGACTGTTGCAAGTTCTACCAAGAAGGACTCTGCTCGGCCGAAGAAGCAAGCGAGTTCAGCAAAAAACGGATCACTACTGCCATCCGCTTACAAGCTAGAACAATTGAAAGCAGCGGTTGCAGCGGCGGGCAATACAGAAAAGTTGCTGTTGATTTTGCAACATGTCGAAGAAGCTGGCGGAAAGGCTGAAGTGACCGAAAGCATCGAAGCGTATCGCGTCTTGAAAACAGTTCTGGAAGATTAACAAGACAACGCTCGTCACAGTGCAACGGTCTTGAATCGAACGATCGCTTCCAAATTGCTTGCGTTTTAGTGCACAAAAAAACCCCGCGAGTTTGGGTCGCGAGGTTTCGTTGTAGCAGGCTAACTTGCAAGGTGCAAAATTAGTTTAGGATCTTGCCAAGGTCGCTGAGGATCGACTCGATGTTGAGGTCCTTGGCGTTAGCAACGGCGTGAGTTGCTTTGACGCCGAGGTCGCTTGCAAAGCACACAGTGACTTCAGCCTTGGCGTTGACGCCGTAGTTGTCTGGGCCGTTTTCGAATTCGTTAGGAACAACGAACGGGATGTTCTTGGCCTTGCTCGAAGTTGCAAACTTCTTGGCTTCTTCCGCAGCACTGTCTTTGTCGTCAGCCATCACGTTGACGAACACGCGAAGCTTGGATGATTCGTTTTCTTCGATGGCCTTGTCAAGCTTTTGGACGAGTTCAGTTACCTTGGGGTCGGTCGAACGGGTGAATACGATGACTTGTGGTTTGGCACCATTACGGCAGCGATAGCACAAGTTTTTGCCTTCTTCGACGCCATCGTTCGCAGCGCCAGCGATCTTTGTGACGTTGAAGGCGCCTAGTTGATCACCGACTTGGGGACCGCTCTTCATCTCTGCTTTGGCAGCGTCGTCTGCGGTAGCAACACCACTCATCGCGAAAGCGACGACAGCAAGACTGAGCATGAATAGTTTCTTCACGGAAATTCTCTCTACAATGTGACTGGGATACTTGCCACACAGCGTGGCCGAAGTCTGAAATTGTAAAGCAATCGTCAACCAATGGTGGAATGATTTTGAGAAAAGGGACCATGATCCAGCAGGAAATCGTATCCACCATGCTCAATTTTGAGCAAATTTCCCAGGAAATCCAGATGCAAATCGCTCGGCGAATCACAAGAACTCGGCCCAGAATCAAAGTAAATTTCTTGCTCCTCGGAGCTTTTTATTTGCTTGCATTGTCGCTCAGCCAAGCTGTCCGTGGAGCTGACGGGGGCCAGCGAGCCTCCGTGATCGAGCGGCAAGTCGACCGTTCCCCGGCCGATTTGGCGATGTCACCGGACGGTGACTGGATCGTGACCACCAACCAGACGGCCAACTCGGTTTCTCTAGTTAGCACTCACACCCACGAAGTGATTGACGAAATCCTCTGCGGTGAACATCCAACCGACATTGAGTTCATTCCACAAACGAACCAGTTTCTGGTCAGTGCCGCTTGGGCGGGAACTATCGAAACCTACGCCATCACCGAGGGCAAGCTGAGTCACGTGGCATCTGTCACTGTTGGATTTGAACCGACGGGCATCACGATCGCTGACGACGGTTCGAAAGCCTATGTCGGCTTAGTCGCGTCCGCCCAAGTCGCTGAGGTTGACCTGCGAACGCAACAATTATTGCGCCGCATCGATGTCGGTAATTGGCCAAAGTATTTGACGTTGTCCCGAGACGGTAAACGTCTCGCCGTTGGCAATGGTGGTGATGGAAACATCATGGTGCTTGATACCGAGTCGGGAGCAGAACTCTATCAAGAGCCGCTTGCTAACGGAAACAACTTTGGCCAAATGCGGACTTCCGCTGATGGGCAATACGCGTACTTCACTTGGATGGTGTATCGAACGAACCCGATCAACGTTAGCAACATTCAACGAGGCTGGATCCTAGCCAGCCGCATCGGGCGAGTTCGCCTTGATGGCCCAGCGGATCGCGAGGCGATATCGCTTGACGTTCCCGGTTTAGCAGTCGCAGACCCGCATGACCTGGTGATTAGCAACGACGGCAATCGCTTGGTTGCATCGTCGTCGGGGACGCATGAGTTACTGGTCTATCGATTGCCCGACTTGCCGTTCATCGGTGCTGGTGGACCAGGCGACCTGATCGAACGCGAGTTGCAACGAGACAAAGACCGTTTCGATCGCATCGAAGTGGGCGGCCGACCGTTGGGGCTGAGGATGAGCAGTGATAATCGCACGGTCTATGTCGCGAACTTCTTACGAAACTCAATTCAGGTCGTCGACATTCAAACAAAGGAAGTGACTGCCGAAATCAACCTTGGTGGATCCCCAGAGAAGACGGTGGCACGTCGCGGGATGGAAGTGTTCTATGACGCTGAATTCAGCCTGGACCAATGGTACAGTTGCCATTCCTGTCACCAAGATGGTGGCGTCAACGCTCGGCCGATGGACACGATGAATGATGGAACCGAGGGAACGTATAAAACGGTTCTATCGCTATTGAATGTAACGAAATCCTCGCCGTGGACGTGGCATGGTTGGCAACAAGACTTGACTGAGGCGATGGAGAAGTCCGTGACCTCAACCATGTTAGGAAAACCGCCAAGCGAAGAAGACAAATCGGCCTTGATCGCGTACTTGGCGACTTTGGAATTGCCGCCCAATCCGTATCTCTCCGCCGACGGTGGGCTTAGTGACAAGGCGGTGCGTGGAAAGCAGATTTTCTTTGGCGAGAAGGCTGCTTGTGCGGAGTGTCACAACGGACCGCTGTATACCGACGGTGAAGTTCATGACGTGGGCACTTCGAGCGAGTCGGATTACTACCAGGGCTACAATACCCCGTCGTTGTTGGGCGTGTATCGGCGTGTTCGGTTGCTGCACAACGGCTCAGCGAAAAGTCTTGAGAAAGTTCTGACAGGACGTCACAGCCCCGAGAAAGTGAGCGGCAGCGAGTTATCGCAACAGGAAACTGCGGATTTGATCGCGTTTCTCAAGACGCTGTGACGAACCTCGCAATCACCCATCTTCTTATCCCTAGCATTTTCCAGGTCACGATCGATGTTGCTCAGGTCCGTTTTCATGCTAGTTGCTTTGTGCATAAGTTCATTGTCGACGTTTGCTCGCGAGCCAGTACCCGTCGTCTTTGATACTGATATCACGGGTGACGTCGATGACGTGTTGGCTCTGGCGATGCTACATGCGTTGGCGGATCGTGGTGAGTGTGAACTTGTTGCCGTGACTGTTTCCAAGATCAATCCGTTAACGGGACGATTTGTGGACGCGATGAATACGTTTTATGGTCGGCCCGAGATACCTATCGGCGTCACGCACGATGCTCAAGTTCGAGACAGCAAGTATCTTTCGCTCGTCGAAACGGTTGATGGCGATCGATTTCGCTATCCGCATGACGTACGCACGAATGACGAGCTTCCCGATGCGGTGCATTTGCTTAGACAACAACTCGCGTCGGCCGATGAGCATTCCGTTGTGATCATTCAAGTGGGCTTAGCGTCCAACCTTGCGGCGTTAGTTTTAACGGGCGCCGATGACGTGAGTCCATTCAAAGGGGCCGATCTTGTTCAGCGTAAAGTTCGGCTTGTGTCGGTGATGGCAGGTGCGTTTGACGCGGCAGCGGATGGAAAGAATGAGGCGGAAGCCAATGTGCGCAACGGGATCGAGTCGATGCACACGTTTGCAGATCGGTGGCCAAAAACGGTCCCTGTGGTTTGGAGTGAATTTGAGATTGGCTCACAGTTGCCCTACCCTCGAGAGAGTATTCGGGATGATTTTCGGTATCTCGAACACCATATTGTCCGTGAAGCGTATTTGCTGCACAGCGGTCCAGAGCACGACCGGCCGACCTGGGATTTGACGAGTGTCTTGTACGCGATTCGGCCAGATCATGGGTATTTCGGCCTCAGCGAACCTGGGGCGGTGACGGTGTCCGAGAAGGGCGTTACGCACTGGAAGACTGGTTCGAACCAGCGAGATCGGCTACTCAGACTCGCCAACGACCAGCAACCGCGAGTGCTGGAATCACTGCGGCAACTCGTGAGCCAGCCCCCCAAGTACTAGCAGGCACGGTACTAGTAGGCACGGGGGCTTTGGCGAGGCGGATCGCGATCGATGGGCCGATCGCTACAAATGGATACCAAATGTGGCTGACAATTTCGATTCTTTTGTGCAATTATGGTAAGTCTTCCTGTCGAACAGTCATTTTGTAGAGAGTTGAAAAAATGTTGGTACGGCTCACGATTGCAATCGCGATGATGTCATGCAGCGTTTCATTCGCGTTTGAAACGAGTGACGCAACTCGCGTCGTCGGCACACAGGTCAGCCGCTTCACGCTCGACAATTGCTACGGCAAGTCCGTCTCGCTCAGCGACTTTGAGGGCAAGAAAGCGATCGCCATCGTTTTCCTTGGGACGGAGTGTCCCATGGCAAAGTTGTATGGTCCACGGCTCAGTGAAATGCAAGCGAAATTTGCCGAAGCGGGACTGACTATCCTCGGGCTCAATGCGAATACACAAGACAGCCTCACAGAGCTCGCTGCGTACACACGCCATCACAACATCAACTTCCCGATGCTCAAAGATGTTGGCAATCGAATTGCCGATGAGCTTGGCGCCACACGAACACCTGAAGTGTTCTTGCTCGATGAGACGTTTGTGGTTCGTTACCATGGACGCATCGATGACCAATATGGTGTCGGATACTCGAGAGAAAAAGGGTTGCATTCCGACCTCGCAACGGCGATCCAAGAGCTGGTGGATGGAAAGGAAGTCACGGTCCCAGAGACGGAAGTCACGGGATGCCATATTGGTCGCGTGAAAGAAGTGACACCCACCGGCAATATCACGTTCAGCAAGCACATTGCACCAATTTTCAACGCGAGATGTGTTCGTTGTCATCGCGAGAGCGAGATTGCACCGTTCACGTTGACAAGCTACGACGACGTATTGGGCTGGGAAGACACGATCCTCGAAGTGATCGAGGAGAACCGCATGCCACCTTGGTTTGCAAACCCAGACCACGGAAAGTTTGCGAACGATGCTCGCTTGAGTGAAGACGAGAAGGAACTCATTCGTACTTGGGTCGACAACGGCATGCCCGAAGGCGACAAGGCGGATCTCCCAGAACCGCCAAAGTGGACTGTCGGATGGCAAATTCCGGAGCCAGATCAAGTGATTCCGATGCGTGACAAGCCGTTCAATGTTCCGGCCGAGGGACTGGTCGAATACCAGCGATTCGTGGTCGATCCGCAGTGGACGGAGGACAAATTCATTGTCGCGGCACAAGCCCGACCCCAGAACCGCAGCATCGTCCACCACATCCTGGTCTACATCATTCCGCCTGGTAGTAAGAAAGCTGACCTGCGTCAGGTACTGGTTGGTTACGCGCCAGGCGGATTGCCCATTTTGCTCGATGACGGCGTGGCACTGCACGTTCGTGCTGGAAGTAAGTTGCTGTTCGAGATGCACTACACGCCCAATGGATACGCACAAACGGACTTGAGCGACGCCGGTGTTTGTTTCATCGACGAAGCAAATGTAACGAAGCGTCTCGAAGGTCAAATCGCGATCAACCACAAGTTCGTCATTCCGCCTGGCAAACCAAACCATGATGTGATGGCGTTGTACACATCACGTCGTGACGAGATACTACTTGCGATGACCCCGCACATGCATTTGCGTGGCAAAGCATTTCGTTATGAGGCACGCTATCCCGACGGCACCCAGGAAGTACTGCTGGATGTACCCAATTACGACTTCAATTGGCAATTGAAGTACATCCTGGAAGCGCCCAAGCTTTTGCCAAAGGGCACTGTGGTGGAATGCACCGCGATCTACGATAACTCAGCGAACAACCCCAACAATCCTGATCCAACCAAGAATGTTCATTGGGGAGACCAAAGCTTCGACGAAATGATGATCGGATTCATGGACACTATCGCAGTTCACTAAGAATTGTTCCGTGACCATTCGAGTCAGATAGAAATCGGTGGTGTTGCCAATCAAAGAGCACCTTGCCGCTTCATGAAATGCGAGGAGCTTACCGATGTCTCTCTCGCTGGCGTCCTGAAAGATTCCATCTTAGTCGATGACCAATACCTGGTGGCGACCGACAGCACCAGCGATTTCGGCGCTTCAAATATTCTTTGTCCAAGCTGTTTGGAGAAGCAAACAAGTCCGGAATTACCAAGTACGCTTACCAAACGTATCTAGCCGTCTTGATCCATCCTAACCACAAATAAGTGATCCCCCTTCGATCGCACCCATTGTCAAGCCGAGACGGCTAGACCAAGAACGAGTGCGAACGCAATGCGACACGGCGACTGCTTGCACGCATTAGTGAGAATGCATCACCATCTTGAATCTGCTGGTCAGGGCGAATCCCTTACAAGGCCTGTGTTCTCACTGAGCCCTATTGCGCACCAATAAACTCTTCTCGACTTAGCTCTCCATCACGGTTCTTATCAAAATTCCTAAAACGAGATTCCACATCGTTTTTTTTCGAGAGACCATCGCGATATTCTTGTAGCGTCAGTACGCCGTCACGATTCATATCCCATTTCGCGAAAGCAGCGGCGCGGTTGACGGTGGGTGTCGCGTCAGGCTTGGCATCCTTCGCGGAGGCGCGGCGCACTTGAGCGATAGCCTGGAGCGATGGATCAATCGCCTTGGGCAACGTCGCGTGCCAGCTCTCAATATCGGCTCGCATCTTTGCGACCCGTTCCGGTTGCTCGGTGGCGACGTTCTTCGCTTGCACGCGATCAGCGATCACGTCGTAAAGTTCGTCACGCTTCTTGGTTTCATCGAGAATCAACACATATTGCTCTTCTCGCATCGCAAAGGTTGGCCAATCGTCGCCTGCGTGACCGCCTTGCCACCACCAGAACACCGGTTTGGTGCGTGACTGCGGTCGGCCTTTCAGCGTCTCAAGCATATTCTCGCCATCCGAGACGTAGCCCTGCGGCTCGACAGTTCCTGTTGCGGCAAGCAGTGTGGGGAACACGTCCACGCCTGCGATGGCGGTTTCTTTGTCCACGCGACCAGCGGGAATGACACCTGGCCAACGAGCCAGAAACGGCACGTTCACGCCTCCCATCAAAAGACTTCGCTTGCGCCCACGTAAACCGCCCGTGCTTCCTTGGCTGTGATAAAACTTTTGACCAGGTTGCGTGTGACTATTCTCAGGACCGTTGTCGCTAGAAAATATCACGATCGTATTCTTGGCGAGATTGAGTTCATCGAGCAGATCAAGGATGCGACCAACTTGCCGGTCCGCGCGAGTGACTGCGGCGTAATAGGTACGATGCGGTTCGGCCACTTCAGGATACGCCATCTTGTCATCCTCCGTCGCGGAGACAAGATGATGTGTCTCGTGCAACCAGAGGTTCATATAAAACGGTTTGCCATTGGCGCTACGGATAAAGTTAACTGCGTGATCGGTGGCTGCGACGCTGATCCATGAGGCGGCTTCCTTGTCGTGTGCAGAGGCTTCGCCACTTGCGAGTCGGTGGTCGGTGCCATCAAACACATGCGCACCGGGGCCGGTCCAGACCTTCGCATCGTCGTAGCCATATTCGGCTGGCATCGGTGCATCGGCAATGCCACCGCCTGAAAGGTGCCACTTGCCGTAGTGTGCCGTGCGATAGCCCGCTTGCTTCATCGCTCGCGGCAGCAGCGGGGCACTGGGATCAAGCCAGTCGGGCATGTTGCGTTCCGCATTTTGCTCGTGCGAAGCGAAATGTTGATGGACGCCCCAGCGCGAAGGGAACTGTCCCGTAACAATCCCCGTACGGCTTGGCGAGCACACCGGATTCACAACGGTAAAACTCCAAAAATCGGTTCCTTCGCGGGCAAGTCGATCGAGGTTGGGGGTCTGGATGTGTGGATGCCCATGACATGCAATATCACCAAAGCCAAGGTCGTCAGCATAGATAAAGACAACGTTGGGCTTGGTCACTGCAGACTCCGCTGACTGGAGCGAGACGACTGGGACGAAGAGGGCTAACAGAAAGAAGAGACAAAGTAATGCCATTGAATACAACTCGGGTTTGATAATCACTTTTCGTCCTTGGATTCGCGAGGAGGGGAGTCCTCATCGCAATGGATTTTACCAGAAATCCTTTTCACAGAAAAAACAGATGTGAAATCTGAAGGTTCCTGGCGAATCCCTCTATCTTTAGATTCCAACATTGAAGCGGTATCTCGATTCTTTTTCGGCTGGCCGCTTTCTAGCACAGTGAGCTTGTGCTCGGCGTGGGCTGTGAACTCGGTGAGACCAAGAAAGCCATCCTTGTTCGCGTCCGCCACTTTGCAGTGCTGTTCACTGTGATGTCCCGTCTTGGAGACCTCGCGATACTCGGTGGCGTCGATGAAGCCATCGTTGTTCTTGTCACCGGCTTTGAAGTGCTCGCCACCAGGATGTTTCGCCTGCACGTTGAGCGTCTCCCATTCCCCTGCTTATGTCTGATTCTGCGGAGAAACAATGATTGTGTGTCTCATACTCGATGCATTCATTGTTTTCGCCTCGTTCTATTCTGCGAGCAGCTTGTTCAGTTTTACAGCGAAGCGTTTACCGATCTCGCTCTGTGCGGGTGTATCGAAGTGAACTCTGTCGCCAATGTGCGTTTTCAATTCACGGGCATCGACGCATGCGGTGTGAGCACGCTTCGCGGGGAGAGTAAGGAGGAGATGGTTCATTGCGATTTTGTCGGCGAGCGTCGATGCGTCGCCCATCTCACCGATCGTGCACGCAATGAAAGGCAGGTCTGGCTGGGCGAGGTCGGCACGAAGGTCATCGATGAGCTCGACGAGCTTGGCTTGGTGAACCGCGAGACCAGCGGCGTTTGCGTTCGCTTCACCTTGCAGCCAGAGCACGCCACGAATGCGGGCATTGACCGGCGCCGTGGTTTTCAGCGCGACCACGGCGCGGCGAAGAGCTTCGTTGTAGATTTTGGCACCTTTTTTCCAAAGGTTGATCGGTGAGCCGCCGACTGCACAAGGAACGAGTCCGATCGCCATTTTCGGGTTCTGCGATATCAGCGATTCAGCAAAGGCGAGCCCGGGGCCAACGCCGGCGTTGTCGTGCCCTGCGAAAGTCTTCGCGTCGCCAACGAGATGCAGCGGGTGACGCGCGAGATACCACGAGTCGTCTTTGAGATGCATCATTACGATTCGCGGATCAACCTTCGGCACCTCCGGCATGATGCCTCGGCCTTTCATGTTCGACTGGCCCATCAGCAGGTAAAGATCGAGATGCTCGGTGCCCTCGGGCAACTTCGTGATATCCACAGACTGAAGCGGTGGATGTGCAGGGGCGGGCGTTTCGATTCTGCCGACTTTGGACTTGGCAGTGGCCTTCGATGATGGATCCTGTGCGCCGAGGATGGCTGCGGAGAAGATGAAGGTGACAAGGATGAGCTGACGCATGATTCTCTTGGGATAACTGGCTAAAGTACTGCCCTCCGTCGAGACGGTCCATGGACGGCGTGCGGGAACGTATGATAATAGCAAACTCGCCCTTGAACTTGGCTTTGTGTTCGATCAAGCGGCTTCCATTCGATTGCCAAAACCAAGACATGCCAACCAGGGCGAAGCATCGGTTGTACGCGAGGCTCTGAACGGATCAACCCTCTCTAACGCACCAGCCAACGATGGCAATCGAATGGGGGCAAGCGAATCACAAGATCCGATGCTGATCGTCTCTCATTTGTAGCGGGCCGCTATTCCTTCACCTTTTTCTTTTTATTGCGAGGCTTCGTCCCGTTCGGATCGTGGTCTGGATTAGGAGTCATCATTTCGGCACGAACGACCGTCCGCCAGGCGTTCAAATCGCTCTGCAACTCCGCGAGTTTGGATGGCTGGGATGAAGCAAGGTTGGTCGTTTCGCTTAGATCACTTTCGAGGTTGTAAAGTTCGATACTTTCGGGATCGAAGGACTCGATCAATTTCCATTCACCCTTGCGGATGACGCTCGACGGCACACTGGAAGGATGGTCGTTGTAGTGAGGAAAATGCCAAAACAGTGTTTCGCGATCGAACTTTCCATTGCCTTGCAGAAGCTGGGTCAGATCCCGGCCGTCCATGTGCTGGTTAGGCAGCGAGTCTAAGCCTGCGGCGGTTAAACAGGTCGGATAGAAATCGGTACTTGTCACGGGCTGGTTCACGACCAAACCGGGCTTGGCGACATCAGGCCAGCGGACGATCAAAGGTACACGAATGCCTCCTTCGTAATAGGCGCCTTTGTTGGCACGCAGCGGCGCGTTGTCCGTGGCGTTGTAGAACCCACCGTTGTCGCTGGTGAAGATGACGACGGTGTTCTTATCGAGACCAAGGTCCGCCAGCGTCCCCATCACTCGCCCCATGCTTTCATCCACACTCTCGACCATCGCCGCGTACTCTGGTTTACCCTGCCGCTCTGCTTCGGGGATATGCTCGTATTTGGCGATCATCTCCGCTTTGGCTTGCAAGGGTGAGTGAACTCCGTAATGCGGGAAGTAGAGAAAGAACGGCTTGTCTTTGCTGTTCTCGATAAACTTCAATGCTTCGTCAGTCAACCGGTCGGTGAGATACTCGCCAGGCTTGCCATCGGGCAGCACGCTCCACTTCGCTTTCTGGCCAGTCGTGGGAATCGACCAATCGCCAGCATACGGAAAGAAGTAACTACCCGGTGCGCCGTGCGCGTTGCCGGCGATGTTCACATCAAAACCATGATGCTCGGGCAATGAGAATGGCTCGCTGCCCAAATGCCATTTTCCGATGCTTGCAGTCCGATAGCCACCTTCACGCAAGGCCTCTGCAAGCGTGAATTCCTCCATCGGCAATCCTCGCAAAAATCTTCCCTCACGTAATTTGGCCTTGGGGTCCCAACGGCCAGATGGCAGCCAGTCTGTGAGCAATAATCTGGCCGGATACTTGCCAGTTAGTACCGCTGCGCGAGTGGGTGAACAGACAGCGCAGGCCGCATAGGCATCCGTAAAGCGCACCCCTTCACTCGCAAGCCTGTCGATGTTCGGCGTCTTGTAGTACGCGCTTCCCTGACAACCCAAATCACGCCAACCGAGATCGTCGATAAGGAAGAGTACGATGTTCGGCTTTTGCTTATCTGCCGCTCGCAACTCAGTGTGCTGAGCCAGCAGCAAGAATGCGAACATGATCGCGGTCAAAACCATATGGCAAAAAAATGTATGGCAAAAAAATGGGGTACGAGAGATTGTATTTATGCTCTGGTTATTCTTCATTCGAGTTCCTTCGCCTTTTGCAGGCATCGATCACAAAATGGGCGTCCAACCGCGGGCTAGAGTTAGCTCGTAATGGAATTCGCCAGAATTCCTACGCGAAGAGGAATCCTGGCGAATCCCACTACTGATCTTCGTATCTCCGATTGGGTTTGCCTAATTGGATTGAGGCGGGGCGAAGTTGCTTGGCAAGCTCGGTAGCTTCGGCAGGCGAAGCGGGAACCTTCAGGCCGTCGTTCATCCAGTTCGATCCGGCGTGCCAAGGACTTGTCGCCGGTTCTAGAGCACCGATTGTCGGTCTGGTTCCTTGAACAGAGTTGGTAATTCCCTCAACGACTACTCCGGTTCCGTCAAGTGGACCACTGGGCTTGGGTCGGAAATCATGCCTGGTCAGATCGACAAATAGTTGAGACTGGTTATCTCCCTGAACGATGACATTATGATCGATGGCTCCGTCCACTGGTGTTAAAGGCATCACGAATTCGCGAGTGGTCTTTCGAGGGTCATTGCGTAGAGATAGTCGATCATAAAATGCGTTGACCACGTTATTGCGGACATGCCATCCTGAAATCTCTGCGGGCGTGGCATCGGGCTCGAAGACCACGATGAAGCCTCCAGTGGCGTCGTGCGTGAGCACAGTGTTGTTGTAGGCAGCCAACTGATAGCCCTGTAGCTTGCAGCCTACAGAAACGTTCCAGACCAGATTGTGATGGACGGTAATGCCGCGTCCTTGGATGTCGACTCGAAAGCCAATTCCGCTGATGTCGTGCAGCCAATTGTGATGGACAACGGTACCTGCCATTTCTTTGCCAACGGGAACATACAACGACGAGATGTCCGCGCAGTAAAGTCCAGCGTTGAAAACATGATTGAATTCAGCGATTGCTGGACCGCTACCCTGAGCATAAATTCCAACGCCACCGACGTTGTAAACGGTACAGTGACTGATCATGTTGGCATGGCTTGCGGACGCTTTACGTTTTTCAACTCGCCCACGCACGCTGATGGCTGGGCCTGGATGACGACCATGCAGATTCGAATCATGAACAATACAATTCTCGATGCGATTTCCCGAGCCTTCGACCTCTAAAGCACCGTCCACAGCCCACTCGATCAACAACCGTTCCAACACATTGTCTTCGCCAGTCACTCGCAGATTCCGCTGCATCTCCAAAGCGGTTTTTCCATCCGGAAAGATCTTGGGAGTTGAAGGGTAAACGAAACGGCAGTTGCGCACGCTTAACCTACGGCACTCATCCAGTCGAAGATTGCAGCCACGAAACTCGATGCCCTCAATAGCGATATCGCTAACGCCTTCGCCTTCAAAGCCAGCGATACGAGTCTTGACGGATACTTCCAGCCTGTTCGGATCGTCGCTACCGTTGCCTGGAGGAACAAACAGCAACTCAGACTGCTCGGCATCGTGCCACCACTCACCGGCCGCGTCCAAGGCGCCTTTGGCTGTAACGAAAAACCGATTCTGCTCGAAGCCAAACTTCTTGATTCGCTCGGGCATCGAGTCCTCATTCCAGGCTCGTCCTTCGATCCCAGTTCTGTCGTACTCCAGTTTATTCGAACCCGTATGATGGTCTGTGATGGGTCGTGTGAAGCAGTTGTTGCCCTTGCTGAGCTTTAAGTAAAGCAGGCCACCGCTCAAGTCTTGGTTAGAAGAGCCGAGTTCGGGGCATTCTATTTCACCTAGCTTTGACCCCTTTTCGGTGAGCGCCCATTTCTTGTCTGCATCCCAATTTTCTTCCCACGAGCAGTTGGGCCAGCGGGCTTCAATCATCATCCGTGCCTGACAGAAGACAGCTTCGATTTTTCGGTCACCAGCAATCTTGGTTTTCCAAATTCCGTTATCGCCAACAGTCCAGGGACCGGGAACTAAATCGGAACCATCAACGATTACCTGTTCGGCTTGGTATCGTGCAAAGGCAATCGGCTTGTCTTGTTGACCTGAGCCAGTCAGCTTGATCGTTTCACGGTATACTCCGCCGCGAATCCAGCAAGTGTCGCCGGCCTGTAGCTTCCGTGCGGCACTGCCAATCGTCCGAAGAGGCTGCTGGATCGTTCCTGGATTGGAGTCGAAACCATCGACGGCAACGTAGTAGTCGGCTGCTTGAGTCCAAACAGCGGTCACGATAAGCAGCAATGAATGGAGCACAATTTTACGTAGTGGGATTCGCCAGAATTCCCAAGTATTCGTGAACATGTGAAGCAAACAGATGCGAAGCAAATACATCAGAATTACAAGAGCCGCAAGAAAGGACGAGTATCGCAATGGATTGACACTGGAGATGAGCGTCGGGCGGTCAATATCTGTTGTATTGGATTTCGCCAAAAATCCCATTCGCAAGGAATTCTGGCGAATCCCACTATGACTCCAGGCCGTTGTTTTCTGCTTGATGCTTAATAACGTTGGCATACTAGCAGACCTCACTGTGTAAAATAGTCTTATGGATGAATTGAAAAACCCGTGCTTCATACGGTTGCTCGATCGGAGCGAAAGCCGGCGAACCACATCGGGCCATCGTGGCGATGGCGAGACGATCAACGTACCGAAGACGGTGTTTCCGGCACGTATATTTTTTGAGAGTTTAGCGGCAATCATGGTTGAAATTGAAAAATTCGTTTGGTGTTCGCGCGACATCAGCGTTTTCAGCAGTATCGCGGCTTCGGAGGCAATGGAATTCTTCCAGTGCCACCTCGACGAGTGAGTTTTGGAGTTTTGAGCCCGGTGTTGTAGAAGGTTCTCGCTCGGCACCTTTCGCCGCCGGGGAATTTATTTTGTAACGAACTGACATCCATCCGTGGTCGCAGGATTGAGACGTCTTTTCGCGTTGGGCGAGGCGAGTTTTATACGTACTGATAGGGTCCGTCCGTCGCACGGCCAAAGCAATTTACAACTGGGACACAGGTTGCGAGACACTTTCTCTGTCATTTGCTGTTCCGGTTTTTCTTCTTGCCAAGCGCAGCGGCGTTGATAGTCGGCAACGCTTTACTAAGTTGAGCTTTCACGCTCGTTAGCTGAGGATTGCCAGCGAGATTGTTCCATTCGTTGAGGTCATTTTCATGATCGTACAATTCCTCGCTTCCATCGGCGTAACGAATGTATCGCCAACGCTCACTGCGGATCGCGTGATTGCCTTGTCCATGTGTCGTGAGCGCAGGCTGCTCCCACTTGCCGCGCGGGTCCTTTAGCAATGGAACAAGGCTCATTCCGTCGAGGGCGGAAATAACAGGCAAATTGCAAAGTTCGTTGAGTGTTGGGAATAGATCGATAGCACCTACCGATCTTTCGCAGTGAGTGTTTTTCTGCGTAATGCCCGGTGCAGCGATGATCATCGGGATGCGAGTCGAGCGTTCCCAGAGCGTGAACTTGTGCAGGTGCTGCTTCTCACCAAGGTGCCAGCCATGATCAGACCAAAACACGATAATCGTATTTTTGGCAGCGGGACTTGCATCGAGCGCGTCAAGCAGTTGGCCAATGAGCGCATCACCAAAGGTGATACTGGCGAGATAGGCCTGCACCATCTCGCGATGGCGACCTTCCTTCATCACCAGTTCATAATCCCCTCGCCGATCCGCAGCCATGTGCTTCCCAGATTCGGGCAAGTCATCGCAATCATCCGCCTTGATCGGCGGGAGAGTGATTTGATCCAGCGGATACATCTCGAAATACTCTCTTGGGGCGTAGAACGGCAGATGCGGACGATAGATGCCTGCGGCCAGAAAAAAAGGTTGCTGGGTCGGCGGTTGCGAGAGGAAATTCACGGCCCACTCAACCATCTTGCCGTCACCCATCTCGCGGTCGGGCTTGTCCAATACGCCCCAGTCGAATTCGCTCGCGTTCTGTGGAGGCTTTGAAAACGTCCTGACCGCTTCGAGACGATTGAGAGGAAAACCAGCGGGCCATGCAAAATTCTTTACGTCCAGTCCAAGGGCGAGCTGATCTTGATAATGGCTGTCGAACACTTGATCGAAGTAATCATGCCAATCGCTGCGACGATTGAAGCCTGGCATGTGATGGTTGACTTTGCCTCCACCAACAACGTAATAACCGTTCGCTTTGAAATGTTGTGGAATGGTTGCCACATTGGGCATGGCTTCAAGCCATTTGGTCTCGTTGCCGTAGATTCCTGTCGTGGACGGTTGCAAGCCAGTAAGCGTTGCCACTCGCGAGGGATTGCACACGGGTGCAGCCACATGGGCGTTGCTAAACAACAGTCCTCGTTCAGCCAATCGATCGATGTTCGGTGTCTTGATATCGGGATGACCTCCCAAGCATCCGACCCAGTCATTCATGTCATCGACGACGATCATGAGGACGTTCGGACGTTCGGCTTTGGAGGATGCTTGGCAGAAGAGCGAAGTGAGAAGAATAGTGATGAACCCCGTCATTGAAGATAGAACCGAATAACGATGGAGCTGGCAAAACGATAAGCGGCAGAAGAATGGGGATGTTGCCGTCGTGGGATTCACACCAAGAACAAATATGCTGGTAGTTACGGCTAGGTTTTTAACGAATTGACAGAACATAGTGGACCTTGATTTTAGTTCTGATTATCGAAACTCACTCATTGCCTGCATCCATGAAGACGTTGAAAAATTCACTAACATCGACTTCGGCCCCAGCGTGAATGAGTGCACCAAAGCGAAGTGTTAACGACCTGCCCGCCTCGATACGGACTTCGCTCTTCTCGCCTTGTTTCATCGCCTGGCGACCGAATGGATTGGCAACAAAGACTCCATAGTCGCGATTGTGCCACCAAGAGTGACGAAAATTCGTGCGGTCAGCCATCAGCGTGATTCCCACCGCATGACCGTCGATGGTCCCGGAATAGTCGCACCAATCTGCTGGTTGCCCCCACGTGTTCTCAGCGGATTGTTGGCCTGTTGAGCTCTCGATGTGACCACCATTTTTCTCGTTGATCGCGGTCGCCACTCGAGCTCCAAATCCCATTTCCTCTTGATCGCCAATCGAAATAGTTTGCTGACTTGCCGAAATGGTTGCTTTCCAAATCAGCAGCCAACCCAGAACATCATCGCGAGAGTTACCAAGAGCTTCTTCTATTTTACTTTCACTGTCCCGATTCTCTGGTTCGCAAGTCATCAAGACAAAGTGATTCAACAGCAACCCCATTGCTTCACCTCGCTCATTGACGAGTCGGCATTCAGTGCTGAACAACAATCGTCCATCTTGGATTTTTGGTTCATCTACAAATCGCAAGTGCTCCATCGAACCCTTGTTGCGCCAGAAGTCAACGCCGCTAACATCTCCGAATCCGAGCCATACGCCCGGATGCATCGTATCGTGATCGGTTGCATCAACGCCTGCGATGGGCGGATGGTTTCGCGTGACCTGAACACCTCCGGGTAATTTGAGGTTAGCGAAGTAGGGCCTGCGAATGCTCTGATCTTGAAAAACGAATTGAGCGACTGTTTCGCCTTTGAGCAGAATTTGCACATGCTTTGGGTGCATTTGGAACTGCCACATCGAAGACGCATCTGAAAGAACTTTCGGCTGCTGAGCCGCAAGCGTCATGGGCCACCACAGCAAACAACTGACGAGCACAAGGCGAGCGACCGTCCAAAATTTACCGTCATGGAATTCGCCAGAATTCATTGGAAGAACTGAAGTCTTGACGAGATTTACTACGCTCATAGAGGGTTTGTACTTCATCTGACTAAGACCTAAGTTTCTGATTGAAGTTGAGATTGGCTAAAGTCAGGGGCAAACCAGATTGCGATGATGCCCAGCGCGTAGATACTGGCGCAGACAGAGCCAACATGCGGGTAACTGCTGCCAAAATAACTGAATAATGAGCCTGCGATGAAGACTCCGATTGCTGTGGCAAAGCGACCCGAGTTGTAACACAGTCCGCTACCGCTGGCGCGAACTCGAGTGGGAAACAGTTCGGGTAGCGAGAGAGCCAGCCAACCAAAGAACAGCGTGCTGACGAAGCCTTGGAAAAAGACAATCGGATGAAACGAAGCGGATAGCGGTGAGGTCCATTGAAACATTGCCAAGGTTACCGCAAACGTCAGCAAACTGATGAGGCAGTAACTGATGCGTCGACCAAGCCAGTAGGCGATTTGAGCACCGGCCAAGCTACCAAACGTTGCCCCGAACGCCCACCAACCCTGGGTCGCGGCCTTGTAGCCGATATCTTGACTGCTGGCGACATTCTCTGCCCAGGGAATCATCCACTTGCTCGCCGACCAGGCACCTACCATCGGAATCACGCTGACCATCATGCCGACCAAAGTGGAGCGAAGCAAATTCGGATGAAAGAGCTCGCTCAATCGTACCGATCGTTTTCCGGTTCCGTCTCCGCGTTGCACCTTACCGCGAGACTGTAGCCATTGCGGAGACTCTGGCAGAGCCAACAGAACGATGACTCCAAGAAGTGCAGGCAGCGAGGCTAGTTGGAACAGCCAACGCCATGAATGTTCGGTCAACGTCCAAATGCGAGCAGCTTGCGAGAGCGATAAGATGCCTATGTTCAAGCCCGCCATCATGGCCCCCGAAACCAGCGGTCGCGATGCTCCCGGCCAACATTCCGCGACGAGTGCAATTCCATTTGGCCACAGTCCGCCAACTCCCAAGCCCACCATGAATCGTAGGAATAGCATCTGCTCCTGAGTCTGTGCCCATGCACCCAAACCGGCAAACACCGAATAAAACAAGATGCAGACTCCCATCGCTCGTGAACGTCCCATACGATCACCCAAGTTGCCCAGGATGATTCCACCGATGGCTGCACCCAACATCAAGGCTGCGGTGAAATAAGCGAACCATTCACCTCCTAAAGTTGGTGTGAATCTTTCGCCCAAGAGGCTCTTGGACACAGACAGCGAGGCTAACGGCATCATGCCCAATTCGACCCCATCAAACACGAGGCCGAGAAACGCGGCCACGATCACAGCGAGCTTTGCCCATTGCGAAAGTGGCTGAGCCTCAGCAGAGTGATTTGACGAGTTAGAATCAGGAGCCTTGTTCATCAATAACTTACAGCCGATCGTTTCGAGTAGTTCATGAGTGAGGTAGTCGATTTCGCCAGAAGTCCCGCAAGCGAGTGGAATTCCGGCGAATACCACTCCATGTCGCATGCCGTATTATCAACGATTGTCTATCAGGCCAGCTTGGGAACGGACCAGTGACCCTCGTCGCGATAGGTTCGACCCAACAACTGATTGGCAACAGCATCATTGGTGATCGTTTGGCTCTGGGAATCAAACTGAATCTGCCTGCCGGTACGTACGGCGATATTCGCTAAGTGGATCAGCGCGGTGGAGTGATGGCCGATCTCAATATCTGCAGTTGGCTTTTGGCCGGTTTCAATCGCATTCAGAAAATCCGCTTGATGGCTCGATGCCAACGCGAGGGTCTCTTTGGGCTTGGGAGTTTCAATCAGCTTGTTGTCCTCCGACCAGACCATCAACTTGCCTCGCTTGCTGACCATCAGCATTCCACGAGTCCCATAAAACTCCACGCCGCTGTCACAATTGTGGGGATAGTTCTTGGACCAGATACGCATCTCAAACATCAGTTGACGGCGCTGGCCGACTTTTCCGTCTCCGGGCCATTCAAAAACGCAGGTCGCATGATCAGGAAATTGCTGGTCATCATCGAAGTAATACTTGCCGCCCAGCGCCGAAGTGGAGCTAGGGAAACCTTCGACGCCTAAACCCCAGCGAGCGATATCCATCTCATGCGCACCGTCGTTACCGACATCGCCCGTTCCAAAGTTGTGCCACCAATGCCACGAATAGTGAAAGCGATTGGATTGGAAGGGCATGAACTGCGCCGGTCCGATCCATGCGTCGTAATCTACATTGGCTGGGGCAACCGATGGAGTTGACTTTCCGATGTTGTCCCGGCGTTGCACATTCCACGCTTTAGCCATCAGTACGTCGCCGATGGTACCGTCCTTGATAAGCTGGATAGCATCGACAATCATCCGAGAACTTCGGCTCTGCGTACCATGTTGAACCACCACGTTATTTTTTCTCGCGGCTGCAACCAACAATGATCCTTCGACGAAGTTGTGACTGCATGGCTTCTCGACGTAGACGTGTTTGCCGGCGTTGCAAGCCATGATCGCTGCCGGTGCATGCCAATGGTCGGGAGTTGCAATGACGACTGCTTGAACGTCCTTGTCGTCCAACACGCGCCGCAGATCGTCTGTGCCTTTCGCCCCCGTCGCGTTCGCAAAACTATCCAGACGGGCTTTGTCGGGATCGCATACCCAAGTGACGTTGGCCAGCTTTCTAAACTCGTCGCGGTAGGAGATGGCCCGACCTCCACAGCCAATGAAGGCGACGTTCATTTTCGCTCCATTTGCCGACGCTGCGCGCACGACAGTTGGCATCGCCACCGCAGCGGCCGCTGCGCCACTGATAAACACTCTTCGGTTAACTGCATTCATGGGGTGACTTCCGGATTACTTGGATAATGGCACTGTTGTCAAATTCACCTAAACCAATCGCTTCGGCTTGTTCAAGCAGGCGACAATGATTCTGTGAAGCCGAAAGCTTCAAACCGGCCCCGGCGGCGGACTGTAGGATTAAGCGGACGTCCTTGAGGTGCTGCGACAATCGGGCCTGCACACTGAAATCGCCATCGATCATTTTCTGGCCCTTGGTGTCCATCGCCTGCGAGTACGCCGCACTGGACTTGAGTACCTCCAAAACCAGGCTCGGCTCCAATCCCAACGAGGACGCAAAGACAAGTCCTTCGGCGAGCGCAAGCCGGTTCAACCCCAGCACCAGATTGGTGACAAGTTTCATCTTGGCACCGGTACCTGCGTCGCCTACGTGCAAGACTTTTTGACCCAAGCAGTGAAACAAATCTTGGCACCGGAGAAACAGGTCATGCTCGCCGCCTACCATCACCATCGCATTGCCCGCAGCCAACTGCGAGCTGCTACCAGAAACGGTTGCGTCCAAATGACCGACTCCGAAACCGCGCAGGTGCTCGCAGTGCAGCTCGGCCAGTTCCGGCGAGCCCGTTGTCGTATCGATCAGGCATTGGCCCGACTGGAGTACCGACTGCACATCGTTCAACACATGTCCGACCACGTGATGATCCGGCAGGCTCAACAAGACTCGCCGGGCGAGCTTAACTACCTCTTGATTGGACGTCGCGAGTTGACCGCCAAGCTTGACAAAGGCTTGTTGCTGTTCAACCACAGGATCGTAGCCGAACACCGTAAAATTGGCGTCGAGCAAGCGGATAGCGAATGCCTTTCCCATCAGCCCCAGGCCGATGATGCCCACCACGTTTCGATGCGTTGAATTTTCCATTGCGGCGTCAATTGTAACGCAGGGCCCGGTTTATGGCAGCTTAATTGCTTGCGATAGCTGCCAGGAGACTTGCGATTTCTGCCAACACGATCATCCGCGGATCGATCGACGGTAGTCACCTGGCGTGTTTCCATGCAGTCGTTGAAACCAGTGCGAAAAATAAGTAGCGTCGTTGAAGTTCAGTCTTGCGGAGACCTCTTTGATCGACAGCTTTGGGTCGGCCAGCAAAATATACGCTTGATCTAAGCGGACTTGCTGTAAGAAATCATGCAACGTTTCGTCGCGTGAATGTTTGAATGCGGCTCGCAACCCGGAGTAGCTAATACCGGCGACGGATGACAATTCGCTCGCCTGCCAATCGTGCATCGGTTCAGCCTGTACCGCATCGATGACCCGCTGTACTGGAACAGGTGGGCGATGGATCGATTGTGAAAAGTGACCGCGTGCCTCCAATAAGTTGCCCCATACTTGAGTGATCAAAAGGTGGATTCGCCATTCGTCGCTTGACGAGCTCACCAATTTATTTCGAATCAGTTTGCGATGGACCTGATTGAGTTGGCTCATCATCTGGGGCTTCATCACAACTTCGCCGGCGCCGCCCAACATCGACAACCAAGCATCTTGAAGCGGGCCTCCAAATCGAAAGCTGTCCGTAACTAATCTTGCTCCTTCGATTGGTCGATACGTGCGCTGACGACGCAGATCGACGAGCCAACACTGCGGACCAGGTGCCAGCGAGAATTGACCCGACGGTGTTTCGAGCAGTCCCTGGCCGCGTCGAACCCAGAATAGATGCAAGCCCGCTTTATCGGCCCCGAGGTGATTTTCGATTTCATCTCGCCAAACCGTACCCACTGAATACAGATGCCACATCGTCCGTTTGGCAGCGGGCGAAGCATTGACGATCGCAAGTTTTTCAAATGACACAGGAATTTGCGAGTCTCACGAAAACCGTAATGAGGCACTCGGCGGGAAATCAAAATTGCGGAAGTATCGTCTTTGTCCTGCTAACTCGCATCCCGGTGACTTGTTGGTAGGCGGTGGCAAAAAGCTGCGTCCGTCGAGTGGACGCTTCATTGCTGCTTCGCGTTCTTCTTCTTGGTGCGTTTCGCGTCGTTGCTCTTCAACCTGGTGGCAGGTTCCTTGCCGAAAAAGTAGTCGGGATAGCCCCAAACGTCCTGTTTGCCTTCGGACTTCGACTTAACGGCGGTGACCTCGGCCGTTAGCCGCTCCAGGTTCTGAGCATCGAGAAGTGGATCATGGGTATCGTGACGCCACCGCGTGAGGGCTTGGGTGAGTTCCGCGAGTGTCGCAGCGTGCTCGGGTGCGGCGGCGAGATTACGGAACTCGTGCGGATCATCCCGAAGGTCGTAAAGTTCAAATCGCGGCGGGGTCTCCATCAATTCATACGCAGTAGCGATCTCAGCCGACGCAGCGGCTATCGCCATGGAAATCATTCCACCAACGTTCTGTTGTCCACGATCGGTCGCATCGCCTTCAAGCTTGCGAATCGTGTTTGCATAGTCTGGGTTCAACGTATCGGGCAACAGGTTTTCGATCAGCTTGTACCGATCGTTGCGGACGGCGCGTTGAGGATGATAATTGGGCGCTGCGGCATGCGTGTGATACTCGGTAAACAAGTAGTCTCGCCAGCGAACGGGTTCGCCACTCATCAGCGGTTGAAGTGGGCGACCAGGAAGCCCCGCGACTGGAGACGCTTGTGCCGCTTCGAGCACGGTGGGCATCATATCGATCGTCGAGACTAGTGCCTCTTCCACATGCGGCTTGAGATGACTGGGCCATCGCATGATCATTGGAACACGAACACCTCCCTCGTAACTCGTTCGTTTTCCACGCAGCAGGTCAGCGCCATGATCGCCGATGTAAATCACGATCGTGTTTCCCGCTTTGCCAGATTGCTCAAGGGTTGCGAGCAGATCTCCGACCAGCGAATCAAGACGGCTGATGCAGTTGTAATAATCAGCCACCATCCCACGCATCTCTGGTGGATCGACGCCCATGTAGGCCATCGCTTTGACATCAGCCCCAGTTAGCGGTTGCCTTGGCAAACCATCGACTTGACGCAGCCACGGGTCATGTGCGTCGGGATAGTTGACGCTCAGGAAGAACGGCTTGTCGCCAGTGCTGATGAAGCTCGCCGCATGCTTCGCATAGTCAGTCAGTTTCTGGCGATTAAAATTCGCGCCTGTGATCTCGTGGAAATCAAACGGGAACGCCGATTCAGGATTCACATGCAACTTGCCGATCATTCCCGTACGATAGCCTGCCGATTTCAGACTTCGCGGCAGATTCGGAGTGTCTTCGCGATACATTCGAAACCCCCAAGTCGCCAGTCCAATCTGTCCATGTTGATGAGGATAAAGTCCGGTCAGGAAACTGGCGCGGGATTGGCTGCAACCCGCTTGAGCAACGAACGCTCGGTTGAAACGAATCCCGTCGTCAGCGAGCTTGTCTAGATTCGGAGTGCGCGCGTAGGGATCACCATAACAGCCAAGTTCCGGCCCGTTGTCTTCGGAGACGATCAGCAAGACGTTGGGATGTGTCTCGGCAAGATTCTGGGCACGACAGTCGTTGTTGGCAAAAAAATGCGCGGCGAAAAAACAGACGAAGAAGTAGTAGATGAAGTTGCCTCTCACAAACATTGTTCCGATTATCCAGATTTGATTTTTCATTTTTCTGCCACCTATCTTTTTGCCATGCTCCGAATGATCGCGTCACGGACGGCTGACCCATTCCAAGTTGAAGTTCGCACAGACAATGCTGTCCGCTTTCTCGTAAAGACAGAGGACTGTGCCATCAGGCAAGACGGCTAGATCGGAGTAGGCACTGGGGCCTGGATCGAGTGTCTTATTGACGGGCCAAGTCTCGCCGTCATCGTAACTCAGCTTGATCGACAGGTTCTGCCGCTTTCCCTTGCCCGCAGGTTTTTCTTCGCCGTTCTTATTGAGACCCAGACTGTGCGGATTGGAAAAGATTAAGGTCCCGGGCTTGGAAGGATGTGACACAATGCTGGCCATGCAGATTGGCTCCCACAGTTGATCATGAAAGACAGGTTCACTCCACTGTGTCGCTCCATCAGGACTTGTTGAAATCAATTTGCGGTTTGCATTGGACACACTGCGTGCGACCAGCATCACGCGACCATCGGACAGTGCAGTGATCATCGTTTCGTTTGGGTTTCCGAATTCACCTTCATTCGGAAATGCGATCTCATCTGCCTGCCAACTCTTCCCGTGGTCGTCGCTGTAGATTGTGCCCGAGGCAGACGGTTTGTGATCGCCCACATTTCCGTACGCCAGCCACATCGGGACGACTAACCGACCGCTGTTGATTTGAAGTCCATGCCCAGGGCCTACCGCGATCACCTTCCAGTCATACTTTTTGCGAAAGGGCTCAAACGCAGAGGTGATTTCGACAGACGTGCTCCAAGTGAGACCATCATCAGTACTGCGCATCGAAAAGCAACGTGCATAATTTACGCAGTAGAGAAACTGTATTGCCCCTGTCTCATGGTCCACGATCGCAACAGGATTGTTGACGGTTTGTTCCTTTTCCCCACCGGTGCTTTTTCGCGGATTCCCTTCGATACGTTTGGCATGATGGGCAATGTGTTGCGAAGGCAACCATGTTTTGCCGCCATCGGTCGAACGCCGTAGATGGATTTCGATTTCACCCCAATCGGAACTGTCGTTCCTACGTGCTTCACAATAAGCCAGCACGGTTCCCTTCGGCGTGACCACCATGCCAGGAATGCGATAGCGAGCGATCCCATTGAAGCCCGGCGGAAAGACTTCGCTCGTTTCGAGTGTTGGCTCCGCCACCGCGGCGAACATTGGAAAAATCGTAAACATCAAAAGGGCTAGTATTCGCATAGTCAAATCTCTCTGTCGTGATACTGCGTGTTACTCTGGTTTCGGAATTGACGAATCTGCATCGATCCAGGCCATATTGAATCTCGCAAGAGTCAGTCTGGCGTAAGCCCAGTCACGCTTGCGTTTCACTTTGGGTTTTTGCATCCCACTTTCAAAGAAGCAGAGAATTGTTCCGTCGGAGGCGACCGCTAAGTCGCTGTAGGCGCTCGGACCGGATTGCAGACAACGACTCACGGGCCACGTTTGGCCGTCATCATAGCTAACGCGTACGGTCAGGTCGCGACGTGCATGATGCTCGCGCTCAGTCATGTTGAGACCGGAAAATAGTAACGACCGTGGACTGGGCTCGCTCGAAAGATCTTTAGCGGTTTGCTGCCCAGGATAGTAGACAATCCCAGCCATGCAGCCCGGTTCAAGCAGTTGGTCCGCAAACACAGGCTGCGTCCAGTCGCTGACGCCATTCGCACTCACAGAAACCATGCGTCGATTCTGTGCATCGGTGTTTCTGGCGGTGATCATTACTCGCTCATCGGACAGTTCGACAATATTCGGCTCGCCGCCCAAACGCACCGCCATCTCGCCTGGTTTCCAAGTGGCTCCCTGATCATCACTGAAGACGACACCAACACCCTTTCGCAATTCAGTAGTTTGCTCATAGTTTGACATCCAAAACGGCACGACCAGCCGACCGCTCTTGAGCTGAATTCCATGACCGGGTCCTGTCGCGATCACCTGCCAATCAAGTTGGTTACGGAACGCATTGAAGGCTGAAGTGATTTCGATCGGCTCGGACCAACTCACGCCATCGTCGTCGCTGCGAATGTGGAAACATCGCATGTATTCGACGCAGTAAAGAAAATGGACGCTGCCGTCTCGGGCGGCTATGGCGACTGGGTTATTCACCGTTTGTTCATCGGGACCACCCATGTCCTTTTGTTTTTTCTTGTCCGGAAGATGCGGATTACGAGGCCATCGCTCTCCTCGATGAGCCACTTGCTGGGCGGGTGAGAACGTCTCTCCACCATCGGTGCTTCGCCGCAGATGAATTTCAATCTCGCCGCGATCGGCATCGCTGAACTTACGAGCTTCACAATAGACAAGGACGGTTCCCTTGGCTGTCACAACGATGCCGGGGATACGGTAAAGCGTGAAGCCGTCAGTGCGTTCTTCGAAAAGCACCGATTTCTGCAAGAATGGTTCGTCAGCTTGTGCAGAAGACGAAGCCGCCAGCGACAGCAAAATCAATACCGCGTGAAGATAGTCACCTGTTGACACTGCTCGCTCTTGCTTCGGGAAGCGAGGACCGTGGGTTGAGGTATCGCCGTTGGAAGATTGGCAGGGAATTTTGCTCGCGGTGTCAGCAGAGCTCATCATTGCTCCTGCCTCTTTTTCTTTTTCGTATTTTTGCCCACTGCATTCAGGGTAACCGGTTGAACACGTTTGCTGAGCAGCTCATCAAGACTCAATCGCATCTGATCTCGTAGCGCCACATACTCGGGAATCGCGGCAACGTTTTCGCGTTCGATTGGAAACGGAGCCTCCAGGTTGACGCTCTTGTTCGAGGCGTAATCGTACAATTCCTCAGCTTGCAACTCTTTGCTCTTCCAGTCGATCCAACGTGTGTAACGATGTTTGTCGGTTCGGATCGAATAGCCCATGACTTCCGGATTACCAGCGGCAAAAGGCCTTGAGAACTGGCTCAAAACGCTGTCGTGAACTCTGGCAGCGGGATCATTCAATATCGCCTCGAGCCTCTGGCCATCGAGATCATTCGGAGGCGATAGCTTTGCCAGCGAGGCGATCGTTGGATAGAGATCGACATACTCGACAAGCGAATCAGTGGCGACACCCGGCTGTGCAAGGTCCGGAGTTCGAATCAACAACGGCACGCGTGTGTCGAGTTCAAAGTTGGTATCCTTGCACCAGTGGTCCGCTTCACCCAACGAATAACCATGATCTCCGAGCAAGACAACAATGGTATTCGAGTCCAGTTCGAGTCGTTGCAGCGCATCGAGCAGTTTGCCGATTTGTGCATCCGTATAGCTGACACAAGCGTAGTAGCCGTGCCGGAGCTGACAAGCTTGTTCCAGTGACAAACGTTCGTCCTTCGGCATGCCTTGATAGCCTGCAAGCTCAAGATGATCCGGATAAGCCACATCGGGTGCACCGCGCGTGCGAGTTCGCAACGACTCCAAATCAAAGGCTTGCGGATCATACATCTCCCAATACTTTTTGGGCGCATTGAAGGGCAGATGCGGCTTGAAGAAACCGACGGCCAGAAAAAACGGTTGCGACTTTTCTTTTAACGTTTGAAGCGTATTGATCGCCAGTTCCGACAGTTTGCCATCGGTATAGCCGTCGTCGGGCACATCGGCCATCTCGAAAGGAGACCCCTTGCCTTCACGCTGGTTGTTTTCGGCTAAAGCATAGTTTTTCCAACCCAGAGCGCGCAGCACCGTTGGAGTCGTCCACGAGAGCGGGTCTTCTTCTCGCTCATCACCACTGAATATCTTCCCCAGTCCTTGAGCGTGATATCCATTGTTCATGAACAGCTGAGGCAGGGTAACCAACTCGGGATGCGTCGTTCGAAACAGGTTGCGGTTGTGCCACACACCCGTGTTGTCCGGTAGTCGCCCCGTCAGTATCGATGCACGCGATGGTCCACAGACGGCCTGGTGACAGTACGCGCGCTGGAACACCCTAGCCGACCGAGCGAAGCGATCGATGTTCGGCGTGATTGCCAATTGGTCGCCGTAGCAACCCAGCGAGGGACGCAAATCATCGACCATAATGAACAGCACGTTGGGTCGATCATTGGCTTCGGCAAAGGCGGCGAAGACAATTGACAAAAAGATGCATGACAAAAATGTGCGAGATTTGGGCTTCATGTCGATGTCACGCTCTGGCAAGTCGGATTTGAATCGAGTGTGTAAACGGTAAGGCCGCTCAAGTCGCGCGTCGCAGGAGTTCGATAGCTGGCGAGATAGCCGATGATGATGCATGTCGCCATGCCGATCGTAATGTACAGATAGCCGTTCACGGTCGAGTTGAAAAATAGCCAACACATCACAGCGGCCCCAGCCAGGGCACCGACCAAAGCTCCACCCGCGTTAGCCCGGCGCGTCAATACGCCCAAAAGAAACAATCCGCCAAGCACGCCCATGAACAATCCGACGACTTTGATGAACGTATCAAATAGTGAGGTGATTTTTGGATCGATAAAAAATAGTCCTAGAGCCGTACCGAGGACGCCAACTGCAAACGTAATCAGACGAGCGAACTTCAAGTACTGATGGTCAGTCGTGCAAACACCGATTGGCTTCAGGAAGTCAGTAACGATCGTTGTGGCCATGGAATTCATGCTGGTCGAAACGGTCGATTGTGCTGCTGAGAAAACACCGGCGACCACCAAACCCGCGATCCCGATTGGCATTTCACGGGCGATGAACAATGGAAAGATTTGATCGGTTGTGATCGTTGGATCAAGTCGCTCGGGGTTCTGTCGATAGAACATAAACAGCGCCGTTCCAATCGCGAAGAACAGCAGCGTTGCCGGAATCGACAGCACAGCATTGGTCCAAATCGAACGAGCCGCCAACTTTTCGCTCGAAGTCGTCATGTATCGCTGCACAACCGCTTGATCCGCTGTGTAGGCCGAAAGATGCTGACCTGACGCGCCCAAGACAATCACCCAAAACGCGACTTGCGATCCGGTTCCCTGCCACTGCAAATTCGCCAGTCGCAACTTGTCCGCATCTAGCGCGAACTGAAGTGCTGGGCGGAATCCCTCGTCGCTGCCGCTGATCAGCAGAACAAACGCCAAGACTGCACCGCCGAGCAACACAACTGTTTGTATCGTATCGGTCCAGATCACAGCTTCGATGCCGCCCATCGTGCTGTATGCGATGCTCAAGACGCCCATCAGTAACACCGACTGTGCCGGAGTCAACGGTGTCGCGACCGCCAACGCCAAACCAGTCAACGACATCACGACCGCCATGCGAAATAAATGAAACATGGCAAAGCTGGCGCTTCCGAACAGCCTCACGCTACGATTGAATCTCTTTTCTAAATACTCATAGGCACTGGTGGCGTCGATCCTTCGGTAGAACGGCAAGGCGACGAAGACGGCCACAATAGCGACGACCGGAATCATCAAGTTGCCGACCGCGTAGACCCAATCTTGTGCATACGCTTTGGAGGGCAAACCGGTGAACGTCAGCGAACTGAGCATGGTCGCAAAGATGCTGCATCCGGCCGCCCACCAAGGAATACTCTTGCCGCCACGAAAAAAATCGTCCGTCGTCTTATTCTTGCTCGCGAAATAGATACCGACGCCTACCATCGCCAATAGGTAGCCACCCAGCACGATGTAGTTGACCATACCGAATCCAGTTTGCTGCGCGACCGGTGCGATACTCCACACCGCTGGAGTGCGTACACGCGGTCGCACTTCGCCACTGGCAATCACGATTCGATCATTCCAGCGAACTGGCGTTGTCGTGACTTGATTCGATGGCGTTGGCCCGAGTGACACCCAGGTATCGGTGATCGTGTGATAGGCGAACGCTTCCTTCGGGAAACCGGGATGATTGTCTTTCAATTCGTCCGTCTTGTCGAATAGCGAACCATTGTCACCACCAAGCACGAATAAATGACTTTGCCCAAAGCTCATGCCCGTCCCCGCAGAGACGCTACGCGGCGCATCGAGTTTTTGTCGCCAACCGCCTGTTCGCGGCGTGTACTGCCAGACATCTCGAAGAAATTCCGGACCGCTATGACTGGCACGTCGTCCGCTGATCACATACACGCAATCTTCGTAGCCATTGTGCTGCGCAGCAGTTATATTGAACGCCCGCGGTTCATTCGACCAAGCAGGCAACTCTTGCCAAACAAACTTGTCGGAATTGCCCTTTTGAGAAAGGTCGAGCGACCAAAAATTGTTCATTGCGGAAGCAATGTCGCTACCAGTTTGCCCACCAGCAAGATAAATCACGTTCGCGACCAACGTCGCTTGCCCGTAAGCACAAGGTCGCGGCAGAGAGGGATAGTCGATGATTCGCACCTTCTCTGTTATTGCGTCCCACTGCAACGCAAAGACCGCATCGAACGTTGCACTCGCATCGTTGCCTCCAATGCACACCACGCCATCTGGGGTCGAAACGGCTGCACCGTAGCCCGTTGGTCTGGGAAGCTTTCCACCATCGATCCACTGGTAACCGGCCGACGTTTTTTGAAGCACATCAACCTGGTCGTGCCATTGCTTTTCGCTGTCCCAAACCGGGCGAGCAAAATTGGCTCCGCCGGCGACGATCAAGACGTCTTGGTCGACTCCGACGAAAGGCCCAGCTACGCCAAGCTTGTTTGGCAAATCGGGAAGCGATTGCCAGTCCAGCTTGGCAGCGCTTTCCGCATACAACTGTTCAGAACCAATCAATGTCAGCGCGAGCGCAAGCAGTACCTGATGTAGTGGGATTCGCCAGAATTCCTTTCGCACATTGGAATTCTGG
>JBGSNA010000128.1:0-16427 GCA_041739875.1 Pirellulaceae bacterium
CGAGTGCCGGTGCGATCTTGGACCGGTTTTTATCGAACGCCGAAGTGATCGAAATCACCGGTGACAGCTACAGGCTGCGAGGGCGAAAAGCCGATACACCAAGTAGCGACCCATCCAAAAAGAAAACCAAAACCGGCCAAAACCGCAAACCGGGTCCAAGTGCCGACGCGACCAAAGAAACCACCTTAAACCATTCCAATCACTGGCTGGTTTTAACTCGTAAACTGGTGGCTGGTTTTAACCCGCAAACTGACAATAACAATCAGATTTTGTTCCCTGTGCTTCGTCGACGGTCACTACGGCACGTCCGGCTGCAGCTCCGCGACTCCCTGCTTATCTACGCTCTCTGGCTCTGGGACTGACTTGGCTGGATCGAAGGGAACTAAGGCAAGTCGCAAGCCGGCGTTCGTGCCATGGTCCGTTGGAAAAGAGCTGCTACGGTTCGCCGTACGGCAATCGGCAGCGACGCCGTCCCAGCTCCCGCCACGGTAAACCCGAGCCCATCCTAAACCCGCGTTTGTGGCTATTGGGTCACTCCGCACCCCGGCATTTGGATAGGTGTTGTACAGGTCATGGCACCATTCCAACGTGTTGCCGTGCATATCGAAAAGACCACGAAGATTTGGCCTTAGCTCCTTCGCGATATGCGTTTGCAGTTCACTGTTCGTTTGCAGCCACGCATAGCGTTCCAATAAACTTTGGTCGCTACCAAAGCCGTACGTCGTCCGCGTGCCAGCTTTCGCCGCAATTTCCCATTCAGCTTCGGTTGGCAAACGAAAGCCTTGAGCATCAAGGTTCAAAGGCCAGTCCTTTGGAAGCCCTACGTCGCCGTCTCGTGGATACTTTGATTCGTCGAGCGAGTTGGGATCGGCATATGCTTGGTCGACTTCTGTCAGGCCTGCCCTTTCCGTCAGCCAGCGGCAGAACCGAACGCTGTCGTACCACGACGGTGCAATCATCGGATGCTCGCTGGTTGGGCTCCACTGGGCGATATCCGCGTCCAATAGGCCCGACGCTTCGAACTCTCCGCGTGTTACTTCGCGATCGAGAATCGCCACTGGCCGAGTGAGTCGCACACGATTGAGTGTTTCGTTTAATTCGTGGCCAGGCTGATCTGCCGGCGAACCGATCTCGTAGTTGCCTGGCGGAATTACGATCATTGTCAAGTGAATCGTCACAGACTGTGCCGGCTGGTTGGTGCCGAAAAGGGATTCAAAGAATCCTGGTTGGCTCTCACTTTTGGCGGCTGGGATTTTAATTTCGATCACGTACCAGTCACGCTTATAACTTGCATCAAACGGGACAGGTGTTTGGTCGACGCGCAGAGCCTCTTTCTCAAAGCCCCATCTTCGCAGCAGCCAACCCGTGGCGCCGTGAATTGCCGAGCTGGGATCATCGCTGTACCAACGACTTAGTTGCTCTACAGTCGGCTGCTTTTGATCGCTGGGCAATTCATCCAGCGAGAACTCCCCCAAGGCCAACAGGAGACCGAATAGGACGCGATCTTCAACACGCCGAGCCTCCCCACTCAGCCTCTGTCGGCTTTGATCGGCGGATTGGACACATTCCAAAAGGTCAGCGGCTGTTGCTCCTTCACCACGGCAGCGATGAATGAATTGCGTTAGCGATTCGGGATCATCGGTAACCCTTAGAGCCCCGAAAACCTCCTCTCGTTGCCCAAGTCTTACCAGAGCAACTGCCGCGTTCGCCTGTTGGCGTGCTAATGTTTCCGTAGTTGGCTTTTTCGACAGGGCCGCTTGCATCCTCTCTTTTGCCTGATCCGAATGGACCTCGAATTCATCGAACAATACAGCGAACTGTTTGGGTTGCGCATCTAAAATCAACTCGGCAAGTCGGTCAACATCGTCAGCTGCGAAAGTTTCCAAAAGGCTAGTTGCCAAGTCTCGCTGGGTCTCTGAAATTTGTTCCGATTGATCGCGAAAGAACACAGCAAGTTCGGGGATCAGCGACGCACGCACGGGACGAAACGCTTCGATCCACGTTGCTAGCCGAATTGGATTTTCATCAATCAATAATCTCGCGATTGAACTGGCAACATCCGTCCAACGAGGATCATTGGCTGCAAACTTCGCCAACGCGGCAGCTGCTGCTAACCGTTTGTTGGCATTGATGTCCGTAGCGGAAACGAGCTGCCAATAGTCTTCGACGAAGATGGAGCTTACCGCCTGCAGTACGTCCCTTAGGACAAGCACGTTTGCCGGCGACGCTTCCAATAGGGACTGCTTGAGTGATTCAATTTGACTGGCATCCACGGGGAGGAGTGCGATCCTCGCGTGGAGTTGCTGCTTAACGTCGGTCGAGGACAAGGCTTGCTCAAAACCAAAGTCGGTCCATCGACGATACGGTTGCAGCCCTTCTACCAGCCTCGGTACGTCGCGAGTCTCGGCGTTGAGCAAAGCCGTGACGCGCTCATGGGCGGTGTTTCGCATTTGTGTCTCGTCGAGTCGCGACTTGAACCAGAGTCCCCCGAGACTTAACAACACAACCGAAGTCAGCACCGTGGCGAGTTGAGTGAGGTGCACACGGTTTGCTCGCCGCATCATGTCCGTCTCGGGCCGTGACCAAGTGTTCCGATCAGTGAGCGTGCGAATCCGACCCCATTCCAACAGATTCGGCAAATGCCGGTTTTCAGGCTTGGCGTTCCAAAGTGATGAACGTTCAGCCAACCGTAGTTCTGCCCGACCCTTGCGAGTCTCCTGCTGTTTTTGAGTCAGCCATTGCCGTAGGGACGGCACCAGGTAGTCATGGGTGAGTTGATAGAACTTGGCATTCGGATCGCTACCCGTATCGGACTGAAGGCCCTCCGGATCGGTCGGTGTAATTAGCCGCAGTTCGCCGTCGAGAATACGCAGTAGTTCATTGAACTCAGCGGGACGCGTGGCATGGCCAGAGGCCGCGAGCAGTTCCGCGTGGGATCGCATGTGGCCTTTGATGTCGCTGGCGACTTCGGGCAATAAGGCTTTGAGGACTTCACGGGCTGACTTTTCGTGTAGACGATGTTTAGGGTTGGCGGTGCGTGCCGAGAAGGTTTCCTCTAAGAAGTTCACGCCTATCCCTGCTGTGCCGCCGACGGCTTGTAACGTGGCGGGTAGCCAGGGCTTGCCCTTGACCATTTCCGCGAACAAAGCCAATCGTACGGAAACCACTTTGTCATCTTGCGCCAGCCCACCAACAACATCGCGGACGAACGTTTGCTCTTGGTCGGAAAGTTTGCCGGATTGTGCAGGCAGTTTGCCGAATGCCTGTCCGAACTTGATCAGCACCTTCTCGGCATGATCGATGTCGAACAAGTCGACCGTAGCAAAGTTATGCCCTTGCACAATTGGGATGTCGAGAGCATCCATGAAGCGGGCCGCCGCCATGGCGAAATCGTCCCTGACCATCACCACCGCTTGCAACGTTCCGCCATCGCATTGTCGCATGGCGGCGATTAGTTCCGAAGACTGTTCAGCATGACGTGTATGAAGCCACTGTTCGAATTGGTCCAGCACAACGACGACCTTGCGACCCTCCCGCCGCCGTAGCCACGTAAACGCATCGACCAGACTCAGCGTATCATCGAGTGCAGGCAATTGCTTTTTAAGTCCACGCAAGATGCGTGTCTCTGTATCGTCGGGAGTGGCTTCCACATAGACCGAAACCACGTCTTTCGACAATCGTGGCAACAGGCCCGCCTTCACTAGCGAGGACTTGCCACAACCCGATGGGCCGTAGATCAGTCCTACGGCGAATGTCTGGTCGGCATCCGTTTCCTCAATCCGAGTCTTCCAGAATTGGATGCTTTCAGGAAGCCCGTCACGATTCCGTGGCCCGGGTAACAGATCCAAGAAGAAGTCCGCATCGGCTGCATCAAACGATCGTAAACCCTTGGGGGTGATTTGAAGTGCTTTGCGCTCCGGCCCAGGAGATTGGTTCCAGTGCAACAAATCCTCAGCGAACAGAGCGGCGGTGGCGTAGCGATCGGAGGCTCGCTTGGAGAGTGCCTTTAGGCAGATCCGTTCCAGTTCCGTGGGGATCGTTTCATCGGCCTCTAGCGGACTCGCTGGATCGACGGAAACCACCTGATGCATCAATTCATTGGGAGTACTGCCGCGAAACGGACGGTGCCCACTCAGCAACTCGTACAGGACAGTCCCGAGTGAAAAGATATCGCTACGTCCATCCAGCCGGTGCCCCTCGCCTCTGGCTTGTTCCGGGCTCATGTACGCAGGCGTTCCCGCAATCCCTCCATGCTGGGCATAGTCCTCCTCTCGGATCGCCAAGCCGAAGTCGGCGACGTAGGGTGTGTTTGTCGCAGCTTCGATCAGGATATTGGCCGGCTTGATGTCGCGATGAACAAGTCGTTTCTCATGGGCATGCGCTAGAGCCATCGCGCAGGTCGCGATCAGCTTCGCGGATTTGTCAAAGGTCGGCCGATCCTTGGCGATCCGATCCGCAAGCGTACCGCCTTCGATGAACTTGGAGACAACGTAAACGGAGCTGTCGTCGGTTCGACCCACATCATGAACGGGCACGATATTAGGATGGTCGAGACGTGCCACCATTCTGGCCTCGGCCAAATAGGTCTCAGCGTCTTTGGGGCGCTTGAATCGTTCGGCCGTCGGAACCTTTATCGCAACTTGTCGATGCAACTCAGTGTCAAAAGCCAACCAGACGATCCCAAACGCACCCTTGCCGAGCATTCGCGACAATCGATACCGTCCGATGTACTGCTCGCGGACAGTCGACTCAGGCTTAACCGTCGCGTACGCCAACTGTTCTAACGCGGGTCGCAAGACGTCGCTGACATCGCTGAATCTTGAGGTGAACTCCTCGATGCTGGGTAACGTTTCGCCGGTGAACCTTGACTGGAATTCACCTTTCGCCAACTGGACCTTGGCGTGGGAATTCGAAGCCAATGCTGGGAGCTGTTGCAAGTATTCTTCGACCCTCAACGGTTGGTTGGTTTGCCAACGGCGTTGCTGGTCATGTAGTAAGACAGCAAGCACATCCGACTCGTTGGAGTCAGGATGCTCGGCTAAGAAAGCGAAGACATCAGGCGATCCGTTGCCGGATTCCCAAAGCAGCTCAAACTCTTGTGGTAGGCTGGTGCTCATGCTCTACGAGTGCGATTCACGAAAGGGCGTCTGGTGGAACACGAAACTAGGGCCGATTATAGCCAACGCCATTGCGATGTGTTGCCGGTGGAACCTCGTAATAGGCTTCGCGTTTGTGCTGTGCCGTCCAAAGTAGAACCCCAACTGCGTAAGGTTGGGGAACTCTAGGCCAGCTACGTACCGAGTTCTACCTCGAGTAACAAAACACAGGTACGCATCCAAGCGTTCGTCAACACGCTGTGTCGGATCATTAAGTCGTTGTCGCCAATTTGTCAGCTTCTGGCTCTCTACCACTACGTTCCGTACCGAGGGAGTTAACTCGTTGAGGCGGTCAGCGGGCGTGGCTTACCTGTCGCCCTCGACGTACGACTTCGTGACCGCCTCTTTCTTTGCGGGAAGAAATCCGGGTGCTGGATAGCCGTCCCGCGGACCAAGGACGATTATCAGGGCGTCAGCATTCGTCAACTGAAGAAAGTAAGCGTCTGGCATTTCGCCTGACACAGAGACGACCACGGGCGTTTCATTCTCCAGTCGTTTGGTCACCCGAACACGACCCAATGTGTTGCCCTTAATGTCCATGACCTGCGACTCGGCAAGTTGAGAAGGGCCACCCATCACTATATCGAGCTTGACCTTTTTTACCTGCGTCGTGAGTTGTGGCCACTCTTTCTTTGCAATCAATTCACCGACGATTTCCCATTGGATTTGCGGAACGGTTAGGGCAATTTGCCACTCCGAAGACTCAGTCCCGTTACCTGCGTCAGCCACAACAGCGGTACCCACGATCGGCGGAACCTGCTTTGGAAATGGCGGCAAATCATCCGCGATCGCTGGGCTCCAAACACCAAGTACCAGGACAAGTCCGAGCAATCGTTGAAACATAAGATACTCTTTTTGCATGTAGCCAACGGTCCCGATCACCTCGCCGCGACGGGAGATCAACCAGTTCAAAAAAAGCCTCGTCTCGCGGTGGAGCTAGATCGGTTTGTTATCTGTCGGTTGACTGGTCAGCGGCGATCTTGCGTTCAGTGTAACCGAGTGAGATAACGTGGAGTGCATCTTGGTGCTATCCTTGTAAAGAGCCCTAGTTGCTCAGTTTCTTGTTACTGACAGGAGGCGCTTCGTCTTTGGAGTTCTTTGTCCAGAGTGCGGGCACTTTTTGCTTGTTCCATTCGTCCCACAGAGTTTGAAGTTTCCTTACCTTGCCGGGGTGTTCGGCGGAGAGATCGTGTTCTTCGGAAGCATCGCGGACAATATCGTAGAGCCCTTTTTTGAGCACGGGTGGATACACCGTGTTGTCCAGCGAGTGGACGAGTTTCCAGTCGCCTTGTCGGACGGCGTTCTGTTCGCCGTAGCGCCAAAACAGGTTCCGCTGGGGAGGCTCGTCCGTATTGCTGGTTAGATAGGGCAACAGGTTTACTCCGTCGAGATTGGCGGCGGCAGGCAACTCAATTTTTGCAGCGGCAAGAGCGGTAGGAAGCATGTCAAGCGAAATGATGGGCGCATCCACAACACGGCCTGCTGGTAAGGTGCCTTTCCATTGCAAAACCGATGTCCGCGTAACCGAGGTCGTACGCGATTAGGTAAAGGATGTTCGGCTTGGCGGTTGCAGGTTCCGCAGCGTAGATCGCGGGCGAAAGGGTAAGCAGCAAAATGATGACTGTGTACTTCATGTGTGATCGTGCAGAGGTGCTTATGGTTACGAGAATCGACGGGAAGGTGTAAGCGTAACAAGATACGGGAAACGGATCGGTAGATAGGTACCGTTGTGGTTGAACGGGAACACGGAAGGCAACTTCAATAGCCAATTCGGTAACCGATGAACCATCGGTTAAAGCATAGAAAGGACGGCATTTGAATCCCTGAGCATTGAGAGGATCGAGGATTCAACTGGAGGAACGTCAATTCTCAATCGAAGAGTTGCGTCGTTTCGGCGTTCATCTGCTAGGGCTTGTCGTGGAATGACGCAAAAAAACCTTGCAACACTTTAAAATCAACTGGCTTAACCATGTGCTCGTCGAAACCTGCCTTCAGAGCTTTATCGCGATCACTTTGTTGTCCATAGCCGGTCATGGCAACCAAATGAATATGCTTGGTCGCATCGTTCTTGCGTAAACGTTTTGCAAGTTCGTATCCCGTCATACCTGGCATGGAGATATCTGAGAAAATGACTTGGGCTTGGAATGTCTCCAAGACTTGCAGCGCGGCTGGCCCACTGTCTGCTACTTGAACTTCGTGGCCAAGCTTCGCAAGCAGTCGGGACAGGACAGTGGACAGCGCGCGCATGTCGTCCACAACCATCACTCGCATGGCGGGAACGTCGGCCGTCGATGGCAAAAGGGCCGAGGGCGTCGATTCACTCAGTTCCTTTGTGGCGGCCAACTTCAAGTTGATCGTAAACTCGCTTCCTTGGCCCACGCCGTCACTGTGTGCCGCGACAGTACCTCCGTGCAATTCGACAAGCGTTCTAACTAACGTCAATCCAATCCCCAGCCCAGCGGTGCCCCGCTCTACCGAGTCTTCGACCTGAGCAAACATCTCGAAGATATCTTCGATGCGATCAGGTGAAATACCACTCCCATTGTCCGCCACGCGAACCGCGACGTGGTCATCGACTTGCTCAGCCGACAGCTTGATCGTGCATTCGACGTCGCTGTATTTGGATGCGTTGTTGAGCAAGTTGGACACAACCTGTGTGATGCGAGCGGGATCGACATCGACAGACAGACCGGTGTCAGCCACAGTGACGGTGAGATGCTGATGATTGGATTCGATGAGCGAACGCGATGCTTCGACAGCCGCTTGGAGAATCGTTGACACTTGAACGACTTGCTTTTTAAGTTCAATCTTGCCACGTCCGATGCGGGAAACGTCCATCAAATCATCGAGCAATCGCACGATTTGCTCAACTTGTCTCGCCATCGTCGCTCGCAACTCTTCGACGTCGTCGCTCACGTCCATCATCGACATCAACTGTATGGCATTCTTGATTGGCGACAGTGGATTTCTCAGTTCGTGAGCCAGTGTTGCAAGAAACTCGTTCTTGCGTCGCGACTCTTCGGCGAGCTCCGACGCCAAGCGACTGAGTTCGTCGCTGTTTTGTTTTTGTTCTGTCATGTCGCGCATGACTTTGCTGAATCCGACCAATTCATTCTGACGATTGCGAATCGCGGTTGTGATTCCGGACGCCCAAAACTGGGTGCCATCCTTCCGCTGCATCCAACGATCGTCGCTGGCAGAGCCGTTTTTCGAAGCGTTCTCGAATTCCGCTTCGACAAAGCCAGACTCATGCGCCTGGGGCGTGAAGATGAGCGGTCGAACATCGCGGCCCAAGAATGTGTGCTCCTCAAAACCCAACACTTGCCGAACGCCACTGTTCCAGGTCGTTGCACGACACTGCGGGTCCATCATGAAGATCGCATAGTCAGAGATTTGCTCCAAGAACAAGCGGATCTGTTCGTCGAGTTCGCGATTGCGTTCCTTCAGCTTTCGCTGGTGGCTAATGGACCAGATCACACCTCCGACGAGGGCTAGCCCAGCAATAGTGGTGAGAAGCGTTGTGAAATAGGCCGTGCGATAAGTGAGATAAGAGTTGAGTTTTTGATCGGCGATACCGGCTTCAGCGTTGGCTCGCATCATCGCAAGCTTTTCACGGATTGTGTCCATGGCCGTTTTGCCATCATCGGTTTGAACCACAGTTTGAGCGGTGGGCTTGTCGCCATTTCGCATGAGCTCGATCGTTTGCCGCAGTTCCTGGCGTTTGACCGCCACCGAAACTGCCAGTTCTTCTCTGACTGCGTTCTGCACGGGATTCTCGGCAGTTCGCTTTTGGAGCGTTTCCAGCAAGCCATCGAGCATCGCCTCGGTCGACTCGTAAGGTTCGAGATAGCTCGGGTCGCCGGTCAATAAGTAGCCTCGCTGGCCAGACTCGGCGTCCTTCAAGGCTGAAGCGACGGCGTCCATGCTATTAAGCACCTCATACGAATGCCTCACTTCGTTGACGTCTTGTCGCATGCGACCCAGGTTTTGGAGCGTGACGACACCCGTGACCACCAAAAGGGAAATGATCGCTGCGGTGCCAATCGGTTCCGCCAAATGGCGTTTACGAGTAAGTAGTCCAGATGTCGGCAAGTGACGTGCCCTTGGTTCTTTGTCGAAAACTCGTGAAAAACGGAATTGTCGGCCCAGATTCTAATCTTTTTGGCTGTCGTCGGAATGACCGCGAATGCGAATCCGTTTTTGGCACGATCCTTGCTTGAACGGGTGCCTGAAGGCGTTTAATCGCGTGGGGATCGCCCCGCATGTCTGGGGCTGAACGCGTGGCCCGTTGGGTGCACGGTTAAACGATTCGGCAAGAGTTCCGCTACGAATTGTTGATGGAGTGTTTGACCATGGAGCCGATCAAGCTCGAACAATCGAAGATCACCCACCCACCGTGCGCTGAATTCCATATCGTGGGAATCGGCGCGTCGGCTGGTGGATTGGAGGCATTGGAGACATTGTTTCGTGCCATTCCACGCGACAGTGGCTTAGCCTATGTCGTGATCCAACATCTTTCACCCGATTTCAAAAGTCACATGGATGAGTTGCTTTCGCGACACACAAGCATCCCCATTCGTCGTGTCAAAAATGGACTGCAGGTCGAGCCGAATACGATTTATCTCATCCCATCTAAGATGGAAATGGTAATCAGCGATGGCAAGCTCCTGATCACTGAGCGAAGTAGCGACCGTGCGATGATTCATCCCATCGACCAGTTCTTTCGTTCGCTTGCTGCTGATGTTGGCCGTTACGCGATCGGAGTGATCTTATCGGGCACCGGCAGCGATGGTTCACGCGGCATCAAAGATATTCACGATGCGGGCGGTCTAGTGCTGGCGCAGGACGAGTCGACCGCCAAATTTGACGGTATGCCAATGAGCGCAACGGCCACTGGCAAGGTCGATCTCATCTTGTCGCCCGCCGCGATCGCTGAGGCTCTAGTTCGCTACACCAAGGACGGCGTTACGAAAGACAAGCTGATGGAAGATGATTTGGCGTTCAGTGGATTGGAAGGAGTCGATCAAATTGCATCCCTTCTCAATCACAAGTACGGCATCGACTTTTCCCAGTACAAACCTGGTACGGTGGGACGCCGAATCAACCGCCGATTGCAATTGTTGGGACTTGACGCATTGTCGGACTATGTCGAGCGTCTCGCTGAAGATGAACAGGAGTTAAGCAAGCTGTACGAGGACTTGTTAATCGGTGTAACCAAGTTTTTTCGCGACCCAGAGGCATTCGCGGCACTCGATCAGCATGCCATTGAAAATCTGCTTCAAGACACGAAGCTCACCTCGATACGCATTTGGGTAGCGGCCTGCGCATCGGGTGAAGAAGCGTACTCCATTGGCATGTTGGTCGACGAAGCGATGCAACGGCTGGATCGTCGAGTCGACGTCAAGATTTTCGCTACGGATGCACACAGCGGATCGTTGCAAAAAGCTGCTAGAGGTTTCTTTGCTCCGCAGGCCGTGAACGATCTGAGTGACGAACGGAGGCAGCGTTACTTTCGCCGCAACAGCGATGGCTATCAAGTGACTCGCGAGCTGCGCGACTACATCGTTTTCGCACCGCACAATATCATCAACGATGCTCCGTTCACACAGATGGATTTGGTGACTTGCCGGAACATGCTGATTTATCTGCAACCAGCGGCACAGAAGAAGGCACTGGCCATGTTCCACTTCGCCTTGAAACCCAATGGTGTGCTGTTCCTCGGGCCCAGCGAATCGCCTGGAGAACTTTCGGACGAGTTTAAAGCGATTGACCAGCGATGGAGGCTCTATACCAAGCGTCGCGATGTACGTTTTCCCTTAGGAACCATCGTGCCTTCTGGTCGGCGGATGGAACGCATGCCGTATGCGACCGCCGCACCGCAAATAACAACCAGCAATCGCGTCGATCGCGCGACGATCGCGATGTACGATCAACTGTTGTCGAAAAAGATCGGGCCCAGCATTCTGGTCAGTGAACGTGGAGAGATGCTACATATCTTCGGCGGCGCGGAACGTTTCCTCAAGCCACGCGGCGGGCGGCCTTCCAATCATCTGTTGGAGATGATTGACGATTCACTCCGGTCCGCTGTCTCCATTGCCTTGCATCACGCGACAACGAAAGGTGAAAGCGTACGTAACGTCGCGACTCATCTTGATGGACGCGACAGTGGCGAGAATGTGACGATCGTCGTCGAACCGCTCAACGACGGCGGTTCGGAACCGAACAACATTCTGGTTTCGATTGAGACCACGCGGCGAAAAGCTCGCTCCATGACAAGCGACGAGATCAGCGTCAATGAGATGAATCGCAGCCGAGTCGAAGGGCTGGAAACTGAGTTGAGGTATTCCCAGGAAAACTTGCAAGCTGCTTTGGAGGAGATGGAAACCTCGAACGAAGAGTTGCAAGCCAGCAACGAAGAGCTGGTGGCCTCGAACGAGGAACTGCAAAGTACCAACGAAGAACTTCACAGTGTGAACGAGGAACTGTACACGGTCAACGCCGAACACCAGCGTCGCGTCGAAGAGCTGGCACTTGCCAATGACGATATGGACAATCTCTTGGACACCACTCGTGTAGGTGTGATTTTTCTCGACCAAGACCTTTACGTACGACGCTTCACTCCGGAGATCGCACGTGTCTTTCGTCTGACCAATCAGGACACCGGACGTTCGATTGAGCACGTGGCTCATGTGCTCAACCACCCGCGTCTGATCGACGAATTGCGAGACGTGCTGAAGTCCCAAGAGTTGAAATCCCACCAAGAGCTGGAATGCAAGGTGACCGACCGCGACGGCACGCCGTATTTGCTGAGAGCGTTGCCCTATCGCAGCGGTGATACGACCGAAGGTCTTGTGCTGACGTTGATTGATATCACCTCTCTTGCCAAGGCGGAGGCGGAGATCGAATTGCAAAAGATGGCGATTGAGTCCGCCGTCAACGGCATCATCATCACCGACCCGCTGGATGGCCAAAATCCGATACGCTATGCGAATCGTGGATTCCTCGCATTGACGGGCTATGACGCCGACGAAGTGCTGGGGCGTGACTGTCGCTTCTTGCAATGCGAAGAGTCCGATCCCCAAGCGGTAGACAAAGTCCGACGAGCGGTCGCAAAGGCGGAGCCCGTGCGAGTGACGATGCTCAACCAGCGAAAAGACGGCACGCGTTTTTGGAATGATTTGCATATCACTCCGATGCTCGATGCTTCTGGCAAGCCCGTCCATTTTGTCGGAGTTCAGCACGATGTCAGCAAGCAGATCGAAGCGCAGAACGCACTCCAGCGGGCCAACGAGGCGAAGAGTTCATTCCTGGCAACGATGTCGCACGAACTGCGAACACCGTTGACCGCAGTACTTGGCTTCGCGGACATGCTCAGATCAGAGTCGGATGATCCAGCGTACTTGGAAAAGATTGACACGATCCGCCGCAATGGTACCTATTTACTAGCGTTACTGAATGACATTCTTGACTTGTCCAAGGTCGAAGCCGGCAAGCTGCGATTTGGACGCGAGAGCGTGGACATTCGCGCGGTCTTGAAGGAGCTCGAAGCGTTGATGCAGGTGCGTGCTATTGAAAGCGGTGTTCCCTTGAAGTTCGACTTGCGTGAGCCTCTTCCATCCGCCATCACCGCTGATGAAGTCCGCGTTCGGCAAATCATCGTCAACTTGGTCAGCAATGCACTCAAGTTCGCGGACTCTGGTGATGTCACCGTCATTGCAGCGATGAAGATGGCGGCCTCGCAACCGCGGTTGGAAATCTCAGTAATTGACACCGGCCTCGGTATTTCAAAGAAACAGCAAGAGAATTTGTTTACCCCCTTTAATCAACCGACCAAACGAACACACCATCATGCCGGTGGAACGGGACTTGGTTTGAGCATTTGCAAACGGTTGGCTGAGGGAATGGGTGGCTCGATTGAGATCGAAAGCAAACTTGGCGAGGGCAGCCGTTTCACATTGTGCTTGCCGGTTACAAAGAACCAAGCCGCTAATTTACTTGGCGACAACTTGCCTGCGGAAACCATTGAATCAACCACGAACTCGACGTCACTTCCGACGATCGACGCCAAAATTCTCGTTGTCGATGATCGCCGTGACGTGTGGCGTATTGGCCAGCACTTTCTGTTGAAGTGCGGTGCCCGCGTAACGATTGCAGAGAACGGCCTGCAAGCGATCGAAGAAGTTGAGAATGCGGAAAAATCGGAGGATCCTTTTGCTCTAGTTTTGATGGACATGCAGATGCCCGTGATGGATGGCCGTGGAGCAGTGACACGACTGCGAGAACTAGGGTTCACGCTGCCGATCATCGCGTTAACGGCCGACGCGATGTTTGGTGAACGCGAATCATGCTTGGCCATCGGTTGCAATGAGTACTTTCCCAAACCCATCGACGGCCCCCGCCTCATGTGCCTCATCGCATCGATGCTCGCGTGAGCTTGCGACAAAACCCGGGTAATTTAGCGGCAACCATTTTGCCCGCTCAATACAAAAAAGCGACTGTCAATAGACGCCGCCTAGTAGTCGCAGCAAAACCGCTTGGTTAGGAATCTTTCACGAACCAGCTCAAGTGATTTTTGGTCTATTTTGGTGAGTCGCGTGACACCACGTCATGTGCTCTCTCAGCTCACTTTGTATGCTGAAGAAAAAATTCTAGCGGGACAGCGTCGTACAGGTATTAGGCCATACATCGTGTTGTTCAGCTAAGTACGACCAAGGATTTTCGCATTGAACCACTCCGGCGAGTTTGCTTACCCCGAGACTACGACGCCTGCAGTGCGAACCTATTGGGTCGTACAGAACAAACTACTCGCCGGAGCGTATCCGGGTCGATTTGACGCGGCAGAGCATCTTGCGCGTTTGCAGTCTCTCTATGATGCGGGCATGCGAACGTTTATTAACCTGCAAGAGGAAGGCGAGAAGAATAATTCTGGCCTTCTATTCGTGCGATACGACGAGGATCTTCGCAAGATTGCCTCAAAGCGAAACGATACGATTGCTCATTTGCGGTTTCCCATACCGGATGGCGGCGTCACGTCGACTGATCGTATGCGATGCATCCTGGACGCAATGGACCTTTCTCTCGCAGCGAATCGATCCGTCTATGTGCATTGCTTTGGCGGTATGGGAAGAACTGGAACGGCGATTTGTTGCTGGCTTTTGCGACATGGACATGTTGATCGCGGCAACGTATTTTCCGTGCTCACGCGTTTGCGGCAGGCCGACAAAGAACGTTGCAGTTGGAAAGCACCCGAGAATGAAAGACAAGAATCATTCGTGCTCGACTGGACCGAATGATGCGGACGCGTCCAAACATTCTGTTCGTGTGTAGCAAAAACCAATGGCGTAGCCCAACGGCTGAAGCGATCTACCGAGGTGACGATCGAATCTCGGTTCGTTCTCGTGGGACGGCGACTTCGGCAGTACAAATGATTCGATCAGCCGACATCGTCTGGGCGGACGCGATCCTGGTTATGGAACACAAACACCGACAGCGAATCGTGGCGGACTTCCCAGGCGAATCGAAGTTCAAGCTGGTGCAGGTGCTGGACATTCCCGACGACTACCCATTCATGGACGCTGAGCTAATTGAGTTAATCAAGTCGGCCGCGGAACCTGTGATCGCCAATATCCGGGGTGAAAATTGATGCAGCGCAAACCAAGTACGTATTCGCATGTTTCATTGACGCCCTCGAAGATGACAAACCCGTCGAGGCGTTCGCTATTATTGCCAACGGATGCAAGCGAGTTGGAGCACGGCGTCGCGAAGATGACAGCGAAACAGGTTCTCTCGGCGCTTCGTGCAGTATCTCGCGACGACAAGGCAGCGTTCTTGCCAGGCTTCTTCCAGGCCGTGCGGGGCGGCTATGGCGAGGGCGATCGCTTTCTGGGTTGTGTGGTCCCAGACCAGCGCAAGGTTGCTCGGACGTTTCGTGATTTGCACCGCACCGAACTGTTGAAGCTACTCGGTTCGCCGTGGCATGAGTGTCGGCTGACGGGGTTATTCATTCTCGTAGATCAATTCGAGCGAGCAGCCAAGCAAAACAATCTGCATCGTGACCTTGAATGCCGCGAGTTCGTTGATTTCTACTTGACGAACCTTGACGCCATCAATAATTGGGATCTCGTCGACGCGACGGCTCCAAAGATCCTGGGAGCGTGGCTGGTCGAAAACCCCGACGAGCGCGGAGTTCTAGATCGACTTGCTACCAGTGCTGTGCTTTGGGAGCGACGCGTGGCGGTGCTGGCGACGTTTGCGTTGATTCGCAATCAAGAATTCACGGAAATCACCTGCCTTGCGGAAACGCTGATGAGCAATGAACACGATCTCATGCACAAGGCAATCGGATGGATGCTTCGTGAAATGGGGAATCGTGACCAGCCCCGGCTGGAAAGGTTCTTGAAAAAGCATGCAAAGGTGATGCCGCGAACAATGCTGCGATACTCGATTGAAAAAATGTCGAAAGACGACCGAACGAAATGGATGAATCAGTGAATCGGTCGCTTGTCGCACTGATCGAAGCGATCATGCAAACGTAGGGTCAAGGTAGTTGGTGGGCGTTCGATCAGCGAAGCCAACGATTCCTTCGATGCTTTCCGCAACAAAAGCGACCTTGCCGTCGAATCCAAAGCTCGCTGGCCCCAGTGAGGTTGCTGTTCTTCGATTTCGTACTGTTCTTCGATTTCGTACCGCCCACTATCCTCGGCAATCCATTAAAAGCAATTCGCACTCGCGTTTAGTGACGTGCCAACAGCACCAACACGCAAGCTCCATCGTCGATGACATGGATGCCAGCATCGCGTGCCGCAGCACTGGCGTTTGCGTCTTCCGCGCCAGGTTGCATCCAGATATTTTTAACGCCGGCCGCGATCGCATCATCGACGACTTGGCGAGTGACTTCCGGTGGCGTGATGATCGACAGAGATTCGGGGACGACCGGTAAGTCTGAGATTTTCGAAAAAGCCTTATACCCTTCGATCTCCTCGGTGACCGGGTTGAGCGGATAAGTTTCGCGGCCGGAAGCAAGTAAGGCTTTAAAGACCTTGTATCCGTACTTGTGAGTACGAGCCGATGCACCGGCAACAGCATAGGTTTTGGCGGCGAGAAACGTTTCGATTTCGTTCATAGTGGAGGTAAGCATCGCGTGAACATCAAGTGACGAGATTGGCTTGACTTGGTAAGACGTGTGATCAGGTTACCATTTTCTTTGACTTTTTAGGGTGTCACGGATGGCATTTGCATTTCAAAATCAACTCGACGAGGCTGCCGAACGAC
>JBGSNA010000129.1:0-24142 GCA_041739875.1 Pirellulaceae bacterium
GTCGTTCGGCAGCCTCGTCGAGTTGATTTTGAAATGCAAATGCCATCCGTGACACCCTAAAAAGTCAAAGAAAATGGTAACCTGATCACACGTCTTACCAAGTCAAGCCAATCTCGTCACTTGATGTTCACGCGATGCTTAAGGTTGACGGGGCTCTCTACAACAAGATTGTTGCCGATAAGAATTTGACGGCAGATATTTTGCCTCCGCCCGCATTCATTCTTGAATCATCTTGGTTGACAAACTTAGTGCGTGAGGCTGACACGAAAGAAGAGATCGATGCCGTTGTTACGCATTTTGAAAGACTGGAGAGTGAATACAACGCGTCCATAGAAAACTGGTCCGATTCCATTAAAGACGAAGAATTGCGTGAACAACTCCTCGTTCGCTCACAACGATCTGCACGCGATTTCTTTCGCATCTTTGAATCGGAACTGATTCCAGCGATGAAAAACAACGAAACAGAGGTCGTTGATCGACTGGTAACAACGGATCTCAAACGTCATTTTGAAGAGCACTTCGATGCGATCAAGAATGTCGTTGAGCGCAACAAGGCGATCGAGGCTGAAGACCAAGCTTTGGCAACGGCGACCGTCGTCAGCCGAACCCGTGTGCTCGGAGCGATCGCTCTTTCTCTTCTCGTGTGTATCGGCGGATTTACCGCTTGGTTGCGACGAGGCGTCGTTAAGCAAGAACTCACGAACTTGGATCGCAAAGGTCAAATAGAAGCGATCGGACGATCGCAAGCCGTGATCGAGTTCGACCCTGAGGGAAATATCCTTCTCGCGAATGACAATTTCTTGAATACAGTCGGATATACGCTCGACGAGATCAAGGGACGTCACCACAGCATGTTCGTTGACGAATCGTATCGCACAAGCGCCGCCTACCGGGATTTCTGGGCGAATTTGGGCAAAGGCATTTACAACGCAGGCGAATTCAAACGTATTGGCAAGGCTGGCAACGAGATCTGGATTCAAGCCAACTACAACCCAATCATCGGTCCTGACGGAAAGCCAATTAAGATCGTTAAGTTCGCCTCGGATATCACTGAAGCGAAAATCAAGAGTTTCGACGCTGCTGGACAGCTTGCCGCCATCAATCGTTCGCAGGCTGTGATTGAGTTTGATCTAACAGGAAAGATTCTGCACGCTAATGACAATTTCTTAAGCACACTCGGATACACGCTCGACGAAATCAAGGGACGTCACCACAGCATGTTCGTGGAAGAATCGTACCGAGTCAGTGCAGAATATCGAGAGTTCTGGCCGAACTTGGCTAACGGCAAAGTCGACTCAGGGGAATTCAAGCGAATTGGCAAGGGCAATTCAGTCGTTTGGATCCAAGCCAGTTACAACCCTATCCTTGGACCCGATGGTAAGCCGTTTAAGGTAGTCAAGTATGCATCGAACGTCACCGCTCAAAAGTCCGCGGAAGTTGAACTGCGAAACAAAGTGGGAAGCATTCTTGAAGTTGTTGAAGCAGCATCCAGTGGCGATCTGACCCGTGAGATTACCGTGATGGGCGAAGACGCGATCGGCCAAATGGGATCGGGTCTCGAGAAGTTCCTGAGCGATCTGCGCTTAAGTATCGCATCCATTGCCCAAAACGCGACCGCGCTCGCCGGAGCATCCGAAGAGTTGTCCGCAGTAAGCAACCAAATGAGCGGCAACGCCGAGGAGACATCATCGCAAGCAAACGTGGTTTCGGCAGCCTCTGAGCAGGTCAGCCAGAACGTTCGTGTTGTTGCAACCGGCGTTGATGAGATGAACGCCGCTATTCGCGAAATCGCGAAAAATGCATCGGACGCAGCAAGAGTTTCGCAACAAGCAGTCTCAGTTGCTGAAACCACGAACGCTACAATTGCGAAGCTTGGCGATAGCAGTGCCGAAATTGGCAAAGTCGTCAAGGTAATCACTTCGATTGCTGAGCAAACCAATTTGCTTGCACTCAACGCGACGATTGAAGCCGCACGTGCAGGTGAAGCTGGCAAGGGCTTTGCGGTGGTTGCGAACGAAGTCAAGGAATTGGCGAAAGAGACCGCGAAAGCCACCGAAGATATTAGCATGAAGATCGACACGATCCAAGCGGATACCCGAGGTGCCGTGGAAGCGATTCGCCAGATCAGTGATGTGATCAACCAGATCAACGATATTTCAAGCACGATAGCGAGTGCGGTAGAAGAACAAACCGCAACGGCCAACGAAATGGGACGAAACGTGGCTGAGGCTTCGCGTGGAGCAAGCGAGATTGCTGAGAACATCACAGCCGTAGCAACGGCTGCCGATAGCACGACTCAGGGTGCTTCGAATACTCAACAGGCGGCTAACGAATTGAGCCGCATGGCCGCTGAGTTGCAAGAGTTGATCTCGCGATTCCGCTACCAAGAAGAAGAACTCGGTAGTCGTGCCAAAGGCAAACGATCGGTGTCGCCGGTTGTTTCCTTCGGAAGCAATTTCGTCGGCGGCTATCAAAACGTTTAGCCAGTATTGAAGTTTCATTGACGCGTCCTCAGGCCTATCGCCTGGGGACGCGTTTCCAGTGACACCCCCATTCCACCTTCCACTTCCAGATATCTAGCTCTCTGCTTTCACGCAGGCTAAGCGATTCGTCGCCAGACACTCATAGGAATAATATCATGCGAGCTCTCGTTATTGACGACTCACGTGCGATACGCCGGATCATCGGCGGTATGTTGCGAAAACTGGACTTCGAAGTTTCTGAAGCATCTCATGGACTTGAGGGACTTGAGAGACTTGAACAAGACGGTGCACCAGACATTGTGCTTGTCGATTGGAACATGCCCGAAATGAATGGTCTCGAGTTCATCAAGTCGGTTCGCTCGCGTCCCGAGTACTCCAACCTCGTCATCATGATGGTGACGACGGAAACAGAAATGGAACGGATGGCCCAGGCTTTTATTGCGGGAGCGAACGAGTATGTGATGAAGCCGTTCGATGAGGCGACCATTGTCGACAAGTTGCAATTGCTCGGTGTGGGAGTCTAGTGATGGAACGGAAAATACGAGTACTTGTTGTCGATGATTCGACCGTTATTCGGCGGCTTCTCACGGACGCCTTGGCAAGCGATCCGCAAATCGAGGTCGCTGGCACGGCCGCCAATGGAAAAATTGCACTGGCAAAAATTCCCCAAGTTAATCCAGACGTCATTACGCTCGACATGGAAATGCCCGAGATGGATGGCATCACGACTTTGGTGGAGATTCGCAAGCTTTATCCAAAGCTTCCCGTTATTATGTTCAGCACCCTGACGCAGCGTGGTGCCGAAGCGACCCTCGACGCATTGGCCAAGGGAGCAAACGATTACGTCACTAAACCCGCGAATGTTGGTAGTGTCACCGCGGCGATGCAGAGTGTCAAAACGGAACTTGTTCCAAGAGTCAAAGCGTTTTGTCCGTGGTTCGCGCAAGCAATCCAGTCGAGAATCGTTCAAACCACTAGGCCGGTATTAGCTCGTCAAGTGCCAGCACCGTCGCTGCGTCCAACTCGCATTGACATTGTTGCGATCGGCTGTTCAACCGGCGGCCCCAATGCACTTCAAGCGATTATCCCGAGTTTGCGTGCGGATTTTCCAGTGCCGATTGTTGTTGTGCAGCACATGCCCCCCATTTTTACCAAGCATCTTGCAACTCGACTCGATGGACTTTCCCAAGTCGACGTTTGTGAAGCTCAGCGAGGCGAGACCCTCCATCCTGGAGGCGTTTGGATCGCTCCTGGCGACTTTCACATGACGCTCAATCGCAGAGGAGCAAATGTCTGTGTGGACTTAAACCAAGGTACGCCTGAGAATTCGTGTCGACCCGCTGTCGACGTCTTGTTTCGTTCAGTGACCGATCTGTATGGGGCCAATGTTTTGTCGGTCGTACTGACCGGCATGGGGCAAGACGGTCTGAGGGGATGCGAAGCAAGCGAAGCCTCCGGAGGACAAATTATTATCCAGGATGAAGCGACGTCCGTGGTCTGGGGAATGCCTGGTGCGGTCGCTCGTTCAGGAATCAAAAGCACGATGCTTCCTTTGAATCGGATCGCCGTCGAACTCAACCGCAGAGTCTCATTTGGACGCAAAACTTCTGCGTCGGAGAAATCAGTATGTCTGTAGCCATCGCTCCGAAAATGAACCCTGTCGTGTTCGAGTACATTTCATCGTTGGTTTTGAGAAAATCAGCGATTGTACTGGAGCCCAGCAAAGCGTATCTGATTGAATCGCGTCTAGCGCCGATCGTACGTGCAAACGCAATGGAATCCATTGACCAACTCGTCGACGCTTTGCGTCGTCCTGGTGCATTGGCATTGACCGAAGACGTTGTTGAAGCGATGACAACGAATGAAACGAGTTTTTATCGTGACGTTCATCCGTTTAACGCGCTCCGTAGCAACGTCATTCCAGCCATCATGGCCGCTCGTCAACGAGAGCGAGTTTTAAACATTTGGTCCAACGCTTGCTCAAGTGGTCAAGAAGTCTACTCCATCGCGATGTTGCTCAAGGAGAGTTTCCCTGAGCTTGCGGGATGGCGTGTGCGGCTGATCGCAACGGACTTGTCAAAGCAGATCCTTGAGAAAGCTCAGTCGGGTGTATTCACACAAACTGAAATCAATCGCGGACTGCCAATGCCAATGATCTTGAAGCACTTCAAGAAGGAAGGCGTGCAATGGCGGATCAGTGAAGAAATTCGTCGGATGGTGGAATTTCGAGTTCTCAATCTGGTTGAGCCCTGGCCAGCCACGTTACCGAAAATGGACATCGTGTTTTTGCGAAACGTGCTAATTTACTTTTCCGTTGATACCAAAAAGCAAATCTTAGATCGTGCTCACAAAATCATTCATCCAAGCGGTTATCTGTTCCTCGGCGGAGCGGAGACGACGATGAACCTCAAGGTCAATTTTGCCCGTGAGCAGATCAGCACGGCGACCTGTTATCGACCGACGTAGTCCAAATCAAGTCGACCCAGATCCGTCGACAAATATTCTGCTAAAAACGTTCCCCGGAGTTTCGAAATGGTAAGCAACGACGACATCGTCTGTATCACACAAAATGTTCTCTCAACAATGCTGGGAATCGAAGCTATTCCTGCTGACGATTGCAATTTGAATGTGTCACACGAACCGATCACTGGCTGCATCCAAATTAGTGGCACATGGTGCGGCGCCGTCATGGTGCAAGCGACCGGCGACTTTGCCTTAAGCGCTGCATGCAAAATGCTCGAGATGAATCCCGAGGAAGTTGAACTGGTCGATCGCCAAGATTCGATGGCTGAGTTGACCAACATGATTGGTGGTAACGTCAAGAGCCTTGTGCCCGGTCCATCCACGCTCTCACTTCCGAGCGTTACGACTGGCAAAGATTTTGATATTCGGGTGTTCGGAACGGTGGTTGAGAATGTCGTTCCCTTTGAATGCGATGGCCAGCAAATCCGAATTGTGCTCTGCAAAGGCAATCGGTAGTCATCTCGCGGTGCCAGAAAACTTGCTGTTTGCTGCTGTGTGAATCACAATTCGAACGCAAGTCGCCGTGCCGCAGCTCGCAACTCGTCAATTTCTTGCTGGAGCGAGTGCTTGAGCTCGTCCAAGTCAAGACGGGAGCTTTGCTGCTCCAGGCGAACTTGCCGCTCGCGGTGTTCGAGCAACGCCGTTCGAGAGTTCAATTGGGCTTCTCTTGCGTCGAGGTCTGCTGACCAGTCTTGGAGCTTCTCAATGAGTTCGACGCAGTGCAAGTGCAGCCAAGACTGTTGGTAGCTTGTTTCATCATCACGATCCGTCCGTCGCGAAGTCACCGCATTCTGGGTGGGCGCTGGTTCCTGCGTGGGCGCTGATTCACATTCAGCGGGTTTGGCCGCAGCTAGAAAATGGCCTGTGTCGATCCGAAAGTGCCGATTGGGTACGGCTGGAGCCTCAGCGATGGTTGCTGGAGTAGGTTTTCCTCCAGTCGAGGCGGTAGAATCGGTTCGGAGGGAATGTGCGGACGACATGTGAGAAAGATCGGCTTCACAGGCCTTGTGGCTGCAAGCGGACGCGATCATCGGATATCATAGAGTCGGATGTCGAATGGATTGCTCCGCATTTGCGGACTGGATCCAAGTCCCGGCACGCCACTGAGTCTTCGAAAGCGGCCTTAAACCCAGGAACCTACAATGTGTTTATCACGCATATTTTTCTTTACCCGTCGGATTTGCGTTTTTGTAGCGACCGGAGCCCTTTTGCTTGCGTGTAGTGGCTCGGCGCGGGTTTCAGCGCAGGATGCTCAGTCGGCTGCCCTGGCCAAAATGCCACTGGACGACCAAATCGCGTCTCTAGCCAATCGCGGCATCGATTTTCTCAAGACTCGCGGCCAGGCTGAGAACGGTTCGTTTAGCGGGGAGTCAGGCGTTGCGGTCACAGCACTTTGTGTCGACGCGATCCTTGAACACCGTCCAGCCGCGATTCATGATCCGGCGATCGTAAAAGCTCTCGAATTTATCGAGTCGCGGATTCAGAGTGACGGTGGAATTTATACAACGGGTTCGTCACATCAAAACTATGAAACCTGTGTCGCCATATCGGCACTCTTGGAAGCGAACCGCGATGGCAAGTACGACAGCGTTCTGAAACGAGCCGAGGCGTTTTTGAAGGAGTTGCAATGGGATGAAGCTGACGGAGCTCAACCGACGGATACGGCTTACGGCGGAGCAGGTTACGGAAGCCACAAGCGTCCCGACTTGTCCAATACTGCATTTTTTATGGAGACGCTCAAAGAGCTCGGCAATGATGCAGATGACGAGGCGATCAAGCGAGCGTTGCAGTTTGTTGTCCGCAGTCAAAACTTGGCTGGACATGGCAACGACACGGAACATGCGGATGACGTGAACGACGGCGGCTTTTATTACACACCGGCGGCTGGTGGTGAGAGTCAAGCGGGCAAGGACGATGCTGGGGCGCTACGAAGTTACGGGTCAATGACGTATGCAGGCTTGAAGAGCATGATTTACGCAGGCCTTGAACGTGACGATGCTCGTGTGATGGCCGCGATGGAGTTCATCCGCAAAACCTATTCGCTCGACGACAACCCTGGCATGGGAGCGCAAGGTCTGTATTACTACTACCACACGTTTGCCAAATCTCTTGCCGTCGCGGGTATCGAAGTCATCGATGATGCCGACGGAGAACCGCACGCTTGGCGACAAGAGTTGGTATCGACGCTAGCGAAGCTGCAAGAAGCTGACGGCGCTTGGGTCAACGGCCGCAGCCCACGTTGGATGGAAGGGGATCGCCAACTTGTAACTGCGTATGCACTGTTGGCTCTCGCCCGCTGTCGATCAAAGTAACGCTGTCGATCAAAGTAACGCAGCAATTTATTACGACTTTGCACGAGCGAAATTCTTCGGCTGTGCGATTGAAATTTAATTCAAAATTACCGGGAGGTAGGTTACTCGTGAAGACTCAATTTTCATGGCTCCAGAAATCGTGCGCGATCGCGCTGGTAGTCTGTGTGTCAACGATCAACTGCGGTGTTGTCGATTTTAATTCCGTATCGGCTGCGGAGTCCGCTGCATCGGATTCGGTATCTGCGTCCGCTGGACCTGCTGGCGCCTGGGTGACTTCGATCGCCCCATTGGGCCCCGGCGAATTTGTGGCGTCGACGGCGGATGGGTTGCTGCTTCGCGAATCCAGCGTCTGTCGTTTTAATGCGAACCACCCAGACCAATTGAACGCGATTTACTCGCACCCGACTGGCGTTTGGGCGGTGGATGCATCGAGCGATGGCAAGTTGATTGCAAGCAGCGACTACCGAGGGAACCTGGGGGTCTTTACGGTTGATGGGGGCAACACCCAGATGCACGAAGGTGTTCTGGAGCGATGGACACAAGCACTCCGGTTTGCGCCTGATGGCCAATCCGTCGTTGCAGGCAACGAGGGCGGGAAACTTTTCGTATTTGATGTGGCTGCAGGAAAAATCTCCAAGTCGATCGAATTGGGGCCGCAAGCAATCGCCGGAATCGCGTTCTCGCCTGACGGCACACGGGTCGCTGCGTCCGATGGAAGCGGCACCGTGCACTTGGTGAGCTGGCCAGAGTTCGCGACGACAGGGAAGATCAAGATTAGTGAAGAGGCGATTTGGGGCATCGCGTTTGCTGACGAAAATACGATCGTGGTTGGATCATCCGATCGTCATTTGTATCGATGCGCAGCAACCGCGGATGCGAAGCCAGAATCCATTTTGAGCGGACGAGATTGGATCACCCACTTGTCGATTAGCTCAAGCGGCCAGATCGCTGCGGCAGAGTTGGGCGGCGCAGTACATGTGACCACTTTGGCTGGCGGTGGCAGCCAGTTGTCAGCACCCAGCAGTGTTTGGTCAGTCGCTTGGAATGGGCCGTCGGAATTATTCGTCGGCACTCGCAAGAACGGCGTCGTCATCGCTGCACAAAGCTGGTCACTCACCGAGCGAGCTCCTGAGCCGCCAGCGAAAGAGGAAGTCAAGGAAGCGTCGACCGGCGATGACGCGAAGCCAGCCGATGCGCCAGCCAAAGATGCACCACCAGCCGATGCACCAGTCGATGCACCACCAGCCAAAGATGCTGGGGCAAAAGCCGAAGAAAAGAGCGAGCCCAAGAATGAGTAATGACGGTGGACAATCCACTGTTGGTGACTCAAAGGCCGGAAAAAACGTGTCGCTTGAGTATGTTGTGCGTTGCGGTTCGATGAGAACGCTCGGCGTCATGTCAGCTCGTGAGACGTACCGCTATGGCGATGAAGTCGTTGTGCGTTCGGATCGAGGCACAGAAATCGGAACGGTGCTTTGTGAAGCAACAGCGACAGCGCTGGATTCAATGGAGGAACCGACACAGGGACGAATACTGAGACGATTGAGCGAAACTGATCGGCACCAGTCACAAGTGCTCAATCAAAAGTCGAGCGAGGATCTCGAGGTCTGTCGCCGGAGCGTTGAGTCGCTTTCACTCGTGATGCAACTAGTGGACGTTGAACGTTTGTTAGGTGGCGAACGAGTGATCGTTTATTTCATCTCTGAAAAAAGAGTGGATTTTCGGCAACTCGTGCGAAATTTGGCGGCGGAGTTCCAGACCCGAATCGAGATGCGACAAATCGGTGTCCGGGATGAAGCCAAGTTGCTTGCAGATTATGGAGACTGTGGTCAACCGATTTGTTGTGCCAACTTTTTGTCGAAAATGCCTCCGGTTTCGATGAAAATGGCTAAGCTCCAGAAGGCGACGCTCGATCCGACAAAAATTTCTGGTCGGTGCGGTCGACTCAAGTGCTGTTTAAGATATGAGTTTGACACGTACGAGGCTTTAGCTGCAGAATTACCGACCGTCGGTAGTGAGATTTTAACGCGAGACGGCAATGCGACGGTGCTCGCCCAGGATATACTCGCGAGTCAGTTGGTGATTCGCACAGACGACAATCGACGTGTGCTGATAACGGCCACCGACGTGATTCAAGTCTTGCGAGTTGCCGAAGTCGACGAAAACGGGGACGCACCCAAACGCAAGCGTGGAAAACGGCCCCCACGATCTGACGACAATTGAGAATATCGGGCATTTCCAGTACTTTTTGAGACGCTAATTAACAATGAATTCGCCACTGCAAGCGATGCGAAAACTGCTAAAAGATGATCCGCGTTACAAGATCGAGGCGTATCAGTTCATTCGTGAATCGCTGCAATACGCACATGAGCACATGGACGTAATTGCGCCCCAGGACAGCGATGACTCGGAGGCTGCGAGACACGTGACTGGGCAACAGCTTTGCGAGGCTTGCCGTCGATACGCAATCGAACAGTACGGTTACCTTTCCAAGATGGTACTCGCTAATTGGGGACTTCACAAAACCAGTGATTTCGGGGACCTGGTATATAATTTGATTCGTATTGAGCAGATGCGAAAAAGTGACACTGACCGCCGGGAAGATTTCGATGACGTGTACTCCTTTGATACCGCTTTCGAGCCCGAGTTCGAAATGGCTAGCCGCGACGAAGACTAGTTCGATGGTCCAACGATCGTTGCGCCACATCAGTCGTATGGCATTCGCTAGCTTTGTTCTTATTGGCGGGTTTGCGTTTGCTCCGTGTCGAGAGTTGTTGGCTCAGGACACCGGCATTCATGAATCGGAACCCGGCAAGGCCGCCGCATTGTCGTCGGACGTGAAACCGAAGGAACTGAATCCAAAAGACGATGTGAAACCGAAAGAGAACGCACGCCGTGTTTATCACGGTCGGATCGTTGCTCAGTATATGTCGCACCTCGGTGCTTCTTGGTTGGTTCGACCTGAGCGTGAACAGGAAGAAAGCGTCAAAGAATCATTCGAGCAGCTCGGCCTGACCGCTGGCATGACGGTTTGCGACCTGGGTTGTGGCAACGGCTTTTGGACGCTGCCGATCGCACGAGAAGTCGGTGAATCCGGCCGCGTTTTGGCCGTTGATATCCAACGAGAAATGTTGGTTCAACTTCGGCAGCGTGCGATGAAAGAGAATGTCACCAACATTGAGCCCATACGTGGGGATATTGATGATCCGCACTTGCCCGTCGGCGAAGTCGACCTAGTGCTTCTCGTTGACGTATATCATGAATTCTCGCACCCGCAATCCATGCTTTGGGCGATGCGACGGTCACTAAAACCCAATGGAGTCATTGCCTTACTTGAATATCGCAAGGAAGACCCGGAAGTGCCGATTAAGCAGGAGCACAAGATGGCGAAAAATCAAATCATCAAGGAGTACGAAGCGAATGGGCTGAAACTCGTTCGCGAGTACAACCAATTGCCATGGCAGCACTTGATGTTCTTCGCGAGAGACGACAGCCCGCTTGAAAAGATCGAGCCAGTTGCATTCAAGAAGGGTGCGGTAGAACAAGAGTAAAGCTTCGATGGAAATTGTTTTCTTCCGATCGTTTTGAGTGTGCCGTGTTTGTTTTCGGTGCAAATGGATTCCACACAGAGTCACCGGAGACTTTTCGCGTACTGGAGTGTTGCGATTTCATAATTTGAACCGCAGCGGTTCTCTGGGCCACTACTGTCTTTCTGCCGGTTATACTGAGCTTTCCAACTTGCTTTGGCACACGTGTGCCATTCGCGATTCCATCGGCATGAATCGATTGAACATGGTTTGGCGTGAACGTAAGACTATCGGCACATAACGCTGCTTAGTCCGTCACGATTAGTCGGCCTTCAACTTGGAGCGTTGTCGTGATTTCGATGACTTGTGCGCGAACGGTACTCGTTAGAATGAGCTTGGTTTGCGTTGGTATGTTCGGTCTACCGCTCGTGCATTCACTTGCCGCCGAGAATTCCACTCAGCTGGATTTACTCATCGTCGCAGGCCAATCCAATGCAGTCGGATTTGACGCCACACCTAGTGAACTTGCTGTGGATGAGATCGACGCATCTATTCGTTTCCGATATCGGGTTGGCGATCCGCCGCCTGATCAGCATGACTCGAGCTCTCCAGCAGATCGTTGGATCACGCTCGGGCCACAGCTTCGTGGTGAGCCAGGCCTCAAGGCGGAACCTCGCCAGTACGGGAATTTCTCGAGTGAGTTGGGTGGATTTGGGCCAGAGATTTCTTGTGCACGACAGCTTGCTCGGCACGACATCAAGGTAGGTCGCAAAACCGAACTTGCTGTGGTGAAGGCGGCTTTCAGTGGAACGAGTGTCGCTATCGATTGGGACCCCACGGGTGTGGGCGAACGCGGCGCTTGTTATCGAGCACTCGTTGATGAAGTTCGAACGGCTCGCGAGCTGGCGGAAGCAGAAGGTCAAAAGGTTTCGCTTCGTGGATTGATTTGGGTTCAAGGCGAATCCGATGCGAATGCGACGGACGCATCCACGTATCAAGAGCGCCTTCGTGTCATGTTCGAATCGCTACGACGTGACTTACAAGCCGCGGAACTGCGCGTGCTTGTTGCTGTGAATGTGCACTTTCGCGAAGGCAAGAACAAGTTCATGCCTGAAATTATCGCTGCACAAAAACAACTCGGTCACTCGCTCCCGCATTGTCGTTATGTCGAAACACAAGGAGCGAGCATTGCCAATCGTGTCCACTTTGACAGCCGTGGGACCCTAGAGATCGGAAAACGATTTGCATCAGCGCTGTTGGCGATGGAAACGCTTGGAGCGATGAAGGGACAATGGACTCGTCATGTTGTCGATGAAAGCGGCGGATGCATGACAGTAATCGCGAATGACTTCACAGGTGACGGGCAAGTTGACATTGTTTGCAATGTGGGTGGCACGACAAAACTGCTTGTCTCGCCCGATTGGCGTGCGATCGAAATTTCAACTTCGAATGATCGGTGGATCCATAGCGAAACGATGGACGTTGACGGCGACGGTGATCCAGACGTGATCGGTACGCCTTACAACCCTGGACGGATTGTGTGGCTCGAGTGTCCTAAAAACCCGTTGACTGATCGCTGGGTTGAGCGACTTGTCGATGACCAGGTGAACGGCGTGCACGGACTGCTTGTTGGAAACGTCGACAACCAAGGCCGCAGCGATTTGCTTGCGACAAGTGCCCAACCCCTTGAACCGTTTCCATATTCGCTCGTTTGGTACCGAATTCCGAAAGATCCGCTCAGCGCTTTGCGATGGGACCGGTTTGTGTTCGCAGCCAACGATGCACCGGGCTTATCCCACTATCTTGGTATAGGCGATATGGATGGTGATGGCTTGCCGGATGCGACGTCCGCTGCGAAAGGCGACGCGACGGAATCTGGCGCGAATGGCCAATGGTTTGCATGGTGGAAAGCTGGCAAGGACCCAACCCAGCCATGGACAAAGGAGATTATCTCCGCTGACGATCCAGGCGCAACGAATATTCATCCCGCGGATGTAAACGGTGATGGAAACATGGATGTGATCGCGTCACGTGGTCATGGTGTGGGCGTCGTGTGGTTCGAGCGTGACCAGACCACGGGCACATGGACTGAGCATGTGATCGATGCGTCGCTCCGAGAACCACATTGTTTGGCAGCGGTCGATTTAGATCGCGATGGCGATACGGATGCCGTCACGGTCGCTTATGGAAGCGAACGAGCGATGTGGTACGAGAACGATGGAAACGGCGTCTTTTCGTCGCATGTAATCGGCGAAAACCAGCAAGCGTATGATATCCGTGTTGTGGACCTGGATAGCGACGGCGACCTGGATTTAGTGGTCGCCGGTCGAGCGAGCAACAACGTCGTCTGGTACGAGAACCCCCTGTAAATGGTGGACATGATCAAGGTGCTGACGGGCGGGGTTCGCGGGTGCGAGCATCCGCCATATTGCCCCAAACCCGCTGCGTTTCTGGCCGGCAAAATCGATCTGGCTGGCAAAATGGATGTGTCGTAACGAAGTTAGGATGTCGCGGAGACGACTTATCCGCCAGGTCGGAACAAAAGTGGTTGCCGAAAGTACAGACTCCGGCTAGTCTGTTTCCTGACGTCTGTCGAATTCGACAATCCCAACGGCGTCCAATTGTGATTTCTGGGATTTGCGGCCGCTTGCAGCCTACCTGCTAAAGAGCCATGACAATAAAAACAACAAACGCTGACGCACTTTCTGTGTCCCCATCTTCCGCAGCTGATTCGTCACCGACGAACGGCGTCTCGACCGACTCCGGTAAGAGCAGCAAAACGCCTCCCTCCGCTCCCGCACGAATGGACGAGTCCCTCGGACTTTCCACCCGTTGCGTTCACGCTGGCGAGCGACGGCAAAAGCCCGAAGGTTCAATCTCGGCGCCGATTTTTACTGCCTCAACTTACACGTTCGAATCCACCGACCGACTTCTGGATTTCGTCCAAGGCCGCGAGGAGCGAGAAGAATACGGACGGTACGGCAATCCGAACGAACGCAGCGTGGAAGCCAAGTTGGCATCGCTCGATGGTGCGGAAGACGCGATTCTCTACAGCAGCGGCATGGCGGCGATCGTCGGGCTGTTGATGAGCGAGCTCAACTCTGGCGATGAAATCGTTTTCTTTGACCAGTGTTACCATCGCAGTCGTGAGTTTTGTACCAAGCATCTATCGCGTTTCGGCGTGGTTACACACCAAGTTGCAACGGGCGATTTTGATGCAATGGAAGCTGCGATCAACGAGCGCACGAAAATGCTGGTCAGCGAGTCGCCTACGAATCCGCACCTGACGACGATCGACCTCGAAAAGTTTGCTGCGATTGGAAAAGCAAACGAAGTGGAAACGTTGATCGATGCGACCTTAGCCACTCCGTTCAACATTCGACCCATCGATTACGGCGTCGACTATGTCCTACACAGTGCGACGAAGTATCTCGGTGGGCACAACGACTTGATCGCCGGCGTGATCTGTGGCAGCAAAGAAGGTCTCGAGAAAGTTCGCGCTTTGCGTGGCATCTTAGGAAGCATCAATTCACCGCATAACCTGTATTTGCTCGAACGTGGACTCAAGACGTTTGAGTTGCGTATGCAGCGGCACAATGAGAATGGGCTTCGAGTCGCGAGATTTTTGGAAGAGCATCCTCGTGTCGAGCGAGTTTACTACCCCGGGCTCGAGTCGCATCCAAGTCATGCGATCGCCGCGTCCCAGATGAAGGGCTTCGGCGGTTTAATTACGTTCACGGTCGCTGGAGCGGACTGGAAAGAGACGTCCAAGATCGTCGATGCAACAAAGCTCGCTAGAATCGCGGCAAGCCTTGGCGGCGTCGAGTCGTTGATTGAGCAACCGCTCGTCATGAGCTACTATCACTGCACACCCGAGCAGCGTGAGACGTTTGGCATTTACGACAACATGATTCGCTTGTCTTGCGGAATCGAGAATGGTGACGACTTGATTGCTGATCTGAAACAGGCGCTCGAAGCCTAACTGGACAGCGCCAACTTCGTTTAACCGTTAGCCGAAAGCGAACGATCGCATCGTTAATAGTACGCCTGCGGCTGACTGTTAAACAAAAAATCGAACTTGGCGCTGTCCAGCTAATCTTCTGAAGCAAAAGTATCCCATGAGCGATTCACATTCCTTTCGCACACGCTCGATCCACGTTGGCAACGAAGTGGATCCGAAAACGGGTGCCGTTGTTCCTCCAATCCATATGGCGAGTACGTTTCGCCAACCAGGCGCCGGCGTCTGGGGAGAATTCGACTATTCCCGCAGCGGCAATCCAACCCGCACCAATTTACAATCGACGTTGAAGTCACTCGAAGGTGCTGCCGGAGCTCTCGCATTCTCGACGGGTATGGCCGCAATTCATTGTGTCACGATGCTGCTTCACAGCGGTGATCATGTGGTGGCTGGTTGTGACATGTACGGTGGCGCGTATCGCTTGCTGCATAAGATTTGCAATCGTGCTGGCATTACAGTCACGTTAGTCGATATGACGGATGTGGATGCGGTTGCCTCCGCGATCACGCCAAAAACGAAGTTAGTTTGGGCGGAGACGATCGGAAATCCACGCTTAACGATTCCTGACCTCAGCCGTTTAGCGGAAGTGACGCATCAAGCGGGTGCCATCATCGGCGTGGATAACACGTTCGGCACTCCAGCGCTCCTTCGTCCGCTCGAGCATGGCATCGACATCGTCATGCACTCAGCAACGAAGTATCTCGGCGGACACAGCGATTGTCTGGGCGGCACGCTCGCCACTCGAGAAAAGTCGCTGCACGACGAGCTTTATTATATCCAAAACGCTACTGGCGCAGTACTTGATCCAATGAGTTGCTTCCTCGTCGCGCGAGGCATCAAGACGCTTGAACTTCGAGTTCGCGAGCAATCTGCTACGGCGCTTCAATTGTCGCATTGGCTCATGGATCATCCACACGTCAAGGAAGTGCTCTATCCCGGACTTGCGACACATCCGCAACATGAACGTGCACGCCAGACGTTCACGGGCGGATACGGTGCGATGGTGACGTTTGAATTGGACGCAAGCAAGAGCCAGACAGCAAAGGCGTGCGAGTCGACGAAGTTGTTCAGCTTGGCGGTTAGCTTAGGCGCGGTGGAGTCACTGATCGAGCAACCAGCCACCATGTCCCATGCAAGTTACGACGCAGCGGATCGTGAGCGTTTCGGAATCACGGATGGGCTGATTCGGCTCTCGGTCGGTTTGGAATCGCCAGAAGATTTAGAGCAAGATTTAGAGCAAGCAATTGCTGTTGCTTTAGACTCTTAGCTTCCTTCGTGCGATCGCACCGAAGCGGGTTCACAAAGTCAAGTACAGCAAAAAGTTTTTTGACGTGGACAGCAAACAGAGCGCGTGATTTGCCCACTAAACATGCCGCTCGTACGTTTCGCCTCGCGTCAAAAATGATTCGTCGTTCTTCTCTGAATTAGCTTCGGATTCGACTTGACCCCCGATCGCTGAGTGGGCTAAAACCTTGCTCAGCACGGAACGCTTGTGGTTGGCAAGGACGCCCTTTTTCCACATCAAGTCGAAGCTTCATCACCGCGACAATTCGGCACGTGGATACGAGCCCAGTACGTCCAATCGCTCGGCTCGCTTGCCAAGCACAGCAATCGCATCAGCCACCGTCTTCTCGGCTTGATGCCCAGTGAGTTCAATAAAGAAGACGTATTCGTTTCGTCGCTCAGGAATCGGGAACGATTCGATCCAAGTCAAATTCAGCTTTGCTTTCTTAAAGATTGTCATCGCATCAGCAAGCGCTCCTGGCTCATGGTTGACTTGAAACAGGATGGCTGTCTTGTCATCTTTCGTCGGTGCCGGTTGCTCTCGTCCGAGAACCGCGAAGCGCGTCACGTTATTTGGGTTGTCTTCGATGTTTGCATCGATCACATCCAGGCTGAATTCACGTGCCGCTTCGATACTTGCGACCGCCGCGGCACCCAATCGGTCTGCAGCGAGCCTTGCAGCCGCAGTGGTACTGCTCATGTCAATCAATCTCGCATTAGGGAGATGGTTCGACAGCCAATTGCGACACTGGGAAAGGGCTTGCGGCTTACTGTAGATCTCTGTGATTTGGTCGCGTGGTGTTCTCGACAGAAGATTGTGGTGAATCGGCACGAGCACTTCGCCACACACGTGCATTTTTCGACGAACGAACATGCTCAGTGTGTCAACAATTCCTCCATCCGTGCTGTTTTCGATCGGAACGATCCCTGCCATTGCCTCATTGCGTGATACCGAATCGAATACGGCTGCGATCGTTGCCACTGGAGCGAACGAAGCACCTTCGCCGAAATACTTGATCGCGGCTAAGTGGCTGTAGCTGTGCTCTGGCCCCAAGAATGAGATTCGCGTTTTTTGAATCGTCGCGAGGCAGACGCTGGCAACGTGTCGCAGCAGCGCTTGCTTTTGGTCTGAATGAATTCGGTCTTTGATTCGAGCCGCCTTAATCACGATGCGGTTCGCATTCGCGCTCGCAGTACTCATTCGCGCGACCGCGCCATGTGGGTCAGCGTTGGCAAGCGATTGCACAATCGATTGCACAAGCGCACAACGCTCCTCAACGAGACTCAGCAATTGACGATCCAGCTCATCGACTTGTCGCTGGAGATCATCGGAAGAAGGAGACGACTTGGAAGATTTCGCCATGGGAGGTCAATCAAATCAGTTGGCGGAGAAGCGAGTTCAGCCCTCCATTGTGTGCTGAGAGCCTGGTTGACCGATAGGCGGCTGTCAATTTGGCACCGCCCGTTTGGTCGTCACGTTTGGCGGAAACGAGGCTGAGCAAAAATGTCAGTCTGAGCGAGCTTACTATGATTTTTTTCTCTCGGATTTATCGCGAATCAAGGCGAAAAACACTAACTGCCACGTCTTTGGCAGCCTGCAAAAGCATTGGACTGGCACGCCCTTTGCCAAAGAGACTCTCCAAGCGAATGCGGCTGACTAAACGACAACATTCCCAAGCGGCACAATCAACAAGCGACACACCAGTTCGCTCTACCATTTCACAATCGACACTTCCAGAGGGAAACATCAACCATGGCTCAAGGCGAAAAGATTATTGGCATCGACCTCGGAACCACCAATAGCGTGGTGGCGATTATGGAGGGTAGCGAGCCAAAGGTGATTCCAAACGCAGAGGGCAATCGGCTCACGCCGAGTGTTGTCGCGTTCACCGACAAAGACGACTCGATCGTGGGCGAACCCGCTCGGCGACAAGCTGTTACTAATCCGAAACGAACGATTTACTCATCCAAGCGTTTTATGGGCCGCCGTCACTCGGAAGTCGAGTCGGAAGAAAAGATGGTGCCATATGGTATCTCGGGCGGCGCCAACGAATACGTCAAGATCAAGGTCGGTGACAAGGAATACACGCCGCAAGAAATCTCGGCAAAGATTCTTCGAAAGCTCAAGGAGTCCGCTGAGTCGTATTTGGGTCACAAAGTGAACAAGGCGGTTATCACCGTTCCGGCATACTTCAACGATGCCCAGCGTCAAGCGACCAAGGATGCGGGTCTGATTGCTGGTCTGGAGGTCATGCGCATTATCAATGAGCCGACCGCTGCGGCACTGGCGTATGGCTTGGACAAGAAGAAAGACGAAAAGATCATCGTTTTCGACTTGGGTGGTGGTACGTTTGACGTTTCCGTTCTCGAAGTGGCCGATAGCGGTGACGAGGAACAAGAAAGCCGCGTTTTCCAAGTGATCAGCACTTCGGGTGACACTCACCTTGGCGGTGATGACTTCGACGAAGCACTCATTCACTACGTGGCATCGGAGTTCAAGAAAGAGAACGCAATCGATCTGCGTAATGATCCAATGGCGCTGCAACGCTTGCAAGAAGCTTGTGAAAAGGCCAAGAAGGAACTCAGCTCACTGCCCGAAACTGATATCAACCTGCCGTTCATCACCATGGACGCCACGGGTCCGAAGCACTTGACGATGAAGATCACTCGCAGCAAGTTCGAGGAGCTGATTGATACTCTCGTCGAACGATGCCGTGGTCCCGTCCTGCAAGCGCTCAAGGACGCGGGGATGAAGCCGAGCGAGATCGACGAGATCGTCTTGGTCGGTGGTAGCACGCGAGTGCCAAAGGTTCGTGAAGTTGTCAAGCAAATCTTCGGCAAGGAACCTCACCAGGGCGTGAATCCCGATGAAGTCGTTGCTGTAGGTGCTGCGATTCAAGCAAGCGTATTGGCGGGCGACCGAACCGACGTCTTGTTGTTGGACGTTGCGCCACTGACGCTAGGTATTGAAACCGAAGGCGGTGTGATGACTGCACTCGTCGAGCGAAACACGACGATTCCAGTTGAGAAGAAGAACGTCTTCAGCACGGCTGCGGATAACCAAACGGCAGTAACCGTGCGTGTGTACCAAGGCGAACGCAAAATGGCGACGCACAATCGTCTGCTCGGCGAATTCAATCTCGAAGGGATTCCGCCCCAGCCGCGTGGCGTGCCGCAAATCGAAGTCAAGTTTGACATCGACCAGAACGGTATCGTGAACGTGTCCGCCAAGGAATTGAAAACGGGCAAAGAAGCTTCCGTCCAGATCAAGGAAGCGGGTGCGCTCAAGGAGGACGAGATCGAGCAAATGCGGAAAGACGCCGAAGCGAACGCAGAGGACGATCGTCGCCAGTTCGAGTTGGTGGAAGCCCGTAACAAGGCCAACCAACAGGTTTATCAACTCGAGAAGTTGATGAAGGAGAACGATGACAAGCTGAGTGAGTCGGATAAAGAGCCGATGAACCAAGCCATCGAAAAAGTCAAAAAAGCAGCTGAGTCGGAAAACACCGCCGCAATCAAGCAGGCGACGGATGAACTTGACGCGGCATCGCAAGCGTTCAGCAAAGTGTTGTACGAGAAGTCGAGTTCCGAGTCCGCTGGAAGACAATCGGCTCCCGGCGCTGCCGCTGCTTCAGCGGATAGCGATGACGACGCAATCGATGCTGACTTTGAAGTCAAGGACTAACGTTCGCTAATACATCCTGGACGAGATGCGTTTCTTAGCGTTTGGTCCAGAAATCGCTGAACTGCCATGCACCGCCTTTTTTTTCAGGGCGGGTAAGGCGTTTTCAGGGCGGGTTTCGGCCCGCCCTTTTTGCTGCGCTAGAGGTAACGGCGTCCGTCAATGCGGGCGATCGACATTCAACGTGACGGAGATCACATCATGGCTTTTCGATTCGACAAACTAACCAACAAAGCCCAAGGGCTCGTCGCTGAAACTCAAGCTCGAGCTGCATCCGCTGGGAATCCAGAAATGGATCCATTGCATCTGCTTGGTGCCATGCTCGACGAAAGCGAAGGATTGACATTGCCATTGCTCGAAAAAATGAATGTCAACGTTGCACAGCTCAAGAGCACCACCGCAAGCGAGCTTGATAAGTTGCCAAAAGTCTCCGGCGGTCGCCAAGCAGGAATTGGCCCCGCCTTGCAAAAAACATTTGACGCCGCAGCCGCCGCAGCAGAGTCGATCAAGGACGAGTTCGTGAGTACGGAGCACTTGCTGCTCGGTCTCGCGCATGCCGACAGCAAAGCGAAAAACCTGCTGAAGTTGGCTGGAGTCAACCGAGACGATGTGCTCAAAGCCATGAGCGAAGTGCGCGGATCCGCACGCGTCACGGACCAGAACGCGGAGGACAACTATCAAGCGCTCAATAAATATGGACACGATCTCACACAGCTCGCTGCGCAAGGCAAGCTTGATCCTGTGATCGGTCGTGACAACGAGATTCGACGCGTCATTCAAGTGCTTTCGCGGCGTACCAAAAACAATCCCGTTTTGATCGGGCAACCCGGTGTCGGCAAGACGGCGATCGCGGAAGGCCTAGCGATTCGGATCTTCGACGGCGATGTACCTCAGAGTTTAAAGCAAAAGAAAGTGATCTCGCTCGACATGGGCGCACTCGTCGCTGGTGCAAAGTTCCGCGGCGATTTCGAAGAGCGACTCAAGGCTGTGCTGCGCGAAGTGAAAGACGCGGCTGGCCAAGTCATCTTGTTCATCGATGAACTCCATCTCGTCGTCGGCGCCGGTAAGGCTGAGGGTTCTGCGGATGCCGCTAACCTGCTCAAGCCAGAACTCGCGCGTGGTGTGTTGCGGTGCATTGGCGCAACAACACTCGATGAATATCGCACAAACATTGAAAAAGACCCGGCGCTGGAGCGTCGTTTTCAACCTGTCTATGTAGGTGAACCGAGCGTTGAAGATACCATCGCGATCTTGCGAGGCCTCAAATCACGCTACGAATCGCACCACGGTGTAAAGATCACGGATAGCGCGATTGTTGCCGCCGCGACGCTTTCGAATCGCTACATCGCGGATCGTTTTCTGCCCGACAAAGCGATTGACTTGATCGATGAAGCGTCGAGTCGTTTGGCAATGGAGAAAGAGAGCGTTCCCGAGCCGATCGATCAACTGCAACGTCGCTTGCGCCAACTCGAACTTGCTCATCGCCAACTCGTCGACGAAGAAGAAGAATCCGCAATCGAAAAGCGAGAAGAAATCGAAACGGAGATGGAGACGCTCAAGCAAGAGCTCGCAAGCTTGCGGGAGCAGTGGGAAACTGAAAAGATGGGCCTGGACGATGTCCAGGGAATCCGCAAAGAAGCCGAACAGCTGCAGCACCGTTTTGCCACATTGGACGCCGAAGCAAAACAAATGCAGTTGCGAGGCGAAAGCCCCGAGGCGGCCTATAGCGAGATGTTACAAGTTCAATCGCGACAACGAGAACTCGAGAAACGTCTGGCGGAACTCGAGCAGCGTGATGCATCGGATAAAACGTCGCCAAGCACGAGCGACAAAGGCGAAAAGCGGCGTTTGCTTCGAAAAGAGGTTACCGAGGAGGAAATCGCGGAAGTGGTCAGCGTGTGGACCGGTGTCCCTGTCAGCCGCATGATGGAAACCGAGCGTGCCAAGCTGCTCGTCATGGAAGAGCGTTTGCACAGTCGAGTCATCGGCCAAGATGAAGCGGTCCAAGCCGTATCGGACGCTGTCCGTCGCAGTCGCAGTGGTTTACAAGACCCGTCTCGGCCGATCGGATCGTTTTTGTTTCTTGGTCCCACGGGTGTTGGCAAGACGGAGTTGTGCAAAGCACTCGCGCAAGTCATGTTCGATGACGAGACCGCGATGGTGCGAATCGACATGAGCGAGTTCATGGAACGTCACAGCGTCTCACGCTTGATCGGCGCACCTCCGGGATACGTGGGTTACGAAGAAGGCGGCAAGCTCACCGAAGCCGTGCGACGTCGGCCCTACGCAGTCATCTTGTTGGACGAGATGGAAAAAGCACATCCCGATGTATTCAATATTTTGCTTCAAGTCCTCGACGACGGTCGATTGACGGACGGCCACGGTCGCACCGTCGACTTCAGCAATACCGTCATCGCGATGACAAGTAACGTCGGCAGCCAGGTCATCCAACAAGTCAACACCGAGGGTGGTGACGAGGACGAAATGCGAACGGCCGTTCAAGAAGCGTTGCGAGCCAGGTTCTTGCCGGAGTTCCTCAACCGCATCGATGACATCGTGATTTTCCATCCGCTCAAGCGAGACGAAATCCGACACATCGTCAAACTGCAATTGGACGGTCTCGCCAAGCGACTAGCTTCAAACGGGTTGAAACTTAGCGTCACCGAAGCCGCGATTGACCGAATTGCCGACGAAGGCTACGACCCACTTTACGGCGCTCGTCCACTCAAGCGAGTCATCCAAAACGAAATACAAAACCCCTTGGCCACTGCGCTCCTCCGCAACTCCTACCCCGAAGGCAGCATCGTAAAGGTCGACCACAACGGCACCGACTTTGTCTTTGGCGACCAGTAAAGTTTTGTCAAAAGAACGTGATGAGCAGTTCGGAAGGCGAACTTTTTGCTGCCAACGGGATTGCTCATCACAGTACCTCTCAATACGTCCAGTCGGCTCCGACGTAGACGTTGATTCCTGGTTGCAGGATTTGAATGCCATTGGGCGAGCGAAAGTCGAGGTGCTCGCGATACGCTTTGTCGGTTAAATTTTCGATACCGCCAACCATGGTTAAGCCATCGGCAAAGTTCGGCGAGTAGGTGCCTCGCAAGTCCAATGTTGTGAAGCCGGGTGTTCGGTTTTCCAGCAAACTCGTCGCCACCCGATCTTGGTTGTCGACGATCCTTGCCGCGAATTCGAGGTTCCACTCGGGCCGAGGGCCATCATCTCGAAGACGCACGCCCGTTCGCATTTCGAACGGCGAAATGCCCGGCAACGGTTCTGCGTTCGCACCAAAAACACCGCTGAAGAAGCCTCGTGATTGTCCAGCGACCTGCTGAGAAGGATTGTTAGCGTCACCGTTGCTCGTCGCAAAGTTGCCGTTACGCGTTCGATCACGGCCATCCACACCTTTCAACGTCATGAACGGGCTCAAACGCGACTTCGGAAACAGCTCGGCGAACGCTTCGCCACCAATGAATGTTGCTAGGTCCGTGTTGACGTATCGCAGACTCACTTGTTGGACGTCTCCATTAAGCGGGCCGCGAACAGCGTTCGTGTTCTCGAGAGTAATGTAGTCCTTGGTCCAGCTATGGAATCCTCGAACGCCAGCCTTCACTAGATCACCGCTGTAATCAAGCGATAGGTCGAATTGGATCATTTTCTCTTCGTCCAACGTCGGATCACCCGTGACGTTGTTCAGTCCGTTTTGAAGCAGTAGCAAGAACGGTTGAGCTGCGTAGAGTTCCGTCAAGTTGGGTGGCCGTTGTGCGAAACCCACAGCCGTTGTGCCAACGAGCGAGTCGCTGAACTGGCGGTCGATCGCCCCGTAGATGCTCCACAAGAAACGATCCGTTTGAGTTTGATCCGTGCCGATGATTTCAGCGTACGTTGCAGGGAAGGTTCCAAGGCCTACTTCGGCTAGCTTGTCAGGGTCGTCGACAATATCCGTTTGGACAAAGTCAACTCGTCCGCCGGTGCGAACCGTGTATTCGTTGAACAACTCTTCACTGTACTCAACGAACACTCCAGGGTTCACGGAAAAGGAACGTGGAATTGGGGAGTTGCGATTGGTTAGCGGAATAGGCAGTCCCAACGTGGTTGCGTTGGCGACTTCGTTGAGTTCTTGCTTGACGAATCGAAGGTCATGGCCGACTGTGAATTGGTAGTCGTTTTCCTCGCCCCATGAATGTGCTCGGCGATAGCCTGTGGACAACGAATCAACATCGGTCAAACCGACATAGTTGATGCGGTCCAGCAGCGGGAATTGGTTGCGTTTGTTTGGGTTTTGAGCGTTACCACCGAACACGGTTCGGTTGTAC
>JBGSNA010000377.1:0-6945 GCA_041739875.1 Pirellulaceae bacterium
TCGGCCGTAGTCGGCGACGAAAAAGTTACCGACGTTTTCTAAGGTATGGGTATCGAATTCCAATCGGTTTGGACTTGTCAGTGGCTCGGGCGGGTCAACTAACGCCCTTGCCGTCGCGGGCACAAATTCGACGCCCCGAAAAACGACGCTTGATCCGCCATCACCATCGTTGCTGATCAATCGAGTCGTCACTTGAAGCGGCGTACCGACTTCGAGCTCCGATAAATTGATCGTCACGGACCAGTCCTCGCCCGTTTGTGGCGATTGGACGATTGCATTGGGCGCGGCCTGGAAAGCTAGCCCTTCCGTCCAATTGAAAAGTGATTGACCATTCGCCGAACGCGACGAAAGAATTTCATTTCCACTCGAATCCGTCACGACAATTTCGAAAGCGTCGCGAATCGATTCCAAAGACGATCGATCAAAACTTGGTTCTTGAAACACAACGCGAAGAGCAGCGTCGGCAAATGGCATCACCAAGTCGCGAGACAGTTCACTCGACAGAGAGGTGCCCTCCACAATCACAGGCGAACCAGCTAATTCAGGATGAATGCCGCCACGCCCAGGCAAAGGTGCAGGAGCGATACCATTTTGCTGCAATTTCAAGTGGTTGATGACGTATAGCGCATCAAGAGCACTCACCCTCCCGTCGCCGGAAACATCAAAGAAGTTGCTCCGACCTGAGAGGTCACTTTGCTTAGGCAGTGCACCAGTCACCGGATCGCTCACGGCTCGCTGGTTCAGCTCATTAATGATCAGCAAGGCATCCGCGGCGGTGACCGATGAGTCGGCATCGTTACTGACATCCGCTGGAAGCGTAGCATTGTTCCAAATCGCTGCTGCAAGCAATTGACGTGTTTCAAGACTCTCGAATCGTGATCTACGAAGCAGTTTCTCTTTCGCTTTCGCACGGGCGGCTTTCGACACGTTCGAACGATGCGAACGCAAATAGGAAGTCAATGGTGTCATGATTACGTTTTTGCCTGTGGAATTAGAAAGTCTGATTCGCTTCGATTTTCAAGACGTTAAAGCCTTCGAGGTGAGTTAACGTCTCGATTCGGTGGGTCGTTAAAACTTGGCGGTTGGAAGAGGAGTGAATATCGAGGCGGTCATCTTGTTGCGACACGTCTGCTTATCTGAAATGAAAACGCGAATTCTAAACATGTCGCAGAAGTACAGGTGTTGCAATCTTCTGTGAAGGAAATTGCCAACGAACTGAACGCATTGTCACGCCAATGTCAGCCATTCCCACTTGGATTGAACCGCAACAGAAAACAATAGACGCGGAAAACTTATGAAAATACGTTCATTCGCGGAGTTGCCGGCCCACGCTTAGGCCTGTTTGGACTAACTACTTGCCCAAACGGCAGCTCTCTCTAATTTTCTGGCCAAAATCGAGAAATTTGACTTAAGCCACCGCTGAATCGTTGCATGCGTCACAATTGCTTAGAAGAATTGGCACTTCGCTTGAGAGAACAGCGACTCAAGTGGTACTTAACAAGGAAAGAATACATTGGCTTCGAGCACTTCGCCAAGTTTGCTGATGCGTGTCAGAGATCCTGCGGACGTGGATGCGTGGGAGCAGTTCCTGTATGTATACACACCGATTATTCGTACTTATTGTCGACAGCGACGCATCCAGGAGGCTGACGTCGAGGATATTGTTCAAGATGTTTTTTCTCGGGTCGCCAATGCAATTCGCGATTTTGGGTACGATGCGCAACGTGGTCGATTTCGAGCGTGGCTCGGCACCGTTGCTGCTAATCGAATCAAGTCATTTCTGGCAAAAGAATGGCGGCGCGTGGACGACGGACAAGACGAGTTGGCGACCAGCCAAGTGACTGCGGATCCTGATTCAGAATGGGTAGAGATTTTTTCAGAACGGATTTTTGGGATTGCTTGTGCACGAGTGCGAGAGAAGTTTACTCTTGTTGCATGGACGAGTTTTGAATCGACTTGGGTCCACAAAAAGCAGGCGAGCGATGTTGCCCGGGAATTGGGTATTTCGACGCACGCCGTCTATGTCAACAAGTCACGTGTACTGAAAAGCTTAGAAGCGGAAGTCAGAGTTTTAGTAGATGATGTTCCATTTCCGGACGCAATTAGCTAACGAGTTGCTTTAATGAGCAACGGGGGTGTCGCTTGTCCAGACGTCGAGGAGTTGTCCGCTTTGCTTGCTGGCAGCGCGCCGGATGAAACACTGGTTGCTCATCTCGACATCTGCGAAGAGTGCCAACGCAGCCTTGATCTACTAACGGACTCACCGGAGCTCTCGTCCTATCTCGGACATTCACGGCGGCGGCAAGACAGTCGGCGGCTGCTAGGCCCGCCAATTCGAGTTGGCGACCTCGGCTCACTCGACGATCTGGCGATTGAAAAAGAAGTCGGTCGAGGTTCCACTGGAGTCGTTTTTCGTGGCCGCGATGAAAAACTCTCGCGACGCGTGGCGGTGAAGGCCCTGCTTTACCGTGGCGGCGAAGCGACCACGGCTCGTTTCTTGCGTGAGTCGAAAGCCATGGCGAGGCTCGAACACGACAATGTTGTATCCGTCTATTCCACCGGGTGCACCGAAGATGGGACCGCGTACATCGTCATGCCACTTATTGAGGGAACCACCCTCAAAGAAAAGCTCAGACAAAAGACGCCAGGAGAACGCGAATCCGCGGAACTCATCAAGCAAATCGCCTTGGGATTGCAAGCGGTGCACGATGCGGGGTTGATACACCGCGACATCAAGCCCGAAAACGTACTCATTGAACGCAATGATGGACGGGCGCGACTCACCGATTTCGGATTGGCACGAATAGCGGAGGACGCCACGCTGACGCAGGCAAATGTTGTCGCTGGCACGCCGGGCTACATGAGCCCAGAGCAAATCGTGAATCCATCTTCGATGGACGTTCAAGGCGACATATATTCTCTTGGTATCACACTTTACGAATGCTTAACTGGAACGGTTCCATTCACAGGTCAACCATTACACGTACTTGAGCAACATCGATTCGCGCTACCTGTACGACCCTCTCGACTGAATCCCCGCGTGTCACGCGACCTTGAAAACGTTTGCCTGATGGCGATTGCCAAAGATCCAGCGCGGCGGTATCCAACGGCAAAAGATTTTGCCGATGACTTGCAAAGATTTCTGGAAGGCAAGTCGGTTCACGCTCGAGAAACAACTCGCTTCGAACAATTGCTGATGTGGTGTGAACGAAACCGCACGGTGGCATCTTTACTCGGTTTACTTTTCTTCTCATTGCTCATTGGGACTGTTACGACGTCACTCATGTGGCGTAGGAGTGCTGCTAGCGCCGCCAAAGCCCAAGCATACGCTCAAGACCTCGAGCAAAACAGAAATCGACTTCGCCAATCAGTGAGTCGCTTTCAACAACGCATTTTTTCCGAAGAGGCAATGCATTGGCAAATGACGGAGTCGTTTCGCGCGGAAATGTTTGAGGATGTAATTTCGTATTTGGACGAATTTGCAGCGCTCGCATCATCCAATGGAAGTGACGCCAAGTCGCCAGGATCAATTGCTAGCGACTACTTAATGATTGCAAATGCCGCCCTCGAAGTTGGTCAAGTAGACGCCGCTCAAATCGCCGCCGATCGAAGTTTAATGCAAATCAAGCATAACTCGAACCCGAGTAGCGATAGCTCTGAGTCGCTATTACTGCACTTCGAAGCAGCGAGGGTTGCCTGCCTATCTCGATTCGACAATCAGCCGTACTACTATCTCCTTCCACGCGAACTCGCGACTCTTAATACTCTCAAGTCAGCACAGGGTAGCGAAAAGGACGAACCTATTAAAATGGTTCGCGAATGCGAAATCGTGTTGAAACAGGCTGCGTTACTTGGATACCGCGAATTTGAATGGAAGATGGCACAGGCTACCACCGAGTACTTGCGGTTCCGTGCCCAAAGCTCTCCCAATGAAAACGACATTCAATCGCTGTATGATTTGTTTGATCGCTTGAGCGAATCGAACGCCGCGACCCAAGCAGATCGAGTTGTTCAACAGCGGTTGGCACAAGAGATTGGAAGTTGGCTCGCATTGCAACTTCCGATTGAACGAGCCCTTGAGGTTGTGGAACAAACGATCGCAATCGCCGAGAGTTTCCGGGAAAAAGTTCGCGAGAATAGCGTGCTGCTGGTGGAATCTGACTTTAGGCAAGCAAGGAACTTCGCACAGCATGCTGTACTTTTAAAATCCAACGGAGATCTAGAAGGCGCCATTCAAAGTGGACGGCTTTCGCAGAAGTCGTTTTTGCTCGGCAATCGGCAACGACCACAGAATCGGTTTTGGATGTCTCAGGCGATGCTTCTCGATCTACAACTGTCTGACTGGCTCGAGGAGTCAGGGGACGTCAAGGCGGCGATATCCAGTCTGGATACAGCTATTCGAGCTTGCCTCGGCATTTCAAAGTTGGATCGAGCGGATCGGAATCTCCGTCGGACCATCATCAAGTTATTCGTAAAGCTTGCGGACCTTTCTTTCAAAAGCGAAGAATTTTCGGAGGCTACCAAAGAATATTTTATCGCAGCGCAAGATTCGAGGTTAATCATTGACGATCAAGCAGACAGAAATTGGGTGCTCGCTTGCAGGCCATGGCTAGTCTCGAGAGTCCTCGACTCGCTCGAAAAATCTCCTAACCCGGACTTTAAGGCTCAGTTTATCGGGCTTGAAGGCAGCTTTATTGCCGGGCTCCAAAAGTTTGATGGTGTCGACCCGAGCGGAATTCAGTCGGTATTAGATACGAGCAACAAGCCGAAGCGACCAACTGAACTCACCAACCTTACTTCAGACATTCTGCTGGAAGATTATTGACTTCCTGAGTAACCGGCGTTCCGCTGGTTTTCATGCCAGCAGCTATGGGATGTCGTTTTGACGGGTACTGCCGGATGATTCGCAGCAAGCTTCCTTGCGTTTTGAGGCAATTCGCGAGCGATGGTTTGAGTTGTCGATTGCGTGAGCTATCGGCGGTATCCATGCTTTTGTGGTGATTACAGCAACGTGTCTTGCTGTTTACCGCACAGGGATTTCGGGTGTGACGGGTGCCACGAGCGGGTGTGATTGGACTAAAATGTTGGGCTGATCAAGTTCATACCGTCTCTCCGTTCAGCCACAATTGCCATGAATCTCATTCGCTGTGCTCTCGCTAGCGTTTTCGTCTTTCAGCTCGTCACGCTTGCGTCGGCGGAGTCGCCTTCTGGGGCGAAGCCGAACATGATTTTTGTATTGGCTGACGATTTGGGTTATGGCGACCTCGGTTGCTATGGCCAAACGAAAATCAAGACGCCTCGATTGGACCAGATGGCGAAGGAAGGGATGCGGTTCACTCAGTTCTATGCCGGAAATACAGTGTGTGCGCCGAGTCGCTCAGTATTGATGACGGGCCAGCACATGGGGCACACGCATGTTCGCGGGAATGCGAGTGGAAGCGATATGGAGCGACAAACACTTCGCGATGAGGACGTGACGGTTGCGGAAGTACTTCACTCCGTCGGGTACACCAACGGGCTCGTTGGAAAGTGGGGACTCGGCGAAGTCGACTCGCCGGGCTTCGTTCTCAACCAAGGCTTCGACCGGTTCTATGGATACTTGAACCAAGTTCACGCTCACAATTATTACCCAGAGTTCTTGTGGAGCGGTGACAAGAAAGTGGCTCTTCGCAATGTCGTTGAACCGATCCCTGGCAAAGAAGGATACGGCGGGTTTGTCGGTGGCGCGGCTACCAAACGAATCGACTACTCGCATGACCTGTTTGTCGACGAGGCGATGGGTTTCATCAACGAGAACGCGAAGCAACCGTTTTTTCTTTACCTGGCACTGACGATCCCGCATGCGAATAACGAAGGCTCGAAGATGACCGGTAACGGCGCGGAAGTGCCGGACTATGGCATTTATGCTGACGAGAAGTGGTCCGACCCAGACAAAGGTCAAGCAGCAATGATTACTCGCATGGACGGTGACCTGGGTCGAATCATGGATCATTTGCGTGCACTGAAGATCGCCAAGAATACGCTCGTCTTTTTCACGAGCGACAACGGGCCGCACAACGAATCCAATCACAATCTGGAGACGTTCAACCCGTCCGGTCCACTCAAGGGCATCAAGCGTGCGCTCTATGAAGGAGGCATTCGAGTCCCGGCAATTGCTTGGTGGCCTGGTACAGTTCCCGCCAATTCGACAACTGACACCGTGAGCTACTTCGGCGATTGGATGGCAACATCGGCCGATTTAGCGGGTGCAAAAACGCCAGCCAACTTGGATAGCATTAGCCTCGTACCCACGTTGAAGGGACACAGCGACAAGCAAACCCAGCACGAGTATCTGTATTGGGAGTTTTACGAACAAACGAGCCGACAAGCTGTTCGATTTGGAAATTGGAAGGCGATTCGCGAGCCGATGCTGAGCGGTCCAGTGCAACTTTACGACTTGTCAGCGGATCTTGGTGAGAACAACGATATCGCATCGGATAACCCGGAAATTGTTGCTAAAGCGGCCGGATACATGGACGAAGCCCATGTGGAACATCCGAATTGGAAAGTGTCTTCGCCAAAAAACAAAAAGTAATTTCCATACGGCAAATTGCGGCGAAAGTATCCATAATCGCAGCATTTTCAGGCTCGGTTTGACGAACCAGCGTGCGATTCCAGTATTTCTGGCTTGGCGAAACCATGGCGTGGAGGTATAGTTCAACCGTGCTCAACCGCTGCTGAAGACTTTTCACGCGGGGCTTGAGTGCAACAGAACCAGAAATAAGCGAGTAACGGAGTTCATCACAATGAACATACGTTTTCTGGTTCAGCGGGTTTCTTTGGCAGAGTTGGAGTCTTCTGCGGGACCTAAACTACCGGTGACGGTTTACCAGCCTTCACTTATCTGCTGCCAACTATCGGTTGTGTTGACCGCTCTGGAAAGCCGCTGGCGTCTTGGTGGACGCA
>JBGSNA010000395.1:0-10797 GCA_041739875.1 Pirellulaceae bacterium
CTGACGAAGCTACGTCTCTCGGGGCTGGGTTCATCGCTGGAGATCCGCTTGCATGAAGCGGCAACGAGTGGCTTGACGCATCGCGAGTTCTTGGAGTTGGTTCTTCAGGATGAGTTGCTAATACGCAACGATCGGGCGATGAATCGTCGCATCACTCAAGCGAGCTTCCGCGACGTGCGGCGATTGGAAGACTTTGACTTTGGATTCAATCCAACGATCAAACGTAGTGCGGTATTCGAGTTAGCGAGTTGTCGTTTCGTGCGCGAGAAGCGGGATGCGTTGTTACTGGGTCCTCCTGGAACTGGAAAAAGTCATATCGTTCAAGGGGTGGGTCTATCTGCGATTCGAGCCGGGTTCACGGTGTACTATCGGAGCATCTTTGACTTGGTGCGAGACTTCCTCCATGACGAGGCGATGGAAGGTCACGAACGTGTGCTGGGGAAGTACCTCAAGCCGGACTTGTTGATCATTGACGACATGGGAATGAAGCAGTTGCCGAAGCGCTCGGGGGAGTACTTATTCGAGGTGGTGATGCGTCGTCACGAATTGCGTTCGACCATGATGACGAGCAATCGTCCGCTGGAAGAATGGGGCAAACTGATTGGCGACGTGCCCAGCGCGACAGCGATTCTGGATCGATTTCTGCACCACGCGGACGTGCTCCAGATCACAGGTCGCAGCTACCGACTAGAAAAAGCCGGGAAAAGTTCAAAGGGTACCAAAGCGCCCACCGGGTCGGATGCCGAAGAGAAGTAAGGCAAAAGATACCAAAACCAAGGATGATCAATCAGAAACCCAAATTGGTACCCTTTGAGGCGCCTCGCGCTGGTACCCTTTGAATCGCCCAGTGACACTTAAATGCCCCGCTTCTCCGTGACGACGAAGATACGAGATCTCCGTTGCCAATTCAGCGTTCGGCTTCTCCTGGTCTTGCAACTCATCCAGTGATTCAACCACTTGTTGCCATTGCCCGTTTCGTAACTGGCTGCGAAGTTGTCGATACAGTGGATTGCGTGCTTCACGATCCAGACCCAATGCAGCCAGTGCCTGGGACACATGGTGCACCGCATGGCAGCAGTCAAGCACGCGATAGGTTGCCACTTTCCTCAATCCTGCCAGTTCAATGATGCGGTCGATTCGATCCCAAATCCATGGAGCACCGTCGGCAACAAACGTCACACTTAGAGCCTCATTCGCTTGATGGCTTTCGCATCGATTTTGACGCCTTCGCGAGTCAGTTCCTTGTGATCGTCTTTTCCAAACAACTTCTTCTTCGGCGAGCAATACAGTGTGGTTGCCCAAACGAGTAAACCACCGAGCATTTGAACGGCGACGGTTCGTTCACGGCCTTTTTGCAGCGGACGAGAAAACTGTTGTCGTGTCTGCTCGGCAGCTACGGTGACTTGGCCATCGTTGATGGTTACAGCTATGATTCCCGCGACGAGCAAGTCGGCACCGCGTGCATAAGCAATGTGAACGTAGCGGTCGATCGCTTCCGGGTCAGCGGGGTTCTGAATGAGAAACCATGATCCTCCGTATACCCACGGCGAGCAACTGGTACATCAATTCCGCTTCGCTGCCATGGTCATCAAGATCGTCCAGCCCCAACGTATGACCCAGTTCGTGCATCACCGCCGTCAACAAGTCCATGCGAGCGCGTGAATCGAATGTCGAAGAACCCGAACCCGTCACGAACTCTGCATCGTCAAGCGGCGTCGGATCGATGAACCAACCGTAACCCGCTGCCATCGCATCAAGGGTGATCGTTTGCGGTGTGGCCAAGCCAAGCAATGAGCCGGGTAAGTCACCAATCTCAACGGTCACCGCTGACAACTGCTCGCGTTGCCACGGAGTCAGTCCCTGTGCGGACAGACGCGTGATCGCCGCTTCGACAACCGGTTGCAATTGCACCTGCGTCAATGCGGTTGCAGCGGTCACCGCATGACAAACTCCCTCGGGTGCAGCAGCTTGCAGCGGATTGGCGACCGTGGCACTGGCAGAGAACTCCGAAGTGTTGCCTTGTGCGTCGGTGGCAGTGGCCACGATCTTGCTGCCCAGCACGGCGCTGCCCTTCGCGATCGTAGCGGTCTTCGAGAGTGTGGCGCTGCTGGAAGCATAAGTATTCCTACCCAAGGACGTCTTGCCTTCTTGGCCACTGCTGTCGGCCAGGAAGAATTCAATCGTCAACGGATAGCTAGAGTTAGTACGGTTCGAAGCAACGGAATAGGTCAGATTCAGATTCGCTCCACTGAGCACCGCCGTTGTGATCATGGGGAAATTCTGCAGTTTGTTCGGACCCGTGTCGGCATCGCCCGCATCATTGGCAGTGACCCCGTCACTATTCAGATCGATTCCCAATTTGACATTGTCGAATAGCGTGTTGCCTTGAATCGCGTTGCGAGCCCCGGTACCCAGGACTGTGACTCCGGCCTTGCCGTTGAAGGCAATGGTGTTGCCAAGTGAGGTGCTGCCGCCGATCTGATTGAGTGTCCCGGAGACAATCCGCACGCCGTCCAATGCATTGCCCAGCGCTGCGGTGCCAGCAGCGTTGGTGCCAATGAAATTGCGCTGCACGACATTACTGCTGGCGCTCGTGCCGTTGATCAACACCCCGTATTGGCTGTTTCCGGAGATGAGGTTGCGGGCACTGACCGTTGAACCGCCGATCGTGTTGCCAGGAGCTTGGTTGACATACACGCCGCTGCGTGTATTGGCAAGCGCGGCGGTGCCAGCGAGATTGGTGCCAATCCGGTTGCCTTGAATCAGGTTACCAGTGGCGCCAGTACCGCTGAGGTAGATTCCGTATTGATCATTGCCAGAGATCAGGTTTCTCGCTGCTGCACTTGTGCCCCCGATCGTATTGCTGCCGGACTGGCTGACCAGCACCCCGCTAAGCAGATTCCCCAGGTCGGTCGTCCCGTTGGCACTCGTTCCAATGCGATTGCCTTGGACGATGTTTCCCGTCGATCCGGCACCGCTGAGCGACACACCGTGCTGGGTATTGCCGGAGAGCACGTTGCGGTCGGCGGCGGAGAAGCCACCGATCGTGTTGTTGGCCGAGTTCACCACCAGCAGACCGCTGGTACCGTTGGCCAGTGCGGCGGTTCCTGCCGGATTGGTCCCGATGTAGTTGCCGGCGATCGTATTGTTACCACCGCTGCTGAGCCGAATACCCGCAGCGGCAAAGCGATTGATCGCGAGTCCTTTGACGGTGCTGCCACCGTCGCTGATGTTGAGTCCATTGACTCCGGTGCCGGCGAGATTTCCAGCCAGCTGGATTCGCGGCGCTGAGACAAATCCCGGCTGGGTGGTCGCATCAATGATCAGGGGATCGGTGATCGTTGGCAGAGCACTGGTGGGTGAAATCGTTTTTACACCGTCACCGGGAATGTTGAAAGCGATCGTCTGAGTGCCCGCGCTGGCATTGGCTTCTTGGATCGCGGCGCGGAGTGTTGTTTTGCCACTTGCATCCAGCGCCAGTCCATCGCCTGGATTCGCGTCGGCGGTATCGGCAATCGAATTAACAATGAACGTGTTCCCGTCTTCGAACGCGCCCATATCGATCCGGCCAGCTCGAACACGGACAAACGGAGCGCCACGTTGGTCGGCGCTCGGTGGCGCCACGAAGCCAGGATCACCAGCATTACGCGCTGGACTGCCCGGCAACGTAGCGTGTGTCATCGTCGGTCCGCCGTTGTTGGCTAACGCGCCAAGCAGCGGATTGAGTGGTGAAGAATGGGTACCAACGAGATTGAAGTCGGGCGCGAGTGCTACGGGAGCCGCGGCCAAGCCGGTACCGTTGTTGTCGCCGATTAGGTTGTACTGCGTGGTCAGTGTTCCGCCGGGGCGGAGGTCAGGCACACTGCCGTCTTGAAGGTCACGATTGCCGGCGATGATCGAATTACGAATCGCCAGCGGGCCGCTGGTACGAAACACACCGCCGCCATCGGTGTTGGTACCGGCGACCGAGTTTCCGGTGATGGTGGAGTTGGTGAGGATCACCTGGTAGTTGACCGGCGAGGTGGAACTGATGCCGCCGCCGTTAGAACCATCCCCGAGGGTCGAGTTGCCTGAGATGGTGCTGTTGTAGACGCCGAGCGTGCCGTTGATGAAAATGCCGCCTCCGGGTGAGGACGCCGTGGCCGTCGAGTTCCCGGAAATGGTGCTGGCGGTGACGGTCACAAAACCAGCAAAGATCCCACCGCCTCCGGACGTGGGTCCCGTGGTGGAGTTGCCCGCGATGGTGCTGTTCGTGACTTCCAACGTAAAGTTGGCGAACACGCCGCCGCCATAGGCTTGAAAGCCCGACGTGGAATTGCCCGAGACGGTGCTGTTGATAATCGACAGCAGACTCGTGCCCGTGGCGATGGCACCACCGCGCGAGAAGTTTCCCGTCGTCGAGTTCCCGGTGATGGTACTGTTCTGAATGGTTATGCGTCCGGTCGACGCCGAGCGAATCGCGCCACCTCGTTCCGACGCAGCCGTGGTCTTGCCGCCAGTGAGCGTCAGTCCATCAAAGGTCACGACGCCGGCGCTGGTGGTGATGTCAAACAGTCTCGAGTTATTCCGGCCGTCGATAATGGTTTGGTCCGCCGCCAAACCCTGGATCGTCAAAGGGCCGCTGATGGTGATCTGGCCCAGGCTCACCAAGACCGGTTGGCCAGCTAAGGCGGGGGCAAAGGTAATCGTATCGAGGCCGGGATCGTAATTGGCTAGGTCCAGCGCTTCGCGAAGCGACAGGTTGCCGGCCGCGTAATTTCCATCGTCGCCGTCCATGGCCGTATCGACGATCAGTGACCCGGGCGAAGACTGAAACTCGTACGCACCCATGTCCAACCGAGGGCCGGAACTGTTGTTCAACCCGTTGGAGATGCGGGCAAAGGGGGCACCGCGTTGGTCGTAGTCCGGCGGCGAGACGAAGTCCGGTAGGCCCGCGTTCAAAGCCGGGCTGCCGGGGCGCAGCGCCCTTGTGCGCGTTGGGCCGCCGGTGTCTTGCAGCGGCCGCAACAGCGGATCGATGCGTGCTGCACCCGCGCCCCCTACCAAATTCCCGCTCGGATCGGGCGCACCGACCGGCGCCGCAGCCAGCCCCGAGCCGGTGTTGTCTCCGATCAAACTGTATTGAACGATTTGTGTCGCGCCGCTCGGCTGCAGATCAGGGGCGCTGCCGCTCTTATTAGTAGCATTTCCCGCTATGATGGAGTTGAAGATACGCGTATCGACATTGCTCCACACACCGCCGCCGGTCGCTACGGAGCTGCCCGACACCGAGTTGCCCGTGATGGTCGAGTTCGTGACGGTTAGCTTATTCGTGGAGTAAATGCCGCCGCCGAGCGACTGAGGCGCCGTGGACGAGTTCCCCGAGACGGTGCTATTGTTGATCGTCGCCGGACCGATGGCAAAGATACCGCCTCCGATGGATTTGCTCTGACTGCTATCGAACGTCCCCATCGTCGAGTTGGCGGAGATGGTACTGTTGGTGACCGTCACCGCACTGGAGCGGATACCGCCCCCTTGGGAAGATTTTCCCACCACGGAGTTTCCCGAGATCGTGCTGTCCGTGACGATCACTCCGCTGGCCCAGATGCCACCACCACTGGCGAAGCCGGTGCTAACGTTTCCTGCCACGGCTGAGTTACCCGAGATCGTGCTGTTGATGACGACCACCGTTCCATTGGAGACAATAGCACCGCCAACGGCACTTCCCTGGTCCGCCAGCCCAATGGCGCTGTTTCCAGAAATGATGCAATTTTGGATCGTCAGCTGACCGGCGCTCTGAAATATTGCACCACCCGCCGCGCCGCCAAAGGGAGTATTGTTTATGTCCTGGCCGCCGGTGAGGGTCAAACCGTCAAGCGTGACGTGGTTGGTATTGTTGAACAACCGCGACTTGTTCTGCCCATTGATGATCGTCAGCCCGGCCCCCAACCCTTGAATGGTTAACGGATCGGTGACGTCGATTCGGCCCGTCAGCATGACGGCTTTATTAGCCAGCGAGCCATCGAAGAGGATCGTATCCTGTCCAGCCAAAGCGTTGGCCTGAATCACTGCCTCGCGAAGTGAGGTCTGTCCATCCATCGTGTCGACCACGTCCAGTTCGGTGGTCACCTGAAACGTGGCAAGTAGCCAGCGTGTTTCCAACGGTTGCAGACACAGACAACGTCGATGAGCACGGTTGGACCGCGTACGATTCAACTTGCCCGTCCGCCGCCAAGATTCAAGATACTGGAACATGCTGTTGGTCCTTTAACCTCTGGTACACAACTAGGGCTCCCAAGCCGTGTCCACGCCATGCAATGGGTCGAACACGCAAACGGCCTAGAGGGTACAATCGCTACACGAGAGAGTTGACGACTAACCGCCGACTCGCGATATCCGGCCTGACCTCGAAGGCTCTCGTCCCTGGAAGGTAAAGGGTCGGATTGCGCTGGAAGAGATGTTCGTTGAGGATCCGGCATTTTCAGACAACACCGCTCAACCAGAGCCCTGAAAGTAATTCTGCGAACTTGAGTCGTCAATCAGGAGAGTTGGAAATCTTGAATACCCGTGTGGTAAGATAAAGCTGAGAATGCTACTGAGCTCGGCAAATTGCGATTTCGATGATGCCGAATAGCAAAACGTGTCGGCGCTAAGGCAAAGAACAATCCGTAAGCGATTCGATTACCTCAGTTTGCTCGCCACCAACGGGGTAATCCCAAGCCATAGCAGTCCCAGTAGCATCAGTCCGCCGCGGCCTGAGATCATAGTCCGCGGTGATTCGCTCCCAATCCAGACCGATGACATATCGGCCGAACAGCAGCTCGAATGCAAGGGTCAGGGTGACCCAGATCGCGCCAATCGAAAGGAGATCGATCGCGCGGTTTGCTCCGATCCAGCGAACCGACAGCCATGCGATCACGAAAATGATGATCGATCCGGTGAACACGCCGATTTGATTCGATCGGAATTCACCGAGCCACGGAACAAGCAGCACGGCTCGCATCACCCCATGAATGATTTCCGCAAAGATAATCGCGAGCCAAATGAGGAATGATCGCACGACCATCTGCGATCGACGTCGTTAGCTCCAAGGCCCGTGCCGCACGATTGGAGGACGAAAACATCCTGCCGCTGGTAGCGACATCATAAGACGGGCCTAAGCGAGTTCCGCTGTGCGATTCATTCCTTCTGATAGTCCGGTGACATCTGCCGGGATGTTAAAGATCACCCAGTGAACCCAGGGGCCTTCAGGGCGAGGCTTTGCACGACTGGGTGCGTCCGGGTCGTCGCAGATCAATGCGAACGACTTGGTTCCTTCGGTCGCATCCGACCAACTCAAAGGCGGTGAAATGTCTTGTCCTGTGCCCGTGTACTTGCCAGGAATCACGCCACCGTTGACGAATGCTGTACTAGTCAACTTCATCACTTTGATCTCCGTTTATTGTGAGTTTGCCTGCTGGCAGTCATTTCTCACGTCAAAGAAAACAAGACAGACTCAGCTTGCATGCCTTCGGAGTTTAATGCCTTGTCGTCTCGCTCGCTCGAAATTGGAAGTTGAATGCCGAAAGCAAGCTTGCTCTTTACTGGCTTCGTTGCACCTTCACACCTTGCCTGATCGGCAGACGCAAACTGATGCGTGGTCTCGGCACACTCGCGGACTTGCCGCGTAGCCCAGTTGGCGTCACCAGAACGTGGCCGGATGCGTTATGCTCAGGGCGATGGATCGCACGGGTCGCGATGGACTCGCGTTAGTAATTCACAGCGTCAATTGGGATTTGCGATGGCAGTCATTCTGTTTACCAACTTAAAGGGCGGAGTTGCGAAGACAACCAACTCGATTGCGGTTGCCGAGTGCCTGGCGTCGTCAGGGAAATCAACACTGTTGATCGATGCGGATCATCAATGCACGGCTAGCGAACTGCTACTCGGCGAACAGCTATTGCTCGATTTGGATCGGAAGAAACGAACGCTGCACGACTTGATGTCGGAAATGCTGAAGCCTGAGTTTGAGACGCGACAGTTTGATGCGTTTGTCTCACCACATGCCTCGAATATTGGTGGTGGGCTGGAAGACTTATCGGTGCTCCCATGCTCAGTCCGTATCGATGACTTTCAAACCAACTACGCCAAAGGTGGCCACGGATTCAAGACTTGGGACGATTTCAAACGCTTGTTCAGTGCAAACCGTCGTCAATTTCGTCGCTGGCTGACAAAGAACTTTACCTACGTCATTGTTGATTGCCCGCCGAGCCTTGCGATTCAAGTGAAGTATTTGCTCGGGGTCTCGGACACGTACATTATTCCGTGCCAACCAAACCGCCTTTCGATACGCGGTTCAAAATGGCTGCGTGAGCGAATTCAGACGGCCGGTTACAAGACCGATTGCCTGGGAACGCTGTGGTCTATGTGTCGCGGTAATGACCGACTTCATCAAGAGATCATCGACAAAGCGGCTACGGGGCACACTGACTACAAGGGTCTTCCCGCCCCATTTGCCACAAACATTCCCCTCGCAGCAAGCATCGCTCACGCGGGCGAACTGACTGATCGACACCCAAAGACATTTCGGTCAAAGTACGGCTCAGAATTCGGCGCCATCTACGAACAGCTTTGCGAAGAGATCGTCGGTCGGCTCGAGGATTCAGGGCACGAAACGCAACCTGCTAGATCAAATGCGAAATCGCGAGAGAATCGCGACGCCACAGCGGCAATGAAGATGGCCTAGCTTCCATCACTGCATGGGCTTTGACGAGAACCATTGGTTTTGTCTGCGGAATCAGCCGCGAATAATTTCGCCTATGGTGACGCATTGAAATTGCAGGAATTGACGCAACACCACGACCACAAGATCCCTCGCAATGCCTTCCCTATTCGACACCTACCACATCTTGCTCGGCATTGCACCTGAGCATCAGCCTGCCGACTATTATCAATTGCTCGGAATCGAGCGATTGGAATTCAATGTCGACGTGATTCACAATGCGGCCGAGCGTCAACTAGACCATCTTCGACGGCATGCGATTGGGGATCATGTTGCGGTCGTTTCCGCAGTCGAAGCGTCCGTCGTCCAGGCCCGAGATTGCTTAGCCAGCCAGAACGAACACCGAAAGTATGCTGCAGAGCGTCAGGGTTTTGATTTGGCCTCTAACGAACTAACCGCACGTGCTGACTTGCGATCGTTTAATGCGGAGTTTGATCGTGCATGGCAAACAGCACAGCAAATCAAGTTCGACCCGCAGTATCACTGGTTGGGAATCCCTCTCCACCAGCGTCCCGCATCCAATGAACGCATGTTAGGAGTATCGGTTGGGGAACGAAATCCAACCGTGATCCAAAATGCTGCGGAAAGACAAATCGCATTCGTTAGGAAATTTGCTAGTGGAAACAACGCAGAACAGGCGAATGAGCTGCTGCGTCAGTTGGGACGAGTTTTTGCATCAATGAAAAGGGATCAACTTAGTTCCGGAGGGCAAAAGCCTCGATTGCCAGCGCAGGATCCGGTTGAGCGGATAAAGCACCACAATGAGCCGAAACCTACCAGGCAGCCGATGGCTTCTGTGGCGGAAACAATTCTTGATCAAAACAACTCCGTTGATGAACAATTCTTCCAACTGCGGTCAGACGTGGCTGGCCCCATCGGTAATGCTGTACCAGGACCTGCCGTTATCAAAACCAGGAATCGTCGTCCGATACGACAAACTAAGCTTTCTGCCTTGATTGCGGCGTTGATGTGGATCATTCCATTTGTCTTACCGAGTGCAGCCATATTTGCATACATCAAATGGTCTGGTGGTGGAGATCAACTCGCCGGCCCACTTGACGTGCTTCGCGAGGCGTCCGATCAATCGAGGCTCCCGCCGAAGTCGTCAACAAACACGCAAGAGAATGCTGCATCAAGGAATCAAAAGTTATCGGTTCCGCGGGGCATACCAAATCCGACACATGCCCGTCCGGCAAGGGTAGAAAACGATCGACAAAAGGAACCTCCCGCTGAAAGTGCGTTGAATCACTTGGCAGGTCCTCAGGCAGACCGCAACTTGGCTTTGTCCAATCGAAATGCACAACCTCTATCTGCGGCATCCATTGAAAACGAGGGCAATCAGACGGCTCAAGCTGCTCATTCTCATTCGTCAGGGGCATATTTTGACCAACCACGAAAGTGGAGCACCAAGACAGGACAATCATTTGAGGCAACCATCGTCACTTTGGCATTCGACCAAGTCACGATGAAGAACGCTGAGAATGGTCGCGAAAAGAGCTTTCCGCTGGACTTTTTCGCGACAGAAGACGAGAAGGTTTTGCGAATCGCATCGCTTGACCAAGGCGATAACCAGCAGTTTGAGTTGGTTCACGATTTGGCCAAATCGATACCCAATTTATCCGAAGAGCTGTCGACCAAGCTGACGGATGCGCATAGCGAGTATGGCAATAGTCCCTACGCAGGGCTTTGGTCGTCAGTGTCCGTTAGCCAAGACCTATCGCAGCATACAATGGCAAAGAACACTCTAAAAATGGTGATTGATCGACTTAGCCTGCAGCAAGAAATCGATCCGTACCGACATGCGATGACACTCTCGTCCGCCCTAAACAATCTTGCCCTCTGCTTCATCATGGAACATCAAGCAGATGCGGCTGCGGGACAACTTGTTCGCAGCATTCAATCCATGCCAATTCCATCACCCGTTGTCTTGCACAACGCGAGTTTTCTTTTGAAGATTGCAACTCAAGCTGATAGCCAGTTCAAGCTGAGCTCGGCGAATCAGCGCAACCTGACACAGGCATTCACGACTCAGCCTGAATACGATTCGGGCTTGCAGG
>JBGSNA010000009.1:0-8907 GCA_041739875.1 Pirellulaceae bacterium
CGTCGTTGTGGTTTCAGAAGCGGTCGTCCAAGGCGCTAAACAACCTCGTGTCGCTGTGGACAATTCGGGAACGATCTTCATGGCTTTCGGGGCTGGTCAAGAAATCTTTATTTGCAAGTCGGTGGATGCGAACACGACTTATAGCAAACCGATACGCATTGCTCAGGTGACCGGACTTGCGATTGGCATGCGTCGTGGTCCGAGAATCGTGATTGGTGAAGGCTGGATCGTCGTGACAGCGATCAGCCACCAATCTGGCGAATTGTTGAGTTGGCGGTCGACTGACGCTGGCGACTCCTGGAGCGAAGCGGTTCCTGTAAACGACGCCAAGGCTAGCGCGCGCGAGGGGCTACACGCGATGGCCGTTGGTGTCGATGGAACGATCGCTGTTGTATGGTTGGATCATCGCAATCAGGGCGCTCAGATTTTTGGTTCCGTGTCACATGACGGCGGTTTGACTTGGAAGCCCAATCAACAAATCTATGCTTCGCCTTCAGGCACCGTATGCGAATGCTGCCACCCGTCTGTTGCGATTGGACCAGCCAACGAAATTTATGTGATGTGGCGTAATTCCGTTGATGGAGACCGCGACATGTACTTGACGCAATCCAGCGATGGAGGCCAAACGTATTCGGAAGCAAAAAAGTTGGGAAGTGGTTCTTGGAGATTGAATGCTTGCCCGATGGATGGAGGAGATCTTGCGGTTGCAGATGATGGTTCGGTGACTACGGTATGGCGGCGCGATGGAACTCTCTACACCTCCGATGCTGGCCAAGCTAATGAAGTGCGGCTTGCCTCGGGCGAGCAACCATGCTTGGCGATCAGCGATGACATCGGATATATCGTTTGGATCGAACGCCGCGGAGGCTCGCTCAAGCTGTCGAACCTTGATTCCAACAAATCGACAGTATTGGCCAAGAATGCTTATGATCCATCTATTGGTGCTTCGCACGAAGCGAGCAATCCAATCGTGGTCGTTTGGGAAACAGGTAACAAAACTGGTTCTTCGATTTTAGCAGCGACAATTGGCGAATAAGTCAAACTGAGAATTTGATGGTCACTCGCGAGTTCTTTATATCGCCGCTTGTCTCAGGAACCTATTGAGCGTAGCTGGCGTTAAGTCTTGCCCAGCCAGAACGACCGGATTCCATCCTGTGATTTGCGGCTCGCGATCTAAACGGTCTGTGCCCTATGCGGGTATAGGGTCGATGGGTATAGGACGGCAAGGACGCCAGAGATAGGCCTTTGATGGAGCGGACTGAAGTGAATCGACGATTAAAACGATCGCGAATAATTCTGACTGTCGCGATTGCCGCGTGCCCGTCGCTCGTCGCTGGCCAACAACCAGACGCTCCAATGGGAGCGATGGCGATGCCCGCAAAGCGGCAAGTCTTGCCAAAGAGTGACCTGCCGCCGCTTCCTGAAATGCCCTCTGGTTTCGTCGATGCCGGCGTGTACTCGACTTTCGACGACCAAGCCGCAATGTCGACGTATTCGCTCGACTATTTCCTGCAGTTGGCGGCGGCGAACAATCCGACCATCCGGCAAGCTCGTTTGCAAATATCGGCTGAGACCGCCAAGGCGTTGCAGGCCGGTCTTTATCCCAATCCGGTCTTGATGTACGTCGGCGAGAAGATCAACAGTGACGGAACGGCAGGCGAATTCCAAGGCTTTGAAGTCCAGCAACGGTTTGTTACCGCGAACAAGTTGCAACTTAGTCGTTTGAAGTACCGACAGCGCGCTCACGTTGCCGAACATTTGGCGATCGCACAACAGTATCGCGTCAGCAATGACATTCAAAAGCACTTCTATCAAACGCTAGCCGCTTCGGAGCGTTTGTCATTGCAGCGCGAGTTGCTCAAGACGTCTGAAGACAGCAGCGTCACGTCACGCGAACTCTACAACCAAGGTCAAGCGAATCTGCCGGACATTCGTCGATCCAATGTGCAATTACAACAACGTCGCTTGGATGTTCTCCAAGCCGAAAACGAATTTGCCGAAGCGTTTCGACAATTGACTTCGCTCATTGGATGTACCCTTCCAATCGGAGTTCTCGATGGCGACTTACGACCACAGACTGCCATCCCGTCGTTTGATACGGTTTATTGCAGCTTGATTGAGGATAGCCCCGAAGTCCTCGCCGCCAAGGCGAAACTGGCAGCCGATCAAACCACGGTGCAGCGAGAGTCAGTGCAGTGGGTTCCTGATGTCGTTGCTCAATTTGGACCAGGCTATAACTTTACGAACAACGACCCGGTCTACAACGCAAGTGTTCGCGTCGAGCTTCCGATTTACGATTGGAATCAAGGAACAATTCAGCAAGCCCGTCGCGATCTTCAGCGGCAGCAAGAAGAGATTCGACGTGTTGAACTCATGTTGCGAGATCGGTTGGCGATGAGCTATCGGATGTATGCAACGTCACTGCAACATGCGACCGAGTTCGAACGAGTGATCATTCCTGAACGTAAAACGGCGTATGTTGAATTGTTGCGAGGCTATCAAGATAATCGCGTCGATTGGCCTGACGTGCTTGTTGCTCAGCAAGAGTACTTCGCCGCACGGCTAATGCAGATCGATCAGTTTCGAGATGTACGGATTCAGGAAACGCTGATCGATGGCTTTTTGCTTGAAGGCGGCTTGATGGCAGCGCAAGGCCCGACACCTGCTGGGCACATCGACGCGGTACAGAAGCCAAGGTAGTGGACCGATCGGTTTTCGCCGCCGATTTCGTTTAACCGAAAGGGCGACGCCCCGCGTTCGAAACATCAACGCTTCCCGCCGGGCACGCGGTTAAACAGGCTACTATGAAACAACGGCGGCCAACGCAATTTCGCTGACAAGGAATCAAACATGACAAATCCCGAAGACCGTCGTTCGTTCTTGAAAATTGGCTCACTAGCTGCGACTGGAATCGCGGGCGGATTACTCGCGAGGAGTTCGCAAGCTCAGCAGCCCATGAAAATGGACGAAATGCCGATGAAGCATGACCACTCCAAAACGACCCAGCCCCAAGTTCCTGAAGGCTCTGCGGTCGCGACTGAATACGATGGCTTCTCACGCTTCAAACCATCTCGCAGCAACGATCCCGATTCGGACTATTACATTGGAAAGCTGGTTCCTGGCTTTCGAAGTGCAGACGCTGGACCGGCTCCGTTTGAGGCACCTGATCTGACAAAGCTGCCTTGGAAGATGGTCAATGGAGCAAAGGAATTTCATTTGATTCCCATGGCCGTCGAGCGTGAATTCTTGCCCGGCTACAAGATGAATGTCTATGGCTATAACGGCTCGATGCCGGGGCCAACTATCGAAGTCACGCAAGGCGACCGTGTTCGGATCATCGTCACCAATCAGCTTCCTGAACCATGCACGACGCACTGGCACGGTTTTGAATTACCGGTGCAGTACGACGGTAGCGAAACGCTGACACAAAATCCGATCGAGCCAGGAATATCGTTTGTCTACGAGTTTGATATTCACGAAGAAGGAACGTTCTTCTACCACTCGCATGTGCCGATGCAAGAAGCGTTCGGCAGCGTCGGCTGGTTTATCGTTCATCCCAAAAAAGTTTTTGATCCGCCGGTTGATCGTGACTTTGGTCTGATCTTCCAGAACTTTTTCATCGACAGTAATCAAACGATCGCTGACAGTTGGCGGATGGATTGGAACTGGCACACGATCAACGGACGCAGTGGTCCCTACACAACACCGCTGGTCGTCAAACATGGTGAGCGAGTTCGCATTCGGCTGATGAATTTCGCACCGATGCAACATCATCCGATTCACTTGCATGGTCACACGTTCTGGGTAACTGGACACGAAGGCGCGCGTTCGCCAAAGTCCGCTTGGATTCCGCGAAACAATGTGCTGGTTGGAATTGCTCAAGCGACCAATTTCGAGTTCATCGCGAACAATCCTGGCGACTGGATGTTTCACTGTCACATGGTCCACCACATGATGAACCACATGACGCGGCAAGTCGGTCCACGGATGCGGCAAGGCGAATCCGTCGATCAGTATCTAGCAAGCATCGACAGTCGCCCGTCGGTCGATGCGACACGCAGCGATCCCGGCTTCAAGACACCCGGCTATCCGCAAGAAATGAAGGGCATGAACATGTCCGATTCGATGATGAAGGCTGTCTGGAATCGTCGTGAAGTCCAGGGCATGCGTGCAATGTGGCCCATGTCGATCATGGGATTGATGACGGCATTGCGAGTGTTGCCAGAAGACCTTTACCACAAGGTGATGGAAACGAACGACGAAGTTCCCAAGGGCAGCGTGTTTGAAGAGATCGTGCGCCGATTCGGCAATCCAGACGCTTACGAACCGGGCAAAATGCAAATGATGCCGGGAATGAAGATGTAGATCGGTGGTTTCAAGATTTGCACCACCTAGGCACCGAGAAACACAGAGTTTTCAATCTTGGTTACCAATAAGTCATGGATCTCTGTGTCGCTCTGTGACTCCGTGGTAAGATAAGATTCGACGTCCGCGAACTAGATGGTTTGTAGATTAAATGCTAACTGACGACGAAAAGAAAAATCTGAACCATCGACTCAAACGTATCCTCGGACAGGTCGAAGCGATCGGTCGTATGATTGAGGAAGATGCGTATTGCGTTGACACGCTGATGCAAGTATCGGCGGCACGCGGGGCGCTTGGTCGCGTGGGCGAGATCGTACTCCAAGAACACTTGAAGTCAGGTGTTCGTCACGCATTGCAGAACGGCGACGAAGCGGAGCGAGATGCGAAACTCGAGGAGTTGATGGTGATCTTTCGGAAGTACAGTCAATAAAGGCAGAGGTGGCGTGGGAAGCGACGGAAGCCGAAGCCTCAATCTCATCCGGACCCCACCTCCGCGTAAGCAAATTCAACGCGGTTTACTTCTTTTGCTCGGCATGCACGTGATCGGCGTCATGCTCCTCAGCCATGCCAGCTTTTTTCAACGCATCGACCTTGGCGAGCGTTGCTGCTGGATTGGCTGCGGCCTTCTTGAAGCAACCATTGCAGCACAGAAATACGGGCTTTCCTTCCATGACCAACTTGATCGGTGCGCCCATTGATCCGAGGAAGCTGCCTTCGGCAATTACACAATACTTTTGCGCTTCGGCAGGGATGATATACCGGGGTGCGGCTGCACTACTCGTGGCGCTCAGGCACTCTTCATACGCCTGCTTGTAGAGAGACCAGCTTTTCCTCTCACGAACGTCCGCGAAACTGAATTTCCAGTTTTTCTCAGGTTCATCAATGCAAACCAGGAATCGCTTTCGTTGTTCGTCTTTCGACAAATGGAGTAAGAATTTGATGATTCGCGTGCCGTTGCGGTGGAGATGCTCCTCCGAGTCCACCATGGAACGATACCGGTCTATCCGGATCGTCTTCGCGTCCGGCAACTCATGCGGAAGCCTTTGGCTGTCGAGAATCTTTGGATGCACACGAACCGTGAGCACTTCCTCATAGTAGGAACGATTGAAGATGCCGATCGTTTCCTCACCGACCAAAGCAATGATGCTGGAAGCCTGGATCGAAGAGGCGATGTGATGAATGAAGAAGATCAGAGCGCCGACACCACCGAATGCTAGAACGAAGCCAAAGGAAACCGCCAGATTGGGAACAAATGAGCCTTCATCGCCGCTGCGGATCGTACGCAACACGATCAAACAATAAGTGAAAATGCCCGCGAAGATCCCAAGCACGACCTGCGTAATACGGCTACGTATGAAATTTCTCAGGATGCGCGAGGTGTATTGCCCGGAAGCCATCGCCAGCACCATCAAGACCATCGAGAATGTCACGCCCACCACGGTCATCATGGAGCCAGCAATTGTGGACATCATTCCTCGCGCGCCTTCGGCCCCGGCCCCAAACAGTCGCGGCCAATGCGCCAGCCATTAGTCGCTCACTGCGGCGTCTGTCTCGATCAAGACTGCAGCGAGCGCGATGCTGGCGACGACAATCACCGAAGGTATAATCCAGAAGCTCGACCGCAGATTGTTCCAGAAATGACTGAGCCTATTCATGGGGCGGCTCTCTCTTCCAGTTGCGAAACTCGGGCATATTGATTCCATACCTGCGGATAGAGACGTAGTGTTCTTGCACTTTGTCGATCAGTTGCTGTTTCAAGTGAGCCCCTTGTCGCCGATCCGCGGCACACGGTCGATGGTGTCCCATCACCAGATTAAAACGATCGCGATCATTCAGCACAGTCATGTCGAAGGGCGACGTGATCGTCCTACGGGCTGACTGTCGACGATTAACTATTGATTCTCACGAATCAACTGGATAATTCGCTTGGGATTTGGCAGTCGTTTTGCGACGACTTCCAAGTCATCTTGGCCGGAACTGGATATGCCGATTCCGCCAATATTCAGCAAACGCTGAGCAAGCGATTGATGAAGTTGAATGTTGCGGACGTCGTTGTGCTGAACTTCCGATGTTTCGCGAGCGATGAGACCTACTTGGTATATCGTGCGATCGTCCGTCACCGTCAACGTTGTGAATTGGCTAAGCAGTATCCAATAGCCGACAATTCCGGCGACTACCAAGAGCACGATGGCACAAAGCCAAGTCAACAGCGATGCCGGACCGAGTATTATCGTTTCCCCAAGCGCAACGCCTGCCACCGTCATACCGGCCATGGACATGACCATCGCGGCAATCGCGATCAGGCCGACACACGCTAGTAACAGCGAGGAAAAGGGGCGAGCCCGAAAGACGACCGGATGAACCTCCGCCAGCGTGCGTTGTTCGGGCTCCTTCGCCATCCGCTTCTCATTGACAGCCTTCTGATCCACTTCGTGAACGGAAGTCACCACGGCGGTGGGCATTTCCATCTCGAAAGGCTTGTGGCAACTCGGACAGACGACCGGTCTGTCGAGGTGCGCGATGGTGCTGTCAACTTCACGTTGGCAATGTGGGCACTTGGTTGTAAGAACTTGAATGATTGGTCGCTCCGATAATTAAGAGAATAAAGTGTGGTTTGTTTGCAATCTATATTGTTCTTACGCCAGTCAGGATTTTCGAAAGTCGTTTCGCACAGTCCGATTCGATCAATCGTTCCTGTTAAAGTACGTGGACCATTCCATACTCATCGGTGAACCGCATGCCGGAGGCACAACCTTCAACAGTTTCTCTCCATTGTTCAACGGCTGGACCTGCCGAGCCAGGTTCTTGTGAACGCCGGCTGGAATGCAATTCCCTATGATTAGATGCACATGACATACCACAGTCCTCTCTGGGCTTGTCGCAAGCTCCGTTGCTGACCATCAAGTTTGAGGCAAACTCGGCTACGTAGCCGCTAGCGGCCCCTCGTTTGCACCTGAGGTTTGCCGCGATTTACCCAACCGCGTATCTGACCTACGTGGTTAAGACAACCACGGCCAACATCTACCAAGGTTTCTCCTATGCACGCCACAAGCGACGAAACGACTCTCAAAGCCCTATTGCCCGACGATTTGAAGGAATTGGCTTCGGTTTCGGGCGATCCCTGTGTTTCTATCCTGATGCGGACGCACCGTGGCGGTCGCGAGGTCCAGCAAGGCCCGATTCGCCTGAAAAACCTGCTCAAAGAAGCGAGCCAGAAATTGAAAGCGGCTGGGCACGACGACAGCATTCTCGATCGTCTGACCTCCAAACCCAATGAAAACGAGTTCTGGCAACATCAAGGTGAAGGGCTGGCGATTTACTTAACACCCAACGATTGCCGCATGTTTCGCCTCAAACGCAGCGTCGACGAACGGGTCTGCGTTGGCGAATCGTTCTTCGTTCAACCACTGATTCGCGAATCCAATTCCGGTGGCGAATATTTTGTGCTTACGCTTTCTTGGGACGAAGCAAACTTGTTCCGCGCTGCGGGCGAATCCTTCACGATGGTCGACACCGACGCACTGCCAGCGAAATTCGATGATTTAGTCTTGCCGCGTGACCCGGAAGTTAGCCTGCAAAACACAAGTCACCGCAGCGTCGGCAACACCGCCGGAACATCAACCGCAATGTTCCATGGCCAAGGTGAGGGCGAAGACAAAATCGAAGCCGATCGCGATCAGTACTTATCGCTCGTCGGCGATGAAGTCGCTGGGGCAATCTACAACACAGGATTGCCGCTAGTGGTGGTTGCCACCAGCGAAGTGACCGGGCATTTCGAGGCAACGACCAAGGTTCACGTGGACGCAAAAGTCAACGGAAGCCCATCCGAGTGGACCGGAGATGAGCTTCTCGAGCACGCTCGCAAGGCAATTGCACCTCAATTGAAGCCCGATCATGGCAAGTTCGGTGAACGCTTCGGCACCGCGATGGCGAACTCCAAAGGGTCCGACGACATGGATGAAGTCTTGAAAGCGGCGAAAGCTGGCCGCGTCGAATCGTTGATGGTGTGCCAGCACGAAGATCATTGTGAGCAAACAAATCAAGCCGTCCTTGGAACACTGCGTAGTGGCGGCGATGTGCTTCAATGCAGCCCCGAATTCATGCCCGCTGGCGCCGCGGTCGTCGCCGCGATTTTCCGTTTCTAAACATCTTCTAAACAATGGCTCACCGTTTGCGGTCATCCGTTATCCATCTAGCGAACATCTCCTACATTAGGAACAGCTCATGGCCTTTGCCGAACCCACCTTTGACACCGATCTTGACGTCGAAGGCTTCACGCCCACCGATGCCGAAACTCAAAACATCGCAGCCGAAGTCGATCGAATTCGACCGCTCGTGCAAGAGTTCCCGACTCAAATCCTGCACATCAATCTGGAGTACAACACCAATAGCGAAGAGTACGAAGTCAAGCTCGCACTCGTGCTGCCTGGTCAAACCTTCGCCACCGGCGACGTCAGCGAAGTTTGGGAACAGAGTCTCGAGAAGAGCGTTCTAAAAATGATTCGCCGCATCGAGCATTACAAATCGACAATGTCTGGCGAG
>JBGSNA010000010.1:0-27353 GCA_041739875.1 Pirellulaceae bacterium
TTCGCCAGAATTCCTTTCGCACATTGGAATTCTGGCGAATCCCACTACGGCAGATAGTTTGTCGCCACTCACTTAACGACATTAGCGGTCGTGCGTTCACGGTGATGGTGTCTCCGCGACCGGCTTGATCCAGTCGAAGAAACCGATCTCCCGCAACTCTCTTTCCAGCGCAGCGTATTGAGATTGCGTCAACGTTGGGACTGGTAGGCGAGATGGCCCACAATCGATGCCGATCATTTTCATGATTGCTTTTTGTGCACCGCGAGGCCCGTATGGTATGAACGCACGCACGATGGCTTGCGAGCGTAACTGCTCTTGTCGAACCGTTTCCATGTCACCGGCAGCAAACGCTGCGAGTAAGCGCAGGTAGACCGCCGGCGCAAAATTGTAGGTGCTACCGACGGCTGCACGAGCACCCGCAGCCAGCCCGCACTGCAGCATCTCATCGAGTCCCCACAAAATTTGTAGACGTTCCTGTGCGTGCTCGACACAGGTTTGAAACTCGAACACATTCGGCGATGTGAATTTCACGCCGCGAAAATTCGCGATCCGCTGTTCCGCTAACTTTAGAAATTCGACGGCGCTCACACCAACGCCGGTCACGGCCGGAATGTGGTAGTAGTAAAACGGCAACTCGGGTGCGCCCCCAGCAATCTCGGCCATCGACGCGACCAATGTTTCAACGGAGTCAGGCTTAAAGTAAACGGGACTAACTGCCGAGATCGCATCAGCACCAATGCGACTTGCATGAGCGGCCAATTGTCGTGCCTGAGCCAGACTTTCACTGCCGACCTGCACGATGACCGGCAATCTGCCATTGGCCGCGCCGACAAACGACTCGGCCACCGCACACCGCTCGTCAAAGGTCAACGAAGCACCTTCGCCGGTGCTGCCGAGCACATACAAGGCTGCAATTTCTTGGTCAATCAGTCTATCGACCATCGGTGCGATCGCTTCGAGATGCAGCGACCGATCCTCGCGCAGCGGAGTAAACGTCGCTGCGACAAGACCTTTGAGCGGAGCAATGGTGTGGGGCATGGGTTACGGTTCGCAACAAACTTATGAACGGTCAGTTCTTCAAAACGTAGTGGACTTCGCCAGAAGTCCCAAGCGAATGATCAGGACTACGATCCTGTCGCTTTCGCAGTTTCATCATTGTACCCGATCATCTGTTGCGTAAAATGGACATCGCAAACAATCCTGTGGGCATTTTGAATACGCCTCATTGCACCGCCTGTCACCCATAATGAAGCCCAAAATGGCGAAACGAGCATCCTCGATCGACGTCACGAATGTCCTCTTGTCCCTGGGTTGGTATTACCCAGAGATGCATCGCGGCGTGGCACGCTTTGCACGCGATCATGGCTGGCACGTGACCGCTGACTTTGACGATCCGATACCCACACACTGGCACGGCGATGGGGTGATCGCGCTGTTGGGCGCACGGCACAATCACTGGCAGCAACTGCGTCGATTGAAGATTCCCATCGTCGATTTGGCTGAGAGTCGACCCAATATCAAGTTGCCGCGAGTCACGATGGATAACATGGCGATCGGCAGGATGGCCGCAGAACATTTTCTGGAATCAGGCTATCGCCACTTTGCTGTCTGCCATCGTTGGGAACTGGGTGTCAGCCGGCGACGCTGCGATGCCTTCAAGTCCATTGTCAACGCGGCCGGTCATGGCTGTGAAGTGATGTCCTGGCAACGTGAACGCGGTGATCAGGTTGACACGCGACAGAAACGACACCGATGGCTGATGCGGCGGTTGTCGAAGCTGCCAAAGCCACTTGCGGTCTTTGCGGTTCGTGATGTGGAAGCCGTTGAAGTCATCGAAGCGTGTGGAGCAGCGGGGATCCACGTTCCGGATGAAGTGGCAGTCCTTGGCGTTGATAACAACGAGATGATTTGCGACTGTTTGCGAGTGCCTCTATCGAGCATTGATCCCAATCTAGAAGAGGTTGGCTATCAAGGAGCCGCATTGTTATCCCGATTGTTGTCCGGTGAACGACCGCCCTTGAGTCCTATTTATATCGCACCCATCGGGATTGTCCGTCGCCGCAGTTCTGATGGTCTTGCAGTTGAGCACTCCGCAGTCGCCGCTGCCCTGCGTTTTATTCACGACCATGCGCATGAACCGATACGGATGGTCGATGTGACGGCACAAGTTGCCATCTCCCGGAGCGGGTTAGAAAAAGCGTTTCGTGAACACTTTGTCCGGGCACCCATGGAAGAACTCCGGCGCGTCCGTTTGCAACGCGCCATGTCGTTGCTGCGGGAAACCGATTGCACCGTTACGGAGATCGCTGAGCAAACCGGATTTCAAACCGCACACAGCCTGTGTCGCAGTTTTAAACAACACTTTGGGAGCACTCCTGGAAGCTACCGCACTTCGACATTCGGCAGATCTTTTCCGGACAATGGTTCACTTCCGCAAAGCGATAATGAATGAGCCAACCAGGTTCATTGTGCGCGAGTGAATGTTCATCGGCTGACAGTGTCCTTCTCGGAATGCCTTCGGCGGGCTAGTTTTTGAAATAGGTGCATTTGAATCGTGCATATGACACGCTTCATTCACAGGACCAGCGAACCGCGGGTCACGAGTAACACGATGCAAGCGTGATCACGATCGATTGTTCACTCAAGTCAAAATCTCGTGAATGACATGCCCATGAACGTCCGTCAGTCGACGTTCGAATCCGTTGTGGTAATAGGTGAGTCGCTTGTGGTTCAGGCCCAATAGATGCAGGATCGTGGCGTGGAAGTCGTAAACGGTGCTGACGTTTTCGACGGCTTTATAGCTAAATTCGTCGGTCGCTCCATAGGTAAACGGTGCTTTCACGCCAGCACCCATCATCCATGCGGTGAACCCGTCTGGGTTGTGATCGCGTCCGCTGGCACCTTTTTGAAACGTCGGCATGCGTCCGAATTCCGTCATCCAAACGACTAACGTGTCTTTCAACAATCCGCGTCGCTTCATGTCTCGAAGGAGTGCTGCGCAGGGCTGGTCCAGCACCGGTCCATGTTTGCTGTATTGTTCCTGAATTGATTTATGTCCGTCCCAGTTGCTAACGCCTTCGCCACCCGTTTGATAGGCACCGTTGAACAATTGCACAAAGCGGACGCCGTTTTCAATCAACCGCCTCGCGAGGATACAGTTCTTTGCAAACTGTGCTTTCAATGTGTTTTGCGAATCATCGGCTCCGTATTCTCGTAGGATACTCTGCGGTTCGCTCGACAAGTCGGTGACTTCAGGAACACTCAATTGCATCCGCGCGGCAAGTTGGTAACTGGAAATCCTCGCCGCCAATTCGCTGTCGCCCGGAAAATTTTCGAGATGCCGCTGGTTCATGCGTTCCAGAAAACTGCGAGTCGCTCGATCGGTTGTTGCGCTGACGCCTGGCGGAATGTCGAGATTTTCCAGTGGTTGTAGGGCGCTGAACTCAGTTCCTTGAAAGGCTGCGGGCAAGAAGCCCGGTCCCCAATTGTTAACACTCGATTGCGGCGTGCCACGCGGATCGGCGATCGCGACGTAGGCAGGCAGGTTTTCATTCTCGGTTCCCAACGCCCATGTCGTCCACGCGCCCATGCTGGGAAATCCATCGAGCGTGTAACCGGTCGACATGAAGTTTTCGCCTGGCCCGTGCGTGTTCGTCTTACCGGTTAAAGAATGAATAAAGCACATATCGTCGGCGAGTTCAGCAAGTTGAGGCACAAGTTCTGAAATCATTTTGCCGGACTCGCCACGCGGCCTAAATTCCCATGGGCTCTTGGTCAACATGCCTTGCTCACCCTGAAAGGTCACTAGCGACTCGGCACCAGGCATAGGTTGACCGTGCCGTTTGATTAGCTCCGGTTTATAGTCAAAGGTGTCGATTTGGCTGCAAGCACCCGCGCAAAAGATGACCAGCACATTCTTTGCTGCTGCAGCATGGTGCGAGTCACGATTGGCGAACGGTCTCGCGGGATCAATGTGCGGACGAATCGGCGCTGAATCCGCCAGCAACTTGTGTTGATCAAGCAAACTCGCGAGCGCAATGCTGCTCAATCCAGCTGTCGCTTGAGTCAGAAAGTTTCGTCGATTTAGAAATGGATTCATGGTTTACTCTCTTCGCCAGTCCTAGCCTCTACGGGACAAACACAAACTCATTCGTATTCAACACTGCGCGAGCGAATTGCTGGATGCCTTCTTGTCGGATGAACTCTTCACTATCCGCTAATTCGTCGCCTGTGGGAGCTCGTTGGAAACATAACTCCCAAGCTTGCGTGATCTGCTGCGGCCTTGTTTCGGAATCTTTCTCCAGCCGTTTTGCAAATAGATCCGCTTGCTGGATCATGAACGGGCTGTTGAGTAGATTCAGTGCTTGTAGAGGTGTGGTGGAGCGGCTGCGTTTCGGTACCACCATGCTGGCATCGGGACAGTCAAAGGCGCCAAACACCTGTTCGCGTTCTTGTCGTACCTTCGTCATGTAGATCATCCGTCGCCATTCCGCCGGGCCAAATGTTTCTCTTGCGTGATAGTGACGTACGTTTTCCATCTCCACTTCAAACGGGCTGAACCCGGGCCCGCCGGCGCTTTGAAGATCCAGCACGCCGGTTACGGCAAGGATGGAATCACGAATCGCTTCCGCCTCCAGACGTCGCGGCGGGAATCGCCACAGCAAACGCGACATCGCATCAACTCGTATGGCCTCCGCATCGGGCCGATTGCTTTGACGCCATGTGTCCGAATTCAATATCAGTCGATGAATGTGTTTCAACGACCAATTGTGCTCCATCAACTCGCTGGCCAACCAATCAAGTAACTCCGGGTGACTCGGCGCCGTGCCATTGAGTCCGAAATCGCTGGGCGTATCGACGATGCCAGTGCCGAAGTGGAATTGCCACAACCGGTTGACGATCACGCGAGCAGTTAATGGATTGTCCTTACTCGCGATCCAATTTGCCAGCGCCAGTCGACGTTCTCGCTCCGGCGTGTCGAAAGCCAAATTCAACGAGGTGAACACTTCAATCGCATTCGGAGCCACCGGTTCACGCGGTGCATCCGGTTCGCCACGATACAGTCGATGCGTCGCACCGGGCTGCGAAAATGTACCAGCATAAACGAGTGTCGACTTTTCAAGTTCTTTCTTCTCATCGCGGGCTGTTTGCAACTGCTTTAACCACTTCTTTCCTTCCCGCGCTTCCGCATCCGGAAACTTCGCGAACTGGTACTTTGGCTCAGACGGCTTGCCACCAGTGAACGTCTTTCGATCAGCAGACGACGCTAATGGCTCCCATTGATTAGCTTCAACAGCGGATTCGATGCGATATTCGATCGGCAACCGGTCGGCATACTGTCCGTCGCGATCGCGTCCCCAGACGACGTGGTCGATGAACTCCGGTCCAGCGAGTTCAATCTGAACCCAACCGCCTTTTGATGAGTCAACAATCCAACTGTGATCATTGCCGTGACGTCCATCGTTGACGTGCGATAGTTTGTGTTTCGGATGCACGAAGTCTCCGGAAGACGTCGCTTTGGCACCGGTGTTGGCCAGAGCAACATTGCGTCCTTCGGAATAAATTTCCAACTCGTCGATACATCCTTGGCCGCCAGAAGTTTTATCAATCGTGAAACGAATGAACCGTACTTCTCGTTTTGCGAAGACTTCTTCGTTCTGCTTCGCAGTGACGGCAGGTCGCGATTTCGATTCATCGTCGACGATGAACTTCTTTAGCCTATCGGTTTGTTCTGTGATCTCTGCGTCAAGCCTCGCGAGCTGCTGTTTAGTTTCTGGCGAAGGCAACAATTCGCGATCGCCGTGCTGGACGCCAGCGAACACGGCTTGCATCGAGTAGTAATCTCGCTGGCTGATTGGATCGAATTTATGGTTGTGGCATCGAGCGCAGCCAGTCGTCAGTCCCAAAAACGCGGTACCGGTGGTGTTGATCATGTCATCCAATTCATTCATTCGCTGGGTTTGACGTAGCTTCGGGTCAGACCCTTTGACTTGATCGACTGGACCCGCCACGAGAAACCCGGTGGCCACATCGACGCCCAAAGCATCGCCAGCAATCTGCTGGCGAACGAATTGGTCATATGGCGTGTCGTCATTGAGCGACTTGATGACCCAATCTCGGTATTGCCATGCGGTCGGTCGCTCGCGATTCATTTCATAGCCATGCGTCTCGCCGAACCGAACCAAGTCCAACCAATACGTTGCCCAGCGTTCTCCATAATGTGAACTGGCGAGAACCGTTTCAACGAGCTGTTGCCATGCGTCGTCACGTTCATCCGTCACGTACGCTTGGACCTGCTGTGGTGTTGGTGGAATCCCCAGCATCACGAGAAACAATCGGCGGATTAAAACGCGTCGTTCCGCAGCAGGCGATTGCGTTAAACCGTTGTCTTTCAGTTTTTTCCGAACGAACCCGTCGATACCATTTGCTTGAGAACTCTTCACCGGCTGAAACGCCCAATGCGAAAGATCGAAGTCGCTTGTCGCTGGCCCATAGCTTTCCGGTGTCGTCGCACCGCCGGCGATCCATTGTTCAATGAACTCGATCTCCTGATTCGATAACGACCCATTCGGCGGCATCTCCTTGCCGGGCTCTTGATGTCGAATCAACTTCACCAAAAAACTCTCCTCCGGTTTTCCTGGCACAACCGCAGGCTCACCCGAGTTCCCACCAGAAAGCAATGTCGCCAATCGATCGAATCGAAACTGACTCTCTTGTTCATCCGGCCCATGACATTCAATGCAATGAGCTCGGAGAATCGGTTCGATGTCTTGCGTGAAGTCAACCGCAGGCACGTTGCTTGCCAAGACGACTGTGAAGATCCAGAAAGGAAGATTTAAGACAGTCAAGTGCTGGCTTGATCTTTTGATTTTCATATTCATGTTCTCAATGTGTCTGTCTGGCATCAACTCGCTCCCGTTCAGGCAAAAAGCGGGAACCAAGTATCGAGTTGTCGTGCTCGCTTTGTCTTTTTGTACGAGTTGTCTTTTTGGACGAGCCACTCACACCAGTAATTCCTGAATCACGTGTCCATGCACATCCGTCAATCGACGCTGGATTCCGTTGTGGTAATAGGTCAGTTGCGTGTGGTCGATGCCCAGTAGATGCAGCGTGGTTGCATGCAAGTCGTAGCAATAGGTTGGCGATTGTACCGCATTGAAGCCAAGTTCATCGGTTGCCCCATAGCCCAGGCCGCCGCGAATTCCTCCACCAGCGAGCCAGGCGGTGAACGCTCCGGCGTTGTGGTCGCGTCCTTTGCCTTCGTCGCCCTGAGCCCCCGGTTGCCGACCAAATTCCGTGGTGCAAATCACCAAGGTGTCTTCGAGCATCCCCTGTCTCTTTAAGTCTTTCAACAGTGCTGACGCGCCGGTATCCAGCACCGAGCCCCAGTAGCCGTGATCACGCACCAAATCTTCGTGGCTGTCCCAGTTCGGTCGAATCTTTTTCGCGGTTGTGTTTTCCGCGCCGCAATAAATTTGCACGAACCGCACGCCACGCTGCACCAATCGCCGAGCCAACAGACATTGCCGACCAAACGGTCCATTCTCCGGGTGGTCGATATCGTAAAGCATCTGTGTCGCGGCAGTCTCGTCTCTCAGATCCGTGACTTCAGGCGCGCTCAGTTGCAATCGGGCCGCCATCTCGTACGCCTTGATGCGAGCGTCGAGTTCACTGTTGCTGGTTCGCGGTTCGCGATGGATACGATTGAGCTGATCAAGAAACTCTAGGCCCAAACGGTCGGCGTCCGGAGTCGCTGCTGCGAAGTCCCCTGGTGGGAACAGGTCGGTGATGACTTGAGTTGGGTTGGATGTATCGAGCGTCGTCGCTTGGTACTCCGCAGGAAGGAACCCCGCGCCCCAGTTGATGATTCCGCCTGGCGGTAACCCCCGCGGATCGGGCAGCACCACGAACGCCGGCAGGTCATCCGCTTCACTGCCCAGTCCATAGGTCACCCACGAACCCATGCTGGGGAATCCGGGCAACGTAAACCCGGTGTTCATCATGAAGCAAGCCGGCCCATGCAGTGCCGTTTTACTTTGCATCGAATAAACAAACGCCATTTCGTCGACACACTTCGCCAACTTCGGAAACAGGTCGCTCACCCACAGACCCGACTCACCACGCTGTCGGAATTTCCAATGGCTTCCCTGGCAATTGCCAGGTTTCGAAGCAAAGAACTGTAGCGTGCCGTCGGGGTCAAACGGCTTGCCGGCGCGTTTTTCGAGTTCTGGCTTGTAATCAAACGTGTCGACTTGGCTCATGCCACCGGGACAAAAAATCTGTATCACGCGTTTTGCCTTCGGTGCATGATGCAACTTGGCTCGACCTTCGCCCGCCAGCATTGCTGTGAGCGCAAGCCCACCGAGTCCACCGCCAGCGGACTGGAGGAAATCTCTTCGCGAATGTCGAATACTCATTTCTCAATCCACATAAACAAACTCATTCGAGTTCAAGAGTGAACGACACAGGGCGAACAATCCTTGCTGTTGCACAAAGTCTTTTGCGAGACTCGATTCACGCTCGGTTGGGCGTCTTGCAAACGCCAGTTCAAACGCTCGCCTGATCTGCGTCCGCGTCTCAGAACCCGACTCTTGTTCGATTCGTTCGGCGAAGTATTTCGACTGTCTGAGCATGAAATCGTTGTTGTAAAGAGCGAGCGCTTGCAGCGGCGTCGTCGTGGTCATTCGGCTGGGCGTCAGGTTCGCGGGATCGGGGCAGTCAAGCGTCGTGAGAAAACGATTCGGCGTGGTGCGGACGATGTAGCGATAGACGCTTCGACGCCACAGCGCCGGTTCATCAGCGATGACGTAATTGTAGATAGGCGCGTATGCATCCTGATACTGAAAGTCCTCAAATCCTGGTCCGCCACGCTCCGAATTCAGTTTGCCGCTGACACATAGCACAGCGTCGCGAATCGACTCGGCTTCGATTCGTCGCGGGTTTTGACGCCACAGTAGTTGGTTGTCTGCGTCGATCCGCCGAGCAGCTACGATGTTTGCTCCGGTATCGCTATAGCTCGTCTGTTGATACGTCTGGCTCGTCAAGATCAAACGATGCATCGCCTTGAGCGACCCATTGTGCCGATCAAGCTCATTGGCCAACCAATCCAGCAATTCCGGATGCGACGGGCGACCACCGCCAAAACCAAAATCGCTGGGCGTATCAACAAGCCCCTTGCCAAAATGCCAATGCCACAAACGATTGACGATCACGCGGCGTGTCAGTGGATTGTTTGGATGCGTGATCCAGTGGGCCAGTGCGGCTCGCCGCTCCCCTTCGCTTGAGTCGAGTTTCCCTAATTCCGGATTCAACATCTCAAGTGCTCCGAGTGCCGCTGGCGTGAGCGCCTCACCGATCGGTGATTCGGGATCACCGCGAGTCAACATTCGAACTTCCGGCAGAACGGATTCCGCGACGACGCCGTAAAACTTGGGTGGTGGCCCCAGTGAATTCAGCCTCTCGGTTAACTCCGAACGTTGCTTGCGAAGCACTTCAAGCTGTTCTCGGTCGCTGTTGCTCAATTGCATTGGTGCGGTGAGTTTGACTGTCGGATTACCGAAGCCGATCTGATCCATGCTGAACCCGTTCCCACCGTCGGTTGCAACCAACGTTAAGAACATTGAGGACGGTGGCAATTCGATCTCAATGTTCTGTAGCCCGTCCTCTCGCCTCAACTTTGGGAACTCGGCAACTTTGCTCCCATCGACAAACACCCACACGTCGGCATGGTATCCACCGACGGCGCCGAAGTAACCGAGCTTCGCGGAGAATTGCAAAGTGGGCGAGGCACGCTTGTCGGTTTGCTCTTCTTTTCGGATCGGCGTGAGTGCTTGGCGTATCGCAGCGATATCGAACGTGATTCCCGCATTGGCATGCAATCCCAGTAGACTGTGTCCCGGCTTTGAGAAATCAATGCCACCCAGTTCGGGCGAATGCTGACTGGCAACGGGTCCGTTGCGGATCATGTCCCAAGCGTCGCCGGACGTTTTCGGCAGACCATTGATTGTGATTCCTGTTGAGCTGACAGGGATTACGGCCTTGCCGTCTTCGCCGTCTGGAATCAACACGCCGTCAATGAACTCGAAACTCGACGGTGAGAATTTGTTCGTCACCACGTGACTGAGCTTTCCAAAGTCGCGGGTCTGGACATTGCCGTTGCGAGCATCAATCGCATGGCGATACGTGCCTGTGCCCAGCCCATTACCACCGCCCACTATATCCGCAAGATTCATCCCCGCGCCTTCCAACCGACCGATCTCTAAATCGATCGTATCTTGTTGGCTAATCAACAACCGCTTTTCTTCTTCGTATCGTTTCAGTCCTTGGTCGCTGACCACGCGATCGTCTCGCCGCACGCCGGCAAACACGGCTTGCAGTCGGTAATACTCCTGCTGAGAAATTGGATCGAGCTTATGATCGTGACAGCGAGCACAGTTGATCGTCATCGCCATGGTGGCGGTCATCACCTGAGTCGCCATGTCGTCCAGATCGAGAGTTCTCGCAGATCGGCGGAGTTCGGGGCTCTTGGTCTCCACTTGCCCGACAAAATCCCACGGCCCAGCGGCGAGGAAACCGGTCGCGATCGTGGCTTGTTCGTCGGCTGGCCACAGCACATCACCGGCAATCTGTTCCTGCAGGAAACGATTGTACGGCTTGTCTTCATTGAACGCGCGGATGACATAATCGCGGTATCGCCACGCGTTGTCTCGCCGCTTGTCGCGTTCGAACCCATGCGTGTCGGCATAGTGAGCCACGTCCATCCAGTGCTGGGCGAATCGCTCGCCATAGTGCGGCGATTCCAGCATGCGATCGACAAGCTCTGCGTACGCGCGCGGATCGGGGTCGTTTACAAACTCATCAACGGCCTCGGGAGTTGGCGGCAACCCATGCAGATCAAATGCCAGACGCCGAATCAAGGTGCGACGATCGGCCAACGGACTCGGTGTGAGACCGTGCGCATCGAGTCTCGCGTAAACGAAGTCGTCAATGGTTCGGTGCACGCTTTTCACTTGTAACGGCTGCAACGACCACCAAGTCACGTCGGCTTTGGACTTTTCGCGGATAATCACATCACTCGGCCAGTTTGCTCCCTGGTTGATCCATTGCCTCAGTAGCTCCACCTCGTCATCCGACAATGGCTTTGCGTCCTTGGGCATGGCGGGGCGAGCGCCATCCTGTGATGTGACAAGCTCGATTAGATCGCTGCGACTAGCATCACCGGCGACAAACTCGTTTGCTTCCAGGTCCTCGGAGGTCGCCAGCGAGAAACCGCCCTTCGCAACACCGGACGAATGACAGCGCACGCAATGCTGTTCGAAAATCGGTGCAATTTGATTACCAAAATCAACTGGCTCGTCCGCCGCAACGGCACCGCACAGGAGTCGCATCCACACGAAAACCCAAGCCCACCCAGACCTCGAACGAATAGTATGGCCTGATGGGCGATTGACACCGCCTATTGCGACTTTTGGAGCGGTTGCTTGTTTCATTGTGATCGAGAGGTTTGCTGCAAATAATAGCGTTCGTTGTCCTCGACGAGGGCAGCGACGGGAACGCACGCGTGAATCCCAAGCTATCTTGATTGCTCAACACGCACGGTACCACCGATTCAAAGACTAACCGAAGGTAATTCACACGTGTGTTTCGACGCGATGATATATTGTATGGAATTCTGACGGCCCCGCCGTGTCGTGGGCCGTCCAGGTCGATTCAACGGTGAACATGCAATACCGTTAGACCACGGAAACTGGGAACGAATTGCTAAAACCATGAAGCCAACCGCAATTATGCCAATCGCCTTAATGACGAGTGCTATCATCTATCGGATTCCGCTATGACCAGGCAGTCCCTGTTTTTGGTCTTGCTGGTGGTGCGGATGGGCTGCGTATTGAATCAAGCGTGTGCCGAGGAGATCTTGCTAACTCAAGGGACTGAAAGTGAACAGTTCTTTGAGCAAGAGGTACGCCCCATTCTCGTGCAGCGCTGCAGCGAATGTCATGGAGCGAGTAAGCAAGAAGGTGGGTTGCGAGTTGATTCAATCGGTTCGTTGTTTGAATCAGGCGATTCGGATCCCCGGATCATTCCCGGCGACATCAACAGTCTCCTGTTGCGATCCGTTCGACGCGAGGGTGATCTACAAATGCCTCCCGACAAGTCGTTGTCGTTGCACGAGGTCAAGTCCTTGGAGAAGTGGGTGAAGTCGGGCGCGTTTTGGCCAGTGACTCAGCATCTAGTCGATCATTCCAACCCTAAACTCAATGGCGGAAAAGATCATTGGGCGTTCCAGCCCATCAAGCTTCCGGACGTTCCAAAGGTTGGAAAAAGCGCCTGGGTGCAGACACCGGTTGACGCATGGATTGCCGAAACGTTGACCGAGAATGAACTCGGGCCCTCACCCAGAGCCGATCGACGAACCTTAATTCGCCGAGTTACCTATTCGCTGACGGGATTGCCGCCGACGTTTGAGGAAGTCGAGCGATTCATCGATGACACCGATCCAAATGCTTACACGAATCTTGTTGAGCGATTGCTCGCGTCGTCGCATTATGGGGAACATTGGGGGCGTCATTGGCTTGATGTCGCTCGCTACTCGGACACGAAAGGTTACGTTTACGCGAGGGAGGAGCGTTTTTGGACTCACGCGTGGGCCTATCGGGACTGGGTCGTCCGGGCATTGAATCGCGACATGCCATACGATCGTTTCCTGATGTTACAACTTGCTGCGGACCAAGTCGAAAGCGGCACTCAGGATGACCTGGCCGCGATGGGGTTCCTTACCCTTGGTCGTCGGTTCTTGGGTGTGCGGCGAGACGTGATTGACGACCGTATCGATGCGGTATGTCGCGGAACGATGGGGCTCACGGTGAACTGTGCTCGTTGCCACGATCACAAGTACGATCCCATTCCTACCGCTGACTACTATTCGCTGTATGGGGTATTTGACAGCTGTTTTGAACAGCAACGCGTGCTCAGTTTGGACGCTGCGGATGATGTCTTTCGCATCGAACTTGAGAAGCGGCAAAACACGCTCCAAGAAAAAATACGAAAGCACAGCGAAGAATCAAGTCAGCGGGCTCGTGAACGCGTTTCGGACTACTTGTTCGCACAGACTGAGTTGCACAAATATCCTGCGGATGGCTTCGACCAGATTTTCCAGAAGGATGATTTGCTACCAGCTTTTGTTCGTAATTGGGAACGCTATTTAAGGACCGCCAAACTCCAACGCGATCCAGTCTTTTCGCATTGGTGCGAGTACCGCTCTATCGAACCAACCGAGTTCGAAGTGAAAGCAGCATCAATCAACGAAATCCTTCGAAAACAAGGAGTTCCGATCAATTCGATCATTCAGTCTGCATTCGCGACGCCTCCGCATTCTTTCCGCAATGTTTGTGATCGATATGGAGAGGTGTTTGCAAAGCTTGACGAGCATCCGGATGGTCCGGATAAAGAGTCACTCAAGCAACTTCTCTACGGAACGCGGTCCCCGTGTCGTGTCCCCGACGGACCGATCTCGCACAGCGAAACGTTTTTCGACTCGGACACGTTGACTGAGTTGTGGAAGCTGCAAGGAGAAATCGATCGTTGGTTGAACGGCGCCGGTAACATTCCCGTTGCGTTAGCACTGATCGATCAAGCTGAACCGGTTGAGCCGCGAATTTTCCGCCGAGGCAATCCGTTGAACCTTGGTGACGACGTCCCACGGCAATTTCTTTCGGTTCTGAGCGGCGCTAACCGCCACCCGTTTCAACAGGGCAGCGGTCGTTTGGAGCTGGCGCGAGCGATCGTGGATCCGGCCAACCCGCTGACTGCGAGAGTCATCGTCAACCGTGTCTGGCGGGATCATTTTGGAGCTGGCCTCGTGACGACACCGAGCGATTTTGGTCTGAGATCCGATCCACCGTCACACCCTGAATTGCTGGATTGGCTTGCGGCGTCGTTTGTCCGAGAAGGTTGGAGCTTGAAACAACTTCATCGCTGGATCTTACTTTCGTCCACGTACCAGCAAGCTTCGAACGGCCCGGACGACCCCGTGTTAACACAACGTATCGCACAGATCGATCCGAATAATCGGCTGCTATGGCGGGCAAATCCGCGACGGTTGTCGTTCGAAGAGTTGAGGGATTCTTGGCTCCGAACCAGCGGATCGCTTGATGAGTCGCTGGGCGGCAAACCGAAGAGCCTTTTTAACGCTCCCTATCCGACGCGACGGACACTCTACGGATTGGTCGATCGCCAGTACCTCGAGTCGACGCTTCGGATTTTTGACTTTGCCAACCCCGATCTCCACGTGCCTGAGCGTAATGAGACGACGGTTCCTCAGCAGACGCTTTTTCTAATGAATCATCCGTTGGTATTGGAACGAGCCAAAGCCTTAGCAAAACTGGCACGCGGTGATGATGTGGACGCGGCAACGTTCGCGTCGCAATTATTCCGCCAAGCTTATCAGCGTGATCCGAGTCAAGAGGAATCCGGCGATGTGATTTCTTGGTTGGAAAATCGTTCCGGCGAGATGCGTGCGGAGAAGCCAGCGACGGCTCAAGACTGGATCTATGGTTATGGCAAGGTCGATGAATCGAATCAATGTGTGGATGCATTTACGACGCTTCCGCATTTTACTGGGACCGCTTGGCAGGGCGGTTCCGCTTGGCCCGACACAAAGCTCGGTTGGGTGCAGATCACAGCAAATGGTGGCCATCCAGGAAACGATCGCAATGTCGCTGCGATACGTCGTTGGACCGCTCCACGCAACATGACGGTCACCATTCAGTCACACTTAGTGCACGAACCGGGGGCGGGTGATGGGATTCGCGCCCTGATCGTGAGTTCGTCTCAGGGCGTGTTGAAGTCAACAAAAATTCACCAGATGACTGAAGATTTGAATGTGGATGCACTGGATGTGAAGCAAGGCGAGACTCTCGACTTTGTGGTCGACATCAACGAAGTGCTCAACAGTGACCAGTACTTCTGGACCTCGACTATCCAAGAGCAACATGTTGACGAGCCGGCCGTATGGAATTCAACCACGGATTTCCCAAGCAATACGACAGCCGAGCTCGATGCATGGGAGCAGATTGCTCAAGTCGTACTCTGTGCGAACGAATTTCTGTTTGTGGATTGAATCAATGAGAGAAAACATGCTTCACCGTCGCGAACTCCTGGCCCGCTCGGCACTCGGTTTTGGAGCGATCGCTCTAGCGGGCGTTCTTGACGACGATCATTGCTTGGTTGCCGCAGAAACGAATCCGTCAGCAAACTCACTCGAAGTTCGTGCGCCTCATTTTCCAGCAACCGCGAAGCGAGTGATTCATTTTTTTCTGAACGGCGGGCCGTCGCATGTTGATACGTTTGACCCAAAGCCATTATTGGCCCAATACGCGGGTAAGCCACTCACCAACACGCTGACGACGGAGCGAAAGACAGGAGCTGCGTTCCCATCACCGTTTAAGTTTCGTCGTTATGGCGAATCGGGAATCGAGGTCAGCGACCTTTTCTCGCGGACTGCGGAACATATCGACGACATTGCGGTCATTCGCTCGATGTACGCTCAAGTCCCGAATCATGAACCGTCCTTGATGCTGATGAATTGCGGTGATTCAGTCCAAACGCGACCGAGTATGGGATCGTGGCTGCTCTACGGACTTGGAACTGAAAACCAAAACCTTCCGGGCTTTGTGGCCATGTGTCCTGGTGGATTGCCGATCAAAGACAATGAGAACTGGCAATCCGGATTTCTACCCGGTGCTTATCAGGGAACATATATCGACTCACAGCACAAAGAGTTTCGTCGATTGATCGAGAACATCGAGCATCCACAAGTGTCGCCTCATGATCAACGCCGCCAATTGGATTTGTTGCAAAGCTGGAACCGAAGACATCAGCAATCGCGTTCGGACGACCGCTTGGATGCTCGCATTCAGTCCTACGAGTTGGCTTTTCGGATGCAACACGACGCGGAGGAAGCGTTTAATGTCTCCGATGAGCCACGGCATATCCAAGAGCTGTATGGATCTGGGGTGCATGGTCGACAAACGCTGATTGCTCGACGTTTATTGGAACGCGGCGTACGGTATGTACAACTCTGGCAAGGTGCCGGCCAGCCCTGGGACAACCACGAAAATATCAAAGACAATCACCAGAAACTGGCCGATCAACTGGATCAGCCAATTGCTGCATTGCTCACGGATTTGAAACAGCGAGGCATGCTCGAAGACACACTGGTCCTTTGGGGAGGCGAATTCGGGCGAACGCCAACGGTGGAATTGGGCGCTGGCGGTGATCCCAAGCAGGGTCGCGATCATAATCACTGGGGCTTCAGCGTCTGGATGGCCGGGGGCGGCGTTAAGGGTGGAACCGTCCACGGGGCGACCGACGAATTCGGTTTCCAAGCGGTGGAGAATCGGACGAGTGTGCATGATCTCCACGCGACCATGTTGCACTGTCTTGGACTGGATCATCAACGCCTTACCTATCGCTATGGTGGTCGAGACTTTCGGCTAACTGACGTTCATGGAAACGTGATTCACGATATTTTGAGCTGAAAACCCCCTAAGTTCACACATCCAGTCCAGCGGTGCAGTTTCTTCATCCGCCCAAATTCAGTCATGCTGGCATTTGACCGCAGGATGCCGACAAGTCATCCCCCAGGCCGCTCGATTCGTGTAGAATAGGCTTCCCGCCTTTCGCTACATGCCCACCTTAAAACCTACCTGACTGGGTACTTGCCCATGCTAACGCCACTCTTTGGATTGGATCGCCGAGGGTTACTCCGTGCCGCTGCTGCGGGTGTCGTGGGTGCCTCACTGCCAAAAGACATTTCTCTGGCTGGTGAGTCCATGTCCGACAAGCCGGTTGGATTTGGCAAGGCCAAGTCGGTGCTGATTGTGCTGCTCAGTGGTGGTCCGAGCCAGTTGGATACTTTCGATCCAAAGCCCGAAGCGCCGGCGGAAGTTCGCGGTGAGTTCTCGCCAATTTCAACGACGATACCGGGTGTGGCCGTTTGCGAACACTTGCCAAAATTTGCACAGCAGACAGATCGTTGGGCGATCGTGCGCACGCTCGCGCACCGCGAGCACAACCATTTGCTTGCGACGCATGTGGCGCTGACGGGTCGACCCACACCGGTGCCACGTGGAGGATCAGATTTGGATCGCGTGGAAACACGCAACGATTTTCCGAACTACGCATCCGCTTTAGATTTCATTCGTCCGCGCGGCGATGGCATGCCGTCAGGTATTTCGTTGCCGAACTACTTGATCGAAGGCCCTTTGACTTGGCCAGGTCAGCATTCTGGGTTTCTGGGCGCGAAGTACGATCCATGGCAAATCAATGGCGATCCGAATGACAAAGATTTTCGGATGCAGGCACTGACGATGCGCGAGGGTGTCTCAACAGGACGACTGCAATCGCGACGACAACTGCTGGATGAATTGAACCGTGGACACAGCCGTTTGACGGGAGTCGATACCGATTCGCTTCGCGACCAGCAACACCTTGCCTTCGGTCTGTTGACTTCGGGCAAGTTGACGGAAGCCTTCGACATCAATCGCGAGACCGATGCGACTCGCGATCGATACGGTCGTAACAAGTTCGGTCAATCGTTGCTGTTGTCCAAACGCATGGTCGAAGCTGGGGTGCCTGTCGTTCAAGCAACGATGGGAATTGTGCAAACGTGGGATACGCATACCGACAACTGGGGCAAGCTCAAGAACACGCTATTACCCCAGCTGGATCAAGGCTTGGCGGCGCTCACCGATGAGTTGACGGCAACGGGTTTGCTAGATGAAACACTGGTGATCGTCATGGGTGAATTCGGACGAACGCCGAAAGTCAGTACCTTGCCCGGCCAAACCATTCCTGGTCGCGACCATTGGGCTCACGCGTATTCCGGATTATTTGCGGGAGCAGGAATCGTAGGCGGACAAGTACTTGGCCAGACGGATGCTCAAGCGGCTTACCCAGTGACGAATTCATGGTCGCCCGCGGATATCTGCAGCACGATCTTCAATGCACTTGGTGTCGACTCCGGCGCCACCCTGAATGACCCGCTCGATCGCCCACATCACTTGCTCAACGGCAACGTCATCTCGAATTTGTACACGGGAGCGACGACATGAGTGAGACGGCCGTTCAAGAACCGCCACGCGTTTGGCAACACGCGAGGCGTTCGCGCCGCAACGCGTTGCAAGCGGGTGCAATCGGAATTCTTGGACTCGGCATGAATCATCTCGCTGGGCTGCGCCAGGCGATCGCCGCGGACGAAAATTCAGACGGCAACTCGGAGGGGCGTCGGCCCAGTGGTAAAGCAAAATCGTGCATTTTCATTTTTCTTTCCGGTGGACTGTCACAGCACGATAGCTTCGATATGAAGCCTGATGCACCCGAAAACATCCGAGGCGAATTTCAACCTCGCGCAACGAAGACTCCGGGACTGCAGATCTGTGAACATTTGCCGAAGCTTGCCGAACGAAGCCAGTTGTGGTCGTTGTGTCGTTCGCTAACGCACGGATCCAACGAACATTCCGCTGCGCATCACATAATGCTGACGGGACATTCGGACTTGCCGGCTGGATTCAGTCCGAATCAGCCGAGTCGATCTGATCGTGCGTCGATCGCTGCGGTGACGGGCTACGCGATGCGGGTCAAGCAGCAGAATAATTTGCCGACTGCGGTCGTGTTGCCAGAACGACTCGTTCACAACAGCGGACGCGTGATCCCTGGGCAACATTCGGGCCCGATGGGGCCACAACACGATCCCTGGATGATCGAAGCGTCGCCGCCGCACAGTACTTCCTACGGCGCATTTCCCGAGTACGCATTCGATCACCAAAATCGTGGTAAGCCCGACGAACGTCTGTTTCAAGCGCCACAGCTTTCCTTGCCCAACGGACTCGGGATGCAGGCCATCAACGGTCGGTTAGCGCTGTTGGAGTCTTTGAATCGCCAACGTGCAAATCTTGCATCGTACGCTCAAGTCGAGAACTTCGACCGACTGCGGCAAGGAGCAGTGTCCCTATTGACCGAATCGGCCGTGCATCAGGCATTGGACGTGACGAATGCAGACAAGAAGCATCTTGATCGTTACGGACGCAACTCCTTCGGATGGTCATTGCTAATGGCGCGGCGATTAGTCGGTGCGGGAGTCAGCTTGGTACAGGTGAACTTAGGTAATGACGAAACCTGGGATACTCACGGTAACGCGTTTCCGCACTTGAAGAACAATTTGTTTCCTCCGACTGACCAGGCCGTTTCGGCTCTGCTTGACGATTTGCATTCGACTGGCGAATTGGACGAGACGCTGATCGTGATGGCTGGTGAGTTTGGCCGTACTCCACAAATCACTTTGCTTGACAAACATTACAAATTGCCCGGCCGTGACCACTGGGGCGCCGTCCAGTCGGTGTTTTTCGCCGGCGGTGGAATTCGCGGCGGCAACGTGGTTGGTAAGTCGGATTCGCGAGGTGCGTATCCCGACGAACAACCCGTCAAGCCAGAGAACTTCGCAGCGACGATCTACGATGCGCTGGGAATACCAGCCACCGCAGCTTGGCATGATGCCGAGAATCGACCCCACCACATTTATCACGGCGAGCCCATCGCCGGTTTGAGTTAATTGGACGCGTAGCGCACTCTGCCAGCCTGTGAATTCGGGCTAGCTTCCGGCACCGCGAAAGTCCATTCCCACCGAGAACACTATGTCATTTCGTGAAACAAGCAAGCCATCGGGCTGCAGCGAATTTCGACGTTTCAATCGTCTGAGCCGTCGGCAGGTATTACAGGCAGGTTCCATTTCGGCGCTCGGTCTTGGTTTGGGTGATTTGGAATCGCGATTGGCGTACGCGCAAGAGAATGCACTACGCTTGCCAACGAAGCGTGCCAAGGCATGCATCTTCCTTTTCATGTGGGGCGGACCAAGTCAGCTGGAAACGTTTGACATGAAGCCCAATGCCCCGGCAGAAGTTCGTGGCACATTCAACCCCGTCTCGACCAAGGTTCCGGGCATTCAAATCTGCGAGCACTTTACTCAGCTCGCATCAATGACAGACAAGCTTGCGATCATTCGCTCGCTCACGCACGACGACCCCGCTCACTTATCCAGCGGGCATGCGACTCTGACGGGACATCTCGCGCCAGTCCTTAAAAGTGATGCGGATCCGCCAAGTGCAAAAGACTCGCCGCACTTGGGCGCCATGGTATCCAAGCTTCGACCGAGTACGAATGGTTTACCGTCGTTCGTGGCCATGCCGTGGAAAGCGTTTCATCCTGCGGCACCAGGAGGCGAAGCTCCCGGGCAACACGGTGGCTGGTTGGGCTCAGCCTACGATGGAATGTTGCTCGGTGGCGATCTGAATGATCCGAACTGGCACCCGCAAGGACTGTCGCTTCCAGCCGACATTGGGATCGGCCGTTTGGAATCGCGAGTGGAATTGCTGAAGACGCTAGACGCCCAGCGTGCGACGTTGCATCGATCGCTTGGCGCGTCATCCTACGGGAACCACCAAGCACGAGCGATGCAGATGATCGGTTCAGGCAACGTACGGTCAGCCTTTGACTTGACTCAAGAAAGCGAGGCAACACGCGAACGTTACGGTCGCAACATTCATGGCCAGTGCGTCTTGATGGCTCGGCGACTCGTCGAACATGGCGTGCCATTGATTTCGGTGAATTGGCACAACGACGGCAAGAACTTCTGGGACACACATGGCGACAATTTCAATCGTTTGAAGAACGACTTGATCCCTCCAGCCGATCGGGCACTTTCGGCACTGTTGATGGACTTAGAAGAACGCGGCTTGTTGGACGAAACCATCGTGGCTTGGGTCGGTGAGTTTGGACGCAATCCACAAATCACTGCGAATAATGCAGGCCGCGAACACTGGCCGTTCTGCTACAGCGGAATCTTGGCTGGCGGCGGGATACGACCTGGCATGGTTTATGGCTCGAGCGACAAACACGCCGCCTACCCCGCATCCGATCCAGTCACGCCCCAGGATTTCGCAACCACGATCTTGCACGCGATGGGGCTGCCAACCGAAACCGCTTTGCTCGATCGCGAAGACCGACCGCACCGAATCACTTCTGGAAGAGTATTGCATGAACTACTTGTGTGACTTTGTCTCGAAAGTTGCTGTCCCCAGCAGTACGGACGCTCCCTTATCCAACCGATTGAATCCTATGCGAAATCGAACGTTCTCGCTTTGCTTGGCGAGCGTCGGGTGGCTGTGTTTGTCGCTTCACGTCACTGCCCAGACGATCAACTCGATACAACCAAGAACCTGCAAACCGGGACAAACGACCGAGTTGCTGATTCAGGGCACTGATTTGAATGAGACGCTGCGAATCGCATCCAGCGATGAATCCGTGCAGTGGCAAATTACGAAAATTGAGCCGACACAAGCTACCGTCGCTTTGACGCTATCCGAGGACGCGTCACTTGGCCCAATGAGTCTTTGGCTGGCGACAGCGACTGGCGCGGTCAAATCACATGTCATGCTGGTCGATGATTTAGAGGCGGTAAAGGACAATGGCAACAACCACTCGATTGAAACGGCACAGCAGCTAACCACGCGATCAACCGTCGAAGGCGTTTGCGATGCGTCGATGAGCGATTTTTATCGCGTGCACGCGACTGCCGGTGAGCGAATCGCGATGGAAGTCCACTCACAACAGCTTCGTTCCGCGATGGATCCAGTGATTCGCGTGCTCAATGCCGCTGGAGAGACTTTGGTTCAAGCAGATGACAGCACGGTGGGTCCCGACTGTCGGTTCAGCCACGAATTTGCAGAGGAAGGTGACTATTGGATCGAGATTCACGACAGCCGCAACTCCGCCGGTGGAGCAGCCTATCAATTGCGGATCGGTGACTTTCCCATCGTCGACCAGTGCTATCCGCTGGCTGTGCACAGTGGCGAAAAGACTTCGGTTGCTTTCACTGGCCCCGATGGAGAACGTTTGCCTTCACGTGAGATGGACGTTCCCACCGATGCTGTAGGCACCATGCTGGTTCGCGCTAAGTTCGACGACGGTCAGTCTTCTAGTTGGCTACCGCTCTATTGCAGTCCGCATCCGCATTTTATTGAGGCTGCGGTAACCGACAGCCTCACGTTGCCGATCGGCATTAACGGTCGTTTAGAGCAACCGCAGGAAGTCGACAACTATCTCATTCGCGGTGCCAAGGGGCAAGTCGTTCGCTTCACGGCGAAAACACGAAGCCTTGGCAGTCCCACGCTTTTGCAAATGCAGTTGTTCAACACTGCCGGAGCGAAAATTGCTGAGACCAAAGTCACCGACGCTGACGAGTGGAGCTTGGATGCGACCTTGCCCGAAGATGGGGACTACCGTTTGGAGGCGACTGATTTGCTAAAACGCGGCGGCGATGAGTTTGCTTACCTGATTGAGTGCGCACTGTCTGGAACATTTAGCGTTGCACTCAAGGCGGACGCAAAAACGCGAGAGGAATTCATAATTGAACCCGAACGCGGCGCATGCGTTCTGGACTTGCAGGTCTCGCGGTTCGGCTACGACGGTGAGATTGAACTCACGCTGGCGAACCCGGAATCCGGTTTGCGAATCGTAAACCCTCGCATTTCCGCAAAAGCCGCCGAGGCAAAGATATACCTGACTGCAAATGAAGATTGGACGTCCAACAGTCTCAACGTCGTGAGAGTCATTGCGACCTCCGTTGACAACCCCGAACAAAGCTGTCGTGTAAACAGTCACTCGCTGCGACGAGTCAAAGAACCGTTTGTGCTCGCCCCCACGACACAAGCCGACGGTGCGATTGTGCTCGCTGCCAATTTAAAAACGGATGCACCGTTCACGATGGAAACAACCGCTCCGGTACAGTTCGCACGTCCGGTTCGTTCGCACTCGGCCACACTGACGCCCAAAAGAATTCAACCTGAATTCAAGGCGGGTGTCGACGTGCTCCCAAGTGCACTGCCTGGCGGTTGGAACGCCAGCACGAAAGTGGATAAGGAGTCCTACACGCTAACACTCGTGCGCACTGACCAAACCATCGGTGAACCCGAACAACTACCGCTGTTGGTCTTCGGTGAGTTTAACGGGCACGGACGCATCGAAAGCTATAACTTGCCGGTCCAGTGGATTGATCCGGTTCGCGTCACGACAAAATTTTTGAAACCGCTCGTCCGTGGTGGACGAGTTCACGCGGAAGTGCATTTACTGCGAGACGGAACGGATCCGCAACCAGTAACCCTAGCGTTTGCGAGTTTATCGGTCGGCATCACAGCCCCTGAGTCGATTACCATCGCCGCCGATCAAACGCTTGCGGAATTCGAGGTGCAAATCGCTGCAGATGCGGCTCTCGATGTCGCTCACGAGCTAACCGTCAACGCTTCCAGCAAGTACGCGGGTCAGGATTTTTCGGTCGCATCGACACACGTATTGCCCAAACTTGAAGAGAGCCCTGCGAATCTGGTCGTTTATCCCAGCGAGATTGTGTTAGCAGATTCACGTGGCCGACAGCAATTAGCAGTCACTGGAACCGATGTGCAAAACATGACGCGTGACTGGACTCGCCATGCACGCCTCACTTCGTCCAACACGCAAGTTGCCAATCTAGTTGATGGAGTCGTTTATCCGATCGCTGATTGAGACGCCGAAGTAATCGTCGAAATCGGCACGCATCGACAAGTGATCCCGGTCCGCGTTGCCAACGTCAACACGCCTCGCAAAATCGAATTCGAGTCCGAAGTGTTGGTCGCATTGTCCAAACAAGGTTGCAACTCGGGCGCATGTCATGGTTCGCCCAGCGGTAAAGGCGGGTTTCGCTTGTCGCTACGGGCCTTTGATATGAAACTCGATGAGCTAACGTTGATCCGCGAAGACTTCGGACGTCGTACGAACTCGCTTGATCCCGAACAAAGCCTGCTCTTGCTCAAGCCGTTAATGAAAGTCGCGCACGGCGGTGGCAAGCAATTGCACAAGGATGACGCGGCTTATGCGATCTTGCGAGATTGGATTGCCAGCGGTGCTGCCGCCGATCCGACACAAACGCCTCGCGTCACCAAGCTCGAAGTTTACCCGAATCAAAAGCAGATATTGGCGGTTAAAGACGGCGGACAGCAACTCGCTGTCACGGCGCATTTTGCCGATGGTCGTCAACGCGATGTGACGCATCTCGTCGCCTACGAAACCTCCGACACGGCTGTCGCTACCGTTGACGTCGATGGTTTTGTCACGCCACATGAGCGTGGTGAAGTTGCAATCTTGGTCCGGTTGCTGGAATACATCGAATCCGTGCCGCTGATGTTCGTCGAGAACTTGGATGATTTCGAATGGAAGTCTCCAACGCCCAATAACTACATTGACGAGCTTGTGAATGCCAAGTTGCAACAACTGCAATACTTGCCTGCTGAAACGTGCGGCGACGATGAGTTCCTGAGACGGGTCAGCCTCGACCTGCTCGGAATTTTACCGACAGTTGAAGAGACGACTGCCTTCTTGGATGACACCGGCGAGAACAAACGCGAACGACTCGTGGATGCACTGCTAGAGCGAGAAGAGTACGCAAAGTTCTGGTCGCTGAAGTGGGGTGACTTGCTAAAGATGACGAGTAAGTTGGTCGGCGACGAAGGAGTCTACAAATACCACCGCTGGGTCGAACAGTCGTTGAACGAAAACATGCCTTATGACCAGTTTGCCAAAGAATTACTGACCGGTGCCGGCAGTACGTTGGCGAATCCGCCCGCGAACTTTTATCGAACGTCCACCGATATGAACGAATGCGTGGAAACGATCTCCCAAGTCTTTCTTGGTGCAAGGCTACAGTGCGCGAAATGCCACAACCATCCCTTCGAACGCTGGACACAGGACAATTACTACGGGCTCGGCGCGTTCTTCAATCGTGTCCAGCGACGCAAGACGGATCGGCCCGGTGAAATGTTTGTCTACACCAGCTTTGTTGGCGACGTGACACAGCCCAGAACCGGGCAAGTCATGAGCCCGTGGTTGCCTCAAGTGGGCAGCATCGAATCGCCGGACAACACGGACCGACGCATCGCTTTCGCCGATTGGTTAGTGAATCCTGATAATCCGTATTTTGCCAGGATCGAAGCCAATCGCATTTGGAGTCAGCTATTCTCGCGCGGCATTGTCGATCCCATCGACGACTTCCGCGACTCGAATCCTCCATCGAACGCAGCACTATTGGACGCGTTGGCGAAGGACTTTGTCGAAAGTGGTTTTGACCGAAAGCACTTGCTGCGAGTCATCTTGAACAGCCGGACTTATCAAGCGAGTTATCAAACGACGGAGTTCAACCGCGAGGACACGAAGTACTTCTCACATCAAGAACCTCGCTTGCTCGGAGCCGAACAATTGCTCGATGCTATCAACCGCACATTAGCACTTGAGCAGAAATTTGGCAGCCTGCCCGCAGGGACACTGGCAACCCAGTTGCCGGCTCCGGACGTCGTCAAGGTTGATTTCTTGAAAGTCTTTGGCCAACCAGAGCGAAGCACTGTTTGTGCTTGTGAACGAGCCGACGATTCCAATCTGGGTATGGCCATTGAGTTGTTCAATGGACCAATGATCCACGAGAAACTACGAGACGCCAACAATCGTTTCCGTAAATCCTTGTCAGCCGGGAAGCTGGTCGAGGAAGTCGTTCGTGACATCTATTTGGCCGCTGTTTGCCGTCCACCATCCGATATCGAGTTGAAAGCCGCACTTGAGCATTGCAGCAAGAATCCGGATCCAGTTGTCGGCGTTGAAGATGTTTGTTGGGCCTTGTTCAATACGGATGAGTTTCTGTTCCAGCACTAATCCACTCGCAAAAAGGGCGCCAGCCACCCAGTCGCGAAGCGACGACTGGAGCCCCGCCCATGTCAGCTCACCTTTGAAATGGAAATCGTCGATTGAATAACACTTGCCGTCGCTTCGCGACTACGCTGATTCTGCTTTGCTTGATGATGATCGATGGGATCGCGTGGGGTGACGACACCGCGACAGTCAGCTTTCGCAGCGACATTGCTCCGATCCTGCTTGACAGTTGTGTGGCTTGTCACGGACCCAAGAAAGCGGAGGGTGGCTATCGCGTCGACACCTACGACGAGCTGCTCAAGGCCGGTGACTCTGGCGAGTTACCAATCGCTGCTACGGCGGAGCACGTAAGCGAGTTGCTGCGACGTATCATCAGCGACGACGAGTCCGAACGCATGCCGGCGGAGAGCGAGCCTCTTCCGCCAGAGCAGATCGAGTTGGTCAAGAAGTGGATCACGGCAGGCGGAACGTTTGATGGGGAGAACGCGAGCCAATCTCTTGCGATGGTCATTCCACCCGTCCAATACGCCGACCCGCCGGCAGTCTATAACCAAGTCATTCCAATCACGGCGACGATCTTTTCTCCCGATGGCAAGCTAATGATCACGAGCGGCTATCATGAATTAGCGGTTTGGAATGCCGAGGACGCGAAATTGGTTCGACGGATCACGAACGTCGGGCAACGTGTATTTGCATTGGCATTTTCATCGGATGGTAAGACGCTGGCGGTCGGTTGCGGTGAGCCAGGGCGAAGTGGCGAAGTACGTCTGGTTGATTTCACCTCGGGCGAAATCAAGAGCGTCCTCGCCAGAACAAACGATGTCGTGTTGGACCTCGCCTACCGGCCTGGGTCGAATGAGCTTGCGATCGCTTCGGCCGATAGCACGATTCGAATTGTCAACGTTGAAACATTACAGGACGTTCGAACGATCGCCAGTCACGCGGATTGGGTGACCGCTGTTGCATGGAGTGACGACGGAACGCGACTCGCTTCCGCCAGTCGAGACAAATCGGCGAAGGTGTATGACGGCGAAACAGGCGAATTGATTTCGAGTTACCTGGGACACGCAGCGGCGGTGCGAGGTGTGTCGATTCTCGCCGACAATAAACAGGTCGCTTCCGTTGGCGCCGACGGCAAACTGCATCGTTGGGACATCGAAGGTGCCAAAAAAGTAGGCGAAGTTGCCGTCGGTGGCGAAGGCTACAAATTGATTCGAAACGGAACAAATCTATTCGTTCCCTGTTCCGATAAACGGCTTTTGCGAATCGACGTGACCAGCTATGCGGTGACGCAAGAGTACAAAGGGCACAGCGATTGGGTGCTGTCAGCATGCTACTGTTCCATCACAACCGGGGACGACCATCGTGACTACGTCGCGAGCGGATCTTTCGACGGCGAAGTCCGAATCTGGAACATCGCCGATGCCACGATCATTCGCCAGTGGATTGCCAAGCCGTAACCCGTTCCGAGTGGAGGATTGGCTGGGTTGCGATGCGACCCAAAGTTGAAGACATCTTGCTTCTCGATCAGCAAGAATTGTTTGGCAAACCCTCGATCGTACCAATCGTCA
>JBGSNA010000016.1:0-65789 GCA_041739875.1 Pirellulaceae bacterium
GCGTGTCGACCCCGCCGCCAGCGGCGACTTCGATGATGGTGTCGGTACCCAGCGCCGTGTCAGTATCGAACACATACCTGTCGTTACCGGCGCCGCCCGCAAACGTATCGTTACCCGCTAAACCCGTGAGCGTGTTGGCAAGCGTGTTGCCTGTGAGCGAGTCATTGAGTGAACCACCGATCGCATTCTCAATCGTCGTCGCGGATTGCAAATTCAACGACAGATTGGCGTTGATAACTTGTACGGTGGACAGTGATAGATCGACTGTAATCGCTTGAGTTGTCGTCGGGCTGAAATTCAGCGTATCGATGCCGCCGGAATCATTGATCGTGTCGGTGCCCAAGGAGAGATCGGTGTCGAACAGATACGAATCATTGCCGGAACTTCCGGTCAGTATGTCGTTCCCACCACCGCCTGTAAGAATGTTATTCAGAGTATTGCCGGTCAGCGAATCGGCTAGCGCGCCGCCGATGACGGCTTCGATCGTATTCCCGGCGGAGAGCGTCAATGTCAGTCGACCGGCCGTGACAACCTGCGCCGCAGCATTGGAGAGATTGACGGCGACAGACCTCGTGGTGGTGGCGCTGAAGTTGAGCGTATCGATGCCTCCGCCGGATTCGTTGATTGTATCCGAGCCCTGAGCTAGATCGGTGTCAAACCGATAGGTGTCGTTGCCAGCCGCTCCGACTAACGTGTCATTACCAGCGCCACCGGTCATCACGTCGTTCCCTAGTCCTCCAGTAAGTACATTGGCCAGCGTATTGCCCGTCAGAGTATCGCCCAGCGCGCCCCCGATGACATTGTCGATCGACGTGGCCGAGGCGAGTGTCAGAGTCAATCCCGCGTTGACGACCTGAGCCGAGGTTGAAGCCAGATTGACTGTCACGCCGCGCGTAGTAGTTAGACCGAAGTCCACTGTATCGACGCCGGCTATATCGATGATGGTATCGGCACCTAGGGCCAAATCTGTATCAAAGAGATAGGTATCATTGCCAGTACCGCCGTTGAGCGTGTCATTTCCTCCGCGTCCAGTCAGCACATTATTCAGCGTGTTACCCGTCAGGGTGTCGCCCTGGTTGCCGCCAATCACATTTTCAAGCAAAGCTCCAGAACTGAGTCTCAGAGTCAGGTTGGCGTTGACAACTTGCGGAGAGGTGGTCGCAAGATTGACAGCAACCGCCAGTGATTCCGTGGTACTGAAGTCAACCGTATCGACGCCGGAACCGGTTTCGACAATAAGGTCGCTGCCTTGCGACGTATCGGTGTCGAATTTGTAGGTATCAGCTCCAGTTCCACCATCGAAGCGGTTATTGAGAGAGTTACCGGTGAATACGTTTCTGAACGATCCGCCGATTGCATTTTCAATGGCGTTGCCGGCTGACAACGTCAGCGAGAGATTCGACGCGGTCACCGTCTGCGCAGCAGCCCCTGATAAGTTAATAGCGACCGGCTTCGTGGACGTGGCTCCGAAATCAAGCGTATCGACTCCGCCACCAGATTCGTTGATCGTGTCGCTACCCAGGACAAGATCGGTGTCGAAGAGGTAGCGATCATTGCCAGCGCCACCGGTCATGAAGTCATTTCCACCGCCGCCGGTGAATACGTTGGGACGTGCATTGCCGATTAGCGTATCCGCCAGGGCACCGCCGATCAGGTTTTCGATCGTGACTGCCGAGGACAGATTCAGATTGAGGTTGGCGTTGACAGTTTGTGAACCGACCAAGCCCAAGTTGGCAGCGACGCCAAGCGTGGTCGTTTCGCTGAAGTCGAGAGTATCGATTCCACCGCCGATATCGCTAACTGTATCCAATCCCAAAGCCGCATCAGTATCGAAGGCGTAGGTATCGTTTCCAGCGCCTCCGAGCAGCACATCATTGCCGCCGCCGCCAATCAGTCGATCATTGTCATCGCCTCCGTTGATGGTCGCTCCGATGGTGACAGTGCTTCCGATCGAGAGCGTATCATCACCGCTCTGACCATTGATGATGATTGCGAGAACCTGACTTGGGTCGAACAGAAACTCCACTCCGTTTCGAACGACGCTTAACTGCGGTACTCCGCCCGGAGTCACTATCTGAAGGGCGATCGTATCGCCCAGGCTTGTACCATCGACCGTCAGTACGCCATTTGACGGGGCATCCAATTGATATCGCTGCGCGTAAATGCCGTAACCGCTGCCGTCCTGTGTGTAGCTATGCCACGTGACAACGAAGTCCCCGTCGGCATCCATCGCCACTGAAGGATTGCCTTGAATGTTCGTCGTGAACGTGTTGACGTGAAACTCGTTCCCGTGCGGTACGCCCGCTGCCGTGTACGCCTGCGCGTAAATGCCGTAGCTGCTGCCGTCCTGTTCTTTGCTCTGCCACGTGACGACGAAGTCCCCGTCCGCATCTATCGCTACGGATGGATCGCGCTGAACGTTCGTCGTGAACGTGTTGACGCGGAATTCGGTCCCTTGCGGTACCCCCGCTGCCGTGTACCGCTGCGCGTAAATGCCGTAGTTGCTGCCGTCCTGATCTCTGCCCTGCCACGTGACGACGAAGTCCCCGTCCGCATCCATCGCCACAGATGGAAAGGTCTGACTGCTCGTCGTGAACGTGTTGACGCGGAACTCACCGCCCTGGGTCGCGCCCGCCGCATTGTATCGCTTAGCGTAAATGCCGCTGCCACTCCCGTCCTGATTCAAACTCGCCCAGGTAACAACGAAGTCTCCGTCCGCATCCATCGCCACGGATGGTATGAACTGAACGTCCGTCGTGAACGTATTGACGCGGAACTCGCTTCCCTGGGTGGCTCCCGCTGCGTTGTATCGCTGCGCGTAAATGCCGTTGCCGCTGCCGTCCTGCGCATAGCTCTGCCACGTGACGACGAAGTCCCCGTCCGCATCCATCGCCACGGAAGGAAAGTTCTGAGAGTCTGTTGTGAACGTGTTGACGCGGAACTCGTTTCCCTGGGTGGCTCCCGCTGCGTTGTATCGCTGCGCGTAAATGCCGAATTGAGTTTCGCCGTCCTGTTCGAGGCTAGACCACGCGACGACGAAGTCCCCGTCCGCATCCATCGCCACGGAAGGAGCGGACTGAAAGCTCGTTGTAAACGTGTTGACGCGGAACTCGCTCCCCTGCGCAATGCCCGCAGCATTGTAGCGCTGCGCGTAAACTCCAAAGTTGCTGCCGTCCTGAAGATTGCTCACCCAAGCAACGACATAGTCCCCATCGGCATCCATTGCCATGGAAGGCGAGGACTGACCGTTAGCCGCGTGTGTGTTCACCCGAAACTCCGGGCCGATCGGGTTCGCTGCCAGCAGCGCGCGAGTTTCTAGCTGTTCAAAGAGATATCGTCGCTTACGCAAACGACGTTCGGTCGGTCGCTTCTGTGGTTTTAAAGAAGCAGGATTCGGACGGCTGAAGAATGACAAAAAGACATCAGAGTGGGACAAAGCTAAATTCTCATTGAATTCGAAAGCAAACACACCAACGGGGGTGGTGCGATCTAACAGCTTAACCACTGCATCCAGGATGATGCAAATCGTCATTAGAATTATTCCCGGTCCATCACTATTACTACGAAAGTAAATTCTCGGGACGCAGCCAGTATGAGAAATCCGGAGCCGTAAATGCCTGTCTTGTCGCGTCGTCGGACACATTCAGAATGTTGACGCTACGAACGACGGGCAAATACTGAACGTCATAAATCTCCGTACACCCAGCAGTGAACTGGAACATTCCCACCGTGTTCCCCGTTGGCAGGTCGATTACCGCCAATCCAGAAAGTAACTTCTCGCATTTCTGCTGGATCGGCAAACCACCAAAAATATGCTTCTCGCGGATCTGGCACATTCCGACGACCGCGTATCGACCAATCAAGCAAAGACCTCGCAGGTACGCTGGCAACGTACAGACGACTCCAGCAGAACCCGTTTTCGGATCGAAACATAGCAGCTCACCAGCCCCCGAGTTCAATAGCCATAGATGACCGTTGTGCCAACGTGGTGAATGGGGCATCGAAAGACCTTTGAGCACGACATTGCCCGTCTCTACGTCGATCATGATCCCGCCTGTCGCCTTTTTGTCGCGCCAACCACCCACAACATCGGTTTCACCCAATGCGGTCACATACTTTGGCTTGCCATCGACCATCGCCAGTCCATTCAGGTGACAGCGATCTTCCGGTACGATCTCCGATATAAAGGACGGCTTCCAACGCGGGACGAACGAAAAATCCTTGCTCAGTGCCGACAGGCACGAAAAACGCGAGTTCACAAACCATACGCCGTCGCTGCCGAAGGCCACATCATGGACGTTCACATCCCCGGTGTGATACGTCGCGCGAGGCAGATAGAGCGCATCGTAACGACCGGGCTGATCGACCAAGATGTCTTTGGCGAGCAATGTTGAGTCGGCAAACAAAGTGATTTCATGCCGTGTCGCCAGCGCCAGCTTTCCTGGTCCAACGGCCAGTCCCATCGGTTTAGTGAACTGACGCATCAGCAGCGACAACTGCTGACCACGCCAACCAAGCATTGCGACCTTGCCCGCTTGGTAAGTGGTCACGGCGAGTGAACCATTCAATTGTGCTAGCCAATTAGCAAACGGCTCGGAGTTTCGGCATTCGATTTGTTCATCTGCTTGAGGAGGGCGTTCAGGGCGAGTATCCATGGCTTACATGCGATCTAATTGTTAGAAGTTAACGGGCTTGTCGTTATGGGAATATCGCCACGGGTCTGTCGTTACGGGTCTGTCGCTACGACTCGTTCAAAAAACTCACGATAAGCCGTGACGGCGGTGTCGTCGGAAAACAGCACGTCACAGCCTTCACGGATGCGTTCGTGAAGTTCACGCCGCCAATCGAGATCGGTTGAGACTTGAAGAGCTTTGGTTACGTAATCTTCAGGCGAAGACGCAACCAATTCCAAGAAACCCATTTTTCGATAAGCCCCCAGCGCATAACGACTGCGATGGAATCTACCAGGCAGCGACACAACCGGGGTGCCACATGCAAATGCATCGTATAGGGAGTTGGCTCCGCCACCATAGTGCATTGTATCGAGCATCACGTCGGCGTTACCAACCATATGAAGATAGTCCGTACGCGGCAGTCGTGGCAAAAAAATGATTCGCGACGAAACATCAGGTATAGCTCTCTTGAATCGCTCTCGCAGCTGTCGAGTGATCGACGGATGCGAATCTTCGACCACAGCTAAGTAGCCAGTGGTGTCGCGACGCAGCAGTTCGCCAAGCACAGCATCGAACTCGGGGTGGTACTTCCGCAGATTCTGGGTGCAAAGGTAGATGGCTCCGTTTTCCGGGAGTCCCATGTCGGATCGCGAGCGCAATTGAAGTGGTACCGGCGGCTTGGCATACCACGTTGGTAGCGTGTTTAACCGAATGAGCTTCTCCGTATAATCCTCATCGGCCTCTTCGGATTCGATCCCATCACATGAGATGAAATAATCAATGGTCGGTATTCCGCTCGTGACCGGCCAGCCCCAGCCGGTACTCTGAAATCGAGCTGGCTTCAGGAATGGAAGAAAATAGTTTAACGAATCAGTTCCGACTTCCCAGTAATGCAGGAGATCAAAATTTGCGTCATGAAGACGCTGGGCCGCTTCATCAATCCGTTCAGGTATGACAAGATGCTTTGCGGGAGTCTCACCCAACAAGTGCTTCAAGATATTGGACCCGGCATGGCTGCAGACGACCGTGACATCAACGTCGTCATTGGGCAAGCGAGCGACCAACTTGCCAAGACACTCGGCATAGACCCCTTCGTGCCCGTGGGTAACGACCACACCGATGTGAGGCTTCCCGGTACGCGGCTTGATTTCCAACGGCTTGAGATGCTCGGTAAATAGATTCGCGTAAGCAACCTTGAGTGGCCGCATCTCCAATCCATGATAAGCCCATGCCATCGGAGCTTCTGCGCTATACGAATGCAGTGTCGACAGATCAACTTGAAGGTTCTGTGTACGAAGAGCGTCAAGCTCGCAAAGCAGTCTTTTTTCATGCTGTTCAATTTCGTCCACGCTCGACGCGATTGCAGGTAGAATCGTGGCGACGCGCAATTGCGACGGCAATGAGTTTCGTTCTCTCACAGCCAGTCGACTGAAGTGCTCGCGCGCTACCGCATCATCCCCCCTCGACCTTGCCAGACTGCCCAGCGTCTTGAGGACGTCATCGCTCTCGGGCTCTAAACTCGCTGCGCGCGCGGCGAATTCAGTTGCATCAACGTGTTCACCTAAATCCGCACAAACTCCGGAGAGCGCGAGTAACACTTCGGCTCGTGGCGGCTGGAGGGGCGGCTGAAGCGATAGCACCATGCGGTAGTGTTCCGCTGATCGAGGAAGTCGACCTTCGGCTCGAAGCAGATTCGCCAGATTGAGATGAGCTTTTGCGTATCCTGGGCGCACGTCAATCGCAGCTTGAAAGGAAACGATGGCTTCCGACGCACACCCTTGGTCACGAAGTACGTTCCCCATATTGAAGTAAGCCTCTGCAAATCGAGGCTGCAGTTCAAGAGCTCGCTGCAACGATTGATGTGCTTCGTCCAAGCGTCCAGCCTGGCGAAGAGCTTCACCGACGTTGTTGGCAAGGGCGGCGTCCGCCGGCCTCAGCAGAACCGCTTGCTGCAAGGCTGCCACACCTTCATCAAATCGGGACATTCGGCACAAGGCCAGCCCCAGCAACTGCCAAGCATCCACAAGAAGCGGCTCACGCAACACAAGGCTTCGGGAAAGTTCGATCGCCTCCAACGATCGGCCCGCTTGAAAAAGAGCCACGGCTTCAGAAAGCGACTTCACCATTTTTTTCTCGCGGGGTTGAAGCGAACAACGAGCGACCAAATATTCTTGGGAAATCTGCCACAGTCCAGTATTTCGCAGCACCTTTTGCCCAGAGCGACGTTTAAGAGAGTCTGTATAGATTCTGGTAACCACACAGAAATTCTTTCCCGGTCATTTCGCGTTTGCCGGCGGGTTGTAGCCGATCGATTGAGACGACGCCGTCGCCGGTGCACACGAGCAATTCGTCGCCAGCGAGAATCTCGCCTGGGGATGCGTGCTCAGGTCGCGAAGTCCGCGAGGCGGTGACTTGTTTCATTGCGACACGCAGCGGCGGTTTCCCATCCGCGACGGTGATGTGCGTGAAAGCGATTGGCCAAGGCTGCATCCCGCGAACTTGACAATCGATCTCGCGAGAGGTGCGGCTCCAGTTGATTTCGCCGTCAGCTTTTTGCAGCCTCGGTGCTCGGCTGACTTTCGTCGCGTCCTGAGAGGTACCGATCGAAGACTCGCGATCCCAAACGCCGAGCATCTCAATGGCTTCGAGTGTCGCTGGGACACCGAGTAGCGAAAGTCGTTCTTCGAGTTCGCCTGAGGTTTCTTTCTCGCCGACGGGCGTTTCTCGCGTTTGAAGAATTGGACCGCCATCCAACCGCGGCGTCATGTGAATGACGCTCACGCCAGCGATCGCGTCACCGGAAAGTACCGCCCATTGAACAGGCGCGGCGCCTCGGTAAGCCGGAAGCAACGAACCGTGCAAGTTGATCCCGCCAAGCGGCGCCGACTCCAGCGCCGCTGGCTTGAGGATTTGGCCATAGTCACACACGACAAGCAAGTCCGCTTGCTCCGCGACTAACCGCTCGACAGCGTCAGCATCATTGATGCTCAGCGGATCGAAAATCGGCAATGAGGCGGACTCAGCCCACTCGCGAACGGGCGCGGGCGGTGCCGCGCCTCGAGTTTTCACTGGCGGTTGCGGACGCGTAACGACAAGCGTGATGTCATGCCCGGCGGCGAGGATCGCACGAAAGGACGGCACGGCGAACGGACCGGTGCCCATCACGATCATTCGCAAAGGTTTCGATGTCGTGGTAGCGAGTAGCTCGGTCATAGTTCTCTCCTGAACGTCGACAAGGCCAGATGGCGTATCCGGCGCGTTGCAAAACTAGGCGTACTTTTCGTGCCAAGTCGCCAAACGCGCGAGGAGTTCTTCGTCACTCGGAATGGTCCCAGTGGACTGGTGCGATCGGAAATCCGTCACAAGCTCATCGAGACCGTCTTCGACATCTCGAACCGACTCATTGGACATGCGATCAAAAAACATCACGCCATCCAAGTGATCATTCTCGTGCATAAAAATGCGGGCGAGAAATCCGTCTACTTCACGATCAATCAAGTTCCCCGATAAATCGTAGGCATTGATACGGATAGTCTTGGGACGCTTCACGAGTCCATACATACCCGGCAGACTCAAGCAACCTTCCTGGGACGTTTCGCTTCCCTTGGGCCGCGTCAACTCGGGGTTGAGAAGCACAAATTCCTCGCCTTCACCCTTTCGCCCGGTCTCGTTGACGACAAACATGCGAAGCGGAATATCAACCTGGTTCGCGGCCAGCCCCACGCCCTCGTTCGTATACATCAACTCCAGCATCTCGGCGGCGATATCCTTCAAGGCACTATCGACCCGGCGAATGGGCTTGCTCTTGTAACGAAGCGTCGGATGCGGAAAACGAATGATGGAAAGCGACATCGGCAAAACTAAACGTGGAAGTGGATTTCCCACCATGCTACGACACTTCGACCAAAAGATGAACTACCTCTCCCCATCTGCACAGCGTTTTCCCCATCTGGACAGCGATACCGCTTTCCGCGAACCTTTGCAGCATGTTAAACACTCGCACCAATCGTCTTTTTGACCTGGCTTGGCAGACCCCCGAGTCATTGAAAATCCGTTGCCACACCATTGGCGGAGCACGTGTCATCGACGCTGGCGCCGAGCACTCGGGGTCGCTCGCCGCTGGGCTTCTGCTCGCGAAGCTCTGTTTGGCGGACTGTGCGGAGGTGACTGTTTCGCCACATCTGAGCAGTTGTAAGACTGATTTTACGGGAAGCACTGATTTTACCGGAAGCAACGCCGACATCGTTGTCCAAACCGATTCGCCGCTGGTGGCCTGTCTCGGCGCCCAATATGCGGGTTGGCCGGTCAGTTCGGGGGACTATTTCGCGATGGCGAGTGGCCCGATGCGAGCTATTCGCGGTCGCGAGGAAGTGTTGTTGCATCTTGCGTTGACGGAGTCGAGCGACGTGGCGGTCGGTGTGCTCGAAAGCGAAACGTTGCCTGGGGCTGAGGTGATTGAGCTGATCGCTTCGGAATGCGGGCTAGCGACAAACCAACTCGCGATCGCCGTCGCACCCAGCACCTCGATTGCGGGCAGCGTCCAAGTGGTTGCCCGCAGCATCGAAACTGCGATGCACAAGTTGCATGCTTTGGAATTCGACGTCCGTACAATCGTGTCCGCGATCGGCACCGCGCCGCTGCCACCGCCAGCCAAACGTGGTAAGACGGTAAAAGGCATCGGACGCACCAACGACGCGATTCTCTACGGTGGTCGTGTGACGCTCTGGGTCGATACAGACGACGAAGCGGTGGAAGCGGTGATTGCGAAAGTCCCCAGCTCGTCGTCCAAGGACTATGGCCGACCTTTCGCGGACGTGTTCAAAGACTACGGTTACGACTTCTATCAAGTGGATCCGATGTTGTTCAGTCCCGCGGTTGTTGCGATACACAACTTGCGATCGGGACGAAGTTGGCAAGAAGGTCGTTTGGACCTCGCTGTGATGCGTCAATCCTTTCTCTCGTAAGTGAGCCGCGTATTGTGTTGCGGTCCCACGCTGTGCCTTGGTTGCAAACAACTCGAGTCCCATCCAACCGTTTGCTAGTGCTCGGGAGTGACCAGGGCTGGCACGCCAACGAACTTCGTCTCGCGGCACAGTCGGCTGAATGCGAAATATCGTTCGCGCTCTATGAATCGTTGTGCTCTCGCGTCTGCTCGAATGGCTCCGCAGAGCTGTCATGCAGTGCTGGCTCACTCGCTGACTTTGACACGATCATTACGCGTACCATGCCGATGGGATCGTTCGAACAGATCACATTTCGTCTCGCTGTTTTGCACGAGTACGTCCGTCTGGGAGGCCACGTTATCAATCCGCCTCGAGCACTGGAAATTGCAATCGATAAATTCGCGACGCTCGCCGTGATCGCAAAGTTAGGATACGACGTTCCTGACACTCGCGTGGTGCAATCGCGACGCGAGGCGATGAACGCGTTTCGTGAACTTGGCGGCGATTGTGTCGTGAAGCCAGTCTTCGGTGGCGAGGGTCGTGGCGTGATGCGAATCCGTGAGTCTGAGTTAGCTTGGACCGTGTTCGCAACGCTCGATCAACTCAACGCCGTGCATTACGTGCAAGCGTTTGTATCTCCGGGTGGTCGCGATACACGGTTGCTCGTCATCGGCAACGATGTCTTTGCGATCAAACGCACAAACCCCAACGATTTCCGGACAAATGTGGCTGGTGGTGGTGAATGTGAGCTAATCCAAATCACCGATGAACAGCGAACGCTCGCTCGAAATATCACTGAAGCCATCGGACTGCGTTTCGGCTCCGTGGACTTGCTCGACAGCGACAATGGGCCTTCGCGAGTCGTCGAAGTCAACGGTATCCCCGGCTGGCAAGGCGCCCAACGTGTGCTTCCGGTCTCTGTCGCAGGACTGCTGGTCCATGTCGCTCGATCGGACTTTCACAAGCATGTTTCGGAGGTCACGCATGTCGGAGCCTAACCTTGATCCGATAAGCGATCCTTCAAACGATCCGTCCTTTGCCGCCTGTGCTCCTCAAGCGGCAAGAGGCAATATCGCGAGCCGATTAGCTTCGATTGCGAAGATCATTCCGAGCGGCATCGCGATCGCGGAGCCAAGCGGACCGCCTGTTCCCGGCGGCGCGAGAAGCTATTCGCTGACGACGTTCGACGAACTCAATCGAACCAGCGATGCGATCGCACGCGGTCTGATTGATTGGGGCGTTCGTCCTGGCATGCGAATGGCTATGCTTGTGCCATTCTCAGGCCAATTCATTACACTCGTGTTTGCATTACTCAAAGCCGGCGCGGTTGGCATTTTGATCGATCCAGGAATCGGTCGACAACATTTGCTCAATTGCCTGAGCGAGGCCAAACCAGACGGCGTGATCGGAATCCCCAAGGCTCAATTGATTCGTTGGCTGTGCCGCAGCAAGTTTGCGACATCGAAATTCAACGTCACCGTCGGACGAAAGTTTTTCTGGGGCGGCAAGACGCTTGATACCGTGCGGGCGATCGGCCAAGCGAAATCAACGATCGAGCTTCCGCCAATTTCAACGACTGACCCCGCCGCGATCATCTTCACCACCGGCAGCACTGGACCGCCCAAGGGCGTTCTCTACACGCATGGCACGTTCCATTCGCAAGTCGACCGGATACGTGTTCGCTATGACATTCACCGCGGTTCACGCGACCTTGCGTGTTTTCCGTTGTTCGGTTTGTTTGATGCTGTGATGGGTGTCACGACGATCATTCCCGACATGGATCCAACGCGACCGGCGGCCGTGAATCCGGAGCGTTTGATCGAAGCGGCCGCGCAATGGGAAGTCGACCAATCGTTCGGTTCACCTGCACTTTGGAATACGGTGGTCCGATACTGTGAAACGCACCAAATCACCGATCCATTTCCATCGCTTCGCCGAGTCCTCTCGGCCGGTGCGCCCGTCCCAGCGACGACGCTCGCGAAATTGCGTGCGTTATTGCATGACGACGTCAATATCGTGACGCCCTACGGAGCCACGGAAGCACTTCCAATCGCGTCGATTGAGTCCCGGCAAGTGATTTCGCAAACGGGACCCGCTGCTGCGAAAGGCAAAGGCGTCTGTGTCGGTACTCGCTTCGAAGACGTGGAGTGGAGAATCATCGAAATTGATGACGGTCCGATCAAGTCACTCGCGGATGTAAAAGAACTCGACCGCGGCAAGATCGGTGAATTGCTGGTCACTGGTCCGATGGTGACACGTGAATACGTGGTCCGAGTGGACCAAAATGCATTGCACAAGGTTGCGGATGGCGACCGAGTCTGGCACCGCATGGGCGACGTTGGTTACCTCGACGAGTACGACCAATTTTGGTTCTGTGGTCGCAAGGCACACCGCGTTGTCGCGGGAAATCGCACTCTTTTCACCATTCCCTGCGAAGCGATCTTCAATACGCACCCCAAGGTCTATCGTTCGGCGCTCATCGGTCGAGGCGAGCGCCCGAACCAGTCGCCTGTGGTGATGATTGAACTGGATCCGCTCTACGTGTCGATGAACGATGCCGAACGAGAAATTTTGAAACAAGAACTACTTGAGCTGGCTTCCCGAAATCCCATCACTCGGCGCATCGAAGAAATCATCATCCGCGACAAACCGCTTCCCGTCGACATCCGCCACAACAGCAAGATTTTCCGAGAGAAACTCGTTGCGGAGCTGTCGTAACTAACTGCCAATTTCCAGGTGTCCCAAACCACGAGAGACTGACGACGGATGATCATCACCGGTCAACTTGTTCGAATCGATCGCAGTTCGAATGTCGCTGAATCCCAACGCGGTTCTGCCGAGCAACGCAATGCTGTGCGAATCATTCCTGGGTACCTGCGAATCGAAGGCAACCGAATCGCTGAGGTTGTCGAAGGTGAAATTTCCGAGCGAGCGGACTTGGGTGGTCCAGACTACCTGATTTGTCCCGGGTTCATCGACACGCATTTGCATTTGCCCCAATTCGACATGATCGGATCCCACGGCTTGCCGCTGCTTCAGTGGCTCGACGAAGTCACGTTTCCGTCGGAGCGTCGTTGGGAGGACCCAGACTATGCTCGAACGATGACGAATCGCGTGATCGATCAGTGCTTTGCTCATGGAACCACGTCGATCTGTGCCTATGCCACCGTGCATCACTCAGGCGCTGTTGCGGCACTCGAGGTGGCACAGCAGCGGAACGTGCGCGGCGTGATCGGCCAAGTCTTGATGGATCGCCAAGCACCCGATTACCTCCTGCGACCAGCCCAGTTGCAGATCGACGAAACACGCCGTCTGCTCGATCGCTTCCCGCCTGGGGCATCGCTAGCAGCCGCAGTCACTCCGCGTTTCGCCGTGTCCTGCACGGGTGAGCTAATGAACGCCGCAGGTGAATTGGCAAAGGAGCGGGATGCGGTGATCCAGACCCATTTGGCTGAGACGCTGCAGGAGTGCGACTTGGTTCAAAACTTGTTCGGCGGCGTTTCCTATACTGATCTCTATCGTGACGCCGGTCTGTTAACCCCGCGTTCAATCTTTGGTCACGGGATCTATTTGGACAGTTCGGATTGCAAGAAGATCGCAGACGCTGATTCGATCATCGCACACTGCCCCACTGCGAATTCGTTCCTGCGTTCCGGCACCATGAACCGCGCGGCGTTGCTCCAAAGCAGCGTGAAACTGGCGCTGGGAAGTGACATTGGTGCCGGTTACGAACGGTCCATGATTCGGGTTGCCCGAGCGATGATCGAGGCTGCATCATCACTTGGCGAGAGCTTCCCGAGTGCTGCCGAAGCCTTGTGGCAAATCACCCACGGCAACGCACTCGCTCTCGGCTGGCCGGACCGCGATCGTTTTTCATCCGACGAGCAAGCAGATGTGCTCGTGATCCAACCAAACGTCGTCTGGCTCTACGGCGAAGTCGATCCGCTTTCCAAGCTAATGTTCAGCTGGGACGATCGCTGGCTCAAAACGACGATCGTCGCCGGTGAGGCTAGTTATTCCAGTACCTGATGCGGATCGAAGCAGAACGGAGATGATAAGCAGAACAAAGACAGGCAGAAATTCCAGCCACACAATCAGGAAGTCAAAGACCGCGGTTCCAACGTAGGTTTGGCCAAGTAACGAAACGGTTGGCGAATGGTACTCAGTCCAGAATCGCACGTAGTAGAGTATCGAGAACCCAGCAACCAGTAGCCACACTCGACTCCGTGCAAACGGAAGAAGTGGCATCGCCCAAGTCCAATACCACGGATTTTGAGTTGGCGATAAGAACCAGAACCAAGCGAGCATCAGAAACGCAAACTCGAGTATTCGCTCAGGTGCAACAGCTACATGTCGCAACAATGTAAGAGCGAGCAATCCAAGTACCATCGTTGTCAATGCGCGAGTGACGATGAAGGGTATCCGCTCCGCTTCCACCGACGTTAGATTCGTGCTCCAGTCTGTCACGGCGACTCGAGCTGAGTTCGGCACGACGACAAACCAGAGGACGGGTTGTTCAGCGACACGATTGTCCGGCCGGAGATTCTCCTCGATGACCATGAACAGCAAGTCGTTGATTTCCCAGTACTGAAGAAATGCTGCTAGTCCCGAAGGCTCGTTCGCGCGATCACGATCCGCGAGCATCATTGGTGCGAGAGCGGTTGCGGTCGTCGTCACGAATAAGCCGAGCCAAATCGAAGCACTGCGAAAGCCAGACTTTTTTAACACGTAAACTGCAAAGAACGGTGCCAAGACGATTGGGAAAAGCTTGGCACCAACGCCGAGGCCGAGAAAAATGGCGCACCAAAATCGATGGCTGAGAAGCCTTATCGAATCCGATGTGGCCCCAGACTTCATGCCAACTAGGCAGCAGGCTGACGCGAGCATCAGGAACACGGCAATCGAGTCAAGATGGCCGCTATTGGCGAACTCCTTCAATACCAGTGGCGACCAACCATAAACGATCGCCCATCCTGAATGTTTGCCAGTGGACTTGAGTACTGAGATCAGAAGCAGAAGCACGCCAATGTCAAATCCGACCACCATCAACTTCATGGTCCGGACATAAGTTTGCAGTGAAGCCGATGAAGGTGTTGCGGCATACGCGACCGAAAATACGAGTTGGCTGATGGGTGGATACACCGTTGTGAACTGGGGATAGTGCACGCGACGGTGCACCTCAGCTAATCCGGGGGCGCTGGCAAGTAAATCTACAAGCGAATCGATTTCAACATTCCGTTGCTCACTATCCGTGATTGACTGGGGGCTGAACCGATAGGGGCTGATCCCTTGGGAGGTTACCGCCCCGTCCCAAACGTAGCGATAGATATCGACCTCTTGGATCGGCTCAGACCAAAGCAACACCGATCGCATGGCTATCGCGAATCCAAGAATCAACCAAGTCAAGCGTCGTGTATCGGGGAGTCGCAGGGCGAGGAAAAGCGAAGCCATACTCAGGGCAAACATGACGGATAGAATCGCCACTACGCCAAGGATCGGTCGACTTGATTCCTCATTCCCATATTCAAATACATGACTGGCACCAGCGATCCACGAGACCAGAGCAAGTTGGGCTGCACCAAGAATCGCGACCCCGAACTTGCCACGAGACTTGCGAAAGCCGGTCAAGTGTGTTTCTCCTGGCCTGTCACGATTTCCTGGTTTTCCAAGCGTACTTGGCAATCGTGTAGAGAATCTTATATCCCGCCCGGAACGTTCCTGTCACGGTGCCACTGATTTTGCTGACGCCGATCCGTCGTCGATAGGAAACAGGCACCTCTTTCGTACGTAAACCTGCGACAGCTGCTTTGATTTGCATCTCCACGGTCCAGCCGAAGTTGGTGTCTTGCATTCCCAGACTCTCGAGGCAATCACGCCGAATCACTCGAAAGGGACCTAGGTCTGTATAGTCTGTCTTCCAAATCCATTTCATCAGGAAGCACGCTAGCCGGTTTCCCCACACGGCTTGGGGCGGCATCGCGCCAGACTCTCGTTGGCCTAGCATTCGCGATCCGATCACAAAATCGGCCTCGTCGATGAGGATCGGCAAGAGCAATTGTACAAGCTGCTCCGAATGGTCGCTATAGTCACCATCTAAAAACGCGACATAGTCAATTTGCAATGGTTCATGGGTGCGAAGCAACTCCAGAGCGCGGATCCCTGCGAGACACGCTCGGCCGTAGCCAGCGATGGGTTCCCAAGCGACAATGCATCCATTGTTTCGAGCAATTTGTGCCGTAGCATCACTCGATCCGTTGTCAGCAACGATTGTGACACCAACGTCCGGCAAATCTTGAATCACGAACGCTAGCGACGCCTCTTCGTTGCGCACTGGAATGATCACGGCCGTCCGGGCAAGGGCAGTCGCCAAATTCTTTCCAAGTTCGATGTCAGATTGATGATAGGGACTCACTGTGTCACTACCGCGATCCGGAACCATCCGATGTTGGCGGAGCGCTATCGGCCCCGCTTTGGACGCCGGTTGTCTCGGTTGATCTTGGCGCCGTCGTGGAGCTGCTGCACCCAGCGATCGTGCTGGCACCGACAAACGCAACCAACAAAAAACCAAACACAGTAACAACATCTCGGTTCATGAAGATTCTCGCAAAGAAAATTGGCGGATAACAAAATTAGTTGGTAACAGGGCGTACCTGTCACCAACTGGTGAAGAAATGGCGGAATCCGATCAGCTTCCGCCATCTACTTGTAATCAGTTACAGAAGACTACGCTCCAACTCACGGCGGACCGAATGTTCGGCTCAAAAAAACCTACCGCGTTGATTCCTTTCTACCTCGCCATGGCCATGGTGGTTGCAGTCGCGAGCCAAGCGAGCGCTCAAAGTGGCACGCGAGGCAGCGTCCCTTCGTTTGCACCATCGCCGTCGTATTCCCCGCCGTCAGTGTCATCCGCGATACCACAAGCCTCGTACCCGCGAACGTCTCCCGTTGAACAAAGGCCCCAAATCATTAGTCCTCAGTACGCAAGTCCTCAGCTTTCGGGCCCCAGCCAATCAATGGCGATTCCATACGCTGCGACGCACCAGCTCTATTCTCCGTGGCGTCAATCGTCTCCCTATCCGGCAACTTACTGGGCACAGCCGAGTTACCAGGGATTCATCTACCCAAGTTACCGGCCAACCTGTGGCGGTTCTTGCTCGGTGCCTTGTCGCTAATCGAAAAGACTGAATCCGATGCACTACTGCTCTTTAATTTTCGCTCTCACGATGTTTGCTACGGTGTGCGAAGCCGGGACGAATGTCTATGTCGGTCATCCAGACGCTGCGCAATCGCTATCGATGAACGATGTTGATCATTCTGGGTGGGATCATCTGCTATCGAAATATGTCGACGACGCCGGCGGCGTTGATTATCAAGGCTGGAAGTCGTCTGGCGTTGATCGTCAAGCACTCACTTCTTACTTGACGCATCTCTCGAGTGCGCGTTCGAGTTTCGAGGCGGCGCGTGAGGCGAAGCTTGCGTTCTGGATTAACGCCTACAACGCAGTAACAATCGATGGCATCTTGCGAGAGTATCCGACATCAAGCATCCGCAATCACACCGCAAAAATCTTTGGATACAACATTTGGGACGACCTGCAGTTGTACGTAGGTGGAACACCGTATTCGCTTAATCAGATCGAACACGAAATTTTGCGAAAGATGAATGAGCCACGGATTCACTTCGCGATCGTTTGTGCGTCCAAGAGTTGCCCGCGTCTCCTTCGCGAGGCGTATATCGCCGATAGAATCGAAAATCAACTCAGCACGAATGCACGGCATTTCTTTGCCCAAAAAAGCAACTTTGCTGTTGTCGGTAATACGATCACCCTGTCGTCGATCCTGGATTGGTTCAACGCTGATTTTGGCGACACGGACGAGAAGCTTCTTGGCCGGATTTACCAGTGGCTCCCTGAGTCTCAACAGCAATCCGTTCGTGGCAAGGCCTTCACGCTGCGTTATGCCGACTACGACTGGTCGCTCAATGAGCAGTCGGCGCCCAACTGACATCAGCATCTCAAAGCTATTGATAACTATTTCGATTTGAAGAAAAGTCCCTTGAGAGAAAAACATGTGCGTAAGAATCTTGTCTCCAGTCGTTCTGTTGGCTTCCGTATTTGCGTTCAATTGTCACGCTGTTTCTCCGAGAGAGGATGCGGGCCAACAGTGGGAATTGTTTGATGCGATGAAAAATGAACTTGTTGAGGTCAAGTTCATTCCATTGGGAACGGATAACGCGAATGTGTTGGTGAAGAACAAGACGAAACTTCCATTGCAAGTTCGGCTGCCGGAGGCATTTGCCGGAGTTCCAATCTTGGGCCAAGGTTTTGGAGGAGGTGGCGGTGGCTTAGGTGGTGGTGGTCAAGGTGGCGGCGGCGGGGGTCTCGGTGGAGGTGGCGGGGGTGGCGGAGGCGGCCAAGCTTTGGGCGGAGGCGGCGGAGGAGGAGGTTTTGGTGGTGGTCAAGGTGGCGGCGGCGGAGGAGGTGGCGGTGGTTTCTTTCGGATCGCGCCAGATCGAATGAAGAAAATCAGTGTGGCGACAGTGTGCCTAGAACATGGGAAACCGAATCCGAATCCGAGAATGACCTACACGATCGTGCCACTGGACCACGTTACGTCGGATGCATCCGTCCATCGCCTTTGCATTGCACTTGGAAACGGCCGATTGTCTCAGAACGTGGCACAAGCAGCCGCGTGGAATTTGATGGACGGACTTGCGTGGCAAACACTCGCTAACAAGCATCGCGTCGAAAGCAAGTACACTGGAAATGTCACTTGGTTTACAGAGAACGAATTGATGCAAGCGAAAAAACTTGTGTCAACGTTAGTGATCACCCATTCAGAGAGCTTGGCAACTACGAACGTATCGACGCGACGCGACACTCCGTGATTGGTCACGCGGGACGCCTTGTTAGCTCTGGTTGTTGATTGATAGTTTCATCGATGAACCGCGAATTGACAGCAATGACGCAGCGATGCTGAACGCAATTTTGCCGGGATGGTTCGATCCACTGCGCAATGGAATTCCAGTCACCTGCACCTCAAGAGCATGCTCAAATGCCCTGGATTCCCAGCTTCTGCCGCCGAAGACTGCGTGATGCAAGCCTGAGGAAGTTACGAGCGATCCATGATCCGCGTCGCACGAGCAATGATCCAAACGGCTTCGTCAACCAGCGAATGTTATCCGACTGCTGCTGAAGCTCTTTGGCAGATCATACACGGCAACGCGATCGCCTTGGGGTGGCCAGATCGTGATCGACTTTCACCCAACGAACGTGCGGATGTGCTGGTCATCAAGCCTCAATCCTTATGGCTCCGTGGTGACGTGGACCCGTTAACAAGGCTCGTATTCGGTTGGGACGATCGATGGATCGAGCGAACGCTCGTTGCTGGCAAAGTCGTGTATGCCGCCGGTTGAAGTTGTCTGAGTCGCCACATGAAGTCGAAATAGGCACCTGGATTCAATCATGGTGGAATCACAGGTGAATCGTCTTAGTGGAGGTCGTACTTATTCATTTTGTAATGCAACGTGCGTACGCTGATCCCGAGCGACTTGGCGGTCAATTCGCGATGATGATCATTGGACGCTAGCGCCTGTTCAATCGCAGATTTCTCCGCCGTCTCGGTTACCTCGGCGAGTGTACGGATCGTCGTCATAGCCGCGTTGTCGAGTTTCGACAGCTCGACGGGCAAATCGTTGGAAGCGATCTTGTCGCTCGTTGAAGTCACAACGATCCGTTCGATGACGTTTCGCAATTGGCGGACATTCCCAGGCCACCTCGCATCGACCAATATCTGCATTGCGCTTTCATCGACGTGCTTAAGTGGCCGGCTGTGTCGTTTACAGAAATGCTCGAGAAAGTAGTCCACCAACAACGGAATGTCACCGCGACGCGAGCGAAGTGGCGGCACTTTGATTGGAACGATGTTGAGTCGATAATACAGGTCTTCACGGAAGCTGCCGTCTTCGACCATTCGAGATACGTCGCGATTCGTTGCTGAGACGATGCGTGCATCGGATTGCAATCCTTCTTCGCCGCCGACCCGCGTGTATCGCTGGGTCTCCAAAACTCGCAGCAAATCAACTTGGCTTTTTGTAGGGATCTCGGTGATCTCGTCAAGGAACAGCGTTCCGCCGATTGCCTGTTCGAAACACCCAGGCTTCTGGCGTGTGGCGCCGGTGAACGAACCTTTCTCATGTCCGAACAATTCACTTTCAAGCAGTGTTTCTGGCAACGCCCCCAAGTTCACTGCAACGAACGGATTGCTTGATCGATTACTCTGGTCGTGGATAGCTCGAGCGATCAGTTCCTTTCCTGTGCCACTTTCGCCCTGGATCATCACCGTTGCATCAGTCGAAGCGATTTGTCGAATTTGCACTAGCAACTCTTGCAACGATTGGCTGTTGCCGACAATCCCCGTAATCTCACCAACGGCCGCGAGCTTTTCCTTGAGTTGGTGGTTCTCGCGCTGCAGCCAATGATGCTCGGCTGCTTTGGTTACCTGTTGGCGAATCAAATTCAAGTCAACGGGTTTGCTGATGAAATCAAACGCACCACGACGCATCGCCTCGATCGCGGTCTCGACGCTTCCATGTGCGGTAATGACAATGGTCGTCGTGCCTGGCTTGCGCTGCTGGACCATCGAAATCAAATCCAAACCATCGCGATCACCCGGCATTCGCACGTCAGCAATGACAAGTTGGTAGTTGCCTGCGTCAAACTTGTCGAGTGCCTCATTCACCGACCCAGCCGTCTCGATGCAATCCGCTATCTTGGACAGGCCTTTGGCCAGCCCCGAACGAATATTGGGTTCGTCGTCGACGATGAGGATATGAAATTCGCTTCCCATTCGGGACCAGCTTCCTTTGAGTTTCGATGCTTCAATGATCGTACATGGTGGCGACATTCGCCCCGAATGCATGTTGTGTGTCGTCGGCTTCCGTCAGGGCCGTGTTCGTGGCCAGCGGTAACGAAACTTCGAATGTCGTTCCACGAGGCGATGTGTGAAAATCGAGCGTGCCCAAATGTTGCCGCACAATCTTGTCACACAAAGCTAAACCTAAGCCCGTTCCACTAGCTTTGGTCGTAAAATAGGGATCGAGAATCTTGTCTCTTAGGCTTTCGGGAACACCGCATCCAGTATCCGCAACTTCGATCCGGACCGAATTGCCCTCGCGGTGCGATGTCATGGTGAGCGTTCCGCCAGCAGGCATAGCTTCGAGGGCGTTGATGAGCAAATTCAAGAACACTTGTTCTAATCGGACTTGGTCACCATCCACGACTGTCGTCGGCCTATTCGCGTCAAACTCGATTCGCACTCCTTGCCGGTGGGCTTGAGGTCGCAACAATTCAACCTGCTGTCGTAGTATTGCTGTAATGTCAACTTCGCTCGTGTTCAAACAATCGATCGAGGCAAAGTCACGAAACGATTCAAGCACGCCACCGATACGAGTGACTTCAGTTCGAATCACACTGAGCATCTGTTTGTTTTCGTCAGAGGTGTCATCGAGTTCGAGCTGTTCTTCCAAGAGTTGGACATGCAATGACAGCGCCGCCAGGGGATTTTTGATCTCGTGGTGCAGTCCTCCGGCAAGCGACCCGAGGCCCATATAACGTTCCATCCGACGCATTCGCTCCTCGATTAGCACACGCTCCGTGACATCGCGAAGCTGGAGAACGTGCCCCACTTCCTTCCCTTCATGATCATTCAGAAATTGGCAAAATGCACGCAATTTGCGAGGGTTGCCGGAATGCTCTAGAGTAAAATCACGCACCATCTTGGTCGAACGTTCGATCATCCAATCGTCTCGATATTGCTTGAGTGGGACCGTTTGGATGTCGCTCATTGGCTTTCCAACGCAACTCGCATCGGCTTCTATCAGTTCCATACCACGACGATTGATGCTGGTGATATTTCCATCCGTATCCGTTGTGATGATCCCGAGCTCCATTCCGCTGATGACATCACCTGCGAGAGCTTTGAAGTCACGCAACGACGTTTGCGACGCGTGATACGCTCGCCACAAAAGGATCACCGCGATCGCTGTGACAACGACATTGAGCACAACTAGGATTGCTAAGCGAAATTGCCATTTCAGTTCACCGGCGAGAATTTCGGCCGAGTCCTTCGCGTCGCGTGGAAGTTGTAACATCAAATCGTCAACGATCGATTGTTCTTTTACGAAGTCGAACATGATCCAAATTGTGATCGCGAGCGCCGCAGCACTTAACAACGACAAACCAATGACGGCAATCCGATAATTCTTTCCAATATCAGTCGTTTGGTTTCGAAACATACGCCAATCGCCTTTCACTCAATGGTATTGAACCTCGACCGAGTGTTTGTCAAGAATCCCGAAAAACTTCTACTCGTGCACGGCAGGTGTTGCCTCGTTCTCAATGCGTTCGCTTAGCGGCTCGTCGTGTTCGTCTTGAATCAGTCGTCGGCCGTCAGCAAACTTGGCGAAGAGATAGTAAAGCCCAGGAATCACCAACACACCAACGACCGTCCCCAATAGCATACCGCCAACTGCAGTGGTCCCAATGGTGCGGTTTCCGATTGCTCCCGGGCCAGTCGCTCTTACCAACGGAATTAAACCCGCGATGAACGCAAACGAAGTCATCAAAATTGGCCGAAATCTCAATTTGCCGCCCTCGATCCCTGCCTCCATGATGCTGAGTCCTTGATGACGACGCTGGACAGCAAACTCAATGATCAAGATCGCATTCTTACCAAGCAAACCGACCAACATCACCAAACCAATTTGGCAATACACGTCGTTGGCGAGACCCATCGCTTTCAGAAATAGAAAGGAGCCAAAGATACCGACCGGTAGCGACGTTAGTACCGCCAGTGGAATGATGAAGCTTTCGTATTGCCCGACCAACACCATGTATACAAAAATCACTACGATCGCGAAAATATACACGGCCGTGTTTCCAGCCTTGGCTTCATCATAAGCGAGGCCTTGCCAGTCAAGATCGAAACCGTTGGAGAGCGTCGAAGCTGCAACTTCCTTGATCGCCGCGAGCGCCTCACCGGAACTGTAGCCCGCCGCCGGTGCTCCTTGGATCGGAGCGGATGGATACAAGTTATAGCGGCTAATCTCATTCAAGCCTTGCTTCTTTTCGATTCGCATGAACGCCGAGTACGGCACCATCTCGCCTTGGTCGTTCTTCACAAACATGTTGTCCAAATCTTCGGGGTAACGACGAAATTCGGGAGCGGCTTGTACATAAACCTTGTAGAACTGGCCGAATCGCACGAAGCCCTGCTCCCAGGTGCTACCGATGACAATCGACAAGTTATCCATCGCGTCACGAATGGAAACACCCTTTTGCATCGCGACGTCGTTGTCAATGATGATCTCGTATTGGGGATAGTTCGCGGCAAAGAACGTAAACAAACCTTTCAGCTCTTTGCGTTTGCCGAGAGCCTCCATAAACTTATCTGTCTCGTTGCCAAGCGCCACGTAGTCGCCGCTGTTGGTCTTGTCGAGCAAGTTTACCGCGAAACCACCCGCGGCACCGAATCCTGGGACCGCTGGGGGTTCAAAAAATTCAAGCTTCACGTTAGCGATGTCTGTTCCACGCTTTTCGAGTTCTTCGATGATTTGCTTGGACGTCAACTCGCGATCAGCCCACGGCTTGAGGTTGATAATGCACGTTCCAGCGTTCGAACCACGGCCTTCGGTTAACACTTCGTATCCCGCAACCGACGACACCGACGTCACTTCATCCATCTGTTTGCAAATCACTTGCAACTCGTGGCATTTTGCGTTGGTGTATTCCAGCGTCGAGCCAGGCGGAGTCTGGACAATCCCATAGATCATGCCTTGGTCTTCGAGCGGAATGAAACCAGTCGGCAAAACCTTATTGACGACCAGAATTCCGTACCCAAACAATCCAATCACTGCAATCGTGAGAACGCGGCGTGTGATGATGCGTCTTACGACGGCTGCGTAACCACCCGTGACTTTTTCCACACCGCGATCGAACACGTACAAGAACATTCCGATTGGGCTGCGTTTTTTGGGGCTGTCTTCGAATCCTGAAAAAGCAGCTCGGAAGGAGAACCCGGCAAGTACAGCGACGATTACCGAAATCATCTGCAGTCGAGTATCCGTGAGCGCCATCTGTTCCGAGAGAACCTCGTGAACGATTTCAACGTGAAGTAAGAAGTAAGTTCCAATGCCCACTGCGATTCCAAGCAACAAACACAACAACCCACGTAGAATAAACGCTTGCTTTCCAGCAATCCTGGCCATGCCACGATTCAATGCACCGACAAGTCCGGATTGGCCCTTATCGTCGAGCGGTTTCAAAATCATCGCACAGAGAACTGGAGTGAGCGACAACGCGACGACCCCAGAGATGATGATCGACATCGCCATCGTCAACGCGAACTGGCGATAGAAAACACCGACGGGGCCCGTCATAAACGTGACTGGAACGAACACGGCAGTCATCACCAACGTGATCGCGATAATCGCACCACTGATCTCTTTCACAACCTCTTGGGTCGCTTCATACGGACCAATATGCATGGCGTGCATTTTCTCGTGAACTGCTTCGACCACCACAATCGCATCGTCGACCACAACGCCAATCGCGAGCACGAGCGCAAACAACGTAATCAAGTTGATCGACATGCCAAACATGAGCATGAAGAAGAACGTCCCGATCAACGATACGGGAACCGCCAACGTCGGGATCAGAGTGCTGCGAAAGTCACCCAGAAACAAGTACACGACAAGCGAAACAAGAATGAACGCTTCAAACAGCGTATGCAGCACCTTTTCGATCGAAGCGTCCAAGAAACTAGAAACGTCATAGGTAACTGCGTAATCCATCCCTGGCGGAAACGTTTTCGCCTTGATCTCCTCGACTTTCTCCTTGACCTTCGCGATGACTTCCGATGCGTTGGACCCTGGAGTTTGTTTGAGCACGATCGCGGCAGCGGGCAAGCCGTCGATGTCCGAGTACAAGTCATAGAACGACGATCCGAGTGAAACTTTCGCGACGTCGCCCAGACGCAGAATCTCACCTTCGGAGTTTGCTCGGAGAATGATCTGGCTGTACTCTTCAGGCGTCGTATAGCGTCCGACCCAAGTCAACACATACTCAAGCGTTTGCGATGTTTGGCCCGTTGCTTGGCCGAGACGCCCAGGCGAACCGATCATGCTTTGATCGGCAATTGCCTCCATCACATCATCGGCGGCAATCTCGTAAGCTCGCATTCGATCCAAATCCAACTCGACTCGCATCGCATAAGACCGATTGCCGAGAATCGACGCTTGGCCGACTCCAGGGATTCGCTTGATCTCATTCAGCACGTTGACGGTTGCGAAATTATAGAGGAAGTTCTGGTCGACACCAGGATCTTTGCTGAAGATGTTCACGTACATCAACATACTCGTCATGTTTTGCATGACGATGATCCCTTCGCGTTCAACGATCGGAGGAAGGTTGTTCTTTACCATCTGCACACGGTTGTTGACGTTCATGACCGCCACGTTCGGATCCGTGCCTGGTTCGAACACAATTTGGATCGTGCCTTCACCGGCGCTCGTGGCATCGCTCAACATATAACGCATGTCGGGAACGCCATTGATGGATTGCTCGAGAATCACCATCGTCGAGTCGATGAGGATCTTGGCACTGGCGCCTGGATAGGACACAGCAACTCGAACGCTCGGTGGAGCCACCGAAGGAAACTGAGAAATCGGCAACACATTGATCGCTAAACCACCCATGAACAGGATCAACAGCGAGATCACGATAGCGAGAGCGGGCCGATGCAAAAATCTTGCGAACATGGTGACCTTGCGATTCCTGGATCACCTCGATTGTCACAGTGACTTTCGAGCTGACTTTCAAACTGAATTTGGTGGACGATTTATGCCGCTTGTGCAGCAAACGGGGAAACGCAATGCGTGCAATGCATTGCAGGTTAGAAACAGATGTGCGGAATGCTACGAGCGTAATGTTCTGTTCGCTCGAGCGGAGACGACTTATTCCGCGTGATTCTTGAGGTGTGAGAGAACGTCGCTCGGATCTTGAAATTCAAATTCGATTTTGTCCCCGTCACGAACCTGGCGGATCCCTTCGAGCACGATGTTCTCGCCGGCATTTAGCCCTTCAGCGATCACAAATATGTCGTCTTTTGCAGTTTGAATCTCGATCTCTCGCTGGTGCACGACGTTGTTAGCATCGATGACATACGCGTATTTCTTCGCCAGAACTTCGAAGGTCGCTCGTTGTGGGATCACGATCGCATCCTCTGCAATTTGGTGGATCAAAACAGTCCCAGTTTGGCCGTGACGAAGTAGTCCGTTGGGATTCGGAAAGTCTGCACGAAAGGGAATGTTCCCTGTTTGGTTATCGAAATCCGCTTCGATCGCGCCGATCTTTCCCGTTTGGTCAAAAATCTTGTGGTTGGCCAGTCTCAATTCGATGTTCAATTGCGCTTGGTCTTGGCCCGAGGTCAGGGCCGTTTGATATTCCAAGTATTGAGCCTCGCGAACATTGAAATAGACCCACATCACGCTGTTGTCCGACATCGTCGTCAACATCGCACCCTCATCGATCAAGCTACCCTCTTGTTCATGCAAACGGTCAACGATGCCGTCAAAAGGAGCCCGGATATCAGCAAAGTTCATTTCGGCCCGAGAAAGTTTCACATTGGCGAGAGCCTTTGCTAACTTTGCATTCGCTAGCTTGAGCTCTTGCTCCGAAATGATATTTTGAAGCACCAAGTTCTTTGTATTGTCATACTCGACTTGGGCCAAACGAGCTTCGGCCATCTCGGCATCCAGCTTAGCTTCGTAAATTGTTGGCAGAATATGGAAGAGTAACTGCCCTTTTTCGACGGTCTGGCCTTCGTCGACCTTGATCTCCTTTAGATAACCACCTTCGAGCGCCCGTATCTCGATGTGGCGACGCGAGTGGATCTGGCAAACGTACTGCTGAGTCAGTGTCACATCTTTCGCGATGGGACTGGTTGCAATGATCTTGTGAACCGCATGGTGTTCACCACCGCTATGCTCAGTTTCGTCATGCTCAGTTTCGTCATGCTCATCGGAACCGTGCTCCGACAGTTGCTCACCGCCATGCTGGTCTACGCTTTTCTTCGCACCCTGGGTGTCTTCCCCGTGCTTTTCCTCATGAGCGTTGGAACCAAAATACTGGCTCACTTTCTCCTTAATCGACTCTGACCCCGAAAGACCGAACGATGCGAGTGCGACAACAATCGGTACAATTAAACGCATACGCATGGAACAATTTTCTTTATGATGGGTGCGTCATGATTGAGCTACAGCCAAGGACACTGGCCACTCTACATGTCTTCGGAAACAACGTCGCTCGCCAAAACGTGAGGCACGTCGGATAGGTTTTGTGTCTGCCAAGGCAGGAATTAATCCAGACCGAACACGACGCTTCGCTATCACTTAGCTTCATTTGCATTGCGTGTGCCAAATGCCAACGGAGCGTTCTCAACCCGAATGAAAACAGGGACAGATTGCGGCCTTATCCACGCCGAATCTGGGATGCACCGCTTCCAAAAAAAAATTGCGTCATTCTTGTCGTATGCCTTTTTGGAGTAGAGTCTGCAAATTTCTTCACATGACCGGCAAGATACTGCAGGGTCGCTAACGCTCGATTGCAGGTTCGCAAACAAAGGCTTGATCGCGGCGAAAATGCATGAATACACACCGCACATCGGCTACGTGGACTCTTGTACCTGCGGGCCACCATGCATGCTCGCTTCGCAAATCTTGAGCGCGACGCGCCCTCCAGTTCAAGCGACCGCAACGTCCCTGTGATTCAACGTGAACACTTTGGCAACCGAATTCCAACACGATCTGCAATGAATGTTCGACGAGCGCTGCAAAGGAACGGGTGGTGATTAAGCCACTAGCAGCTAAGCGTCTTGTTTAGAAGCGCTTCGTCATCGTTCCAGACAACCCGACCGGCAAACTCAACGTAGTTGCATGGCGCGGTACAATCGTTCTGCAAATTCCGGCACAAACGTCACGAGCCGAACGAATGCTATATCTGGCGTAAACGGGTGGACGATATCGCTAGAACAATCTCAACGTTTGCGCTGGGCAATCACGAATGGATGACGCAGTCGCTCGGCAGGATGCCACATGAGCGAAGTTTAACAAGGACGATCATGAACACTCACAGCGTAACCATTGCATCGACAAACAAGAAACGCGCTTACCTCACCGCACTCCTCTGTGGCGCGATGCTGACGACGGCCGGTTGTAAAATCCCAGGACTTCGTTGTGCGATTCCCGGCACACCCATGCCAGCGGAATACAACTGGAACAATGGACTGGCGCTATGGAGCTCGAACACAACGACGCACACCGCCAACGTTGATCCAAACGTTGATCCAAACGTTGATCCAAACGACTTGAACACCGACGAAGCATCCGAGGGTATGGTTTCGAGCGACCCTCAGGACGAAGGGCAAGGCGATGGCCATCCGAATCAACCCAAGAGCATTGCAAGTTTTATACGAGCTGCAAGTTATCTGAGCCCGAAGACTCAAGACGACGCAAAATCGAAAGCGATCGACAGTGAAATCAAAAAGATGGAAGCGGATCTCGGCACGCCCGATGAGCTGAGAGAACTGGAAGTCCCCAAAGCTGAAGGGGATCAATCGAGAGCGGATCCTGTATCGTTACCCGCTGGACCTGACTTTGGCATGATCGATACGAACATCGGACCGACGGATTCGACCGACGGTATCGCCAAGCTCGAAAACTCAGCCCAGCTTCCTCAGGCCGCGTTCTACAACGATCCGTATTTGTTTGGATTGATTACAGAGACGCTCACAGGCAATCAAGAGTTAAAGATTTTGAGCGAAGAAATTCGCATTGCTGGCAACGAAACGTACGCGCGAAGCGGTGAGTATCTGCCATTTGTTTCGCTCGGGGCTGGTGCGGGTCTCGAAAAGTCCGGACTGCACACTCGTGATGGTGCGGTCGAGGAACAACTCGAAGTCGCTCCGGGCACAGGCTTTCCCGATCCGTTGGGCGACTTTCGCGTTGGAGCGTCTGCCTCGTGGGAAATTGACATCTGGAAAAGGCTGCGGACCGCTCAACGTGCTGCGGCCGTACGCTATTTGGCGACCCAGGAAGGTCGAACGTATATCGTCACACGCGTTGTCGCTGAAGTTGCCGATAGTTACTACACACTACTCGCGTTGGATAACCGCCTTGAGACACTCCAAGCGACAATCGAAATTCAACAGCAAAGCCTGAAGGTGGCCCGAGCCAAGAAAGAGGCTGGGCGTGCCACCGAATTGGCTGTGCAGCGGTTCCAGGCCGAAGTGCAGAAGAACATCAGCGAACGATCGATCATCCAACAAGAGATCGTCGAAACTGAAAACCGAATCAACTTTCTCGCAGGTCGCTATCCCCAGCCCGTTGAACGCATCCGCGTCGAGTTCGTGGACGTGAACCTCGAGATGCTCGGTGCCGGTGTACCATCGGAACTGTTACTCAATCGCGCCGATATTCGCGAAGCGGAACGACGCGTTGCGGCGGCTGGTCTCGACGTCCAAGTGGCTCGCACACGGTTCTATCCTTCGCTCAACTTGACCGCTGGACTGGGATGGAACGCGTTCGCAACGGGCTATCTTTTCCAAACGCCTGAGTCATTGGCGTACGGATTGACCGGTGAGCTTATCGGTCCATTGATCAACAAGCGAGCCATCAAAGCGGCTTACGCAAGCGCGAACGCATCACAATTGCAAGCCATCTACAATTACCAACAAACGGTCTTGCAAGCTCACATCGAAGTGGTCAACCAAATCACAAAAGTGGAGAACTATCGACGCAGCATCGAAGTCAAAAAGCGACAACTCGAGTCTCTCAATGCGTCCGTTGATGTTGCAGGCAAGTTGTTCCAAAACGCGCGAGCCGAATATGTAGAAGTCTTGTTGGCACAACGTGAGTTGATGGAAGCAAAGATGCAACTCATTGACATCAAGCGGGAACAGCTCAGTGCCGTTGTGAACGCATATCAAGCTCTCGGTGGTGGCGGCTTCTAGTCCAACCGCGAACGGCTCTCATAGATCAAGTCGCATCGCAATCCCGGTCGCCAGCGCAATGCCGGTCGCCAGCGTAATTCGATTCAATCGCCACGCGCGAGGACCGCAACTGAGATTCGACTTACGAAACTGCACCATCGGTGTTACCAAAGTAGTGATCCCATGTTCAGAATCTGGGTCGTTGCTGCCGCGCGTGACCGGCAGAATGCGATTTATCGAAACGAAGTGATGGAAGTGGTCGTTTATCCTGGTTGCGTAGATTTGTCGGCGCAGTCAAAGTGACCTAAGTAACAACAGTTGTTTCTTCGGACCTCAAGACTAGGAAAACGAACATGTTGAACCTGAAACAAATGATGTTGAGTGGTATCTCGTTGGCTGTGTTGGCTTGCGTTGCTTCCTCACCTGTCCAAGCGCACGGTTGCTGTGACCCAGTCGCTGTGTGTGCTCCGGCACCTGTATGTTGTCCTCCGCCACCGGTGAAGGTCACTTGGTGCGTCGTTGATCCTTGTACTTGTTGCAAGTACGAAGTGTCCGCCTGTGTGCCGGCCTGTTGTGCTGGAGTGACACCTAGCTACGTCGGTTGCACTCCCGGTTTCTTGGGCCGCAAGATCCTGACTTACAAGTTTGATTGCTGTGGCCATTGTGTGGATGTCGTCGTCACCAAGCACGGTCGAACCATCGTCCGGGACTAGCTTCACTCGCGACAAATTGTTCGACACGCTCGTCGTTGATATGAAAGGCCAGAGTTCGCTCTGGCTTTTTTTATATCATCACCGGTTGGATCATTTCGATCCTTCAGGTCGCGGAAACGCGATTGGGTATCCGTACCAATCCGGGTAATGGTTGCTGCGAACAGCCAACAGCACCGCCTTGCCGTGCAGATGTTCAGGTCCGTGGGTCTGGTCCCACTCCAGTCGCTCTTCGTATCGCAAAACGCGCAAGCACGATTCAGGTGCCACGGCCCACTGTGCCAATTGGTTTGCTTCGAAATAGTTAATCACGGCACTCGCCGTCTCGCTGATCGGGTCGCGCCGAACGCACCCGGGCTCGCGTTGGCATCCGGGATCATCTGTCGTATGGACTTGACAGTAAACGAAGCCACTGGGTTTCAGTGCTCGCGTGATTCGCCCCCACAGCGTTTGGGCTTCGTCCGCCGCGATGTGATCGAGCACTGTCGTTGCAACAATCGCATCGTACGACTCGGGTTCAAGCACCACATTTCGCACGTCGCTCATGAGCGTCGTAATCTGTTTCGCCACCCCAGCGTCATGCGCCCTCTCGTTGATTCGCTCCAACCCGCGAACGCTCAAGTCGACGCTCGTGACACTGAACCCAGCCGCCGCTAGCGCGAGTGAGTCACGGCCAGCACCAGCACCGAGGTCGATCGCAACTCCCGAACCACGGACTTGACGTAGGTAGCTCGCCAGAACCGACGAAGGCTCTGTTCCATACGCAACGTTCTCGCGATCGTACGCTTCAAAAAAAGGATCCGACATCAACTCACCAATACAGAAGTTAAGCAATCACCCAATGGACGCATTTGTTTGCACCACTCAACTTGCAACGATACATCGTCACAATGAACTAAACGACTTGGTCATCGTAGCGTCCCGAGATTTGGCTTCGACATCAATTCTACTCAAAACAGAACCCTATCGGCACAGACCCAGTAGCGAGAAAACGCGGCGCGAGGGTGAACAGAAGGAACGCATTTCACGCAGCCAATAGCACCCTGCATCTCTCAAACGAAATTTTGCTTGACAGCCACACTCGCCTACCGTACTATCACGTGAGTACACCAGAACGCTAGAAACGTGGCGATTGAGACATGTTCTTTACAGTTGAACCTTCCAATGGCGTTGCGATCTATTCCCAGATCGTACGTCAAGTCAAATTTGCGATTGCGGAACAGACGCTGAGGCCGGGCCAGTTGCTGCCGAGTGTGCGGCAACTGGCAACCCAGCTGGCTGTGAATCCGAACACGGTCGCTCGTGCCTATCTTGAACTTCAAGCTGATGGGATCACCGAAACCCTGCGTGGTCGTGGCGTCGTTGTCTGTAAAGGTGCGTTGGATCGTTGCCGCAAACAGCGTAAATCCATCATTGCCGAGCGCGTCGCCAGTGTGCTGACTGAGGCACTTCACGGAGGTCTCACCGGCGACGAAATCCGAGCGATTGTCGAACAGCAACTGCACAATCTCGACGGCAGCATCACAACGATCTCAACACAAGCTGACTGAGTCTTCCACACTCCTCTTTTCATCCTCAACTTATCATCATGACATCAGTAATTACCGCAAAACAACTGACGATGCACTACCGAGGCTGTGACGCGCTACGTGGCGTGGACTTGGCTATCGAGCCTGGAACCGTATTCGCCTTGCTCGGCGAAAATGGTGCTGGCAAAACCACCATGATTCGCATTCTGACGGGGTTTCAAAAGCCGACATCCGGTGAATGCCGTGTTTGTGACATCGACCCCATCCGTCATCCGCTCGAAGTCCGCCGAAAAATCGGATATGTCTCTGACGCACCGGCGCTGTATGACTGGATGAGCGTTGGTGAAATCGGCTGGTTCACAGCGTCGTTTTACACACCCAGCTTCCTGGATCACTACCGCGAGTCGATCGCGAGATACGAGATCCCCGAAGACCGCAAGATCCGCGTGTTGAGCAAAGGCCAACGTGCGAAAGTCGCTTTGTCGCTCGCACTGGCTCATGATCCGGAGCTATTGATTCTCGACGAGCCCACATCGGGTCTCGATCCGATGGTGCGTCGCGAGTTTCTCGAGAGCATGATCGACCGCGCCGCCAGCGGACGGACGGTGTTCTTGTCCAGTCACCAAATCAGCGAAGTCGAACGAGTTGCTGACACGATCGGGATTTTGCATCAAGGCAAACTTCGCATCGTCGCACCGCTGCTGGAATTAAAAGATTCGATGACCGAGCTCACCGTCAGCCTCGATGATCCACTCGTGGCACTTCCCGCAATCCCCGCACCAGCCGAAGTGATGTGCGAAGAGACGCTCGGGCGGCAACGTCGCATCGTTGCGAGACACTTTCAACCCGAGATGAAGACGATGATTGAGTCGTCGGCTGGCGTGGTCAGTGTCGTCGAGCGAGCGTTATCGCTCGAAGAGATTTTCATCGCGTGTACCAAAGGTTCACTTTCGCGGCCCATGAACACGGCCGACGCCGCAGAAGAGTACCCCAGCGAGATCGTAAGTGAGTAGTCAATTGCGGGTGTGCAGTATTTAGGCGAATCGATTTGTTGGTGTATAGCCTTGAGGCGAATCGGTTGACGAGCGGCTAAAGCCTGGACACCAGCGCAGAGTTGTTAAGTGATTGCAATTATTCCAAACAAGGCATCCACATGAACCGAATCTCACCACCACTTCGTGGTTTGTATTGGAAAGAAATCCACCAGGTCATCCCGCTGGTGTTGATGCTCGTCAGTCTCTCGGCTGTGCTGGTGTTGATGTGGTCGGCGATGGACGTGACATCGCAACTCGGTTCAATCATCGCTGATTGTATCCCACTGACCATGCCATCTCTCTTCGCTGCGGGTGTGGGGGCGATCTTGGTCGGGCAAGAGAAAGAAACCCGCACGATGCTTTGGTGCTCGTCGCTTCCGATTGCCCCGTCCCAGATCATTCAGGTGAAGTATGTGGTCGCAGTCGTCGGCTTGATCATGATGTGGTTGTTCTCCATTATCTTCGGCGGCTTTGCCGGGATCATCGGCCCAGCAAGTTCCAGTTGGGTGCCGACGCCTGGGAACTTGGGTCCCGCGAATATGCTGTATTGGTTTCTGCACAGCGTTTTTGTGCTCTGTGCCGGCTTCTATACGACTTGGAAACTCAAGAACGTTTTCGCGAGTCTGGTTGCGTTGATTCCGATCGCGTCGGTTCCGTATTTAACGACACAGCTCTTCTATACGCTGACAACGAGCGGACGTTATATCTCGCTCGAAGAATCCGCTGGAGTGCTTTCGGTGAGCACGCTTGTGGGTATCATCATCATGGCATTTCTCGGCTATCGAGCGGCGATCAAGGCTTTGTCGCCAGTGGAGTCCGACGACGATGGTGTGGGTTCGCTAAAGTGGCTTTCGGCATGGAGGCCTGTGACTTCCGTTCCGATTGCTGACTCACCGTTTCGTTTCTCATTGAGCTCGCTCGTTTGGCAATCAATCCACCACAATCGTATCGTCTTACTGTTGCTGTTTGTGGCGTTAATCGTTGGGACATTGTGTGGCGTGCTAACGAGTAGCGTCCAGATTGACAGGCTTGTTGGCGGGGTAGTCAGGAGTGGGTTGGTCGCGGGTTTACTCGCTGTCTCTTGGTTAGGCGTGTTTGCATTCAACGGAGATGGGAGCGCAGCGAGAATGCGATTTCTGGCGGACCGTGGCGTGTCGCCCACGCTCGCTTGGCTCGGTCGCCAGCTCATCGGTCTTAGTATGATCGCGTTCACGACTCTGCTGTATGCCTTGGCGTCGTATTGGTTTCTTGGATCGGACTTCGTGGACCCCGACACGAACCCCAATGCATTATCGATGCTTGCCTTCGGATTCGCACTGCTCGCGATCTATTCCGTATCGCAATGGACGAGCCAGCTCATTGGTATTCTCGCAGCGTCAGCGTTCGTCGCACCCGTGATTTCGTTTGCCGCAGTGTCGTGGTTGCTGGTATCCGTGAGCCGTGTCGACGCACCTTGGTGGACCCTGGTGTTGTGCGTCGCAATTCCGTTGTTCGCAACCTGGGCGATGATGCGACGCTATATGGACAACAGCGCAAATTGGAGGAATTGGGCCTCAGGATTGGCAGTTGCTGGTCTTTTGTTCGCGTTGCCTGTCGCACCATTCACCATCGAAGTGTGGAATTGGCCCGCGATACCGAGCGAGTTGCGCGCCGAGTTGATGGTGGAAGCACTACGCATCCCAGCTCCCGCCAACACACCTCAAATGATCGGTTGGGGAACAAACTCCTCTGACGACTTGGATAATCGAGACGAATTATCCGATACCGAGGCACTTGCGTGGTTGGACAAGCAAATCGATTCGCCGAAAGGCATTCTATCCATCGGCGACACCGATATCGAATCAAGGATCCCCTTGGAATTCGATCGACATGTGTTTTGGATGGGTCTCGAAGCGGCGGAGTATTCTCGGGTCATGCTCGAGTCGAATCCGAATGACGCGGAGAACGTGGAACGTATTGGCGAATGGATTAACACATACGCCGTGATTGCGAAACGTTTGCGGTTGAGCAACCGTTGGTTTGACCAGGAAGCGGCCGACACCGCGGAGATTTGGCTGACAGCGATGTTGTCAGATCCCTTATTGAAGAATCATCTAGACCGAGACTTCGCACGAGTCGCGATCGACGTGATCTCGGACCAGACGACACGCAACGAATCACGTCGTCGCGCGGTGCTGGCGACTTGGCGCGATGATGTTGCTGCGCGAGCGACACCACAAGACATCGAGGGTCGAAATATCTTTGGTCCATTTGCGATGGATCGATGGTTCGAGTGGTACAAGCCTGCGAAACGCAAAGCCATTCTCGATCGTTCAATCGACATGCTGGTAGCGAAAACAATTCGCTATCTCGAAGTTGGCTCAAGTGGCGAGGATACCGAGGAAATCCGTCGTGAACTGCATTCGTTAATGATCGGGCCATTCGAGCCGTTCGAACTTGGCCCCTACGCAGACACATTTCGTGCGACGGGAGCAGCAAACGACCCAAACTACTATCACCAGAATTTCGCGGGGCCAGGTACTCAGTGGTACGCGCCTTGGGAAGCGGCTGCTGTGAACTTGAAAACCAACAAAGCGATAGGTGAATGAGCATGGCATCCGCAATCAAAACTCCCTCACGTCGACGCGAAACCGTTTACCTCTCACTGGTGCTGCTTCCACTTGCTCTCGCGACGATTACGTTGCTCGTCGGATTCGTCCGTGAAGCAATTTATTCCGCTCAAGTGAACCAAATCGTGGCAAAGCTGAAAATTGCTGGCGAACCAGTGGACTCAACGTCGTTGGCTTTGGCAAACAAGCTAACGTTGCCTGCCGCAGAGGTCGCCGAGAGTATCCGAATCGCAAACGCTGCTGAGCATCTTAAAAGTCGCTACTCAACCATGCTTCGCAAGTTCCAGGGAAGCTTAGAGGTCGCGCCTCCAAGTTTGGCAAGTGACGGCGAGGAATTGCTCATTCGTTACAGCAAGGATGCACAACCGATGGTTGAAGCGATCGAGGATAAAAACTTCGCATCATCCAACGCCTTGTATATTTTGGAGCGGGAGCGAGATTTGGCCTATCATCAAGGCGACACCCCACGTGCCATCGAGATGCTGAAGAAGATAGGCACCGATGAAGAGTTTATACTCAAGTCTCTCGAATTCGACGTTTGGACTGCGGAAGACTTAAATCAACTTCGAGAGATTGTGGGCGCTCCGTCGGACCCAGACACTGCATGGCGGAAAAGTATTTCAAAGGGTCTAGCGCAGTTTCTCGAATTCGTTGATCTAGTCGATGCGAACGTGATTGCTCGGCGAGGCAATGAGTTGATGCACCCGTTTGGTATCGCACCGAGTCATGTACTGAGCCAGCTTTTGCTGTTCCACGAGGCCGAGCAATTGAGAGCAATCGGGACAAGGAATGCACGAAACGCGGCCGAGAGTATCGAGTGCAACAGCGCGGCGTTTAGCCTCGTCGCAGTTCCCATGGCGCGATCGAATTGGATTAACGGTTACAGGACGGTGTGGCTGGCAAATTCTGCGGAGTACGCTTGGAAATCTCGGATGACGAAACGTCGAGTTCTCACCGCCCTCGCGATCAAGCAGTTCAAGCTTCAAGAAGGTCGCTGGCCTGAATCACTCGACAAGCTGACAAAAGTTGGTTTGACAAGCTCGGACTGGAAAATTAGTGGCGATCAAGACTTCGGGTATCGCGTTATCGAGGACGGCAATGCTGCCCTCTTGTGGACTGGCGGGACGGAAGAGTTGGAGTCACCCAAGTGGTTCGAGAAGAGCTTCCGCACTCCCTCGCAACCGCCCTTTCAATGGATGCTAAACGCCTCAACCATCGCAGAGTTGCAATCAACGATTCGTTAGGAACTTCGATCTTCACTCTCCCGTGGGAGAGTCGGCCTCTCGGGGCCGGAGAGGGCCCTCCTCGGCCCTGAGAGGCCGACCCTCCCGCAAGCTGGAGGGTGAAGTTAAATACATCAACCTAAAGCAACAATCATGAATCAAACAACCTTTCGTTCGTATGGATTGATTTGGAAAGAGATGCGACTTGTGGTGCCGCTGATCTTGATGCTCGTGGGAGCGGCGGTGTTGCTCGTGGGGCTCTGGTCGTTGTTCCAGCGTTCGTCGCTGGTCATGGAATATGCGACTCAAATCATCCCAGTGATGTGGCCGATCTTGTATGCGGCTGGGGCCGGTGCGATTCTGATTGGCCAGGAACGCGAGAACCGGACATTGTGGTGGTTCGTGTCCTTGCCGATCTCTGCGCAACGTGTGTTCTGGACGAAAACAGTCGTCGCACTTGTTGGTTTGGCGTTGATGCTTGGCATGAGCGCCACATTCGCTTGGATGAGTGGACGAATCCGGGAATCGGAACTCGGTACGCTTACGATCTTGCTGTGCGTGTACGTTACCTTTTCTGGAATCTACACATCCTGGCGAATCAAGAATACGTTCGCTAGCTTGATTGCGGTGGTCCCATTGGTTGCCATTCCATCCATATTGCCGATGGTTGCACTTGAAACCGTTGCTTCCTACGCGAGTTCAGCGTATTTTCACCGCGGTTGCACATGGAGCTATGCGATCGGCATCGTACTCGTGCTTTGGCTTGCGTATCGCGCGGCGATGCGGACGCTTTTGCCAGCCGATGCACGGGTCGAGTTTCGTCATCATTCGGATGCGTGGCGAGAGCCATGGCAATCGACGATCCCGATCACGCCGTCGTACTTGCCGCCTAGTCCAGCGACACGATTTTCGGCGTTTCGCTCCTCACTCAACTCACTGGTTTGGCAATCCGTCCATCACAATCTGCTGGCGCTGATTGGATTGGTTGCGTTGGCTCTTTTGAGTTTCGTAATGGTCTTGTGGCAATCGAGCGATCTTGTGCCGCTGGGCGGGGTTGTTTTGTGCGCGAGCTGGCTTGGCGTGTTTGCGTTTACTGGCGACGGCTCAGCCAAGCGGTTGCGGTTTCTGGCTGATCGTGGTGTGTCACCGACGAAGGTCTGGTTGGGACGGCACGCCGTCAACGTCAGCCTGGTTTCGCTCGCGGTGCTCGTTTATGGAGCGATTTCGATTTTGCTGATCGTGAACCGATCGTCCGTCGTGTTGTGGCCATCGATTGGAATGGCTGCTCTCGTGTTGTGGACGGTGTATGGCGTGTCACAGTGGACGAGCCAATTGATTCGGATCCTCCCGGCCGCAGCACTACTGGGGCCCGTGTTCGGATTCGTCGCGGTGTATTGGCTTGGATTTGCCGCTACTGAACTTGGTGCGCCACTTTGGTTAATCCTCCTTTGCACTTGTATCCCGATGTTGGCGACCTGGATGTCGATGCGACAGTTCATGGACGAGACGGGACAGCTTCGTATTGGGTTGATGAGCCTTGTGCCGGCGATCGCCTTGATCGTCCTTCCGATGATTCCTGCGGCACGGACCGTCATGACGTGGCCATCGATGCCCGCCGGCACGCGAACGGCGTTGTTGGCGGAGGCGAATGTGGCAATCCGCGATGCGACGCAGCCACAATCGATGATGTTGAGGGAGTCGCCCATTCGCGCAGCCCAAACGCAAAGTGGCAATGCCTTGTTCGCAGCCATGTCGAACAAGGAAGCGTTGAAGGTTCTCGAAGAGTATTCGTTTGCTCCCGACGCACGATTGCAATTGGGTGATGGACTGCATGATAGCTCGGTTCCGTTAGCGGTCGATCTCAGCATCCTGGAGAATTCGCTCGCAATTACGAGTTATCACGTTTTGCAATTCAAAGTGGATCCGAATAACGAAGATGCGACTGAGCGATTGGGAGCGTGGATCAACACGCTTGCGACGATGACGCGGCGATTTCGTGCGAGTCCAAGATGGCTCGACCAGGAAGCCGCTGATGTGGTCGAGATTTGGCTCACTCAAACGCTTTCAAGCGATTCGATGAAGTCGCTCGCGGATCGCGACTTTGCGACAGAAGCCCGCGACATGCTCGCGGATCGCGAACTTCGCAGCAAGTCGCGTCGCCGAGCAGTGCTGGCGAGTTGGCATCAGTACTACGAAAAGGGGCGTGGAGATCTCGGTGGACTTCACTTCTACGAATGGACGCCGGCGATATCTTCCACGATCCGCGACTACGTTCAAGACCGAAACGTGGACGCAGTCGTTGATCGATCGATTCGCTTGATCGAGACCGGTGACCGCGGCGAATCGACCTTGGAGCTGCGCCATGAATTGCACGCGCTGACCGCAGATCCCGCGATCGCATTCGAGGATGGTCCATACTCCGATCGACTGCGAGCCAGCCTAGAACACGGCATGACGATTTCACCGAGACAAACACTGACGTTCCCAGCGAACCAGTGGTATGCAGGCTGGGAAGACGACGCTGCAAAATAAGAGTAGGCCAGGACTTGTCCTGGCAATTGACAGTTGACCCGATCATGCCGGGACAGGTCCTGGCCTAAGAGAAAAACCTATGTCCAAAACAAAGCTTGTTGCCCCCATTCGTCGCGAACTTGCCTATCGGACGTTCATCGTCATGCCACCGCTTGCGGTTGCGGCAGTGATCGGGCTGGGTGTGTGGCGTGAGCGTGTTGCCGAAGTCGAGTTTCGCAGTACGATCGCAACGCACGTCAGTCGTAACGAACCTGTCGGTAACGCGTCAATGACTAAGTTCTTTGATAGCCGGACGACGCGAGAGACGTCGCAGCAGTGGCAAAGGATTACCACGTCGACCAGCGCACTGATGGGCAAGCACAATGGATCGACGGTGAACGAGTCGGATCCGTTGGTTCCGAAAGGCGAGCCTTGGCCGGCGGAGGCGTTTGCGAATGCGTTGAGTGAAGAGTCTCAGCCGATTTTGAGTGAATTGCGTGATTTGGCGGGAAGCAAAAAGCCGGTGTGGCTTCCTCTCCTGTTTGACGGCATCAACGTAAACTTTGAAGGAATCCAGGATTCTCGCATCGTTGCTCGATTGCTCGCCAATGAGTTTCGTGTCGCCTATCACGCTGGTGATCGCGAGCGAGCTGCGGCAACGTTGTCACTGATGCACTCCATGAATCAAATCACGGACTGGCAAGGCACAACGGTGGTTGCGCTCGTGCATCATTCTTTTGTCGGTCTTTATCAGAACTTGATTCGGGAATCGCTCGCGCACGAGTTTTGGACGCATGACGACTTGAAGGTGCTTGGAGAGACGTTACAACCCGACGTCGACCTTGACGATCGCTGGAGCAACATGATTGCCGGGGACCGTGCGATGGCATTTTCCGCCATGCGGGCAGTTGAGTCGACAAATCAATCCACGCGCGGTGCGTTTGGTGGGGATCAACTCGCTCCGTTCGGGATCGCAGCGACGCATCTCGAGGAGATGTCAAAGAAGTTAGATGAGAACGGATCGGTTCCAGGTGCGGGCACTTATGCTCATCAAGAAAATATTCGTCAGCTCTACAGCGTTCTACGAAACGGAAATCTGCGAGCCGGAAGCCCACGGTTCAAGGAGGTGAGCATTACGGGTCTACCCTTCGCGTTGGGTGATCCCATCCACGATTTCTATCTCCCAGCGTTCGAAGCAGCCAGTCGTGCCTTCGCGTATTCTGAAAATACTCGGCGTTGGACGTTGACGGCTGTCGCGATCAAGCAATTCCATTTGCAAGAGAAGCGTTGGCCGAGAACGCTGGATGAGCTGTCGCTGGTTGGCTTGCCCGACACTGAATCAAAAGTGGATGGTGTAGCGAATAGTGCTGTGAATGCGAATCGATTTGGCTATCGGATCCTCGGTCGCGGAAACGGAGTCCAGTTGTGGACCAGTTATGATTTCAACACCGTTCAACCAGTCGGCCTTGGTCCGCCGCAAGAACACGATCAGAAAAAGCCACAGTTCACGATTCACATTCGGTAGCGTTGACGAGTCGACGGTCTGTTACGAGTCGACTGTCTGTTACGAGTCCACTGTCTGTTACGCGTCCACTGTCGGTTGCGACCAGGCATTAAAAATCAGGCAGCAGCGATTTCGCCGTCTTCGCTGACGTCTTCAAAGCGGATCGAGACCTGCTTGCTGACTCCGGATTCTTGCATCGTGACGCCATACAGCGTCGTGGCTGCGGTCATCGTTTTCTTGCTGTGCGTGACAACTACGAACTTAGTTTGGTCGAGAAACTCGGTGAGCACGGTGACGAAACGGCCGATATTGGCTTCGTCAAATGGCGCATCGACCTCGTCAAGCACACAGAACGGGCTCGGGCGATATTGGAAGATCGACATGAGCAGGGCAACGGCCGTGAGTGCCTTTTCGCCGCCGGACAGCAACGAATTGCTGAAGGTCGGCTTCCCAGGCGGCGTCGCCACGATTTCGACACCGGCTTCGAGCGGATCGTCGCTGTCTTCGAGAATCAAATCGGCGGTGCCGCCACCAAACGACTTGCGATACAACTTTTGGAAATTCAGGCGAATGGCTTCGAGTGTGTCCAAGAACAATCGGCGACTGTCGGCGTTGATACGACCAATGATCCGCTGGAGCGAGTCTTTGGCGGCGGACAGGTCTTGGTATTGTCCGTGCAATTCGTCGTAGCGTGTTTGAAGACCCTCGAGTTCTTCGAGAGCTTCCATGTTGACGGAGCCAACATTTTGAACTTGGTTTCTCAGTCGTGCGATTTCTTCTTCGATCGACTCGCGGTCGTCGATCGATTGCATTTCTTCGGGCGGCTCACTCGCATTGAGATCGATTTCATAATCCTCAAGCATTCGGCTCGCGAGTGTTTCGCGCCGCAACCGTGCGTTATCGCGAGCAGCCGTGACCGCGTGCACGGCTTGGCTGGCCGCGTTCGCTTCTTTCATGGCCACTTCGCTGGCTTTTTGAACGGCACGATTCTCTTTGCGAACGTCCGCGGCCCGCTCCGCCAACTCACGCAATTGGTTATCGGAGGCTTGGGCATCCCATTGCAAGGTTGCCAATTGGTGCGTGGCGTCGAGGATTCGTGCCATCAGCGTTTCGATACGCGCACGACCTTGTTTAGCTTGCGAGCGAACGTCGGCAACGGCAGCTTCTCGCTGGCCTTGATCTCGTTGTTGCTGTTCCAAGGTGGCTGAGAGTGCTTCGTGCTTCTGATCGGCGCGGGCCAAGTCGACTGAAACAGCCATGACGGCGCTCGTCGCACCTTGTAATGCGGTTTGCGTATCGCTCATCATCTCGTCGATATCCGCAGCCTCCGCTTCGCATTCTTCGACGCGTTGTCTGCCGCGAGCCAGTTCGGTGCCGAGCTTTTCGCTTTCATTCTTGGCCGTGGTCGAGTCTTCGGTGATGAGCAACTCTTCGGCAACCAATTCGCTCAACGCAATTTTGCGAGTCTCGTGACGCTCGTTGATATGTCGTTGCTCAGCTTCGGCGGCGGCGCGCTCGGTAACGAGTGAGCGATGTCGTTGCTCGATGCGTCCAAAGTCGGCAGCTTGCTCGTCGACGCGCGCGGCTAACCGCGTCGCTTCGGCTTCCGATTCGGTGAGTTGGAAACGGTAGTGCTTGAGCTCTTGGTCGGCGGAAGCCAGCTCACTGCGGCGGCTCACCAATCCCGTTGAGGCGCCTGTGGGACCGACGACGATCGTGCCGTCGTTTTCAAGCAGTTCACCGGACGACGTCACGAAACGCAAACCAGCTCCGGAAAGTTTTCGGAAGCCAATTGCCGTTGCGAGCGAATCGACAAGCCAAGTGCTGGCAAGTAAGTGACGAGCCAGCGGTTGAAATTTTTCGTCGCACTTGATCATGCGATCGCCGCGGCCGATAACGCCTTTGAGTCCATCCAATCGAATGCGGTCGCCCGGACGTCGTGTTGGTAAGTCGTCGGTGCGGACCAAGCCAACTCGGCTATTGATTTCGATGGTCCCGTCCAGGACAGCCTGTTGGATCGCTGGGCCAGTCACGATCACGTATTGGCTGCGTTCACCCAGTGCCGCATCAATCAGTGGTGCGACGTGGATATCGACATCGAAGCACTCAGCGACGATGCCATGAAGTGATTCCGATAGCGGGCTTTTTCCGCGTGCGTCACTGGCACCAGGAAGATTGGCACCAGCAAGATTGGCACCAGCAAGATGGGCGACATTGGCCAGTTGGCTGAGGATCGCACGGACGCCTCCGGACAACCCTTCTTGTCGACGTTGCAAATCCTGTAAGACACTGAGTCGTTCCGTCACGCCCTGTAAACGAACTTGCAACGCAGCAATCTCATCGCGACGACGTTGGAGCGTTCGACGGCTTTCGTTGACTTTGGTCTCAGCGAGTTCAAGTTCCTTGGCACAGCTTGCGATGTCTTCGTCGAGTTTAGCGACGCGTTCATTCGCGGCCGATGTTTCTTGAGTCGAGGTTTCAAGCAGCGATGCTGCGGTGACGCGTCGCTTCGCAAGACTGGCGAGCAAACGTCCGGCCTCCGCGATCCGCTGGGACACGCGTTGGATACTCGATTCGAGATCAGCGACGTGGCGGACGGCGGCGAGTTGGTTTTTTTGTGCCGCGTCACGTCGCGTTCGCACGGTCGACATTTCAGTTTCGATCGCAGCACGATGCGCATCGGCAGCAGCGGAACGTTGGCGGACTTGTGCCAGTTCGCTAGCGTACGTCGCGAGCCTCTGTTTCGCATCACGAAGCTCTGCGGCTGCGGAACCAGCTTGCGATTGCAGCAACCGAACTCGACGAAGCGATTTAGCAACCGATTGACGCAAATCATCGTGTGTAATCGTGTCAGCTTCGCGGCGTCCGGAGAACTCAGCAATTCGTTGTAGCGAGAGACTCCGTTTCTCTTCGATCACTCGGGCTTCGTCGGCGATCTCTTGCAATCGCGCATCCGCAGCCTGTCGTTTGGCCGACATCTCTTGGCGATTTACCTCGAGCGCGGCGTGCTTTTCGATCGCTTCGGCGAGCCCGATCTCGGCAACGGAGAATTCTTCTGAGAGTGACACCCAATCGGTCCAGGCAACTTGGGTGCGCAGCTCTTTCAAACGCTCCGTCGCTTGGCGATAGCGTTCCGCTTTACTGGCTTGGCTTTTCAAACTCTTCAATCGCGAGGCCACTTCGTCAACGATGTCGCCGAGTCGTGTCAGATTCTGTTGCACTCGAGCGAGACGCCGTTCGGCCTCAACTTTCTTTGCCTTAAAGCGGCTGATCCCCGCAGCCTCTTCGAAAATCGCACGGCGATCTTTCGGGTTCGCTTGCAGCATCCGGTCGACTTTGCCTTGCTCGATCAAGCTGTATGCGTCGATTCCGATGCCGGTGCCGCGAATCAGATCCTTGACGTCCTTGAGCCGGACGGGTTGGTTGTTGATCAAGTATTCGGCTTCGCCCGACCGATAAACCCGGCGAGTCACGTGGACTTCGGGCGCTTCGACTGGGAGAGCACCCGTCGAGTTGTCGAAAATGATCGTGGCTTCGGCCGAATTGGCTGGACCCCGAGTCTGCGATCCTTTGAAGATCACATCCGACATGTCTTTGCCGCGGAGGCTTTTGGCGCTCTGGGAACCGAGCACCCACTTGATCGCGTCAACGATGTTGGATTTGCCCGAGCCGTTGGGGCCGACGACGACAGTGATGCCGTCCGGGAAATCGAAGCGAGTTCGATCCGCGAAACTCTTGAATCCGGCCAGCTCGAGTGCTTTTAGCATGCGACAGGTTTTGGCTCGGAACTCGAATGACGACAGGAACTTACATACCCGGGAAAGACAACTCACTAGGGTAAATAAAAGGGTCGCCCGGGCCTAGCTCTGTTTCGCAAGGAAACCAACATTTCGGCTGAGTGAGTCGGGCGATGGATCCGCATCAGCATCGGCCAGGCCCTACCCTGGCGCCGCCTGCCAGGGCAGGGCCTGGCCGACGAATGTGCTTCACCAAGCCCCAAAATGAGTCAACTTAGCTCGCCAAACGCGAGATTCGGTTGTGCGGCTGGGACAATTCTTCGGCACTTGGCTGGTACCGGAATTGCATCAAATACGCGTCTTCGACGGTGTCATCGTAGAAATCGCGAAGGACCGAGATCGCCTTGAAACCCACGTTCTTAAAGAACAATTGCGCATCCAAGTTCGTTTCGCGAACTTCGAGCATGATTCGATTGCGGCGTTCGTGGGACAGCTTTCCGAGCAATTTCGCGACCATCGCGTTGCCAATGCCTTTGCGGCGATGGTCGGCTCCGACCGCAAAATTCAAAATGTGCAATCGGGTTTTGTGCAGCTCATAAATCATGAACCCCACCACTTTGTCGTCTTCCTCGGCGACCATGCCGATACAGTTGCGTTGGCGAAGGCAGCGAATGAAGTCCTCTTCGCTCCACGCAAATTCGAAACATTGCGATTCAATATCGAGAACAGCCGGCATATCTCGCCGAATCATCCAACGAATATGAACGCACACGGAAGCTTGTTTAGTATGTTCCACGTCGGACTCCTTCCCACCGGATAAATTTCACAAGTCACCCGAGAAGCCTTCCTAGCCCTCGGCACACAATTCACAGCCGTACGTGTTTTTCACAAAACACCGAATCCCCCAAACCATCCAGCCCAAGGGGTTCGTTAGCCGCGTTTCGGAAGATTAGCAGATGCCTAAAACGGCACCAAGACGAAAAGGGCATTCTCTCGCTAACATATTGAAATGAGCATTCTGACGATTGAATCGACGTGTGATGAGACCGCCGCAGCCGTGATTTCTGAGGACGGAACGGTGCTGGGCGAGTGCATCGCGACACAAGAAAAGCTGCATGAACAGTTCCGAGGCGTGGTTCCCGAGGTCGCCGCCCGTGCACACCTCGAGCGAATTTTGCCAGTCATCGACACTGCAATGACCCAGGCCGGGGTTGCTGGCGAAGAATTGTCCGCCATCGCCGTCGCCGACCGTCCAGGCCTCGCTGGTTCACTGCTTGTCGGCCTCGTCGCCGCCAAAACCCTCGCCGTCGCTTGGAATAAACCGCTGGTGACGATCAATCACTTGCACGCACACCTCTACGCATGCCAACTGGGCACCAAAGACGTGGGCACCAAAGACAGGGGCATCAAAGACGGGGGAAACGAAGACGGCTCGCGACGAAAGCCCGTCTATCCGTGCATCGGCCTCGTTGTCAGCGGTGGACATACGAGCTTGTATCGTTGTACAAGCCCGCTTGATTTGGAGTATCTCGGCGGCACGATCGATGATGCTGCGGGCGAAGCGTTCGATAAAGTCGCTGCGATGCTCGGGCTCGGATTCCCAGGCGGACCCGCCGTTGCGAAATGGGCGGAACGAGGCGATGCGAAGGCCTACCAATTCCCGCGAGGAATGCTTAAAGAGCCCGGATATAATTTCAGCTTCAGTGGTCTCAAGACAGCGGTGCGCTACGCGCTCGTCGGCCCCGGACACCAAGATTTCAAGGACCTGCATGTCTCGGACGATGTGAAAGCCAACGTGTGTGCATCGTTCGAAGCCTCGGTCGTCGATGTCCTCGTTGCCAAAAGCGCCAAAGCGATTCGCGAGTTTGGTTGCGAGCGGCTGATTGTCGGAGGCGGCGTCGCGCTGAACAAACGCTTGCGAGCTTCACTCGCGGAATCCGCAATAAAACGCGGCTTCGAAGTCGTCCTCGCACCACCAAGTCTATGCACCGACAACGCGGTGATGGGTGCGCTAGCCTTAGAAAAAATCAAGCGAGGCGAGTTTGCATCGCTCGAACAAGACATCCAACCAGGACTCCAACGCGGCTTCTAGTGCTTTGTTGAAGCTACGAGTTCGTGTCATTCCATTGGCTGTGTCCGGATGCGAACTTACGCGTGAGCAACTCGTCGGTACGAATGGCATGTATATCGACAAAGGCGATGAGTGCGGAATCGTGCGATTGGCCTACTTCAGCTGAACTGATTGAGCATCGCTTCCAACTCGTGCGTCCCTGGCAACGACTTTCTCGGGCGTGTCGATACCAGCCTTGATGGTAAACGACTTGCCTTGTGGCGCACCAGGCACAAACGTCTTGCCACGGACTCGGACCGTGTAAAGAATCTCGTTGCTCTCCGCATCGATAAGCTGGACGACGGGAGATTCGATATCAAACGTTAGTTCACCAAGCTTTCCCCAAGACGGCGGATTGTAGTTGTCGAATTGCGATATGGTGCGTGGCCAGCCGGGGTATTGGCTGGCGTTTGCGTCCGTAATGTCAACATTCCTTGGCCAGCATTCCATGGTGATTTCGCGAGAGTTCGTATTGAATCGTACGATGCCAAACCCAGCAGCGCGGGTATTCAGCACGTTTCCAGCTGGAGTTTGTTCCGGGTTCGCAGCGGCATAGTTGGTGACCTTGTTATTGAACCCATCCAGCAGATCACCGGTATATGCTGGGCTGTTCGGTTCGCGATTTGTACCGGGCTCCAACGGTTCCCACCAACGCAAGTATAGATTCGCGATCGACGGAACACAAAACGACCAGATGGCATCGCGATGCTCATCGATTCCGTGGTGAAAAATCGTTGCCAAGTGTTGATCACCCGCGTAATGGAATGCGAACGCTTTGCGCAGCGATTGTAGAGCGCGGTTGCGGCCGGATTGGGGCCATCCATTAGAATCCATGTCTGCATGCAATCGACCATTGGCGTCGCCGTGAATATGGGCACCACCGCAAAAAATCGTCTGTGAGAGCGCAACTTTCAGCTTGGCATGATGCCAGTCCTGGGCCCAAGCATCCACGAAGTCAAGTTGTCGCTGGCCCAATAGTTCAGCGCCTTCGATATCGACGCTTGCCGGATCATAATCGGGATTGCGAATGTGGTCTGGGCGTGGGCCCTGCTTGGGAACTCGGCCAGCGGGCCCCGTCTTGAACTTACGGTCTTCGAGGATCGCAAAATCGATGTTGCCCCAATTCAAATTCGTGAAATAGACGCCAATGCCTTGCTCGATTTTGCGTGGATCAACGGGATCAGGAAAATGGCTCGTCTGGGCTCGTTCGACCTCTTGGACGTAGACTCCGGGTTGAGCGTAACCACCATCGGCATTCCCACTGAGCGTCGAGATTTTCCCACCTTCGCCCCACAAGTTCGGTTGGCCGACGTCATGATCATCTGGCAAACAGAGCGTGGGACGGTCCTTGATGATGTCGCCAAAGTCGCGTCCGAACTTCAACCATGCCGCGTAATGTCGATTGTGGTCATAAACCTGGTCGCCCGAAAAGAATAATACGTCGGCGTCGACTTTCTTTACATTGTCGATCAAATCTTGTCGCGAGATGTCGCCACCGTGCGCAGGTTGGATCGAATTGCCTGTAAATCCAGCAACGACGATCTCATCTTTGTCGACGGGGTTCTTGCGGACGATACCTTCGTAAGTGGCTTCGGCACCGTGCAGCACTCGATACTTATGTGCTTGGGTGTCGTCCCAATTTTCGACGCGAAAGGGTACGGTCCAACCTGGTTCGATCACGTTCGCTCGCGCGACCTCCACCCATTGGCCATCTCTCTCGATTTCCAAACGCACCGACCGAGAGTCACTCGACTCAAGCGGATAGAGCTGGGCAGTCAACTTCAGAGTCTTGTTGTGAACGGTATATAGCGCAAAACAGATCACTTCGCTGCGTGCAACCTCTGGAACGCTCAGCTCAATACGGCCTGGACGATTTTTTCGCGGTTGCTGGGCCAGCAGTGCAGTGCTTGCTAGGGTTAGCACGAAGCAGCAGATCACAAGAGACTTTGATTTCTGAAAATTCATTGTTCGCCTATGGATTGGTTTGAGTTGTCTCAAGTTTAACGGACGAGCCATCTGGTCGTTGCCCCCGCCACAGTAGAAACAGATAGAGAGGGATGAGAAAGTGTGGTGCACGAAGAACGGCTTCATGTAAGTATTGATCCGCCCCCCAGTAATTGAGTCCCCAGGACATCCCGGAAACTGGCCGTGCGATGGCGGTCAGGAAGCCCCATACGGATGCATAGAAAGCGCTCGCGCGACGCAAGTAAGGTACACAGATTCCAACGCAAATGAGCAGATCGAGGAAACCAGCCACTCGTAAAACGATCTGGGCCGTTGAATACTCGACCCCAAGAATCAACGTCGTCATGGCATAAAAGTTCCCCGGCGTCGGCCAAAGTCCAATGGCGTAACAGCCATGCCCAGCGAACGTCATCATCAATGCAATGATCGCAGCGATGACGGTAATGCGGTGGCGTGCTCCAAAGCCAAGTCCTAGCACAAGCAAAATTGGACTCAGCATTTGACCACCATGTTCGATGAACATCGGCAGCTGACTTTGGGAGCGAACGTAAACAGCGTAGCTGAGCAAAACAAGTAGTCCGCTGCCGAGCACCAAGCCAGTCATTTGTATCCAAGACTGCTTGCGCACCGTGAGTGCCGTTAGGGCACAGACAAGAAACAGCCACCACACATATCCAATCCATTTCTGGACGAACCCGTCGTCAGCTCCCGAGCCGACGAACTCGTCCCAAGTGAAGCCGAATCGGGATGCAAGCTCATACGTTGAATCGTGCCAGAGCAGCACGCCGTAGGGGCCTTCCCAATAGAAATGCACCCACGTCCATCCGGCGAAGCAAAGAAACGCACTCAGACGCAAGCACACCATAGGCAATTTGCTTTGATGCGGGTGGATTCCGTGCGGGTGCAGGTGGGCGCTGTCGTCTTGCATCCCGTCATTCATTCACGTTCTTCCATTCGCATGCTGGCGTCAAGTAACTTTGCCTGGGGTGTTATGTTCACCAAGAAAGAGTTTAGCTGATCCCAGTAGCCGTTTCACCACGGATCGAACTCGTCGATGTTATTCACTCTCGATGAAAACTCAAAACGACAGTGAACCGTTGATGTGCAGCGAGCCTTGTTGGACAAAAATCGTGGTGTCGTGAGCGCAGTATTCCGTGTCGAATTCAACTATCCTAGAGGTCCGCTGCTTCTTCGCGAAGCTTCCCCACCTCCACTGCCTGTCCGTGAATCAAAGCTCAAGCGATGCATCAAAATTCTGGTCGAAAAGCTTGTCTATCCATCCTTGCGTTTGCTCTGATTACACGTATTTGCTGCGTTGCACCGGCACAGTCCGCTGATCCGATTTCGAAAATGCAAACGGATGCGGTCGCAAATCGACGAGCGGACTGGGGGCATTGGGGGCCAAACGCAACGACGTACTCGAGTTGGAAAAGTCACAGCAATCGATTGATTCCTGTCTACACGTTTGGCATCGACCTGAAACAAGTGAGCGGCAGTCACAGTCTGTATCGCGATGCGTCCGCAATCGAGAAACTTTATGGTTACCTTCCGGACAATACGCACAACCCCGAAGCCGAGTACTTTGACCAGACCGACGTGTATGGGTTGCAAAAATCAGCGATCGAGTCGGGAAAGAAGCGTGTGATCCTGTTTGTGTTCGACGGGATGGATTGGGACACGACTCGGGTCGCTGCGATTGCAAAGTCAGGAAAAGTTTACAACGAAGGACGCGGCGAAGGATTGCATTTCTTGGACTACCGTGGTGCAACGACGGATTACGGCTACTGCGTCACCAGTCCTCACAACGAGGGGACTGCGGTGAGTGTCGACAAGCAAACGATTGTTAATCCCGATGGAAAAATTCGCGGTGGCTATGATCCATCGCTGTGTGGCGAGTCGCCGTGGCAACCTGTCACCGACCCTGGTTATCCAATAGGAAAGAGCAAAACGCTCGTTCATGCTTACACTGAATCGTCCGCATCAGCCACGTCGTTGACATGCGGGATCAAGACTTACAACGACGCGATGAATGTTGACTTTGTCGGACACGAAGTCCTTCCGATTGCCCGGACGTTGCAAGACCAGGGGTTTGCGATTGGTGTCGTGACCAGTGTCCCGATCAGCCATGCGACTCCGGGATGCGCCTATGCGAATAACGTGCATCGCAACGACTACCAAGACCTGACGCGGGATTTGATCGGGCGACCGTCGATCTTTCATCCAGGCGGGTTGCCCGGCATTGATGTGTTGATTGGCGGTGGTTGGGGAATCGACCAAGACAAGGACGCGGCACAGGGAAAGAATTATGTGCCTGGGAACAAGTACATTGCGGCCGACGACCTCGATGCGATCGATGTCAAGAACGGCGGCAACTATGTGGTGGCCCAACGAACGAGTGGTACCGCAGGTTCGGAAGTGCTGAGCGAGGCCGTCCATCAAGCTAACGAGAATCGCCAGCGACTGTTTGGTTATTTCGGCGTTGAAGGCGGTCACCTTCCGTTTCAAACTGCGGATGGAAAGTATGACCCGGTCGTCAGCTTTGGGAATCCGAAGCCGGAAAAAGCCGAAGTCTATAGTGAAGCGGACTTGCATGAAAACGTTACGTTGGAAGAAATGTCTTTGGCTGCGATCGATGTTCTTGATGCACGGTCGGATCGTTGGTGGTTGATGATTGAATGCGGCGACGTCGACTGGGCCAACCATTCCAACAACATCGACAACTCAATTGGCGCGGTCCTCAGTGGCGATGAGGCCTTTGCGGCGGTGGTGTCGTGGATCGAACAACATGGTGGCTGGGATGAAACTGCGTTGATCCTGACAGCCGATCACGGACACTATTTCAATCTCGATCAACCCGAAGCGTTTGTACAAACGGCGGCCAAGCAGTGAGTGTCGACAGACACCTCCAATCGAAAGAATATTTTATGAAACGACCAGAATTTCGCGTGTTCGCGTGCTGTTTCTTGGCAACTTGGATGTTCTCGTGGTGTTTGGCATCATCGGGCTTTGCCGCTGAACCGAGCCAGCATGTGGTACTCGTTTCGCTCGACGGATTGGCTGCGTACCTGATTGACGATCCGAAAGTACCTCTGCCAACGATTCGCAAACTCGCACGCGAAGGTGCGATTGTGGATGGAGGTATGACAGTTTCGAATCCGTCGGTGACTTGGCCGAATCACACGACGCTCGTCACAGGCGTTCGTCCCGAGAAGCACGGTGTGCTAGCGAATGGCGTACTTGTTCGTGGAGCGATTGGAATGCCGACGACAGTTGATCCGAATCGGGATCAGAGCGATCTGGTACGAATTCCGACAATCGTCGACGCTGTTTTTGCAGCCGGGCTATCCACCGCAGAAGTCAACTGGCCATGTACTCGCGGATCGCAATCGCTCGGCGATTCGTTCTCGGATGTTCCCCAATCGGTCCAGCACATGACACCGCGGCTCAAAGACGAGTTGATTGAGCTGGGATTGTTGACCGACGCAACCGATGCTTCCTTCAAGTCGCTCAGTGCAGTGGGTCGCGATTACGTTTGGACGGAAGCAGCGTGTCATCTGATACGCAATCGAAAGCCCAATCTGTTGCTTGTCCATTTGTTGAACGTCGACGGTATTCATCACAGTCTCGGCCCGCAAACAGCGGCTGGGTACACAGCCAACGCGTACATCGACATGTGTTTGGCACAGATCGTTCGTGCGATTGACGACGCCGGCATTCGCGATCGAACGACGCTGATTGTTGTTTCCGATCATGGCTTCGTGACAACTCCGAACGCGATTCGACCCAACGTGCTCCTGCGACAAGCCGGCTTGTTGCAAGTCGAAGCCGGTAAGTTGAGCACGGCGCAAGTGCACGTGGTCCCCGAAGGCGGTATCGGACTGGTTTACTGCACCAATCCCGGTGAAGCTCCTCAAGCGGCTATGGAATTCAAGAAGATGTTCTTGGGACAAGAAGGCGTGGCGGATGTCCTGTTGCCAGATCGTTTCGCGGAGATTGGCTTACAGCATCCTCGAGAGTACACCCAATCGCCCGATGCAATCCTAGTCGCTGCCGATGGTTATGCAGTCTCGGGTTCCGTCGAGGGTGAGACGCTCGTCACGACACATACGGAAGCCAAGACGTCGATTGGCTCGCATGGTTTCTTGTCGACAGTGCCTAAGATGAAAGCAACTTGCGTTCTGTCGGGAGCGGGCATTCGAGCTGGATCGCGTTTGGCGACCATCGAGAATATCGATATTGCCCCGACGATCGCTGAACTACTCGATGTGGAGTACCCTGCGAGCGACGGTAAACCGCTCGAGTCAATCTTGATCGCTCACGAATAATATGTGTGGCCCCGCTGCGGTAGCATCCGATCGCACTGTGGTAGCTCATAGTCCAAGCGCAGTCCACCAAGTTGCAATCGTTGATTTGGTTGATACAACGAACTATTTCCACGCCCAGAGTGAAAAGACGTTTTCACTTCCGGGTGTCGATAAGTGCACTCCGACGGGCCATAAACAGTTCGCTAAACAGAACTCATAAAGAAATTATTTTTTTGCCTTGAAACGGTTGCTTAACCGTGAGTTCTTCGCAATACTTGTTGAGAACAAATCGCAACAAGCGATTTGTTGTCGACGACGCAGCAAGCGACAGGCCATGTGTGCCCATTAGCCAGCCACGCTCGATCCGGTCCCCTGAAGACGTTCTCTCAGGGGCTGATCCTTCATCCCGTGTGCCCGCTTTGCTGGAGACTTTCCCATGGTCTGTATGTCGGTTCGTTCGTTGTTTTATCGTACGCCTCAATGGCCGCGTACGTCTCCAAGGCCACATCGCTGCATTCACGCGATAGGTGTTGCCCGGATGTTCAAGCGATTTGGCTTCACGCTGGTGGAGCTGTTGGTTGTCATTGCCATCATCGGTGTATTGGTTGGATTGTTGCTTCCCGCTGTCCAGTCGGCTCGAGAAGCCGCTCGTCGGATGTCCTGCAGCAACAATATGCGACAGATTGTTCTAGCGACCCACAATTACCACGGAACCTTTGGGCAATTTCCTTCGGGCAGTATCCAAAGCAATTTCATCAGCCCGTTTGTCGCGGTGTTGTCGCATTTGGAAGAATCCAACAACTACCAGCAATGGGATTTTTCGAAGAGCTATGCCGATGCGTACAATCGTGAAGTTTCGTCCCAGAAAATTGCGAGTTATCTGTGCCCGTCCATGATTCTTAATCGTGATACTCCGGACACTCGCATCGGTACGACTGGAAGACCTGTGGAGACCGGAGCGCCCGCTAGCTATTTGTGGTGCGAAGGAACCGATGACTACATGGCACGGGGCGACGGGTTGTTCGGACTGAATTGGCCGGGCTTCGGGTACAACAACCGCCCCAGTCGTTTCCGTGATTGTTTTGACGGTACATCGAGCACACTTGCACTCGGTGAAACGGTCTACAGCTACAGCGATTATCTTTGGAGCGGTAGCACGCTCCCAAGTGGAATGGCGGGAACTGTCAAATGGGGAACTGCGCGGTGGGTCGTCGGTTATCCGAAGATTGCTTTAGGCACGACACTTTATCCGCTCAACGTGCACACCGCAGCCAACATCGGCGGTTTCGCCAGCCAACACGTCGGTGGGGCTCATTTCGTCTACGCCGATGGAAGCACTCGATTTATTTCGGACTCGATCGACTACAAAATCTATACGGCGCTAGCGACCAAGAATGGTAGCGAAGTGATTAGCGGAGACGCACCATAATGCGATATCCAGGCTTCAAGACAACCTCGTTTTACATGCTGGCGATCTTGGCCATCTCCGTGATTGGTGGATGTTCCCGTAGCGCGGACGTGCGCATTGATGCAAGCGGTACAGTTACCTTGAATGGTCAACCTGTTCCAAGCGGTACCCTAGTTTTGACACCCAAAGTGAGCGGCCAGATGCCTGTAGCATCAAGAATCGAAAACGGGCACTTTGAATTCGACACTGAAACGGGACCTCGTCCTGGTGAGTACATCGCGCGTGTCAAACCTGACGAAGCGACAATCGAAGAAATAGCGACTGCGGCGGAAGAAGACCCTCGCGGCGCTGCGAAAAAGTTCCATGCCAATCACGCTTCGTCACCGTCCGTCGGCGGTACGATGCAGCGTGAAACCCTTCTCGTGATTGGTGACATCCCCGGACAAACGCTCACGATTGAGCTGTAGACGATAACCGTCGCCCCTATCGCCAGACGTTGGTCCGCGTTCTGGCGAGCGTTACTACCAACACCCTCAATAGAAAATAATTGAACCAACCATGCATCGACTACCTCTTTTCCGAACGCTGGCGTGTGTACTCGCGATCGTGGCGTTTGTTCCGCATGTCGCTAGCGCACACTTTCCTTGGCTGATCGTCAATGAGCATGGAAAACCCGTGCTGTTTTTCGGCGAAGACTTGAGCGACCGCACGTACGATTTGCCGAAGAGCCTTGAAGCTTTCCCGCTCAAGCAAATTGGCAACGGCGATGAAACGCACGATCTCAAGATGAGTCCCATCGAGTCGGATACGCTAGTTGGCTTGGTCGCGAATGACACGATCCAAGCGAAAGGCTGTATCGTCGGAACGCAAACCTATGGCAACTACCATGGCGCGAAACTTGTCTATTTTGTGCAGCACTATTTGGGAAGTGATCCGCAAGATTGGCGTACCTCGCCCAGTCATGCTGCACTGCATTGCGACATTCAACCTGATGCAAAGGGCGTTAAAGTCCAAGTCACTTGGAATGAAAAGCCGCTTGTCGACGCAGGCGTAACGTTGTCGTCTGAAGAGGGAAAAGAACAAGGATCCGCAACAACGGACGGCAAAGGCGAAGTCACGTTCACGGGCGAGCAGTTACAACATGGGCTGAACGCAATCATGGTCGGCTTCACCGATAAGAATGCGTCGGGCGTGTTGGGCGATGAAGCATTTTCGTCGACGAGTAACTATTTGACAGCGACGTTCAATTGGAAGTCCGATGCAACATCGGCATCCAATCCGGCACCTTCGGATGCCGTACAAATAGTTGCATCGGAGTTCCCGGAGTTGCCAACAGAGCTTACCAGTTTTGGCGGCGCGATCGCTGGAGGGAAACTGTACGTTTATGGCGGACACATTGGCGATGCCCATTCGTACTCCACCGCCGAGCAATCCGACGCGCTTTGGTTCCTTGACTTGAAGAACGCGAAAAGCTGGGAGCAACTCGCATCGGGTCCGCGACTTCAAGGGCTCGCGATGGTGGCTCACGACGACTCCATCGTACGAATCGGTGGTTTCACAGCGAAGAATGCGGAAGGTGAAGAGCATGACTTGCACTCGCAAGCATCCGTGGCAAGATTCGATGCCGCAAACAATCGCTGGATCGAACTCACGCCGCTACCGGAACCGCGTTCGTCACACTCCAGCGTCATTGTGGGTGATCAAGTTTACGTCGTCGGTGGTTGGTCAATGGCGGGCGACGGTGATACGCAATGGCATAACACCGCCTGGACGGCTGACTTGAGTGAAGAACCCATTGTTTGGACAAAGATCGCAACACCGCCGTTCCAACGGCGCGCGTTGGCACTCGCTGCTCACGATGGAAAAGTTTTTGCGATCGGCGGTATGGGACAAAAGGGTGGACCGAAAACGCGTGTGGATGTTTACGATCTGCGATCGAAACAATGGGTGGACGGACCGTCGCTACAAGGCGAGCCGATGACCGGTTTCGGATGTTGGGCCGAATCACTCAGTGGACAGCTTTATGTCAGCACGATCAGCGGCACCGTGCAGCGACTCAGTTCCAACGGGAAAGAATGGCAGATTGTGGGTACCTACGAACCCGGTCGATTTTTCCACTGCATGTTGCCGATCGACGAACGCCAAATGGTGATGGTCGGCGGTGCGAACATGTCCGTTGGACGGTTTACCAACTTGGACTTAGTTAAAATCAACAAGTAGGACACGCACCACGTCATCGTACTGCCGCCATCCTGCGGCATTCGGATCAAACTTGGTGGAACTGGCTCACTCGCGTTACATGTTGCGAGTGCTCGGCTCAGCAGGAGCTTCGCCCTCCCGTTTGTCCGGCTCAGCAGGAGCTTCGCCCTCCCGGTGGCGCGCGTTGAGCGGTATGCCTTTTTCTTGCCGGTCGCCTTAGTACCCGAAATGTGCCGCGGCATGCAGTTTCGCTTGCTCTGGCTCGGTTAAACCCTTGATCAGCAAGGGGCGGAACATGTGGTCACGAATTAAATGCGTCCAGAACGTCATTCCATGCACCCCAGCTTCGGACACCTCGATCTTGGCCAACCAGTCTCGCAGTTCCTCGACTTCCATACTTCGCAACCACTCGCTGGGTGGTCGTCCGTCTTGAGCACGCCGCTCCAAAGATACTTGTCCGAACGCGCCTGGGTCGAACGCACCTGGGTCGAACGATTCCGGTGCATGCGGTAGCTCGCTGCGAACGACCACAGGATGTCCTGGTTGCACCCGTTGACTAACGCGACGATATTCGGGTGGCACCAGCGACTCGTTGAGATATCCAGGCAACGCCTCAACGCACTTTCCCGTCTCGCGATGAACCGGTGTCGTGACGCCAGTCATCTTCCATTGACCGTTGACCAACGATTCTCGTTCGTACCATTGCCAACGTTCATTCTCAGCGGCTATCCAACGTTCTTGAGAATTGAACTCATCGGCGACATGGGTACGGGGGCTATTCTCCACACCCAGCGGAAAATACGGTTCCGATTCAAATGATTCTTGAGCATGGGACCAGTGCGCGGTGTTCAAAATGCACCCGCTCGCGGCCAGCCATGATGAAAACGATCGTCGAGTCAGCAGTTGTGTTTTCGATGCCATACAGATCACCTGGTGCCGGAGTATCCGCAAAGGTACATCGAGCATCTGGCTTTGTGCGAACAGCGAGACCTTCATCGTACGCGAAATCCGTATCGAGCTGGGAACAGGTTGAGCAACCCGCACAGCCCATTCAAACGGAAGTCGCTGCGCCAGCACATCGTTGCCTAGCACGCATTTTGCGTCTGGCCCGCATTTGGCATCGGCGACTCACTTAGCCTCGACACTTAAAAAAGCTGGCAACGAACTAGTTCGCATCCACCAGGGATGACGAGGTTCGAGAGCGGTAGAGAAACGCATCGGAAGTGAGCAGCGAAACGAGCATGGCATTCAAGCTTCCGTCGTTGTCGTTGTAAGCGCGGTGCGCGTCTTGGAGTACGATTGCATCGTTGAGCGTTTCATTGCGGCCCATCCAAAAGCGAAACGCGTGGCGCACGAAGACTTGTTCGACACGTTCACTTTCAGCAAGCTTTTGGATCATGTCGATGGCGTTCGCAACTTCGCCGTCCAAGGAAGGATCGCCGGAGTCAATAATTTCGCCCGATGAATCGACGGGTTTGTTGAGCTCTTGCTCGCGATACAAACCGGCGTGGTTGTACATTTCAAACGGCAACCCAAGCGGATCCATTTTCTTGTGGCATGTCCAGCAATAGTCTTCCCGGGTCACCCGCATGCGTTCACGCAATGTGTTTTTGGGTTCGTCAGGAAGCATTGCATCGACTGTGATTGGCACATCGGGAATACCGCCGCCCAGCAAACGTTCGCGTATCCAACGGCCTCGCCGAATCGCGTGATTGTCCATCGCATCGGAGTGCGAAACGAGCCAACTGGGGTGGGTGAGAATACCGAGACGTTCGTCGCCCGTGACCGTCGCCAAGATACGTTCTGGTTCCATGGAACCGTCTCCAAAGCTACGTCGACTCACACGAGCAAAGATCACCGGCCCCGAAAGATCCGCCTCCATCACGTCGAGTTTCGCGTTCGACGGGTTCTTCTTTTCCGCTGGCATCGGCGGTTCCAGTCCCGGATTGGCTTTCTTCAAGTCTTCAAGCTCTGCTGCCTGTTTATCGGCCGCCTTTTTTCTAGCGATCTTCTCCGCCGCAACGGACTCGGCTTTTTCATCTCCGGAGCGTTCCCGACCGAAGTAAACCTTGTCGGCTTGGGTGGCTACCACTTTGTCGGTGGTTAGCAACTGTTTGAGAACGTTCTGATCTTCTTGCAGAATGAGCTCGATCAACCGATCCGTGCTTGCCGTTGAGTCGAACATCGCACGATAGTGGGCTTCGCCCTTGTTGTTGACGCCCGTCTCCGCCAACGCTCTTGCATCTTTGCAAATGTAGCCACCCAGGTCGTAGTCGAAGTACTCGCGAAAGAATCGCAAGACGCGTGGCTTTCGAATACGATCATCCGACAACATCCGCTCGACTTCGCGTTTCACGTCCTCCTTCGTGCGCATTCGCCCTTGAGTGATCGCGTCACGCAGCTCTTGATCGGGTTTGAGGTATCGAAGCGCATGGTTGACGGCCAGCCCCAATTCCCAGTCTTGAAGCAAGACACGGCCATGTGCATCGGGTTTCCCGTGTTCGGCCAATTCGGGTCGAAACAGCGCGTCGCGATCCAAGAAGATAGATGAAAGACCGAGGTCGACGCCATCTTTCTTGCCAAGCTTGTCAACGGATTGCTTGACAATATCGAGATAAGCATCGGACTCCGATTTGCTCGGTGGTCGAAACGTCAGCGCTTCGAAAAGATAGTCCACCGCCGCGCGTAACTGTTGATTGTCCACGCCATCCGTCTTCATCAGATCAAGGACTGGCGTTAGTGGTCGGACAACCTTACTGCTGTATACCAAGCTGGTAGGCAACCCACGAAGGTCGCCTTTCATTTTATCGGCGATGGATTTCGGGTCGTCTGTGATTTGATACGGTTGAGCGATGCTGAGCGGGCCCTCGGCCATGTAGCGAATGATGTCACTTGCGATGCCCATGATTTGGGTCGCTTCGGCACTGTTGACGCTGTAGAAGTCGGGATAGTTTTCGAGACCATGCGAGCGTGCGGACGACAGGACAGCCGGAACACTTTTCACAGCGGTTGCATATGCGACTGTTCCGCCCTGCCATTGGATGATCCGATCGGTACCGAAGTAAAGCTTGAGTTCACCACCGTGGTTGGTGGGAACCGCATCGCCGTGCGTGCGAAGGCCTGGCTTTTCTGGATCGAACACTGGCTCCGTGTTGATCAACTCATTCAGACGCGTGATATGCTCGCTAGGAGTCACACGCCAAATGCGTGCGGGAGATGATGTCGGTTTGAGTTGAATGTTGTTTGGAAGCGGACCAAAGAGCAGGTCGTGATCGACGAAGTTGCCTTTGTTGGGATCGAGATGGTCATGGAAGCCACCTTTGTCGTGCATGACGCGAGTCAGTTCGCTGACGATCCAGTCGGAAAACCTCAATCGCTCCAAGGTCTCGGGCGCGTCCGCATCGCGCGGCGGCATTTCTTTTAAGGTGACCTGCGCCCACACGCTTCTCCACGTATTCGCATTGACTTCGTCGACCGGTCCCAGATCCTGCAGTGAGAGATTTCCTTCGGGTTCAGACTCGCCGTGGCAATCGACGCAATGATTCTTGAGAAACGCACTCGCAACACCATCAAAATCTTGGTGGACCGGATCGCCTGGCGTGTAGGTTTCGCCACTTGCCGTGAACGCCCCGTACCACGAGATCGCGATTCCCAGTACGAATCTGGCGGGACTCATGCGAGCACTTCCTTGAGCGGGCCGGTGGCGTTGTCGAACTTCTTGGCCATCTTGTCATTCATGTTGAAACGATCACAGTTCTGGCCGGCTGCACGCAACAGCGACGTGTAGAGTGCGTTGATCGGTCGCTTTCCGTCCAGTTGGGTGAAGCAACCCGTTTTGAAGGCGCCATCGAGGTTACCAAGAAGCATCACTGGCCAGTTGGCACCGTTGGTGTGCTGTTTGTCAGCGTTATTGCTGGTGTAAACAATGAGCGTGTTGTCCATCATCGTGCCGCTTCCTTCAGGCACGCTGTCCAGTGTCTCCATGATCCGCACCAACATGCGGCTGTTGTACTGGCGAATTTTGATCCAAATCGGATTGTCGGGTTGGTCCATGTGCCCGAGGTTGTGCCCTTGTTCATTAATACCCAAGCCTTTCCACGCACCAAAAATTTCGCCTCGGCCTGAGCCAATGGTCAACGTGTTCGTGATCCCTGACGTGAGCGCTGAGATTCCGAGGTCAAGTAGTACATCGTGCCAGTCCGTTTCGAACTCGGGATTGGTGTATCGCTCATCCACTTGGGGCGCGAACTTGCGCAAGTGATCTGCCACCGTATCGAGTCGCGTTCGTAAGCCGTTCACCTCTTTGAAACCTTGGACGTATTGGCCATATCGCTGTTGATCCGAAATGGGAAGCGATTGGCCCTTCGCAGCCGCCAACTCTTGGACCTGGCTCATCACACTGGATCGAGCTTCATGTTGGAGTCGAATGTTGCCTGTGGAAATGCCGCCATAGAGCATCTGGTAGAGATGATTCGGATTCGAATGCATGAAGATCGGCTGGCCAGCGCCGCTGGCCGATAGAGTCGCAATCGTTGGCTTGGTCTTCATGTTCTCGATCGAGTCCATGCCAATGCACAGATGCGGCAACAACGTCTGCGGAAGGACCTTGCTCAGCTCATAATCGATGGTCGGCGCACTCGGTGGCACACCATCACTGCCGCGATAACCACCAAGAGCTCCGAAAAAGGCACTATGCGACGGGCTGGTGTGGATGCCATGTAGCCCGTTGATGATATGAAGTCGTTCCTTGTAGGGTTCCAGTGCACTAATGGGCTCAGGAAGTTTCGCTTTCGCCAATGAGCCACTGTGCGTCATTCCTTCTGGAACACAGGTCTTTGGGTCAAAACCTTGGTTCTGCATAAAAAAGACAATACGCTTTGGCGCCGCGCTGCTGAGAGGCGATGCTAACAGTCGTTCAGGAACTAGCGACGCTCCCCATGCGGCACCGGTGCTAGCAGCAATTCCCTGCAACAGACTTCTACGGTTAAGCATGATTGATCTTTCAATGAGACGAACGGTGGGCTGTCTATTTATTGACGGACGGGGCAAATGAACGGGGCAAATGAACGGGGCACGTGATGCGTACTTGTACGATCGTGTGGCGGACATCTACCGTCTGATCGAAAGCCAAACGCAGTCGGTGATTAAGACTTAGGAGGGATAATTGGGCAGGATTCATCGTCACAGGAACGACGCAGTTATTCAATGATAACTGATCCGAAGGCCCGCTGTCACTCTCTTTTTCTTCAACCTCGGCAACGTCTCACTGGGCAGCGTCTCATGTTGCGGGCTACGGCTATTCAGCACCAAGTTCGCACATTTCCGCTGCATCACGCCTCGCCGATTCGACGAAGCGGCGTACTCAGAAATCAGCCGGAGCAAATGGATCTAGCGGAATAAACAGTTAAATCCCTGTTAGAGACTACTCCGCCGCTTCTTTTTCGGCTTCAACGGCATCGGCCGCTGGTTCGGATGCGGCTGGCTCGGATGCGGCTGGTTCGGATGCGGCTGGTTCGGATGCTCCCTTCTCAGCGAGATACTTTTCCAGAGCCGCGTTGATTTCGCCGACTCCTTGGTTGTTTTCCACTGCAAGCCGTTGCCACTTGATAGCTTCGTCAAGCTTACCCATTTCATAGTAAACTCGCGCGACCGTATCCAACACCGTTGCGTCCTTATTCTCTTGAAGCTCCGACGCACGTTCTGCGGCCTTGAGTGCAAGTTCCAAATCCGGAGAATCTGGACGTGTCACGGTCGACCAAGCGATTTGATTGAGCGTCTTGGCATCGTCCCATGCAGTCTCCACGATCTGGGCACGAACAGCCGATGCTTCGTCACTGCGACCTGCGAGCTCGAGGATGCTCAGTTTCGTTTGCATCAATCTTGGCGACGTCCCGACTTCGCTTTCCATTTGTTCAAGCAACTCCAGGGCACCCGACCAATCCTTAGCCCGGGTAAGGGCCGCAAGTTTCGTCGAAATTTCCTTGAGACGCTGCTCCTTCTGGAACGCGACCATCGCTGCTTCACGATCCCACTTGCCGTCCACAATTTGCTTCAACGGCTGATCGATCGAAGCTGGATGTCCAATCCATTCCACGACTCCATCCCGGCCGACGACAAACGCACAAGGGATCCCGTTTTGGCTCGCTGCGCGCATGTATGCGGTGTTGGTCCAGTCGCGATCGTCAATCGCTAGCCGGTATTGAATCACCTCTTCCCAAGTCCTTCCGTCTGGCGATTCCGATTCGAGGAACGATACGACTTTGGCTTCGTCCTCTCGCGTGACCCCAATGAAAGCCACTTCGTCACCGTATTCGCTCTGTAGAGTACTGATATGCGGCATACCGACTCGACACGGGCCACACCAGGTCGCCCAAAACTCGACCACGTGAACTTTGCCCTGGAGTGGTTCGTTGATGGGACTTCCCTTGACCCACTTTGCGATTTGTAAACCGGGGCTCGCGTCACCGATACTCAGTTTCTCTGGAGGCTCGGCTAAGGCGACTGGCTCTTGCGATGGAGCGGAAAGAGGAGTGCTTGGAATGCTCTTTCCAGAATCGGCCATGCTTGGCGTGTCTGTGACACTTGAATTGTTCGGCGTCGATGTTGCTTCGATATCGCGAGTATCAAGGCCCGACTCAACCGAGCTGTTGCATCCACCAACCCACAACAAGCTTGGAAGCACGAGCAAGGAAAAGACCGAACGAATCGTTGGCTGATGGATTGCTGCCTGACGTGCGGCACGACGCCGGCTCGATAACAAAGAAACCATAGTACTTCAACTCCCGTGCGATGTGGCAATGCGAGGCAAATCCTCATTAACGCGATGCTATCGTCTGGAATTCCGAAAGGCAACGCGTTTCTCGGTCCACAACCGCTTCGGTCAAGAATTGCTACGGATACCGACCCAAGGGTCCGCGATCCGCCTTAGCATCGCAGAGACAGGAAGTGAAGCCTTTTGAATGTAAACGGGTTTCCAAGCCGCATTTCGGCATTAACAACCGGAACGCTTGCCTCACCCGCTTTTCTTCCGCCAATAAGTTAAAGGACGCCCCAAACTGCTTTTCCCAACAGCCTTTCCAGCGTCTGAACCTGCTCGGGAATTCGAATGCTCGCACCGGAACACTCGTCGCGAGACACTCTACCTCTCAGTCGCACTCAGCTATTTGCCATTCAACTGCATTTGAAGCTGATCCATTCCTCGACGCAGCGTCCATGCACGATCGGTGGCTGAGTGTTGGCGTCGTGCTGATGCCAGAACGCTTTGAACATGATGGTGAAGTTGCGAATCCATTGGCATCGACATACAACTATTCAATGCATTCTCATAAATGACCGCACACCCATGGTGGTCACCTGCGTTGTAAACGGGTACGCCTTGACTGATTGCCATTGTCAGCATGTGACTCACATTCACAGCACCAGTTGGCTTCATCGATGAGGCTTGTGAAGTCGCTTGAGGCAACAGCACCGCATCAACCACGTGGATGACTCCGTTCGCAGCCTCAAGGTCGAGTGCGACTAGGTTCGATTCGTTCACCCTTGCATTACCATTGCTAACACTGATCGAAACACTGGCACCATTGAGCGTCTTGGCCGTTTTCGCATCCAATGCGGCTTCTGAGTAAACGACGCCAGACAAGACGTGGTACTTGAGGATATCGACGAGCTTATTCTTGTTCTCTGGCTGAAGCAACGATTCGACTGTTCCAGCAGGCAGCTTCGCGAACGCCTCGTCGGTTGGTGCGAACACCGTAAATGGACCAGGACCGCCGAGCGTCTCTGCAAGCCCCGCCGCACCAACGGCAGCAAGAAGCGTATTGAACGTCCCTGCTTCGGCAGCCTTTTCCGGAATCGTTAATGCCTCGGGCAACATCACAGAATCGATGATGTGGATGACACCGTTGTCACACTGTATGTCTGCAGCCACGATCTTGGCATTGTCCACACCGACGCCATCGAGCCCTGCGGAAATATCGATGCGTTGACCGTTGACCGTTGCTGCCCCATCTAGCTTCACCGCCTGTTTGAGCGAAACGTTTCCAGGCACGACATGGTAGGTCAAAATACTAACGAGCTTTGACTTGTTCTCCGGCAAAAGAAGTGATGCAACGGTACCCTCTGGAAGCTTAGCGAACGCTTCGTCAGTCGGCGCGAACACTGTGAATGGACCTGGGCCTTGCAGAGTTGATACCAAATCCGCAGCACCTAAAGCGGCCGCTAGCGTGTTGAACTGTCCAGCTTGTGTGGCAGTCGTCACGATGTCGGCAGCGAGCCCACTTGTGGACAAGCCAATCGACATACCGATGGACGATAAAGCGACGGCGGCGATTCTAGCGAGCGATCTCATTTTTTGCTTTCGAAGGGTGACGCGGGGAAAACGGGCGAATGCGTTCGCGGTCACCCGGCCCCTGCGTTCGCTATCGATCCCTCATTATTGCCAAAGGGCAAGCCCGCCACGTCCACTTCCGATTTTTTGCTAGTTCGCACGAATGCCGAACCAAGAATCACACAGTCAAACTGCAATCTCAGGCCAACACTCGTGAGTGGCCGGAACAATTGCGAGGATCTTCGGTTGCTCTACCAGTAGCTAACCCCCATCTGTTCGCAAATAATATCGGAGACTGTTCCGTTGGTGCATTCAATTTGAATGATCCAGACAGCTTGACCAAACAGACCCTTTCGCACGGTAAGGCGGCAATTGATCGAGTCATGCGAATCGAACCCCAATTCCGACTCGGGTGTCAGCTCGAAACCGAATGACTTCACTAGCTGTTCAGCCTCTAGTTGCGGCGTGCCAATGGGAATGTGAGTAAGCAATCGCTGTTGAACCTCTGCAGAATCTCCTTTCAACAGGGAAGGATCCACCGAATGTTGGTTCGATGGAATGCTTGTGCAACCGACAACGAGACAAAGCATCAAGCCAATTTGGACGGGTCGCCATCCGTGCATAATTGAAGTTTCCTTGAGTGTTTGATCGCTGGCCGTCCTCTGCGACACGGACGATTTAACCGGGCGGATGAAGAAAAGCACTGTCGCCGTCCGTCGTCAAATGCACAAGCGGACAGACGCGGGTCGAAGATACGTTTCAGAAACCGTGAGTGGCCCCAAATTTTGCCCAAATTTTGTTCGGCGCTGGTGTTCAGGCTTTAGAGACCGTCCAGCTTAGGGCTTCGTGTTTCACGAAAAAAAATGGCCTCGCCGTTGTGAAAAATTCGCACTACAGGTGCGAGTGAATTCATTTCCAAACGACAGGCCGTTGGCAAGGATAGCCGTGATCCACTCAAA